>CAZPBN010000006.1:0-135245 GCA_964584935.1 uncultured Eubacteriales bacterium | reverse complement strand
AATTAAAATAACAAGTGCATATTCTAGAATAAGATGTCCTGTCTTGACATTCAGAAAGGATAAAATTAATATCTGTTTGTGTGTTCAGATTCAAAGATATCTTGGGCAAGACTGATTCAATTATTAATAAAAGAGGTGTTATGAAAAAAGTCACTGTATTGGCTATAATATGCTTCCTGTTTGTTCAATGTGGTTACCATTTGAGAGGAAGAGGGAGTTTCCTTCCCGAACATATTAAAAATATTTATATTCCTATGTTTGAAAATAAAACCACTCGGTTCCAACTTGATGTTAAATTAACTCAAAGTGTTATAGACGAGTTGGTTGCAAGAGGAAAATTGGAAATCGTAGGCAATATCCAATCGGCAGATGCTGTTTTAAACGGGGAAATCGTTTCATTTAGAGCTACCCCTGTTGGATTTACCGCCCAAGCTACTGCAGACAGATATAGCATAACAATTGTATCAAAAATTGTGGTTAGAGATTTGATAAACAAGAAGGTGCTGTATAGAAATACATATTTTCCTTATCAGACTGAATATGAAGTTCCTGAAGGGACTGATTTTGAAACTGTAGAGTCAGAAGCTATTGACAATATAGGCCAAAAATTTGCCCGCAGTTTGATTGTCAATATTTTGGAAGGCTTCTAAAGATGTATAGCTTTTTACTGAATAAGAAGATAAGCAGAGACTCTGTACTGCCCTGTTATTTTTTTTATGGAGAGGAACTTTACATTGCATTTCAATTTGCAAATGAGCTTAAAGAAGCTCTTAAAGACCAGGAGAATCAGGACATTTATGTTGAAAGGTATAATATTGATGAATTTTCTTGGATGGAAGTCATTGATTCTGCGAGAACGATTCCCTTTTTCTTTTCTCCCTGGCGTATTATCGAAGTAAAGATATTAGATAATAAAAGAGCCCATCTTACTTCGAGTGAACAGAAATTACTAGAAGATTTTTTTTGTTCCCCCCAATCTAAAACAGTTCTTATTATTATATTTACTGGAAAATTAAGGAGAAATTCTCCTCTTATAAAGTTTTTTTCTTCTTTTAAATCTTCTGTTGTTTGTGTGAAAGAGATTAAGTCTTTGAAAGGAAATAGAATTTTTAGCTGGATCGAAAAAAAAATACAAGCAAACAAAAAAGAAGCTACTTTTGAGGCCGTAAAAAGATTAAATGAATTAGCAGGAAATGACTTGGGGAAATTGAGTAATGAAGTTGAAAAATTAGTTACTTTTGTAGGGGATAAAGAACTCATAGAAACAGATGATGTTAATCAAATCACTGGATGGATAAAGTCTTCTCTGGAATGGGAAGTTGCTGAGAGTCTGGAAAAAGGAAGTGTCAAACACGGGCTTCAAGTTATAGACAATCTTTTAAATAAAGAAGGAGTTCACCCCGTCTTTGTTCTCGGATTATTATCCAGGTTTTTCCGTGATCTTTTTTTAGCTAAAATGTGGCTCAAAGAGAAAGAAAAAGACAGGAAAATAATTTTCAAAAAATTAAGGCCTCATATTCTGGAAAAATTCGGAAGTTTATATTCAAGAAAATTTAAAGCGTTTTATAATCTTGTTGATTCGATGACGCTAAGTGATTTGAGTTACATTTTGGAAGAACTGAGAACTATCGATCTAAAGATAAAAACATCGGACGTTTCACCCCAAATACTGTTGGAACGATTTCTTATCAATTATTATAAAAAAGAAACTTTATTTAGGAATAGTGCTGTTTATTAATTCCACTTGGCGGGATAATCTTGATTTATATCTGTTCCCCCTATTTCTTTGAATAGCTCCTTTTTTAACTGTTCTATCAATAATAGAAAATGTCAAGGGAAGGAGTTGAGTGGCTGTTTCCTTGTCTTTTTCTTTAATGACCTTTCTTAGTTTTTTTATATGAGTATTCAGTATAGATTTATTTTTCTTATTGACTGAATTTCTGTATAAACTTTTTCTCCAATGTTTTATGGCTGATTTGTGATTGGCCATTTCTTTCTCCTTTTAAATAAATTATGATAAGATATATTACTTTTAATGTCAACCGGGTTTATTGGATTTGAGTTTGGGTTTGAATATATTGAGGAACGATGGAGCTTTTTTATTCGAGATTCAAGGTTCATTCTAAAAAGAAGGGTTTGTATTGATTACTATCAAAGAGAAAGCATCAATATGGATTGATTGTTACTCAACTGACTTTCCCCTTATGAGGCAAGGAAGTATCAGGCTCCTTTGAATTAGAATTATGCAATCAGACAGAAAAGATAAAAACAGAAGTTTATTGCGTTCAACATTTTCTGTGTCCGCTCCCACTCTATTGAGTCGGATTTTAGGATATATCAGAGACCTTATTCAGGCATATTATCTTGGTACAAGTGGGACAGCAGGTGCTTTTATTATTGCCTATACCATCCCTAATTTGCTGCGCAGGCTTACAGGAGAGGGAGCCATGACAGCAGCTTTTGTTCCCGTTTTCACTCAGCTCAAAAAAGAAAAGACAAAAGAAGAACTCTGGAAATTTGCCAACACATTTTTCTTTGATCTGGTTCTGGTCATGACCGCCATCACTCTTTTAGGTATCGTTTTTTCTCCCATTTTAGTGAAGATAATCGCCATTGGATACGGGGGTGTTCCTGGAAAATGGAGCCTCACCATTCTGCTGACCCGGATTATGTTTCCCTATATGCTTTTAATAAGCCTGTCTGCCCTCGCTATGGCTATTTTGAATTCACTAAGGAAATTCTTTGTTCCTGCCTTAACTCCTGTTCTTTTCAATCTTTCCATAATATCAGTTACTCTCTGTTTCGCCGGGAAAATGAAAGAGCCTGTTTTTGCATTTGCTGGGGGGGTGCTGCTAGGAGGAATTTTACAACTCGCTTTTCAGATTCCTTTCTTATGGAAAAACGGAATGAAATTTGATTTTGGGATTTCTTTTGCAAATCCATCAATTCGAAAAGTTGTTAAGCTTATGGTTCCGGGAATCTTTGGTGCTGGAGTGGCACAAATCAATTTTACCCTTAGCCGAATGATTGCCACTTTGTTGGAAGAGGGAAGTGTGCCTTCGCTTTATTATGCATCCAGAGTTCAAGAATTGACTCTGGGACTTTTTTCTGTAGCGCTTTCTATCGCTCTTCTTCCAACCTTTTCGAAACAGGTTGTTGATAAGGATATTTATGGTATGAAAGAAACGATTGTTTTTTCCTTTAAAGCCATTTTCTTTATCACAATTCCTGCAATGACAGCATTGCTGGTTTTGAATCGGCCCATTATACAAATTCTGTTTCAGCATGGAGGAGAGTTTGATGAATTGTCTACAACCATGAGCGCTTCATGTCTTTTCTTTTTTGCTTTTGGTCTTCCATTTATTTCCTGTGTGAAAATGTTAGCTCCTGCTTTTTATTCTTTTAAGGATATTAAAACTCCTGTTATTGTTTCTTTTTTCACAATGATTGGTTATATTGGTCTATCCCTTATTCTTATGAAATCCCTAAGGGCAGGGGGGATAGCTCTGGCTTTGTCCATAGCCTCAATTTTTAATTTTCTTGCACTTTTTATCCTTCTTGAAAAAAGAATAGGAAGAATAAGAAAAAAAACTATTTTTGCCACAGCAGTGAAATCCCTTTTTTCTTCAGCAGTTATGGGATTCGGAGTTTGGTTTTTTATGGAACAGTTTGAGTTTCGAAATGTTGTTTTTTTGAAAAAGTTCGGAATTCTTTGTTCAACTATAGTTGTTGGAATAATGATATACATCATTTGCAATATGATTATTAACCGACGGGATTTAAAGATGATTAAAGATTTGTTTTCCCGGAAAAGAAAAAATAGGATTAAGAGAAAAAGATGAAAATAGTCTTACAGAGAGTAAAACAGGCTGATGTTAAAGTGAGAGGAGATATTGTGGGTGAGATAGAAAAAGGGATTTGCCTTCTGGTGGGGATTGAAAAAGGGGATTTGGAGGAAGATGTCCGTTATCTGGCTAAAAAAACCGTTGAACTCCGAATATTTCCTGATGAAAAGGGGAAAATGAATCTGTCTTTACTGGATATAGGAGGAGAAATATTGGCTATATCTCAATTCACTCTTGCCGGATCAATAAGCAAAGGACGGAGGCCCAGTTTTGATAAGGCTGAACATCCGGAGAGGGCGAAAGTGATTTTTGATTATTATGTCAAACTTCTGAGAGAAAGAGGAATAAAAGTTGAAACCGGCGTGTTCAAGGAACTGATGGATGTTCATATTGAAAATGATGGGCCGGTTACTTTTATTCTAACCAGCAAGTGATAAGAGTGAACTGAAGATATTGAGATATATTTGGGTTTATTTTAGGATATTTTAAGGAGGGATAACATGGGAGAAAATAAGAAAATAAATTTTATTTTTAGAAAAGCGTATTATCTTCTTCTATTGATATTGTTGTTTTCCTGTCAGTATGAACAACACAGAGATTTTAATATCATAATGATCAGTCTGGATACAACCAGATTTGATTATATTGATTCTGGAAAGGGGGCACTTGCTAAGACCCCGGCATTAAAGAAATTTGCTAAAGATTCGATTGTTTTTGAAAATGCATTTTGCACCTGTCCAGAAACTCTGCCTTCCCATTTATCAGTATTCACATCCCGTATGCCTCATGAGTTGAAGGTTTTCAATAATTCAGACATATACGAGGGCAGTTATAAAATGATTCACCAGGTATTGAGAAGAAAAGGATTTCATACCTCTGCTATCATTTCCCTGGGGACTCTGGATAGTGAAACCGGTATCAAGCCCGGTTTTATTGATTTTGACGACAATTTGTTTGAAAAAGAAATATTTTTCGTTCCCGCAGAAAAAGTAACAGAAAGAGCGATTAAAAAGATAAACAATTTTAAAAGCAGGAATTTTTTTCTCTTTATCCATTACTCAGATCCTCACACTCCCTATGCACCTCCAGAAGCAGAAGCCCTTTTTGAGATTCATTTGGATGGAAAACGAATGGCTGATTTCAATGCGTATACAGGGGCTATTCTTAGAAAAAAAATATCACTTGCCAGGGGTTCTCATTTGATGGAATTTCGAGTTCGAAATCATTTTGAGGATTTCACTCATTTTATTCTCAGGAGACTTCGTTTCAGTAAAGAATGCACTGTCAGATCAAATACATTGCAAAAGAAAGATAGCGGGTATAGAGATGCCTATCATTTGAATGATGACCAAGGCCGCATTCAAATCGATTGTGACAAAGAAGGATATATTGAGTTATTCCAGGTTATTCCTATTTTGAATCAAAATAGTGCTTTAAAACTATACAGACAAGAGGTGGAGTATATGGATCAGTCTTTAGGTGAGCTTTTTAGGCATATTGAAAAACACAATCGATTCAGTAAAACAGTTATTGTGGTTTTTGGAGACCATGGAGAAGGTCATGGAGAAAAAGATGGTTTTTTCGGCCACACTAAGTATGTGAACAGACAGTTTATTCAGGTTCCCTTGATCATGAGAATTCCCAATATGGGCAACAAAAGATTCGAATATCCAGTTTCCCTGGATTGTCTCTCTCCCACTCTTTTAGAGTATTTGAAGATTCACAGTCAAAGTATTCCCTGGAAGAAAAGTATTTTAAACGAAATCAAAGAAAAAAAAATAAACAAAAAAAACATTTGTTCGTTTGCCTTTAAACCTTCAGCAAGATTCAATACTCTATCCCTAATAAGATGGCCTTTTCAAGGTGTCGTGTATTGGGATAAGGGAGAAGTTAAAAGATGGGAATTTTTCAATCTTAAGAAATCAAAGGCATTTAATGAGCAGGATGTGGTTGATAGAGAGGACTTAAGTCGTTATTCTGAGGATATGTATGCCCGTTTAATGAGAGATATAAAAGAAATGAGGGAAGAGATTTCATTATCCTTTGGGACAAAGAAAGAGCCCAGCGAGAAAATTCTTGAAAAGATGAAAACCCTCGGATATGTGGGAAAATAGATGAAAAAAATTAAGAAATAGCTTTTCTTTTTTTTGAACAGTTTTTGTATTCTTTTTTGTCAATAATTTTTTTTAAATGCTGGACAACAGTCCAAATCTCATGGTAGGTATTGTAAAGAGCTATAGGGGCAAATCTTATAATGTTGGGAGGTCTGAAATCAGGAACGACTTTTTTTGCTCTCAGAGCTTCACAGATTTGCCAGGCATAATCTTTCCTTTCCACGGCAATATGCCCCCCTCTTTGTTCAGGGTTGCGGGGCGTTATCAATGAAAGATTATAGGGTGATTCAGTTAGAAATGTATCAATGAGATAGATGAAGTAGGATGTCATTTTTATGGATTTGTTTCTGATGCTTTGTATACCAGCTTTTTTGATTTCCAATAAAGAACCTTCAAGAGCTGAACAGCCCAGGATTCCCGGTGAGGAGATTTGCCACCCGCCTGCGGTTTCTTGATGTTGGAATTTAAGTGACATGTCAAATTGTTTTTCTTTTTTGTATCCAAACCACCCGGCAAGCATGGGTTCACGCTTGAAATGTTTTTTGTTGATAAAGAGAAAGGCGGAACTGCCTGGTCCTCCGTTAAGGTATTTGTAGCTGCACCAGGTGGCAAAGTCCACTCCCCATTTTTTAAAATAGTGAGGGATCCCTCCGACAGAATGGGAGCAATCAAAACCAATCAAAATATTCTTTTTGTGGGCGTGTTCGGATAACAATGCCATATCCAGGAGTTGTCCGCTTTTGTATAAGACAGAGGGGAGAAAGGCAAGAGCGATTTCATTGGTCATGTGTTTCAGAATAGTTTTCTCGGATAGGGTGTTTCCATCTCTGGAACGGACAAGGATAAGATGTTTTTGGGGATTAAGCCCAAACAATTTTAGCTGGCTTTTTAGTGCATAAATGTCTGATGGGAAATTTAATTCATCGGCAAGTATTTTATTTTTTCCAGCAACAGGATTAAAAAAAGTGCTTATCAGAGAATGGATATTGACTGTTGTGGTTCCGGTGGCGATGACTTCTTCCGGTTCAGCTCCCACTAACTCAGAGGCAATTTTGCCAAGATTTTCAGCGAAATAGAACCATGGCTGCTTTCCTTTAAGCCATCCTGAAATGGCAAGAGTTTTCCACTCCTCAATTACTCTTAACAGGGATGTTTCAGAATTTTTAGAGAGAAGCCCCAGAGAATTTCCATCCATATAAATGCAATCTGGAATGTAGAACTTATTTCGATGGCTTTTTAAAGGATCCTTTTGATCCAGCTTTTTTGCAAAATCTTCAGCTGGCTTGAAATCTGCCATTTTAATTCCCAATTCGGAAGGATATTTTAATGGATTATCAGAAAAATGTCTAAAGGAAAACCAAATCTTTTGAAATCAAGAAAATTTGAGCTTTATACCATTTCCAGTATATGGCCCATTTTTTCTTTTTTTGTTTTCAAATAATTTAAATTTTTTTTGTTGGGAGGTATTTCAACAGGCACTCGTTCCACAATTTCCAATCCGTAACCTTCCAATCCGATGAATTTCCGTGGATTGTTTGTGATGAGACGGAGTTTTCTCACCCCCAGGGAAACAAGAATTTGAGCTCCTATTCCATAGTCTCTATGATCGGGCTTGAATCCAAGCTGTTCATTGGCTTCAACCGTATCTACTCCTTTATCTTGCATGGCATAGGCTTTGATTTTATTCACTAGGCCTATTCCTCTCCCTTCCTGGTTCAATATATAAAGTATGATTCCTTTCCCTTCTTTTTTGATCAGATTCATTGCATGATGGAGTTGGTCCCCGCAGTCACATCGAATGGAACCTAATGTATCCCCAGTTAAACATTGGGAATGAACCCTTACAAGCGTTGGTTCTTCTTTTTTAATAACACCTTTGATCAGGGCAATACTGTGTTCTTTATGGATGGAATCTTCGAAAACCATCATTTTGAAATCCCCGAATTTGGTAGGCAAATTGGCTTCTTCCACTTTTTTCACCAGACGTTCGTTTTTCATCCGGTATTTGATGAGATCAGCGATAGTAAGAATTGGAATATCATATGTGTTGCTGAATTCTTTAAGTTGCGGCATGCGTGCCATGGTGCCGTCTTCATTCATGATTTCGCAGATCACCCCTGCAGATTTCAGGCCTGAAAGCCTGGCAATATCTATAGAGGCTTCCGTCTGGCCAGCTCTTTCCAAAACCCCTCCATCTTTGGCTTGAAGAGGGAAAATATGGCCCGGCCGGGCAAGATCTGAAGGTTTGGTTTCGAGATCTATGGCGGTTAAAATCGTTTTAGCTCTGTCATAGGCAGAAATACCTGTGGAGATGCCTTTTTTGGCATCAATGGAAACGGTGAAAGCTGTTTTGAATTGAGCCGTGTTATCTTTGACCATTAAAGGAAGCTGCAATTGTTGCAGCCTTTCCTTGGTTAAAGACAGGCAGATAAGACCTCTGCCGTGTTTTGCCATAAAGTTAATGATGTCTGGAGTCACATGTTCCCCAGCGACCATCAGATCGCCTTCATTTTCACGATCTTCATCATCAACAATAATGATGAGTTTTCCTGTTTTTACGGCTTTTATAGCTTTTTCGACATTGGATGCTTTTTCTTTCTCGTTCATCTCCATATCTTCTTTTTTCTCAATTTTTTAAGTTGCTTGTCGAATATAATTATACACATATTTTCCTATTATGTCACATTCAATATTGACTGTTTCTCCTGTTTTTATATTTTTCAGATTTGAGTTAGCTAAGGTTATGGGAATGATTTCCACCTCAAATGAGTTTTTTTTGAGATCAGCTATGGTTAGACTGATACCATTTAAGGCGACGGATCCTTTAGGAATGAAATATGGTCTTTGTTCGGGAGGAATGGATATTGTCAGCCGCATACTGTTATTCTTCCGTATAGACTTGAGGATTTTTCCTGTAAAATCAATATGTCCATTGACTATATGACCGCTTAAAGGTGTTGAGAGGGAGAGTGGAAGTTCAAGATTTAATTTTTCGCCTTTTTTGAGAGCTCCAAGATTGGTCCGACTGAGAGTTTCCTTAGAAAGGTTGAAATATAGGATGTCTTTGTTTTTTTTTATAAGACTAAGGCAAATGCCATTGACCGCCAGACTTTCTCCAATTTCTATCTTTGAAGAAACAGAAGGAGCTTCTAACAGCATTTCCTGTTTTCCATTTCTATATTCCTTAAAAAATCCAAAATGATTAATGATCCCTGTAAACATCAGAAATATCCCTCCATAATGGTATCTTCTCCGATTTTAAAGGAATGGACATCCTTTAAGAGATAAGCATCCTGGATATGATTGATCCCTTTTCCATCATAAAAAGATGGAGCCTTTTCTCCTCCAATCAGCTTAGGTGAAAATATCAATAATATTTTATCAGCCAGCTTCTGTTGAATGAAAGAAGTTGTTAACTGTCCTCCTCCTTCAACCAGGACACTTGATATTTCTATTTGTCCCAGATAATTGAGAACTTCTTTCAAATTGATTGAGGAATCCGATTTTTGAAGAGGTATGACTTGAACTCCTTGTCTCTGTAATTGTTTAGCTTTTTCAAGGGGAGGATTTTTTTTTGTGAAAATGAGAATTTTTCCTTTTGATAAAGTAGATATGATTTTGGAATCCGGGGGGAGTCTCAGAGAAGAATCCAGGATGATTCTTGTGAGTTTTTTATTTGTCCAATCCGAGTGTCTTATGGTCAATTGAGGATTGTCTTTTATAATGGTGTTGATTCCAGTCATGATGGCGTCATATTCTGTCCTGATAAGATGAGTGTATTCTCTTGTTTGTAAAGAAGAGATCCATTGAGAAGAGAAATTTTTTGTAGCGATTTTTCCATCAAAACTGCTCGCTGCTTTAATTAATACAAACGGCTGCTTTCGGGTTATGTATTTGATATAAGTTTCATTCAATTTTTTATTTATTTGCTCGAGAAGTCCTGTTGAAACATTTATTCCGGCGTCTTTTAGTTTTTTCACTCCTTTTTTATAAACAAGAGGATTTGGATCCAGAGCAGAGACAACGACTCTTTTAGGTTTTGCCTCGATTATTTTATCCACACAAGGAGGAGTTCTGCCCCAATGAAGGCAGGGTTCCAAGGTGGTATAGAGGGTGCTGTTTTGAACCTGAGAACCAGCTTTTTGAATAGCCACTGCTTCGGCATGGAGTTTTCCCGGTTTTTCATGAAATCCATATCCGACGATAGCTCCGTTTTTAAGGATTATGCAACCAACATAGGGATTTGGACTGGCCCACCCTTTAGCTTTTTCAGCAAGTGAATATGCCATATACATATAGGAAGCATCTTTACAATTTGTAATGCTAGAAATACCCATTTTAGTAAACAGTGAATTTTATATAAAAAATCACATGTGATATAAAGCGTCTGAAGTATAATAAAAAATAAGAGGAGCAGAACTTCAGAAAATCAACGACCATAGAATTCCAATCCTTTACTCAGTTTTCTTTCAGCATTAAGTTGAGTAAAAATCAACTAATAATTAATATAACAGAAATTTCTATTTTTTTCATTAGAGATTCAATTTCTTTTTTTTGTGGTGTTGACATTTAAAGGTTTTTTAGTTATCTGTAAAATTTTATAGTTCAACCGCTTTTTACCAAAGGATGAGAGATGAATAGAGATATTGTTATTGGTTTGAGTGTTCTTTGTCTTGCTATGGGATTTATAACCTATATATTCATTTGGAGCAGGAAGGTCATCAATCGTATAAAGGAAAAAGATCTTCATTCGGCACGTTCGATAATGAAAGAAATCAATGGGAAAAAATAAAGTCCATATTCCTTCTGAGCTTTCCCGGGAACTTTCCCTTTTTCACATTACTATGATGGGCCTGGGGATGATGATTGGGGCAGGAGTGTTCTTGGGTATTGGAAATGCTATTCGTGAAGCTGGTCCGGGAGGTGTCCTTCTTACATTTGCACTCAATGGTGTGATCGCCATTATGACAGCACTTTCCTACGCTGAGTTGAGTTCTGCGGTTCCCCGGGCGGGAGGTGCCTATAATTATGCCCGGATGGCATTTGGTAGAGGACTCAGTTTTATTGGCGGCTGGATGGAATGGTTTGCCTCTAGCATTGCAGGAAGCCTCTATGCGGTCACTTTTGCCATATATACGGTGAGGTATTTTCAAGGCCTTGGATTATTAAAGTGGATTCCTCTTTCTACCTTATATACAGAAAAAACAGTTGCTTTTCTCATTGCTATTTTTTTTCTATATATAAATTACAGGGGAGCTTCAGAAACAGGAAAAATTGGAGCTTTCTTTACTTTGGGACAAACTATATTTCTTATCGGAATCGGTGTTATTGGAGTCATTGTAATCCTCATTGATCCTTCCCGGCTTAATAATCTTAATCCTTTTATGCCCCTGGGGTGGTCAAAAATACTTATCACCATGGGTTTTACATATGTGGCTTTTGAGGGTTATGAAGTGATTGCTCAAGCGGGTGATGAAACCATTGATCCGAAGCGCAACCTTCCCAAGGCAATGATTTATTCTGTTTTTATTGTCACCATGACCTATGTGGCGGTATCGTTTGCTTCAATCGTTGCGGTCAAAGCTGGTTCTCCAGGGGTTGAAGGAGTTCCATGGGAGTGGATTGGCCAATTCAAGGAAAGAGGGTTCGGGGAAGCCATTTCCCAGTTGATCCCTTTTGGAAATTTTCTTCTTACTATTGCAGTGATATTTGCTTCCATATCTGCTCTGAACGCAACCATCTATTCGGCAACGAGGGCTTCGTATGCCCTTGGCCGAGACAGAATGCTGCCCAAATTCTTCTCAAAAATCTCAAACAAACAGAAAACTCCCTGGGTTGCTTTAATGTTTACAGGATTTATTGTTATTTGTGTTGCTATTCTATTGCCCACAATGGATGTGGCTTCCAGTGCCAGTATTATGTTTCTTTTTCTATTTTTGGTAGTGAATTTGAGTGTGATAAAAGTACGCATCAATATGGGTGATGAATTATCTTATGGATTTATCATGCCTTTTTTTCCCTGGCTCCCTATTATAGCCATTATTTGTCAGTGCTTTCTGGCAGTTTGGCTTATTCATATGAGCTGGATAGCCTGGATAGTGGCGCCGGTATGGATTATACTCGGAGTATTGATTTATTTGTTTTATTCCAAATCACACGCGATATCCACAGGAGAGGAGATCAAAGTGCTTGAAGAGCAGCGAGCTCCTGAAAATGGCCAATACCGAATAATGGTTTCTGTGGCAAATCCAAAAAACGTTTTTGAAATGCTTCGAGTAACAAATTATATTGGAGAAGCCAAAAATGCCAGTATAAACCTTCTTCATATGGTTCCGGTTCCTGAGCAGATTCCTTTGCATGATGCTGGAAAATTTATGATGAAAGGTAAGGAAGCCATTGTGGAAGCTATGTTGAGCCTTGTGCTTAAATTCCCTGTAACCACGACAATCCGTTATTGCCGGAATATAGCGCGGGGAATATTAAATGCGGTTAAAGAAAAAAGAATCAATATGTTGATTATGGGTTGGCATGGAAAACCAAGAAGTTATGGATTCCGTTTGGGAAGCACCGTAGATTTTATTATTGAAAGAGCTCCCTGTAATATTGCTATTTTGAAAGGATGCGGAAATCGCGAATTCAAACGGATTTTGGTGCCTATGGGAGGAGGACCTAACAGTATTTTTGCTTTTAAAATCGCAAGTATTCTTGCGGAAAAGGATGACGGAAAAATCGTGGTTTTTACTGTCAATGATCAAAGAAAAAAAATTAGTCCGGGGCAATCATTTCAAATAGATAAGGAAAAGGATATTATAAATTTAGACCGGGTTGAAACTAAAAAAGTCACTTCTTCTGATGTGGTTGAAGCCATTTTGACTGAGTCCAGGAATTATGACCTGGTGATACTGGGATCGACCAGAGATTCTTTTATTTATCAAATCACGAGGGATTCTATTTCCAATGCTGTCGCTGAAAGATGTAAAAAACCGTTGATCATTGCCAAAGCCTCCGGTGGAATTAGATCTTGGATAAAAAGATGGATTTAGATATATTTCATGATATGAGAGCGTTGGTGAATTCCTGAGGATTAAAGGGGAAAATATCCTCTTCTTTTTCTCCCACTCCAATAAATTTTATAGGCAAATTCAAAGAATCAACGATAGTTAGAGTGCACCCGCCTTTGGCTGTTCCATCCAGTTTTGTAAGGAAGACACCTGTGATTCCGGAAAACTTTAAAAACTCTTTTGCCTGAGACAGAGCATTCTGACCAATGCTCGAATCCAGAATAAGAAGGACTTCTTGAGGAGCGTTTTCGATTTCTCTTGAAGTGATCCTTTTAATTTTTTCAAGTTCAGTCATTAGATTGATATTGGTGTGAATTCTCCCTGCTGTATCTATAAGGAGTATATCCGCATTCCTCGCTTTAAATGATTGAATGGCATCATACACGACAGAGGCGGGATCAGCATTGTACTGGCCTGTTATAACTGGAATGTTCAGCTTTTTTCCCCAAATAACAAGCTGTTCCTGGGCAGCGGCTCTAAAGGTATCTGCAGCGACCATGAGCACATTATTCCCTTCCTGTTTGAGTTTATTGGCTAGTTTTGCCAGCGAGGTTGTTTTTCCCCCACCATTGACTCCTACAAACATGATCACAGATTGAGAGTTTAGGAGGTTTAAATCCGAAGGAAATTTTGAAAGCATCTGAATGATTTCCTCTTTCAGAATTTGTCTTGTAGAAAAAAAAGAATCGGTTTTTCTGCTTTTTGATTTTATGTTCTGGATTATTTTTTCAGAAGTTTGAATTCCTGCATCGGCTAGTATGAGAGTCTCGGTGATTTCTTCCAGTATTTTTTCCCTATTTTTTTCACTATTAATGATATCTTCAAATTTTTCTATGAACGTTTTTCTTGTTTTTGAGAGTTTGTCTTTAAGGTTTCCAAGCATAACTTGCCCATTATATTGACTAACTCAATTTGAGTCAATTTGTTATTCTATAACGAGTTTGTTTTATTTCCGTTCTTTTTTTGCTTTATAGGTTGAAGTTTCTAAAAAATTCCTTAAGAATTCTGTGATTTTGTGGATTCCATCGCTGCCCCCTGAAATGAGTCCCCCGGTCATAAACACATCTAGAAAAATGAACAGGTTTTTTTGGACGCTGTTTAAATGCTTTATAATAAAAAAGTTGCTAATAGTCCTCACTCCTGCTGCACTGATTAAAATGCCGAGGATTAATCCTGCCCAGAGAGCAATTTTACGTGTTTCTGCCCGATAAATAAGTTTTTGCTTACTCTTTTGTTCAAGCTCTTTTGTTTGGTTTGAATTGGTTTTTCCTGGTTTTGATTCCAATTTTTTTTGAATTTTGTTGATATCATTTTCAAGTTCTTCCGATTTTTGGGCTCTCCAAGTTGTTAGGAATACATCAAGAGCTCTTTCCAGAAAAAGAGCAATGAGAAGTAGGATCAACAGTTGATTAATAATAAGCTTTACCGAAAAATCCTTCTTAAAATGAACAGTTTGAGGAGAGAGCCAAAATGGTAACGATAGTGTGAATAAAAGAATTAGAACGGCAAAAATTTTTATAGTTTTCATTATTTCCTCCCTTGCCGGTCGGTATTTTAATCGGTATTTTAAAAAGAATATATTATATATAAGAAAATGATATAATTCAAAATAGAAAATAGATTGAAATTCCTTCATTCTCTATTTGTGTTGTTCATTACCCTATATTGTGTTAAATTTAAAAAAATGAGAGAAAAAATCTGGATTATGTCTCCTTATAATGAACGAGCAAAAATTCTATCTGCTGAATTGAAGATACCTTATGAACTCACCCAAGTATTGATAAATAGAAATATTAATGATGGAGAAGCAGCCCATGAATTTTTATATGGAAATTTGGAAGGAATGCATGATCCTTACTTAATGAATGGTATGAGCGATTCGGTGAAAAGGATAAGAAAAGCAATTTATCTTAAAGAAAAAATCCTCATTTTCGGTGACTATGATGTTGATGGAGTGCTTTCAGTTGTTATGCTTCGTAAAGCTTTGAAATCTTTAGGGGGTGATGTTGATTACTATATTCCTCACCGATTGAAAGAGGGATATGGAATAAAGAAACACCACATCAATTTTATTTTAAAGAAAAATATAAAACTTGTGATCACTGTTGATTGTGGAATTAAAGCTGTTAATTTCACAAAGATAGCGAAGGAGAAGGGAGTCGATGTGATTGTAACAGATCATCATCTTCCAGGCTCTGAATTGCCTGATGCCGTAGGGATTTTAGATCCGGTTAAAAATGATTCTGGATATCCTGATAAAAAACTGGCTGGAGTGGGGGTTGTTTTTAAGCTTGTTCAGGCTCTTTTAGATAATTGTGGAAAATCGGACTTGATAAACCATTATTTGAAACTTGTTTCAATTGGAACTGTTGCTGATGTGGTTGATTTGACCGGAGAGAATAGGCTATTTGTGAAGTTTGGATTAGAGGCACTCGAAAAAGTCTCAAATAAAGGGTTGAAAAGTTTACTGAGGGCAAGTGGTATCAGAAGAAAAAAAGTAACTGTTGGAGATGTGGGTTTTAGAATTGGTCCCAGAATCAATGCTGCCGGAAGGATGGGAATGGCTGATTTAGCAGTAAGACTTTTTTTTGAATATTCGACCCTGGAGTGTGATGAAATTAGTGGCCTTCTGAATCAATTGAATTCTCAAAGGCAAAAAGTGGAGGAAAAGATATTGGTTCAGGCATTAAAAAGGATAAAAAACAGAAATTTGGAGAACCGCTATAAACTATTGGTATTGGATTGCGATGAATGGCATAGGGGAGTTATAGGGATTGTGGCGTCAAAGTTAAAAGAAATGTATAATCGTCCGGTAATACTTTTTGCCAATCAGAATGGAATTGCTTACGGTTCAGGCAGAAGCATAAAGGAATTTTCCATTATTGATTGTCTTGATGAATGTAAAGGATTTTTAGAAGAACATGGAGGCCATAAACTAGCCGCAGGTTGTGTTTTGTTGCAAAAGAACATGGACATATTTAAAAAGAATGTCAATCTTATTGCAGAATCAAAAATTACAGAGGAAGACTTAAAACATAAAATTTATATAGATGCCAATTTGGATTTTGCCGACATTAATGATTCTTTTATAGAAAAGTTTCGTCTTCTTTCTCCTTTTGGTATTGGAAACCCCAAACCTGTTTTTCTTGTGGAAAATGCAGAAGTTGTGAAAAAACCCCAAAAGATTAAAAATGCACATTGTAAACTTCTGGTTAGAAAAAATGGCAGGTATTTTGAAGCTTTTGGATGGAGGAAGCCGGATTATGCAGATTTCATTCAGCAGGGAGAAAGAATCAATATGGTTTATTCATTGCAATTTTCTAATTATGCCGGAGAAGAAATCATCTCTCTTGCTTTTGAGGATGCAAAGAAAAGATAACAAACAGTAGTAACAATGAAATCCAATTCAGTAAAAGTGATAAGATATTTCATAATTATTTCCATATGTGTCTTTCTTTTTGTTATTTCAGTGTATTTTGTAACCCACTTGAGAGAACGGTCGATTGATACAAACAGTCGTAAGGAAATCGAGAAAGATGAAATTGATGAAAAATATCAACCAGAACACAGGGAATTCGAGCGTGAAAGAAAGATGATAGAGATCAGTGCTGATAAGCATTATAGAAGAAGTGATGAAGAGATAGAGAAAGAGGATGAAAAAGAAATTTATTTTCTGGAAGGGAATGTGAAAGTTGTTGATTTTGGAGAAAGTGAAGATGAAGATGTTTTTGTTTATGCGGATAAAGGAGTTCATAATAAAAAACAGACTTATTTTAAATTGTCAGGTGGAGTGAAATTGATTCAAAAGGATTTAGAGATAAGGTCGATTGAAATCGATTATCATCGGAAAAATAAATCTTTCAAAACTACAGAGGGAGTTGAATTCTCATCGCAACGGCTTGATGGTTCTTCCGAAATATTAGAGTATTCTTTGAGGCAGAAAAAATTATTACTTGAAAAGAATGTCAAACTTGAAATAAGACCTGGTCTTGATTCTGTTTTTCTCCTGAGTGTTTCTGTTGATAGATTTGAATACAACAGAAGAAAAAAAAGGGGGAGAGCGGCTGGAAGTGTTCATATTGATTACGGAGAAAGTTTTGCTTCCTCTAAACGCATGAACTTCAAGCTTTTTCCCAATGAACAAAATATAAAGACATTATCTTTGATCGGAGCTGCTAAAGCATTTTATGCGAAAGAGAAAGAAGATTCTAATGAAAAAAATAAAAATTCCACTGTATTTTATTCTGGCGATATACGTGAGTTGAAGGCAGATAGGATTGATTTCCAGGCTTTTTGGGATTCCCGTGAAATTAAAACTATAGAGAGTCGTGGAAAAAGCATGCTAAAAATTTACTCTGATGAAGACAGTTTTGCCTTTATTAAAGCCCAAGATATAAAGATTGCATTTAATAAAAAAGGAGAGATCATAAGGTTTGATGCGGTCAATGATGCAGAAATACAAAATAAAAGCATTCATAAGGAAGAAAATTGGATCGTGAAAGGACACCGAATAAAAAGAAAAGGGAGAGGAGATTATTTTTGTGTTACTGGAGAAGAAGGAAACGAGCCGGAAATGAATATGTCAGGGAAAAGAATTTTAGCAGAGGAGATATTTCTCTATTTGGAAAATAATAATATTGTGGCACGGAATAATGTTAAAATTATTTTATCTCCTGAAAACAAAGCAGATAAGTCTGTTGGTTTTTTCTCCACAGAAAAACCTGTTTTTATAACCGCAAAGATTATGAGATATTTTAACCAAAGGAATCATTTTATTTTAACAGGAAATGTTAAAGCGTGGCAGGAGAAAGAAATGGTTCAGGCAAAGAAACTTGACTTCTTTTTGGGAACAGGAGCCCTTTCTGGAAATCGTGAAGTGAAGTCTGTTTTTCCTTATAAGGGGAAGGAGAGTGGGAAAGAAAAAAGATTGGAAATATTATCTGATGAAGTGCGGTATAAACCAGAAAAGCATTTGTTGTTATTTAAAAAGAAAAAAAATGAATGCCTTTTAAACATTGAGGAAGCTGTCATTCGGGCTGATTCCTTTACTGTTTATTTGAACAAAGAAAGTGGAGATATAAAGGAGATCGTTGCCAAAAGGAATGTTATCATCACATGGAATCGGTATGAAGGGAGGGGAAATACTGCTTTTTGTTATCTGGATGAAGAAAAGATAGAGCTCACAGGGAATCCTGTTTTGGAAGAGAAAAACAAGGGGAAGACAGAGGGCTATAAATTGACTTTTTTCATAGCTGATGATAAAATCGCTATAGAAAACAGACAACGAGAAAGGTCAATAACAGAAATAAAATCGTGAAACATGACAAACTCTTTAGAAGCAAAAAATCTGGTGAAAAGTTATAAAGGAAAAGTTGTTGTTGATGACATTTCAATAAATGTGAAAAGAGGGGAAATCGTTGGACTTCTTGGACCTAATGGGGCAGGAAAGACGACTACTTTTTCCATAATACTTGGTCTCATCCCGCAAAACTCAGGGCAGGTGTTCTTGGAAAACGAAGATATCACAGAACTTCCCATGTATGTGCGAGCAAGAAAAGGAATAGGTTTGCTTCCCCAAGAACCTTCAATCTTTCAAAAATTAAGCGTTGAGGATAACCTCCTCTCTATAATGGAGAATATTTATAATAAGCCCCTAATAGTAAGAAATCAATTGGATGAAGTTCTAGGGGAATATGGTCTGGAGAAATTAGCTGATTCTAAAGCTTATACATTATCAGGAGGAGAAAGAAGAAGGCTTGAAATTGCCAGGGCTTTGATTATGAATCCGAAGTTTGTTCTTTTGGATGAACCATTTACCGGAATAGATCCTTTGGCGATCATAGACTTACAAAAAATTTTAATATCCTTAAAAAATAAGGGTATAGGATTATTGTTAACTGACCATAGTGTCAGAGAGACTTTAAGAATCACAGATAGGGCTTATATCATAGATAAAGGGAAAATTTATAAGGAAGGAAAACCCGAAGAGCTGGTGATTTCCGATGAAGTCAAAAAGCAATATTTAGGAAAATCATTTACTCTTAATTGAAATACGGGCTTATAAATTGGTGTTAAAAAGATAATGGAATTAAAACAAAGACTGGATCAGAGACAAGTTCAAAGATTAATTCTTGCCCCTGCGCTCCAACAGGCGATCAAATTGCTTCCTTTGACCAATCTGGAACTTATAGAAGTTATTGATACTGAACTTTCTCAAAATCCTATGCTGGAGCTTGAAGAAGAAACGATAGATAAAAAAGAAGAGGATTCCACTTCAAAAAATAAATCTGATGAAGAGGAGATAGAAAAAGAGCAAGAAAAAAAGTTGGAAGAAATAGGAGTGAATAAAAAAGAAGATTCATTAGATAATAATGAAGAAATTGATTATGAAGCTTACTTTCAGGATTATTTTGATAATAAATTTCAGCCCTATTTCTCGGAAGAGAAAGAATCTCTGGCTTTAGAAAATTTTGTTTCTAAAAGTATTTCCCTTTGGGAACATTTGAATTGGCAGGCAAGTCTGACCTTCTTTGATGAACAAGACAAAGAGATTTCTCAGTATTTGATTGGAAATATTAACAAAGATGGATATTTGGTTGCCTCTCTGCAGGAGATTGCAAGAAAATATGACTGTTCTGAACAAAAAGTGGATGAAATCAGGAAAAGAATAATGGAATTCGATCCCATAGGAGTGGGAAGTTTGACATTGAAAGAGTCACTTATCACTCAGATGAATTTATTCCAGATAGATGATGAAGTGACTCAAAGAATTATAAAGAATTATCTTCATATATTGGAAAAATCAGATTTTGCAAAGTTGGCAAAAATCCTTGGTATTTCCCTCGCAGATTTAAAGCCTCACATAGAGTTGATTAAAAGACTGGAGCCAGCTCCAGGGAGAAAATATACACAGGAAAAGACGTTTTATGTTGTGCCGGATATCATGGTTTCCAAAGAAGATGATGAATATAAAATTGTTATTAATAATGAAGGTCTGCCTCGTTTGAAAATAAATAAATATTATCAGGGTCTATTATCGAAATCTTTAAAAAATAAGCCAGAAGCCTATAAATTTTTGAAGGATAAAATGAAAAAAGCTTTTTGGTTTTTGCAGAGTCTGAACCAGAGAAATAAAACAATATATAGAGTAGCCGAGTTCATTGTCAATAAACAGAAAGCCTTTCTGGATAAAGGTATCGATTATATAAAGCCGTTAACGCTGGTTGAGCTTGCCCGGGACATAGGTGTTCATGAATCAACTGTGGGAAGAGTTGTTGCCAATAAATACATGTTGACTCCCAGAGGAGTTTATCCTCTCAAGTATTTTTTTCATAAATCCCTTGAAGGAGACTTTGGAGAAGAGATATCTTCATTAAAAGTCAAAGAACGAGTCAAAAAGCTTGTGGAAAACGAAGATAAAAACAATCCGCTCAGTGATATTGAAATAGAAGATATCCTGGCAGGGAAAAATCTAAAGGTTGCGCGCCGGACAGTAGCCAAATATAGAAAGCAATTGAACATACCCCCTTCTTATATAAGAAAAAGGAAATTTAGTATGGAGGATGCTTAATGAGTGTTAATTATACTTTGCGGAATACAAAGATTACTCCCAAGATTAAAAAGTACTGCGAGAGAAGAGCCGGATTTTTGGAGAAATATTTGGGGTATAATGTGGATATTAATATTGTACTTTCGGTGGAAAAGTACAGGCATAAAGCAGAAATAAATGCAAAGGTCAAGGGGAATACATTAAACGCTGAAGAGGAAACCGAAGATATACTGAGTTCCCTGGTTTTGGCTTTTGATAGTATTGAAAAAAGGGTAAAAAAGGGAAAGGAAAAAACAAGAGAAAAGAAGAGAAGAAAAGCTAAAGAAAGAGAAGCGTTTCCTTCTCAACTGGGTCCTGTTGATACGGAGAAGAGAATTATAGTGAGCCATGATTATTCTTTAAAACCGATGTCTCTTGAAGAGGCTATTCTTCAACTGGACTATAAAAATAGAGAATTATTTGTTTTCAGAAAGATTGAAACCGAAAAATGGGCAGTTGTTTTTAAAAGAAACGATGGAAATTACGGTTTGATTGAACCTGAATAATTTTACTTTTTAAGCGAGGTCATTTTGAAGCTTCATGAACTACTGACAGAAGATGTGATCTTATCTGATTTGAAATATCAAGATAGAGAAAATGTCTTGAAAGAAATGGTTGGTTTTTTAAAAAAGAAGAATAAGATAAAAAATGATAAGGAGCTGTATGAAAAGCTGATTCAAAGAGAAAATCTGGGGAGTACAGCTATCGGAGAAGGAGTTGCTATTCCCCATTGTAAAATTAGAGGGATAAAGGGCTCCGAAGTCATATTAGCGATTTCAAGAAAAGGGGTGGATTTTTATTCACTTGACAAAAAACCAACTCATATTTTATTTCTTGTGATTTCTTCTCCTGATAATTTAAGTTTGAACCTTCAAATTTTAGCAACGATTGCGCATCTTGTTCGAAAATCTAAAGATCTTGTAAAAAAAATACTTGCTGCTGATGATGTCAAACAAATTTTGGATGTTGTTAGAATTGAAGAAGAGAAATTAAATGGATAAGGGAAGTTTTGAATCCCCGGACCTTAATTATTTCTACAAGACAGTTAGAAAACCCTTAAAATTAAAACCAGCATTGGGGAAAGTAGGTTTTTCCAGAAAGATCAATAAATTTTCTGTGGAGAAATTAACTCATTTTGTCCATGTTTTTGGAAAAAAAGATATCGAGAGATTAGGGAATTCTTCTTCGAGCTCAGGAAGAAAACAGATTTTAAACAAAATAAAGAAAAACAGTCTATGCATTATTCTATCAAAAGGAACTTCTCTTTCCCCAAAGATCGAATATGAAGCTAGAAAAAAGAATATAGCTATTTTTTATTCTGAACTCACCAAAAAAGACTGTTTGGATTATTTAAGAAAAAATTTTGAACATATATTTTTGAGAGAAGTCACTATTTCTGGTGGATTACTTCAAGTATACGGAGTAGGGATTCTTATTACAGGTGACAGTGGTATTGGAAAAAGTGAATGCGCCTTGGAACTTGTATCTAGAGGACATTTTTTTGTTTCTGATGATGTTGTTCTGGTAGCAAAAGAAGATAATCATAGATTAGTGGGAGGAGCCCCCTCTGTCCTTCAAAATTATATGGAAATCAGAGGATTGGGAGTTATTAATATTAAAGAAATTTTTGGTAGTGATTTTATTTACCCCAAGGTGGAAATAAATTTAGTTATCAATCTTAGAAAATGGAAACAAGGAGAAGAATTTGATCGTTTGGGATTAAAATTTACAGAGGATTGTGAAATATATGGACAAAGAATCCCAAAGCTGATTATTCCTGTTGCGCCAGGAAGAAATATGGCGACTTTGATAGAAGTGGCATGTAAAGTTCACCTTTTAAAAGAAAAAGGATATCATGCTCCTCAGGAATTAATCAAAAAGCTCAACAAGACGTTTAGTTGATGAAGATTTGTCTCTAATAAAATGAGAAACGATCGGTTTATCATCATTACCGGATTATCGGGTTCTGGGAAAACTGTGGTTAGCCGTTTTCTTGAAGATTTCGGTTATTACTGCATTGATAATTTACCAACTAAACTAATCCCAAAGTTGGTTGACCTGTGGAGTCGAAGAGAAGTTGAAATCGATAAGATTTCCCTTGTTGTAGATATAAGAGAATCTAATTTTTCTTATGAATTTCCCAAAGTTCTTGAAAAAATAAATAAAAAAATAGATCCAACCTTGATATTTCTGGAAGCTTCGGATGAGACCTTGATCAAGAGATTTAGTGAAAGCAGAAGACCTCATCCCATCATGAACAGCAAATCAGTTACGGAAGCTGTTAAGCTGGAAAGAAAAAAGCTGGAGAATATAAAAAAAGTCTCAGATGATGTCATTGATACAACCTCAACAAATGTTTTGCAGCTTCGGGAACTTTTGATGAACAGGTTTCCAAAGAAAAAAAGCAAAAAAATGCGGATTGCGATCGTTAGCTTTGGTTATAAATATGGAATTCCCCTGGATTCTGATTTGGTTTTTGATGCAAGATTTTTACCAAATCCGTTTTACGTTGAACGATTAAGAAAAAAAACCGGGAAGAATATAGATGTGAAAAAATATGTTCTGAAATCTCCAGAGACAAAGAAATTCCTTGGAAAAATATTCGACTTTATTAACTATTTTATTCCAAACTTTCATAAAGAAGGAAAGAGTTATATTACAATTTCCATTGGATGCACCGGAGGTAAACACCGATCTGTATTTCTAGCAGAAGAAGTAAAAAAAGATTTAAAATGTGAAAATTACCAGATTAGAATTCATCATAGAGATATATATAAATAATTAAACTTTAATCAATGGAATGTTTAAGGAATAAGGAATCTATGTTTTGGGAGAAGCTGTTCGCAATTATATGAATGAGATTGTAAACTTGTTTTGCAATTTATCTGCCATTCTTTTATTTCGTATGGAAAAAGCTTAAGAAAGTATATAATTAATGGTAAAATATGAAGGATATAATAACGGATAGACGGAGAAAATGGAAGAATGATAGGTGGAGTGATTGTTTCTCATGGGAAACTGGCAGAGGAACTTCTTAATGCCCTGAATATTATTCTAGGCGAAGTTGAAAATTTAGAAGCTATATCCATAGGATGGTATGATGATGTGGAAGAATCGAAGAGAAAAATCAATAACAGCCTGAAAAGAGTCAATAAAAAAAATGGAGCTGTTATTTTCACTGATATGTTTGGAGGGACTCCTTCCAATTTGAGCTTTAGTTTTTTAGAAAATAATCATGTGGAAATAATCACCGGTGTGAACCTCCCAATGTTAATAAAGTTCGTTTCCTTACAAAGGAGTAATAATATTAAGGAAGTTACCAGAAAAGTGGTTGAACAGGGAAAGAAAAATATCCATTTAGCAAGTGCTCTTTTAAATTCTAAGAACTAAACTGAACCCGGATTATTCAGGGGTTGAGGTTGGTGTCAAAATGTATGTAACCAAGAGTTCGATCTCTAAAGAAGACAATCAATTCCGTGATAAATCATATTAGAGTGCAATTATCATGGAAATAAATCTGGTGTTTTTATGTGGATAGTTCAGGATTATGGGGACTATTCAGCTTGAATATTTAATGGAAAAAAAAAGAATTATTATAAAAAATAAGCTTGGATTGCATGCAAGGGCAGCTGTTAAATTTGTCAATTTGGCTAACCGCTTTGTTTCTTCCGTAAAAATCAACAAAGACAATACTGAAGTTGATGGCAAGAGCATTTTGGGTATTCTCACATTGGCAGCAGTCAAAGGCTCTGAAATCATTCTTTCAGTATGGGGAGAGGATGAAAAGAAAGCCATGAAAGCGTTAGAAACTCTGATTTATGATAAATTTGGAGAAAAAGAGTAAGATATGGAATATGTTAGATTAAGAGGAATAGGGGTTTCTCCTGGTATTGCCATCGGAGAAGTCTCCCTGATAGAAGAAGTTGTTTTTTCTGAAGAAAAAGAAAATATTGCTCCTGGACAGATCAATCAGGAGTTGAAGAGATTTAAAAGTGCTGTTTCCTTAACCAAAAAACAGCTTTCTTTACTTAAAAATCAAGTGAAGGAAACATTGGGAAAAGAATATTCAATAATTATTGAATCTCATATTCTTATCCTTGAAGATAAATCCTTACTTTCCAGTGTGGAAAAAATAATAAAAGAGGAATTGAGCAAGTCAGAGAGAGCTTTGTCATTAGTTCATAAAAAGTATAAGAAAATATTCGATTCTATTAGTGATGATTATTTCAGACAGAGAAAGGCAGATATTACAGATGTGTTGACAAGGATCTATAAAAATTTGCACAAAGAGGATTATAAGGAAAGCAAAATTGAAGAAGAAAAAATATTAGTGGCTCATGACCTTCTTCCTTCTGAAGCGGCAATGAAACTGAGCAACAAAACTGTTTTGGCTGTAGCCACGGACATGGGAGGGCAGACATCTCATACAGCAATTCTAGCAAGGTCTTTAAATATTCCTGCTGTGGTTGGGACTCGGGATGTGACTCAAAAAGTAAAAAATGGGGATTATTTGGTTGTAGATGGAACAGTTGGAGAAATTATCATTAATCCTCCTTCTGCGATCAAAAGAGAGTTTTTAAGCAAAAAGAAAAGGTATGATGAGTATCATACAGAACTAGTCAAAATAGCAAAGAGGGATTCTCTGACATTGGATAACATTAAATTTGTTCCGTTAGCTAATTTAGAACTGCCGGAAGAAGTCAAAAAGTCTTTTTCACTTGGAGCGGAAGGAATAGGACTTTTTAGAACTGAATTTATATATTTTCAGAAAGAATCACTGCCGTCCGAAGAAGATCATTTTTCCATTTATTCAAGCCTTGCAAAATCTGCCCATCCTTCCCCTGTGTATATAAGAACAATTGACATAGGCGGAGAAAAAACTCTTCCCCAGTTAAAAATAGAAAAGGAACCAAATCCTGCTTTAGGATTGAGAGCGATAAGATTTTCTCTAAGGGATAAGAATACCTTTAAGATTCAATTGAGAGCGATTCTCAGAGCCAGTTTTTTAAAAAATGTAAAATTATTAATTCCAATGATAACTGAAGTGGAAGAAGTAAAAGAATTTAAATATATATTGAATGAAGTCAAAGAAGAACTTAACAAAGAAAACGTCAAGTTTGATCAAAATATTCCTGTTGGGATAATGATAGAAGTTCCAGCCGCAGCTGCAATAACGGATTTATTAGTAGAGGAGGTGGATTATTTAAGTATTGGAACCAATGACTTGATTCAGTATTATCTGGCTGTTGATCGTACAAATGAGTATGTTTCTTATCTCTATAAGCCTTTTCATCCCTCGGTTTTAAGATTGATCAAATATATAATTGAGACTGCTCAAAAAGCAAATAAAGAGATTGCTGTTTGCGGGGAGATGGCTGCTGATCCGCTTTCTGCGATTGTCCTTATAGGATTTGGTTTGAGGATATTCAGTATGAATCCGATATTTATTCCGAAAGTAAAAAACGTGCTTAGAGCAATTAGATTTGACAATGTGAAAGATATCGTTCGAGATGCTATGAAATTGAAAACAGCTCAAGAGATAGAAGAATATCTTATAGAAAAAATACTCATCAAATATCCCAAGGCTTTCTTGATGTGGGAGTCTTTAAAATAAGATATTTTTGAAATAAAAAACCGTAGAAATCGTTAATAATAGCTGCTTTCGGGTTGAGTGGTTTTTATTTCAATTTCAGTCATTCTGTCAATTATTTTTTGTTTGCGAAGTTGTTTTTTAATTTCTTCCGCTGATTTCTTACTAAATATTCCTAACAATCTCTTATAGCCAAGTTCATCGTATAGATAGAGAACTTTCTTTGTTTTTGCTTTTTTTGAAGCTTCTTCAATTTGTTTTTGATAATCTATTTCTTGCTGTACTTCCATTTACATCCTCCATCAATGTTTATAAGCAAAAAACATGCCAACTAGATTCGAAAGGAAACAGGTGCTTCCTTGATAAAAAGCATTCTTGATTAAGGGAAATGTTGTAAATGAAATTTACAGATGTAAACAAATTTTAGCAAACCAAAAAGTGTTGTTGTTAAGAAAACCAGTTTAGAAAAAAACGGTCTCCCGGGTCTCTTTAATTGAATATAATAAACTATAAAATAGATCGAATATTCTTAGTTTATAGAAATAATTGTATTGGGTTAAACGTTAATAATTTGAAAATTAAGGATTGATTCTTTCCTTCTGAATACCATATCAGAATGGAACTTCGTCGTCATCATCTTGTTGGTCTTCGATTTCTGATTTGTTTTCAGATTGGTAAGTGTCAGCATCTGGAAAGTCTGATTTTGAGAAAGACTGATCTTGAACTGTATCATCCCGTTTTCCAATAAGGACTATAGTATTTGTCTCTATTTCGGTTGTGTATCTCTTATTCCCTTCTTTATCCTGCCAACTCCGTGAGCGAATTTTACCTTCAAGACAAATTTGCTTTCCTTTATTTAAAAATTTTTCACAGAACTCAGCAGTCTTTCCCCATGCCACTATCCGGTGCCACTCTACGCGGCTATCATTTTCGTTTGTTTTTCTGTTATAAAAACGTTCATTTGTAGCAAGAGAAAAACGTGCGACTGCTCTTTCAGTTTGGGGGAGATATCTCAATTCCGGATCTTGTCCGAGATGTCCAATTAAGATGACCTTATTAAGACTGTTTGTATCTAGTCCCATTGTTCATACTCCAATTCTTTAAGTTTTTCACGAGCGATTCTTGCTTCTTCTTCAAGGGGGAATTTGCTTATCAAGCGTTTAAAAACGGAAGCAGCTTCCTCATTTTCTCCGAGTTCCATTAAACATATTCCCTTTTTAAGGTATACGGAAGGCAATTTATCTCCTGTTGGGTAATTGATTATGAAATCATTAAAATGATTGATAGCTTCTTTATATTTTTCTTGACTGAAGTAACATTCCCCTATCCAGAAAAGTGAATTATCGGCAAGCGGACTCTCAGGAAATTGTTCGAGATACATTTTAAATCCTTCAATCGCCAGGTCAAAACTTCCCTTTAAGTAGTCAGAGTAAGCTGTGTCGTAGACTTCTCGTGGAGAAAGGAGGGTTTGCACATCCTTGGGTTCTTCTTCGGTTTTTTTTGTGGATTTTTCGGATATCTGTTCTTCTTCACCTGGAGTAGGTTGACCTTCTTTTTCCTCCTTTTCTGAAGCTTCCTTTGGTTTCATAAATTGAAGAGATAAACGTTTCAATTCAAGAAGGGTTTCAGAAAATTTTGCGAGCTGTCGATGGATGGAATCCATCTTTTCAATTAGCACCTGGTATTGGATAGGAACATCTTTTTGATTTTGTTTGAAACTAGCCAGTTCTTTCTGAAAATGATCAACCTTTGACAGAATTTCGTTCAATTGATTTTTAATATAGACAATATCATTTGTATTGCTATTTATTTTTTCCTCGATCTGAAGAATCTGCTGCTTGAGAAGTTGAATGTCTTTATAAACCAGTTCATAGGTCTTTTTTCTTTTGTCAATCCCCGAAAGTGTAAAAGGAATGCAAAGGATAAGAATTATCCCCCAGAACTTTTTGATCATTTTTGGTTATATTTATTATTTTTCATATATGGTGAATTGAGCCCGTCTGTTTTTCTGCCAGGCAATTTCATTGTGTCCTAAATCTATAGGCTGACTTTTCCCATAAGATATGGTTCTCATTCGATCGCGTGAAATCCCAAGTGAAACAAGATAATCATAAGTGCTTTGGGCTCTTTTTTCCCCTAGAGCAAGGTTGTATTCTTCAGTTCCTCTTTCATCACAATGTCCTTCGATAACAATTTTTACAGTTGGATGGTTTTTTAACCACACAGCATTTTCTTCCAGCATAGGTTTGGCATCTTCGCGGATGAAATATTTATCAAAATCAAAATGGATCATTTTTAACGGCATCTCTTCATTAATTTCTTCCAGTGATTTTGATATAAATATCTCTTCTTCAGTCATTTCTGGTTCTTTGACTTCGGGAACTTCTTCAACTTTTTCCACTTTTGGCTGTTCTTTTTCTTGAGGAGTTGGGGGTGCCGGGGGAACTTCTTCAACTTTTTTTCGACAGGAATTCATAAATGCGAATAAAAGCAAACTTGCTAAAATAAAAATTAAAACTTTTTTCATCTTTCCTCCCAGAGATTATTAATTTTTTTTATTTGACTATACATTTGTCAGAAATTTTATACATCTAAACTGTTTGGATGTCAATATCTGAGGAGTTAAAAAATTCTACCGGGACCAATCGGGAAGCTTGTTATTGCCTTGGGAAGTTAACCGTTTTAGATTGATTCCATCATAATCAATGGAATAAAGTTGAATTGTGCCTGAAAGGGTAGAGGAAAAAATGAGGTGGCGGCCGTCAGGAGACCAGGCAGGGGTTTCATTACGGGCTTTGCTTTCTGTTAATTTGACTATTTTATTTGTTTTGAGGTTAAGGACATAAATGTCAACTATCCGGTTGACGCGGGAGACATAAGCGATTCTGTTTCCATCTGGAGACCAAGCAGGAGCATCGTGGTAGTTTCCACCGAAACTGATTCTTCTTGTATTGGATCCTTCAGCATCCATAATATAAATCTGGGGAGTTCCGGAACGATCAGAGGTGAAAGCAATTTGTCTACCGGTTGAAGACCAGCAAGGAGCTGTATCCACGGCATTATTGAAGGTTAATCTTTTTATTTTATTAAAATTGTTACCAGAGGCAATATAAATTTCTGAATTCCCTTCGACTTTTGTCGAACAAAAAGCAAGTTTTTTTCCATCAGGTGAAAAAGAAGGAGCAAAATTTGTCCCTTCGCTTTGAATCTCTATTATTTCCCCTTCATAAATATCCAGGATATAGAGTTTTGCATTGTTTTTCCGGTAAGAAAGATAAGCTACTTTTTTCCCGTCTCGAGACCAGGCAGGCATATAATCTTTAACTTTATTGAAGGTAATGCGGGTTTGATTATGACCATCATAGTCCATCATATATAGTTCGTCGTTTCCATCCCTGTCGGATACAAAAACAATTTTTGAAGTGAAAACAGGCTTTTCTCCATAAATGTTCATTAATTCGTCTGCCATTTTGTGTCCCATAAGCCGGAGGAGCGATTTATTGGATTGATATCGTTTTCCAAATATGAAACGTTCGGAACTCACATCATATATTTTCCCTTCAAATAAAATATTTTCTTGATTTTGATTAGTTATTTCTCCAACCAACAGGAGATGAGATTGAATGGATTTCCAGTCTTTAAAGACTATATTTTCGGGATCCAGGGCTTTGATCCATTTGTAGTATGCATTGGGAAGAGGTTGAAAAACCCGGCTGAATTTTAAATCGCTTAAGATAACATCATGGAGTTCGTTAGCTATAGTTTTTGCTTCTGACGAAGAGGTATGCACTATGAATTTTGGAACAGCTATAGGAATAGCCGGAATGCCTTCTTTTATGGGAATCACAATTTCTTCTTGAGGAAGAAGGATTGTGGTTCCTATAAAAAGAAAAATAATGATTGAAATGGTTGATATGATTTTTTTTGTATTCATCTTGAGTGTTCAAATATTAAAAGAATTCCCAAATACTCTCCTTCATAAGCTCTTGGTAGAGGAGGAAAAGGAGATGCGTTATGAACAGCGCGGATAGCAGATAAATCGAGAGCTTTTATTCCACTGGGGCTTTTGAGTTCGACATTGGATATTTGGCCGTTTCTTAATATCTTAAAATGGACGTGGGTATGATAAACTCCAGATATTCCTGGATCCACTCTGGATGTGAGCCAGCTTCCCGAAACACGATCATGAATTTCATTCACATAATAGGTGAAAGGAAAATTTCCGATTCCAATTTGCGAGGAATATTCTGATCCGAATCCAGCCCCTTCTCCTGTTCCGTCACCAATGCCAATTTTTACTCCTGACCCTGTGCCTGAACCAGATACGTTCGAATTTTTTTGCCGGGATTTGGAAATAACCGATTTTTTATTATTTTTTTTTGACTCATCTTCTTTTTTGGGTTGTTCAACTGGATGCCTCATTGAAGAAGTATCCTGTTTCTGTATGTTTTGAGGGGTTGTTAAGTCTTTTAAGGTTTCGTTTTTTGGTACAGGAGTTTCAGCAATCTTTGAAGTACTGTTACTTCCTCCCGAACCGCCACTTCCTCCGGAGCCTCCTCCGGGAAAAGAAACCAGATTAACGTAGTGAGTCATTCCTTTTTTGGAAGGATTTGATAGTTTAGGACTCATTACGGCTAGAAGAAAAAGTATAATATGAGCCATCAAGGAAAAAAAAACTGCTTTTTTGAAACCTGAATAATCTTTTTCCGCAATATTCATTATGGGTTTCCTTCTTCTTTATCTTCTTCTAGAGGATTGGTTACAAGGCCAACGGTTTGCACTCCTGATTTTTTTACAATGTCTAAAATATTCATGATATAACCGTAAGGTAAACTTTCATCACCTCTAATATATACAATTTTGCTTTTTTTTCCATAAAAATATTCTTTCAACTTGTTTTCAAGTAGAAATATATTAACCACTCTATCCTCTATATGGATATATTTATCTTTTGTAACAGTGAGAGTTAATCCCTCTTCGGCAGGGATTGATTCTGTTTCTGCTTTGGGTAGATCGACACCAATTCCTGATTGCATCATAGGAGTTGTCACCATAAAAATTATCAAGAGAACAAGCATGACATCGACGAAAGGGGTTACATTGATTTCTGATAGAGAAGTTCCTAGTTTTCTTCGGGGAGGTTGGGAAGTTTTAAGAGCCATATAATCGTTCCGAGATATTTAAAAATTCCAGGGAAAAGTCCTCAATCTCTGTTATAATTTCTTTAATGCGGCTTAAGAAATAATTATAGGCAATAACGGCGGGGATCGCAGCAAAAAGGCCAGCTGCCGTAGCAATAAGTGCTTCTGCAATTCCAGGAGCGACAGAATCCAAAGATGCTGTCCTTGCTATTCCGATTTTATTAAAGGCGTCCATAATTCCCCAAACAGTTCCGAAAAGTCCAATAAAAGGAGTGATGCTTCCTGTGGTCGCCAGAAAACTCATCATCTTTTCAAGCCTGGAAATTTCTTGGTTTGATGCTTTGGTTAAAGACCGATTGATGTTTTCAAGCTTTGAGGATGTGAGTCCGTTTTCTGGATTTGATTTGCTTATATAGGAAAGTTCCTTGTATCCTGCAAGGAAAATAAAAGCCATGGGGCTCGCTTTATAATTTTTAGCTGATTGGCTTATTTCATATAAATTCTTACTTCTTCTGAAAGTTTTCAAAAAACTTTTTGATTGGATTTGTGCAGATTTCAATGTTTTTCTCTTGAATAGAATTATTGCCCATGAGAAGACAGAAAAGAATATGAGGACGAGCAATACAAATTGGACGACCGGACTTGCTTCTAAAATAAGTTTAAAAAAATTCATTTTTTCTGAATCAAAAAATTAGCATATGCCGCCTTCATTGTCAATTGGAATGAAGTTTGAGTAAAAATTCACCATTTTTTTAGGGAGTTTTAAAGTTTAGAGACCGAGGATATTGTTTATTATCTGAAGGGCAACTTGTTTTGCCTGTTCCCCGCTTTCTTTAACCGGGCCTACACAAGAAGGGCACCCTTCCTCGCAAGGGCAGGCTTCAATTGTTTTTTTGCTGTGTATCAAAAGTTTGTCTTCCAGATCAAAAAGAGAAGGGCTCAATCCGATTCCTCCCGGAAAGTTATCATAGATGAAAATATTTGGTTCGAAGTCCATTTTGGATATGAAACCAGATTCTTCTGGGTATATTTTCTTTCTTATATCACGAGGAGGAAGTGATTTTCCCGTAGAGTTATCCCCGATAGAAACGCCCACATCATGGAGATCACACATCATAAATAGGGGTGACACATGGTGCAGGAGATAGGCTAATCCGTAAAGCCCGTTTATTTTTTGTTCTGAAGTGAATTTTAACTGTTGAAAAATGGAAGCAGGGATAGTTAACCAATAAGCAGTGGTATGCATTTCATTCTGGGGAAGGCTTAGATCTCCGGCACCGACATTTTCCATGGTATAGAATTTAATTTTTTTAAAACCCACCACCTGGGTGGCTACATGGACCTCTCCTTGGGATATGGTGTGGTTTTCTGATTTTTTTTCCTCGAAAATATCAATTATTTTGATCTTTGTATAGTCAATGGCGTCTGTATAATAGTCCACGTCGGTTTTTTTGACATACGCTTTTCTTTGTTTGTAGTCCAAATTTTCAACGTAGTATTGAACTCCTTCACACATATAAATAGCCTTAGGATGCAGGGTCATAAGGGCAGATGAGAAATCGACTTCTGCGATTGCTTTGGGTTGTTTGGTTGTATCCACAACAACAAAATTATCTGAGCTTATACTTCTTAAGCTGACTCCATCTGCAGGGTAGGCATCTGAGGTCCAGAACCATTTGTCTTTGGAATGATAAACAAGCCCTTCTTCTTCAAGAAATTTGAGTATTTCTCCAATTTCTCTTTCACCGAATTTTTCTCCATCGACAAAGGGAAGTTCGAAAGCCGCACATTCCACGTGGCTGACCAGTATTGAAAGGTTATCGGGATTGATAAGAGCTTTTTCAGGATTTTTTGTAAAAAAGTAATCAGGATGATTGATAATAAACTGGTCAACAGGCGAGCTGGATGCCACAAGAACGGCTGCCGATTTGCCTGACTTCCTGCCGGCACGTCCTGCTCTTTGCCAGGTGCTGGAAATTGTTCCAGGATATCCGGAAAGAACGGCGACGTCAAGGCCTCCTATATCGATTCCGAGTTCCAGGGCATTGGTGGAGATGACTCCCCTTATTTTCCCTGATCTCAAATCTTTCTCTATTTCTCTTCTTTTTAGAGGAAGATAACCTCCTCTGTATCCCCGAACGAGTCCTTTGTCTTTCACGGTTTGTTCAATGTCTTGTTTGAGGTAAGTCAGGAGGACTTCGGTGATAAGGCGGCTTCTGGCAAAAATAATGGTTTGAAGGTTGTTTTTAAGGAAATTTGAGGAGATTCTTCGTGATTCATTCACATAGGACCGCCGTATACCCAGGTGTTCATTAACCACCGGAGGATTGTAGAAAACAAAATACTTTTCTCCAGCAGGAGCACCGTTGTCCTTTATGAGTGAAACAGGTTCTTCTATCATTTTTTCTGCGATGTCAGAGGGATTGGCTATGGTTGCTGTGCATAGGATAAACTGAGGTTTTGATCCATAAAAAAAAGCAATTCTTTTTAATCTTCTTAAAACATTTGCCAAGTGGCTTCCAAATATACCCCGGTAATTGTGCAATTCGTCGATGACAATGTATTGAAGATTTTCAAATAGTTTTATCCATTTTGTGTGATGGGGCATAATGCCAGCGTGAAGCATATCAGGATTGGTGAGGATGATATGACCCCGCGATCTGATGGCTTTTCTTGCATTTTGAGGGGTATCTCCGTCGTAGGTAAAGATGCGAATTTCCTGGGACAAAAGATTTATTATGTCATCCAGTTCAGACCTTTGATCCTGGGAAAGAGCTTTTGTGGGGAAAAGATAGATGGCTCGATTAGAGCTGTTTTTTAGTATTGAATCTAAAACAGGAAGATTGTAACACAATGTTTTACCGGAAGCCGTGGGAGTCACAACCACTATATTTTTGCCTTCCTTAAGTCTTTTCCAGGCATTATATTGGTGGGAATAGAGTTTATGGAATCCTTTTTTGTTCAGGGCTCTTATTAGGGAAGAATGCACATCAGAAGGATATTCTTTGAAGTTAGCTGCCCGGGATGACATATGTTTGATAGCCGTTATTGAATTGGTTTTGAGCCCGATGTTTTTAATTGTTTCCAGGGATTTTAATAGATTTTCTTCTTTGGACATTTTTATTATGACTATTTTTATATAATTTATTTGTATCATACTATTTTTATGAATCAAGGGTCAATTGGATTGTTATCGTGAAGTTCCCCCAATTTTTAAATTTATATTATAAACATCAGAAGCAACAAACATTGAGGGGTCCTGTCACGGCTCTTCCCCATTCTCGCTTCCGGATTTGTATTGACACAAATCCATGGGGATCCAAGGGGATTTGTCCCCTTGGTCGCAGAGCGAAGCTCGAGAAGGGGAGGCAGGGAGCGAAGCGACCGTTGGAAGGGGAAAAGCGAAGCTGTCCCCCCTCCAAGGAGCTGTGTTGTGGGGAGCCCCTTCGCCGCGCCACCCCTTATTCTTTCAGAGAATAAATTTTCTTATAATCAATGCCTTATGATTTAAAGAAAAATTTAAAAATGAGGGGGGAAGCTTCCTTTGGGGGAAGGGGGCTTGAAAAGGTGCCCCCAAAAATTGGTTTTCCACTTTAAAATTTAATTAACTTATTTATTTGTAATAAATTATACAGATCCTAGGGCAATTTTTGGGGGAACTCCTGGATTGTTATCATATAGAAATTTCTCCTATAGTCAGACATCAGAACTTTGATCACCTTGTTCTTTTGATCTGATTTTTTCTTTCTAAAGAGATTGTTTTATAGAAGTTGATAAATTGAAAATGAGATACTATAATGTCAGCTATAAAAATATTTTTAGAGGAAAAGATAAGAAAATAATAACTTGAGATGAGAGATATCTGTAAATATGTAGTGAGTTCCAGGAAGAGGTTAATACTTGTTATATTTCTCTTTTCTCTCCTGATTCGTATTTTGGTATTAATTCCTATAAATGCAGGAGGTACATGGATTAAGTTTGATGAAAGATCATATTATTTCAGGGCCAATAGTTTTCATTCGATTATAAAGGACTTGATCAATCTGGATTCTCCAAAACCAAAGGATTTAAGGCGGGCCTATAGTGCGGGTGCCTGGCCTCCCTTTCATCCCATTATTCTGGCAGTGGGCTTCTTATTTATGGGGAAAAGTATAGTGGCTGCCCGGATTACGGTTGTTGTGATTTCTGCGCTATCGACAATTCTTATTTTTCTGGTGACTGATAAGATAGCCACTAAGAAAACAGCTCTTATTGCTTCTTTTGTCTATATTTTTTATCCGGGATTCATTGCCTTTTCTCACTATTTATGGGCAGAGACAACGTTTATTTTTTTGCTTTTATTAGGAATTTACCTCACTCTCTTGATAACGGAGACAGATATCTATAAAAGAAAAGTTTTGTATTCATTCTCTATTGGAGTCATTTTAGGTTTGTTAGTCTTAAGCCGGGCTTCCGGTATAGTTTTTCTGATTGTTATCCCCTTATGGATTGTTTTCAGTTTCAAAAAAATGAAGGAAAGAATCATTATTTTTTTAATAATTATAATTTCTTTTTCTGTTGTAGTGCTACCCTGGGAGTATGTGTTGATTTCCAAACAAAATAAATTTGTTTTGTTTGCTTCTCGATCTACCAGGGGCTTATATCTTGGAAATAACAAGTGGGTACGGGATGGATTCTCCTATGAATATGTTAAACCTCATCCCCAAATAGGCAGTTCTTTAAGAGAATACGCCAAAGAACACAATATTCCTATTAAAAAGGCTGCTAGAGAACTGGCAATGAGAGAAATCACTTCTCACTTCGGAAAATTTTTGAAAAGGTCTTTTGATAGATTCTCGCTTCTGTGGACATTTAACTTTTTCCCTATTCGTCACATCACTAATGTTGTTTATCCTCCTGTTTCCAATGGGTTGCTGTTGTTTATTTTGGCGGTGTTCATCGTTTCTCACTTATTGTTGATTGTGTTTACGGTGATAGGATTTGTTGTTAAGAAAATTCAATTAAAGAATAAAATTTTAATTTTTATGCTTCTCCTTGCTGGAATAGCACCCTATCTTTTATCCATTAGTCACTCGAGATATAATTTGCCTCAGCTTGCATTCTTAGTTCCTCTTGCCGGATGTGGGATTGCAAATTATAGACCAAGAAAAATATGGCACAATTTAATTATTTTCTTTGCCATATTTTGTATTTCTGGGATTTACATCTATTCATATAACAACTTTATTTTTAAAATATTGCGTCCCAGCAGTTATTATATGGAAGTCGTAAATCCTGTGGATAAAATATTTAAAACAGAATCCAGATATGTGGATGTGTTTCAAATAAAACAGATTGATACGAGTTCCAATGATATTCTTATTATTCGTATTTTAAATAAAAAAGGGTACAGTTTTTCTCGGGAAAAGGAAAAATTAAAAAAAAGAATAGTCCTGTCCAAAGCCCCTAAAAAAATTAAAATATTTTCGAGAAAACCCGCAGAGCGCTTTATTCTGTCTATTTATTCTGAAAATAGAGACAAAATAATTAAAGTGAGTCCTATTTCAAAGGATTTTTGGAATAAATATCATAGCCTTAAATTGATAAATTTAAAGTTGTGTTGGAGGGGCGCTTATTAATATAAGATAACATTGGAGTGCATAGAAAAGACATATTAATAATCATTCTTGTTTTTAATGAAAAATTCATAGAATAAATTCTCAAATTAAGAAAAGATAAAAATTTTATGCTTAAAGCGATCAAGATAAAAAAAGCAGCAAAACACAATCTGAAAGAGATCGATTTATCTTTACCCCGGAACAGGCTGATCGTTGTAACCGGACCAAGCGGTTCCGGAAAATCTTCTTTGGCTTTTGACACTCTATTTGCCGAAGGACAGAGGCGTTATATTGAGTGCCTTTCAGCTTATGCCAGACAGTATATTGAGCAAATGGAAAAGCCCGAAGTGGAATCCATAGAAGGCATTTCTCCTTCGATATCCATTGATCAGAAGACGATATCTTCTAATCCTCGATCGACCGTTGGAACTGTGACTGAAGTATATGATTACTTGAGATTGCTTTTTGCACGAGTTGGTATTTTAACTTGTCCTGAGTGTGGCAGGGAAGTTGGCTTGCAAACTTCGGAACAGATTTTGGAAAGCATATATGATTTGTTTATACAGGCCAGAATAAAAATTTTATCTCCCGTAGTGAAAGGACGAAAAGGAGAGTATCACAGCCTGTTTGATAAATTAAGAAAAAAAGGATTTCTCCGATTGCGAGTGGATGGAACGTTCAGAGAGATTGAGGAAGAAATCGTTTTAGAAAAGAGAAAAAAACACCATATAGAGGTTCTCTTAGATGAATTGATTGTTAATACTGATTCGGAACAAAGAATAAAAGAAGCCGTGAATCGAGCTCTTAAAATGTCAGGAGGAGAACTTCTTATCATAAATAGTGAGGGGCAGGAAAAATATTTTTCATTAAGCTTTCTCTGCCCCCTCTGCGGAATAAATCTTTCTGAGCTTGAGCCCAGAAGTTTTTCATTTAACAGCCCTTATGGTGCCTGTCCCTATTGCAATGGACTTGGTTTTCTTACTAAAAAGAATAAATGGGGAGAGCTAGAACTCACTGAAGACATCTGCCCCTATTGCGGAGGCAGCAGACTCAAGAAAGAAAGCCTTGCTGTAAAAATAGAAGGAAAAAATATATTTGAATTGTGCTCATTACCTGTGAACAAATTGATAGAGGAGTTGTCTCGCTTCCAATTTTCTCCTTCAAAAAAAGTCATTGTTTCAAGAATACTAAAAGAGATCATTTCCCGTCTTGAAAATATAGTGGCTTTAGGAATGTCTTATCTTCAGTTAAGCCGAACAACAACCTCTCTTTCCGGAGGGGAAGCAAGACGGATTCGTCTTGCTGCTCAAGTGGGATCGCGTCTGCGGGGTGTTCTTTATGTGCTGGATGAACCGACTATTGGATTGCATCAAAGAGACAACAGTCAATTGATTTCTTTATTGAGACACATTAGAGATAAAGGCAATTCCATTGTGATCGTTGAACATGATGAACAGACTATTCGTGCGGCAGATTATATCCTTGATTTAGGACCGGGAGCCGGGGAGAAAGGAGGATTCAAAGTTGCGGAAGGAACTGTCAAACAGATCATTTCTTCTTATGAATCTTTGACTTCTCAATATCTTCGAAGAGATAAATTCATTGCCGTTCCCAAAAGAAGGAGAAAACCCAAAGGTTGGCTTGAGATCCTGAAAGCCGAAGAGCATAATTTGAAAAAGGTTGATATACGGATTCCTTTAGCTGTGATGAATGCGGTAACTGGAATTTCAGGTTCTGGAAAAAGCACTTTGATTTATGACATTATTTATAAAAAGCTGGTCAACATATTTCACCATGGAAAGCAAAAAGCAGGCAAGCATGAAGCCATTCGGGGTATTGAGAAGATTGACAAGGTGGTTTCCGTTGACCAGAAACCGATTGGAAGAACTCCTCGCTCCAATCCAGCCACTTATACAGGATTATTCACTCACTTGAGATCTCTTTTTGCCAAGACATCCGAATCAAGGATACGTGGTTATACAGCCAGCCGGTTCAGTTTCAATCTGCCTGGGGGGAGATGTGAGGAATGCAAGGGAGCAGGAGTCAAAAAAATTGAAATGCATTTTCTGCCAGATGTGTTTGTAACCTGTGATCATTGTGAAGGAAAGCGTTACAATAAGGAAACTTTGAGTGTGTTTTATAAAGATAAAAATATTTCGGATTTCTTGAACATGACTGTGGATGAGGCTTATAAATATTTAAAGGCTTTTCCTGTTCTGAGGAGAAAACTGGGAATTTTGAAGAGAGTGGGATTAGGATATATAAAATTAGGGCAGCCGGCTCCCACTTTGTCAGGTGGAGAAGCTCAACGAATCAAGCTGGCAAAAGAGCTCAGCAAAAAAATGACAGGAGGGACGGTTTATCTTTTGGATGAACCAACCACAGGACTTCATTTTGATGATGTGTCAAAGCTTCTGGATGTTCTTTCAGAGCTGGTCGAACTGAATAATACGGTGATTATTATTGAACATAATTTGGATGTGATTAAGTTTTGTGATTATGTGATCGATTTAGGACCGGAAGGAGGAGAAAAAGGGGGAGAAATTGTTGCCCAGGGAAGTCCTGAAGAAATTGCAAGGGAAAAAAAATCCCACACTGGAAAATACTTAAAAAAAGTATTATATTAGCAGATTGATAGGCTCCTGACTGTGGACAGGAAACGGTATCAAGTGCATCATAAAATGGAGCCTCAATAATCGTCAAGGAGGAATAATGAAAAAAATAAGTTTTTCAGTTCTAATAGGTGCTTTGTTATTTATGATTTTTTCAGGTGCAGCTAATATTGTGGCTGCTGATGCGACTATTCCAACTGAAAAAGATTTGCGTCTATTTGAATGGAGAAGTATTGGACCCTATACTTTTTCAGGCAGGATTACAGATTTTGCAGTCCCAAAAGGCCAGAGTCAGGTTTATTATGTGGCAACTGCCACAGGAGGAATATGGAAAACCGAAGACAGTGGAATTCATTTTGAGCCAATATTTGATGAATACGGGAACATGAGTATGGGGAATATAGCGGTTGCCCCCTCGACTCCAGATATAGTTTATGCCGCAACTGGAGAAGCTCTTCATGCGCGTTCAAGTGCGCACGGAAACGGAATGTGGAAATCTACAAATGGAGGAAGAACCTGGAAACATATAGGTCTTGAGGAAAGTTATTTTATTCCAAAAATTGCTGTGGATTCTGAAAATCCTGATATTGTTTATGTTGCCGCTGAAGGTAAACTCTATGATAACAAAATGGATTGCCAGCGTGGCCTATACAAAACCACCGATGGGGGTGAACATTGGGAACAGGTTCTAGATCTTAAAGATCGGGGTGTGGGAGATTTTGTTATTGATCCCAATAATTCCGATATTGTTATTGCCATAGCCTATAAAACCTATAGAAGAACCTGGACATTCATTGACCGTCAACCAGGAAACCATGTTTATAAGTCTATTGACGGAGGAAAAACTTGGAAAAAATTAACCAATGGTCTTCCTTTAGATATTAAAACAGGATGGAATGGAATATGTATGTATCCAAAGGACCCAAATATCGTTTATGTCAGAATGGACGAAGAAGTCAATCTTGGTTTTGCTGAGGGAGAAGGCAGCTATCTTTTCAGGGAAGGAAGAGTATTTAAGAATGATTTCTATTTCAATAAGTTTAAACACTATGAGATCAACTCAAAAATAATGAAATTGATTGAGTTTGAGCCTATTGCTGCTGAAGATGAAGAAGAACTGGTTGAACAATTAAATGAATATATCAAAGATAAGGATTTTATAAATCGTTTAAAAGTAAACATTGAAGAATTCAATAGTAAAGCCAGAAGTGTTTACAGAAGGAATGAAGATATTATCGAAACGATCGATGAGATTGAAAAAACTCTCAAAAGAGACAGGGAAGAGCAGCTCGAATATGAAAAAGTCAACAGGTTTATTCTGACCGTTCTCTTGAAAGATTCTGAAGGGGTGGAAATCAAAGAGAATAGGATAAATATTGTCGATCTGGAAAAGGTTCAAATTCATCCGGAATTCAAGAAATTGGTTAAATTTTCGCCGAAGGGAATAAAGAATGTTAAAGAACTAGCCCAAAATATTGAGGAATTTGTTAAAAACAGGGAACTGAGGGATAAACTGGGCCTTGAGTTTAAAGATTTCAATAAACAAGCGAGAAAAATTTATAAAGATAATGAAGAAGTCTTGAATCAATTGGAGGAAGTCAAGAAGAAAATAAGAAAATTTAAAAATACAGAGGGCAGATATCAAACAATGAACCGATATATTTTGCAGATCTTATATGCTGATGCTTTACAGAAGATGGAGCCTGTCAAAAAGGCAGGGGTTATATACAAATCAGAAGATCAGGGAGAAACATGGACAAGGCAAACAGAATACAAGCTTGTAGGGGGGAGTCAGGTTGTTAACCAAATAGAAGCCGGTTATTCTGGAAGGATTGAAGTTGATCCCAATGATAGTGATAAACTTTACGCTGTGGAAGTGATTGTGAAAATTTCAAAAGACGGAGGGAAAACATTTAAGAATGCTTCCTGGATAGGAACTCATAAATGCCATGTGGACACAAGGGGAATGTGGATTGATCCATTGAATTCAGATCATATTTTAAATGGAAATGACGGAGGAGTTAGTGAAACTTGGGATGGAGGAAAACACTGGTCTCAAAAAGAGACCATAAGTGCGCAACAATTCTATGATATTTCTGTTGATAACCAGTTGCCCTATAATGTTATGGGGGGAACTCAGGATAATGGATGCTGGATAGGGCCTTCTCGGAACAGAAATTCAAATGGAGTATTTCCTGCTGATTGGACCTATCTGCCTTCAGGAGATGGGTTTTACGTGGTTCGGAACTGGTGGAATCCGGAATATATATATTTTGAAAGTCAGTTTGGATGGTCTCGCAGGATGAATTTCAGGACAGGTGAGATGATCAGTCTTTCCAAAAGAAATTCCGATGAAGAACGAGCAGCGGGTAAGCCCCCTCAGAGATATCAATGGGATTCTCCTATAATTCTATCTCCCCATAATCCTGGTATTGTCTATGTTTGTTCTCAGCATGTGCATAGATCTCTGACCCGTGGGGATAGAGAAACGTTTGTGACCATAAGTCCCGATCTTTCCAAGAACAATAAAGAAAGAATAGAGCTTTCGAAAAAGACGAATCTACAATACGCTACGATTTACACTTTTGCTGAATCCCCCGTAAAACCAGGGGTTTATTGGGCTGGAACAGATGATGGCAATTTGCAGTTGAGCACCAACGGAGGAAACACTTGGCAAAATATCACGAAACAATTTTACAATGAGGATGGAACTCCTAAAAAGGGAATAGAAGGGGACAGGATTCCTTATGATAGGTGGGTAATGAGAGTCACTCCTTCTGCTCATGACCCAAAGACCTGCTATGTGGCTTATTCCGGATACAGAACCCATAATGAGGATAATACTTATATTTATGTTACGCATGATTTAGGAAAAACATGGAAAGATTTAAGCAATGGAATGATGAATCCGGTGAATGATATAGAGGAAGATCCGGACAATTCTAATGTGCTCTATCTTGCCACTGATTATGGAGTCTTTGTATCGATTGACAAAGGTGAAAACTGGGTTGATATGTCTGCGTCTGCCCCGGATGTTATAATGATGGATATCGATATTCAGGAGAGAGAGCGAGACCTTGCTGTGGCAACATACGGAAGAGGATTTTATATAGTGGATATTTATCCGTTTAAAGATTTTGGAGAAGAAGTATTTCAAAAAGATGCTTATCTTTTTGATATTCAGAGAGTGATAAAATGGAATATGTTGGAGCGAAGAGGGGCCCAATATGGTGAATTTGCCAAAGTGACAAATCCTCCAATAGGAGCTTCCATTTATTATTATATAAAACAACCCGTGAAATCTGCGTTTATTGTTATAAAAGACCTGGAAGGAAATGAAATTCAAAAGAGAAATGTTAAAGCTGTTAAGGGCATTCACAGTTATTTCTGGAATTTAAGGAAACAATTGGAAGATGATGACAATGCCAGAAGTTGGAGAAGAGGAGCTATTGTTGAACCGGGAACATTCACAGTAAGCCTTGTTATTGACGATAAGGAAGTTGAAACAAAAGGACTGAAAGTTTTGGAAGATACTTTAAAATATGATAAAAATAAGTAGGGAAAAGACTCTTTTTTGAAGAGATTAAACAGTATAAAAAATCCGTTCCCTGAATGATTTGAATACTGTGAGATAGGATGAAATGTCTTTTAATGACATAATAGGAAATGAGAGGATAAAAGGGATTCTGAGAAGATCCTTAGGGAATGATAGAGTCCCGAATTCATTATTGTTTTATGGCCCGAAGGGTGTGGGTAAAAGAGAAATTGCCTTGGAATTAGCGAAGTCAATAAATTGCGAGAAAAAAGAAGATGCCTGTGGTCAATGCCGATCCTGTCAAAGTATAGATAAAGGGAATAATCCTGATGTTATGATGATTAAGCCAGAAAATGACAAGATTAAGATTGAGCAAATGAGGGAATTAAAAAAGATTGCCTATTTAAAACCCATGCAGAAAGGGAAAAAAGTCTTTATAGTGAATGAAGCGGAAAATATGAATGAAGAAGCTGCCAACTCACTTCTTAAGTTATTGGAAGAACCTCCTTTCTATTCCTATATAATACTGGTCACCAGTAATATTTTTCTTATAGTGCCGACCATCCAATCCAGATGCCAGCTCTTGGGTTTTTCTCCAATTTCAAGGGAAGACATAGAGAAAGAATTGCTGAAAAAAGGATATGAAACGGAAAAAGCAAAAGTTTTGGCTCTTCTTGCCCGGGGGAATCTAAAGAAAGCTTTAGATATGGAATGGGACGAGATTTCAAATAAGAGGAAGCAGGCTTGGATGCTTCTCATTTCTATAGTCAATAAGGAAAGAGTTTCTCCATGGATAAAGAATTATACGTTCAAAAGAAGGAATTCTATTAAGGAAGATATAGAGCAGATGATGGAAATATTGTCATCTTTTTGCAGGGATTTGATTCTTTTGAAGGAGAGAGGTGATGTCTATTTATTAATGAATCCAGACTACAAAGAACATATAAAAAAAGAAGAGGAGAAGTTAGATATCAATCAATCCTTGGATTGGTTGAGAAAGATTGATTACACAATCAGTGGATTGAATAGAAATTTAAATACAAATCTTCTCGTAAGTTCGTTTTTATCTTATTTTTTAGGATCGAAGCATGTCTGATACAACATTGGTATTTTCTGAACAGTCGAGTAAATGTGTTCGCGTCAGAAAAGGAAATTTGGAATTAAAAAAAGGAGATTATTGTATTATCGAATCTGATTTTGGAGGAGAACTGGCATTTGTTATTGATTGTTCAAGTAAAATATGTGACCATCCCAAAGCTAACAAAAGGGCTGTTAAGATAATAAGAAAAGCTTCTGAAAAAGATATTGATAAATTCAGGAGTTTAAAGGAAAAGGAGAATAAAGCTTTTAATTTTTGCCTGCAGAAAATCAAAGAGCGAAAGTTGGCAATGAAACTGGTTAAGGTCAAATATTTTTTTAATGAAAAAAAGGGAATATTTTTATATACAGCTGATGGGCGTATTGATTTCAGGCAGCTTGTTAAAGATTTAGCGAAAGAGCTAAAAATGAGGATTGAAATGAGACAGGTTGGAGTTCGGGATGAAGCAAAATTAATTGGAGGGCTTGGAGTCTGTGGACGACCCCTTTGCTGTTTTAGTTTTATGAAAAACTTTGAGCCAGTTACAATTCAAAAAGCAAAGAAGCAGCATATTGTTATTAATCCAACTAAAATATCTGGATTATGTGGAAGGTTGATGTGTTGTCTTGCCTTTGAAGAAGAAAGTAGTGGTCGAATGTATGCAGAAGAAGAAAAAGTTGGAGAAGAATAGCTCTTTTAATGATGGTTTTTTTCAGTTTTTGAAGGAGACTTGTCCATAATTTTGAATTCTTGAAGCGGAGATGACGCGATAAATAAGCCTCTATGGGAGAAAGCTTTAACTTGCCACCAGTAAGATTGTCCTTTTTTTAGAAGATTTTTTATTTTCTGAGGGAGTGAGATTTCATTTTTAAAAGAATAGCCTTTCCATAATAGATTATTATCGTGCCCATATAAATCAATTTTATATTCCGTATCTTCACCAACTTTTTTCCATACAAATGTATCAGGAATATTTTTTATGTGGCCCTCGGGATATCGAGGAATGATCGACTGTCCTCGTAACACTTCATCATCCAGTTTCGTTTGAGGAGATTCGGTTATATAGGACGGATTAATGGTTAATATGACCACAAAAAGAAGAGCTGCTGAAGCGAGAACAAAAGACCATTGTTTGGGAGAAAAGAAGTTGATGATTCGTTCAGGTAAGGTGAATTTCGCTTTCTCTTTATTTTCTTCTATGTATTCCTGAAAGAGTTGATATCCATTATTTTTTATTACAGCAATGAGTTCGTTTCTTTCCTTGGTTTTTTCAAAACAACCATCACAGTTAAATAAATGTTTTTCAAATTCGATTTTTTTGCTTTCTTCTAATCTGTTCAACAGATAATCATCAATAAGAACTTCATATTCACATTTTTTCATATTTATATCCTCTTATTATCAAATATTTAGTCGAAAATAATTGCCAAATTAGGAAAAAAATCATTTTTTTAACTTTTTTTTAAGAAGTTTCCTGGCATAATTAACCAATTCACTCACTCGTTGGGAAGGAATTCCTAATATTTGGGCGACTTCTTTGGTGGAATACTCCTTAAAATAATAGAGATAAAGAACCTTCCTGTATTTTGGCTTTAATTTATTTATAGCATTGATTATTTGTTGTTTTTTTTCCGATTTTTCCGTGATATCAAGGGGATCTGAAAAAGATTGAGAATCTGGGAAGAATTTAAAGGATTTTTTTTTCTCTCTGATATAATCGATGATTCTTCGTTGGGTGATGATATAGATGAAAGTTCCTATTGAGGAATCGCCTCTAAATTTTCCTTTCTGGATTTGTTCTATAATATTACACATAATTTCATTGACAACATCTTCCCAGTCAGGATAGTTGTTTCCAATGGATTGTTTTACTTTGAAGCTAACAAGAGGTTTGTATTTTTTTATGATTTCATTAAGGTCGAGGTCTGCTCTGTTTTTATTCACTTGATTAATTATATAAACGGATAATAGAGTTTACAAGTCCAGAGTTATAGCTGGATTTTAATCAGTTTATTTCATAGCCCTGGCGACAAGTTCTGCTGTATGGTGAATCCTTCTTTCTTGGTCGGAAAAGCCGGCTTTTATTTGAAAAAGACATCCCGGACAGTCTGTTGCTATTATAGGAGCCTTCCTTTCAAGAATCTTTGCTTTTTTCTTTTCCCATAATTTTGAGGAAATATGAGGATTTTTAAAACTAAAAATTCCGCAAAACCCACAGCATGTCAAAGGTTCTTCTTCCTCTTCAAATTGATATCCACTGCTTTCAAGGAGTCTTTTGGGCTCATTTTTAAGTTTTAGTTCATTAATGTAATGGCAGGGATAGTGATAAAACACCTTTTCTTTTTTAATCAAGTTTCCTGTCTTTTGTATAAAGTTTTTTTGAACCATAAATTGTGTGAAGTCAAAGATTTTGTCTGTCCAGTTTTTAAATTCCGGAATGATTTCAGGATAACTATTTTTTAACATTGCATTGCCGGTTGGACAGATTGTGATTATGAAGTCAGGATTTTCTTTTTTTATAGAATTGTAATTTATTAATGCGAGTTTTTTGACGTCGTTTATATTTCCAAGATGGTAATTCGGAGCTCCACAGCAAACCTGCTCAGATGGAATAATAACGGTCAATCCGAATGAAGGGAGGCTTTTAATAACACTTTCCCTTATTTCAGGGAAAAAAAAACGACAAAGACATCCCTGAAAGAGATAAATCTTTGATTGCTTTTGTTTCATTGAAAGCTTTGTTTTTTTTAAATTGAGGGCAGGAAAGGATTTTCCTTTTGTGAAAGGGAAAGGAAGATTTTGGAGCCTTCCTTTTTTCAACCATGGTTTTTGTGCAATGGAAAGTAGATTGGCTCCTTGTTCAGTCAAGGATTTATTGCTGTAAATTCTGGAAAGAGCTTTTTCCCATAATTTCGGTCCTTTTTTATTTTTTAATTTTAAAATTAATTCCCCGGTTGGAATTCCGACCGGACAGAATTCTTCGCATTTTTTACAATCAGCGCAAAAGTCGTATAGGGTGGAAGATTTTTTCAGGGAATTGTTTACTTCAGAGAGAAGAATCCCAATACCTCCCGGATAGACAGGTCCTCCGTAGATATGTCCTCCCAGCAATTGAAAAACAGGACAAACCAGCATACACCCACCACATTTTAAACAGGATAGAGTTTTACTGAAGTCTTTGTCTTTTTGAACAGCCAACCTTCCGTTGTCAAGTATAATTATATGTAATTCCTTGGGGCCGTGGACTCCAACAACAAACTCTTTTTCAATATCTGTGGTATGACTTGGACCGGTGATATAGGTGATGTATGAAGTTAATTTTGAGCCTGAAGAGGCAATAGTGAGGACTTTAATTAAAGGAATCGATTCTTCCAGTGTTTCCACAAATTTTTCAGTCGTGATGATAGCGATATGAACAGGCGGGAGAGAAGCAACAAGTCTGGCATTTCCTTCATTGCTTAATATGATAAGAGTGCCTGTTTCGGCAACAGCTATGTTAGCACCCGATATTCCTATATCTGCTTTCATGAATGCTTTCCGCATTTCCTTGCGGGATAGTTTTGCGATTTTTTTTGGATCAGATGAGACATTTTGTTTAAATCGGCTACTTAATAAATCGGCTATTTCTGTTCTTGTTTTATGGAGAGCTGGAGCTGTAATATGAGAAGGCCTCTCTTTTGCCAGCTGTATAATCCATTCTCCTAAATCTGTCTCCAGTATTTTATATCCTTTTTTCTGGAGATGCTCGTTAAGATGGATTTCCTCACTCACCATTGATTTTGATTTAACGATGAGTTTTGCTTTTTTTCGGGATAAAATGTTTTCAATTTCAGCAAGAGCTTCTTTTGGTGTATTGGCTATATATACATTAGCTCCTGCCTTTCTTGCTTCCTCGCGGAATTTATGGATAAGTTGAGGTAATATTTTGATGCATTTCTCTTTAATATCAGACGCTTTTTGTTTATATTCTTCCCAGGGAATTTCGTTTTTTGTTTTATTGAATTTCTTGAAATGATTTAACGAAGCTTTTTTGAGAGCGTTCTGTAAACTTTTATTTTTTAAAGCTTTCTTCACTTTTTTTTTGTTGGAGGGAAACATCTATTCTTCTTTCTTGATTTTCTCCAGGTATGATTGAGGATCAACGATGATTTCTCTTGGTTTGCTTCCTTCGGAGGGGCCCACAATTTTTTCCTGTTCCATTTGGTCAATGATTCGGGAAGCTCTGGCATATCCTAGCTTGAGTTTTCTTTGGAGATAAGAAGCAGATGCCTGTCCTGTGAGGAGAACCAGTTCTACGGCTTTATCAAACAACTCATCCTTTTCCTCGAATTCCTCTTTTTTGGCTTGACTTGCTGGTTTTTTAAGAACGTTAACAATTTTATCATCATATATTGGTTTCCCCTGATCCTTTACAAATCTGACCAACCTGGTTGTTTCGGCAAGGGAAATATAGGAACAGTGAAGTCTAATCAGACGCGGATAATGGGGGGGCATAAAGAGCATATCTCCTGATCCAAGAAGTTTTTCAGCTCCAGCTGTGTCAATAATGATTCTTGAGTCGACTTTTGAGGGAACTCTGAAAGCAATTCGGCTTGAAAAATTATTTTTAATGGTTCCTGTTATGACATCGATAGAGGGCCTCTGAGTTGCCATAACTAGATGAATGCCAACAGCTCGAGCCAGTTGTGCGAGGCGGGCGATGCTGTATTCAACTTCCTGGGCTCCTATCATCATCAGTTCTGATAGCTCGTCAATGATTATCACGATATAAGGAAGAGGCTTTAAATTTTCTTTTTCTTCTTTGTTTAATTTTCCTTTATTTTCCTTCAATATTTGTTTGACTTGATTGTTATACTGCACGATGTTTCTCGCCTTATGAAACCCTAATTTGTGATAGCGCTCTTCCATTTTTTTAATGGCATCCAGAAGCACGGAACCCGCTTTTTTGGGATCTTTGATAACCGGGCATAGAAGATGCGGAATTCCTTCGTAAACTGAAAATTCTAACTTCTTTGGATCGATAAGGACAAGTTTGACTTCATCCGGAGTGGCTTTATATAAAATACTGGCGATGAGACAATTCAAAGCCACGCTTTTTCCTGTTCCCGTAGCCCCGGCTATGAGGAGATGGGGCATAACAGAAAGGTCTGTGATATAGACTTCGTTGTGAATGGTCTTGCCAAGAGCAAATGTTAATTTGGAACGGCTCCTCTGAAATTTATCTGACTGGATGATATTCCTAATTTGAATCACTTCTCTTTTATTGTTGGGAACTTCAACTCCGAGTGAAGACTTTCCAGGCATTCTGTGTATTCTTACCGATTCTGCTTGCAAAGCCAGTGATAAATCTTCAGTTAGGTTTGATACTTGGCTTACTTTTATTCCGGGCTGAGGAGAATATTCATAAGTTGTTATCACTGGCCCCGGATGGTATTCTCTCACCTCTCCTTCTACCCGAAACTCTCTCAGTTTTCCTTCAATGAGGGATTTTTTTTCGAAAAGCTCCTCCTTGTCAATTTTATGAGCTTCTTTACTCTGGTCAAGAAGACTCAAGGAGGGAAAGTGATAGGTGTCATTTTTATCCATCTCAGGGAAAAGATATTTTTCTGGAAAGGTCTCCAGTTCTGATTTCTCTTTCTTAGATTTTTGGGGAAAGATGTTATCGCTGGTTGGTACCTTTTCAACTTTTTTAAGGGGAAGTGTATATTCTTTTTTGAGCTTTTTTTTCTGTTGTTTCCTTGTTTTCTCCTTCTTATAATTAATGATTTTAATTCTTACCTCTTTAAAAATAAAATTGAAGAATCTGACAAAATAAGAAATAGCGCTTCTGAATGAAAACTTTGTGTACAAACTTAACAGAACAATTAATAGGGTAAAAAGGATAATCATTGTGCCTTCGTGACTGAAATATTTTGTCATGAAGGAAGACATTGTTTTTCCTATAAGTCCACCTGCTCGAATGGAAACCTTATGCCAGGAAATACTATGAAACAATTTAAAAAGGAGGGCACTGATTAAAAGAATTGAGAAAAAAGCTCCTAGGGCTAATTTTATGAAATTTTTATCTTTTTTCTGTTTGAATTTTTTATAGCCAAAATATCCGAATAGAAAGGGGATGATGAACGAAGAGAATCCAAATAATTGGAGAAGAATATCAGAGAATACGGCTCCGACTTTTCCCATGAAATTGTGAACGTTTTGATCCGGGGGAGGGGCATTTGTCCATGAGGGGTCTTCAGGATGATAGCTGATCAGGCTGGTTATACTGAATATAGCAAGGAAGATTAAAATGATAGCCGTTATTTCGGATAGACCTGTTTTTTTAATAGATGACTTTTCTTTTTTCTCTCGCATGTCTAGAAATTATAACACATTTGGGGTTATTTCATGAACGTTAAAAATTTGTACAATTGGAAAAATTGGGAAATAGTCAACTGTTCTGCCCGGCAATTGAATTTGATACCTATCTCTGTATACGCCTTGTTTATTAAGGAGGAGGAAAAGTTCATTGTTTTTAGGTTATTGAATAATGTCTTTCTTCTATGTTGAAAAGATATTTTTAGAAAATTATGGAACTTATCTTCATTGACTATAAGAAAAAGAGGTTTTTCTCTTTTTTTAAAAGAGATGAGTACTGATTCTACTTTTGGAGGTGGAGAAAACCATTTTGGGGAGAGCTTGAAATGTATTTTTATTATGAAAAATAGTTGAAAAAAGATTGACAGCGCAGAATATTTTTTTGAACCTGGCTGAGAAGCGATTCTTTCGGCAACTTCTTTTTGAAGAAGAAATATGCTTTCAGAAAACCTATCTTTGGATGCCAAGAGTTTGAAAAGGATGGGGGAAGATATAGAATAAGGTAAATTTCCTACAATTTTTACTTGATTTGCCTCTTTTTTTTCTTTATGGAGGAGTTCGTTAAAATCAATGTTCAAAACATCTTTGTTTATGATTCTTAAATTTGTAAAGGAATTGTTTTCAAGGTAAGGAATTAAAGTTTTGTCTTTTTCAATAGCGATAACATTTCCAGCTTTTTGAGCAAGGGGAAATGTCAAAGCTCCTTTTCCTGCTCCAATCTCTATAATCAAATCTTCGGGTTGAGGAGAAATACAATGGATTATTTTTCTTAAAATAAAGGATTTTCTAATGAAATGCTGTCCCAGGGCTTTGTTTTTTTTTGATATCATCATTTATTTTGTTTGTGATTTGGTGCGGGATTGAATCCTAAATCACTTGAATATATCTGCAGCAACCTTGGCTCATTTGATTTAAGGCATTTTTTTAATGATAAATTTCCAAAGATATTCTTTTGGTACTCCTAAGAAATTTTTCCTTTCAAGACGATCACAGTTTGAACAAGCCTTAAATTCTTTTATTTCCCTTAAAGCTAATTTTTTTCTGAGGTAGACCATTTTTTTATTGTTCCAAATTTCTTTAATAGAGGAATTCTTAACATTTCCCACAATGTTGTAGCCGAAGAAGTCCTGGGTACAGGGAAGGACTGATCCGTCCCAGTATATAACAAGAGCGTTCCAGGGAAAAGTGCATATAGAAAAGTTGTTAAACTCCTCTTTTTTCTTAAATTCTCCTGCCCAGTTATGAAGTTCTTTATGAACAAAACTATCCAGCGGAAGGTTTCTAAAGTAATTAAAAAATTTTTCTTTTTCTTCTCTATGTTTTTTCCCTTTTAATTGCTTGAAATTTATGACTTCAATGGCAACTTCTGGTTTTTTTGACCGGAGTTCTTTTTTTGTTTTCAGTAATTGGATTATGTTATTGACTGTTTTATTAAAGTTTCCTCCTATTCTTATATTTTCGTAGGTTTTCTTATCATAACCATCAAATGAGAATGAAAGGCGGTCAAGTCCTGCTTGAATGATTTTGGTTGAAAGGGATTCAGTCAATAGGGATCCGTTTGTGTGGAGACGGGTGTAAAGATTTCTTTTTTTTGAATAATGAATCGCTTCAATGATTTGAGGATGGAGAAGTGATTCTCCTCTGTGAGCAAGATTTATTTCAAAGGAATCATCTTTTACTTCGTCTATGATTTTTTTGAACAAGTTAAAATCCATATTTCCCTTGTATTCTTTTTTGAGATCTTTATTGGGGCACATGATGCATTTGAAGTTGCAAAAACTGGAAAGTTCCACCCATAGTCTGACTGGTAAATAGGGAAGTTTTGTGGATCTCTTTTGATAATGATAAAAAAGACGCAATAATCGAAACCAGTAGTTAAGGGGATTCATTTTTAATTGTTTCCGTTTGTTTTATAACCACCGAACATGCCATATCTCCTATAATATTGGTGGTTGTTCGGCACATGTCAAGGAATCTATCCACTCCAAGAATCAAGGCAATCCCTTCAAGAGGAATTCCTATCTGTTTCAGCACCATAGCAAGGGTTATAATTCCTGCTGCGGGAACTCCTGCAGCGCCAACAGAAGCCAAAGTTGCCATCAACACAATAGTCACTTGCTCCATTATACCTAAAGGGATTCCATATATCTGGGCAATAAAGACGGCTGCCACTCCCTGATAGAGAGCGGTTCCATCCATGTTGATTGTGGCTCCCATAGGAATAACAAAACTGGAATATTCTCTGCTAACCCCGATTTGTTCAACACATTCCAGGCTTACAGGTAGAGCGGCATTAGAGCTTGACGTGCTGAATGCAATAATCATAGCCTCTTTAACCGCTCTGAAAAATAAGAATGGATTTGTTCTAGCGATAATGCTCAAAGCCAGGCTGTTCACACTGAACGTGTATATCAACAAACTTCCTATAACGACAAGAGAATATTTAAGGAGAGTGAACAGAATGTTAACGCCATATTGGCCGATGACAGCAGCAATGAGAGCAAGGACTCCATAAGGAGCCAGTTTCATAGCAATATGAACCACTTGAATGATGACATCATTAAGGCTGTCCAAGAATTGGATAAGTATTTTTGATTTTTCTTTTTTTATAAGAGTGAGAATAATTCCAAACAAGATTGCAAGAAAAATAACTTGCAGCATATTCCCTTCAATGAGAGATTTAAAAGGATTTTCTGGAACAATATTGATGAGGACATCTAAAGCAGAGGGTTTTTCCTCCATTCTCTCAATGCCCACTTTTGCTTCAGATTCAAAATTTTCTGTTAACTGTTCTTTGACTTCTTGTTTAAGTCCTATTCCCGGCTTAACCATGTTAGCCATGCCTAGACCAATGGAAATGGCAATGATGGTGGTGATTGTAAAGTAAATGACTGTTTTTATTCCAATCCGGCCTAGCTTTTTAATATCTCCCAGACTTGCTGTCCCGAGCATGAGAGAAACAAAGACTAGAGGAACAACGATCATTGTGATGAGCCGAAGGAAAATCGTACCAATGGGTTCGATGAGTTGAGCTTTTTCTCCGAAAATAAGACCTGCAACAATCCCAAGAATAAGTCCTATAAATATTTTTGTGTGGAGTCGGATTTTTTTCATTATTAATTCCTTCTCATTCTAGAGAAAATGAATAGATAAAAAAAGATATGATATCGACTTCTTTTTATTAAGTCAATTTTATTCATTCAAAAATGTCAACTCATATTCAAAAAGATACATCCTAGAATGAATCAATTCTCAAGTTTGTATTCTACGAAAATTGATATTATTATATCTGAATTTCAATGAGATTTTCTTATTGGCATTAGAAGCCCGTTGAATCCGAAATAGAAAATATCTTTGTCTGATTTAAAGAAAGATGTTATTTTAAATTTTCTAAAAAAAGATTTGTTTTCTTCAAAAACATATTTAAATCTAGAGCAAGAAATTTACTGGGTGTTTGAATGGATCTGACGGTAATATTATCTGTTAACTTTTTGATTAAGAATGATTGGAGTTTATTTGATATCAGTATTTTTTTACCTGACACAAGTTCCGATAATTCTGTCCTGTAATCAGGCTAACGATACATAAAAGATATTAAAAATGGATCAAATTCTTTGTTTTTGCAAATGATTTTTTTAACCTTTTTAGTCTTTTGAATATTTGATTTCCAACATGCTGACCAGAAATGCGGAAAAAATCATCCCTACTCCCATCACAATCAATGTTAATGATAATATTCCTGTCTTTATTTGGGAAAGGCTTCCAAACCCACTGGCAGACCAGATTAAGAGGATATATAAACTAATCATTATTCCAATTAAAGAAAGGATGGCCCCGATTAAGATTGTCCTTTCCATATTGAATATGTGTATAAGTTTTTTAGTGAATTCTGACATTTCCAAACCTATATGAAAAGCATATATCTTGGCACACAATCCAAGATTTAAGATTTGCCATCCTAAAATAGTCATCATGCTGGCGAAAATCACAACATGAATGTCCCAGCTACGGCCGAACAGCCATATCGGTCCAAATAGTAAACGGATCATCAAAGATATCCCTGTGAGAAACAAGATAGTTGCAGGGAAAAGAAATAAATAATTCGGACTATAAAGCAACATAAACCGTATATGTCTCCAGGCATCTCTGAAAGAACTTAATTTTGATTTTCCTTTACGGGGATAATAGGTGATAGGGATTTCTTTGATATTTAGCTTTTTTTTTATCGCATGTATAACCATTTCAGAAGCAAATTCCATACCGTTTGTTTGAGGAGCAATCTGTGAATATGCTTTTTTTGTGAAAGCTCTGAGCCCACAATGTGAATCAGAGATTTTACAATGAAAGAAAAGATTAAGCATTCCAGAAAGGATAGGATTTCCAATATATCGATGAGACCAACTCATTGCTTTGGGTAGAATTTTTCCCTTAAATCTTGATCCCATCACTATGTCGGCATCTTCTTGAAGTGGTTGAATAAACTTGTCAATTTCTGAAAAATCATAAGTATTATCGGCATCCCCCATGACGATGTATTTGCCATTCGCGGCTTCAATTCCTGCCCGCAAAGCACTGCCATAGCCTTTTGTTTTTTCAAAAATAACACGAGCTCCTTTAGATTTAGCTATATCTATAGAGTTATCTGTAGAACCATTATCGACAACTACTATCTCTCCTTCTAGATTGACTTTTTTGAGCCCCTTTTTAGCTTTTTCGATACAAGATCCAAGCGTTTGCTCTTCATTAAGACATGGCATTACTATCGAAACTTTTATAGACATAACAGAATCCTTTGAAATTTCATTTTACTTAAACCTTCTTCATTGTCAAGATAAAAATGACAGATAAAAATATGATAAATGTGTTGATCCCATTGTTTGATAAAAAAACCGTTTACACTTTATTACCGTTGTGGGGCTTTCATCGAATGCCTAAGGAGGTGGAGAGGAGGTTGTATATAGAGAAGAGGAATTTATCCAGAGGAAGGCTCGTATTTATTGATATCGATTTAACTTTACGGTTTAATTGAAGAAGTCCACAAAGTTTTTGTTTATCCTCTTCGTGGGAAGATGATTCGCAATTCTCCTTTATGGAAGCATCCCCTTATTTGCTTTTGACTTTCTATGAACATTTTTTTATTTTTCTTGATTGACAATGTATTTTTATTATGTTACTTATAATTAAGTAATGAAAGAAAATTGATATTATAATGTTTTATATTTAAGGACTATCTAAAATTATAAATCCCCCCCCTTCTTATCACATTTTACATTTTAAGACAGGGTTATTTTACAAAAAATTTATAGGAGGAAAAGTAAAAAAGTAAGCACTAAAGAAATTGAGTTATTCTTTTTTGTTATTTTTTAAGGAAGGACAAAGATGGAAGAAGAAAAAAAAATTTATATTGGGAATTTAGAGTATTCTATTTCAGAAGAAGAACTTCAAAAAGCCATAGAAGAAAAAGGATTGAAAACTGCAGGAGTGAATATCGTAAAAGATAAGTTTTCAGGAAGATCAAAAGGTTTTGGATTTGCAGAATTCGATAATGAAGAAGATTCAAAGCAAGCCATTACTTCTCTTGATGGATTTGAGTTAAAAGGAAGAAAATTAAGGGTTAATAAAGCACGAAGAAGAAGACCTAGAATGGACGTTCCTGATAAATTCTAAAGTTTCTTATTGATTAAATAAGGAGGGGGAAAGAGTAAAGAATTAGTCTGTGGATTTCTGTTTTAAAAACATTTCTAATAGATATTTGAGTGGAAGAGATTACTCAAGAAAATGTTCATTTATCTCTGGGTGAACAAGTACAAAGATACACTCAGATATTAAATGAATTGGAAGAATTTAGAAATATCGATGAGAAAAGGCTTTTGCAATTTGCGGAATATTTAAAGGAAAAGGAAGGGCAAAAATATGTCTATTTGTTTTATGAAAGGGAATATCTTCCCAAAATTGATCCTGTTATCTTGAATCAATACCTTCATATCTATCAAGATAGACAGAACATTATTCATTCATTAACTGAGCTCTTTCAATTTCATAGAAGGGATATATCTTTTAATGTTGATAGAGTGAAACAAGCTTATGCGGATACCGGCATATCAATCCATTTTATGTTTTTAACACCACCATCTAAGCATATCCCAGGATTGCGGTTAGAGGAACAGTCAGAGGATATTTTTAGTGCATTTAGGGAAATAGTTCATGCCACAGGAGGTTTTGAACAAAGTTCTGCCAATCCAAAATCCATTTTCAAGGATGCTCTTGAATCTACGGAAAACTATTATCTTATTTATTACATTCCAAGAAATTACACAAAAGATGGGAAATTTAGAAAGATCGAAGTAAAGGTGAAAAATAGAAAATACAAAATTGTTCAACGGGCTGGCTATATTGCAAACTAGTAAGGAGGAATAAAAAATCGGTCAAGGTGAGACCTGGAACAGTAGAGAATAAGGAGTGAACATCGTCAGTGTCCTGACAGATTAGGTGTGAGATGGCTGTGTTTTTATTGAGTTTATTTGGTTTGACTTCTTGCTTCTCAGAAAGAGACAAATCCAAAATATTTTCAAAATTTGTTATCCTCTTTCATTCTGTCTATAGAATCATTTAAACAAATTTGAAGATATTTTTATTACTTTTTTATCTGAATGGAAAGAAATTAGCTTGGAACTTGTGAATAACAGCCGGAGTGAATTTATTCTGATACGAAATAAAGAAATAAATTGACATGCAAAGGCTTTTAATTTATAAATTATTAACTTAAAGATGAAACAATATAGGATACATATAAGAGGAGGACAAATTGAAAAAAACAAGAATATTCGTCATGATGCTCATTTTTTTAGGTTTCTTGGGCGGTTCACTTTATGCTCAGATAGAAGATCCAAAGGAAATCAGCGATGTTCGCTTTAAAAAAGTCGATGACCAACTGATTGTGAATATAGACTTTGCAGCAGCAGTAACTTACGAAAGCTTGACTGTTATGAATCCAAATCGATTAGTCATAGATTTTCCTGGTGTGGAGAGTATTCCTGCCCAATTTCCTATTGAAGTGAATAGTTGTGGAGTCATAAGAATCAGAGCAGGCAAACCCAGTCCTTCTATTAGTCGAATAGTATTTGACCTTGAAGATAGAGTACCTCTTTACAGGATTAGGGAAATTGAAGAAGGACTTGAAGTATCATTCTGGTTTGAAGATTTTGAGGAACCTGAAGAAAAGGTTGAACGAGTCCAACTTCCTACTGAAATTCCCAAGAAAGAGAAGGAACCAGAGAAAAAGCCCGAGAAATCGGAAAAAGATATAAAGAAGGAAAAAAGAGCCACAAAAAAAGAAGCAGAACAGAAAATAGATAAAATTCCGGAAGAAAAGAGATTTTCTTTGTCCGTTTTTGGCGGTGCTTATTTTGTTCAGGATGAAGTCTTCATGGAGGCATACGGGAAAATGAATGTTTTTGTAGGCGGAGAATATTCGATTATTATTCCATCCAAAAAAGAAACAGAAGACTTTGATATTGGTTTGATATTTAAAGATTTCCTGGCAAAGGGTAGCACCACTTATTTGGAAGAAGAATTGAAGCTAAGAATGTTTCATATTTCAATGACAATAAGATATTTAAAGCACCTCAGTGATAAATACACCATATTTATCGGACCTGGAATGGATTATATTTCTTATAAAGAAATTTATTCCGGAGATTTTCCTGCCCCCCATTCTATGGAAGGGATTAAATTAGGAGGACATCTCCAGGCTGGGGGATATTTCCACATAAGCAAAAGTCTTTCATTAAGGGCTCATTTTAAATATAATATCGCCAGCGAACACAAAGGTGATGTTAAAGCAAATCTTGGCGGAATAGAGTGGGGATTTGGACTGAGTTATTATTTTGATATGTAGTCCTTAATTTCTTTGTAACCCTGGTTTTCTTTCTAGGAGGTGATATTCAGAAAAAAAATATCACCCTTAAAGAGGATTGTTTTTGTTAACAGACATAAATATTATATAATCAATGCCAAGTCAATTGTCAGAGAAGAAGTATGTATATGTATTTTCAGCTGAATTTTTTAAGCAATTATCATTGTTATTGGCTTTTCTCTTAATATTCTTTCCTTTCTATTTGAGTTCTTCCAAAAACATTTCCAGTTCTTCGAGGGATTCTCTATGGCCTTCTATAGAAATAAATTCGAATGGAAGAATTATGATTGTTTGGACAGAGTGGGAAACAGGAGATATCTATTATAGAGAGTACAAAAATGGCCAATGGACAATTATTAAAAATAGCGGGATAGTTCATGAAAGAGCCTGGAGTAATCAATTAGCAGTTGATTCCCAGAACACCTTTCATCTTTCTTATGCGGATGGATATTCAAGTGGTTCCCGAGATATTTTTTATAGCTACTTTACAGGAAGCGGCTGGTCATCGGAAGAAAGAATATATGCCAGCACCCACAATTCTGCATGGAATAGGATTGACATTGATACAAATGATAGGATTCACATTATTTGGTATCATAGTCACGTTTCCAAGCACGCCGATCCTTCTTGTGATGCTGTGACCATGTCGAAAAGCAGAATGGGAAGTTGGCCTTCCCATTTTGAAAACATATCCCGGACCAAAAATGTGGTATCAATACATCCTGCCATTGGGGTAAGAAACAATAACGTTTATGCCTGTTGGATGGAGGATGAATTTCCTCGTTTGCTCTATTTTAGTGAAAAAACGGATGGAAGTTGGAGTACTCCCGAGCAGATTGAAAGAGGAGCTTATTATCCTGATATGCTTGTGGATTCTTCCAGGAATATCCATATTGTTTACAGCAATCGAACTGGCAATTTCTTTTATCTTTGCCGGATCAATGGTCAGTGGCGACCAAAGGAAATAATTTCCAATGGTTTTGCTAAACTTCAATTCGGAGATATTAATATCAAAGGTGATTTTATCATAGCTGCCTGGGCCCAAGGGCAAAGTGGAAATTATGAGATATATTCCTCAGCAAAACCTTTAAATGGAACATGGATAGAGCCGGTGAATATAGGAAGTGCTCATGGAGGAAATGATGGAAACAAGCATGTCCAGGTAACCATCGGAAATGATAACACTGCTCACTATGTATGGGAAGCTCCTTCGTCTGGGAATAAAAACGATATTTTATATGAAAAGGTTGATATCACGGACATTGAAGGGCCTATCATTCATGTGGATAAATCCTATATTGAGTTTAAAATAGACGAAAACAGCGGCAATCCAGGTCCCAAAACATTCAAGGTAAAAAACTCTGGAGAAGATACTCTTAATTATACAATAGAGTCTAATGATAGCTGGGTGACTGTTTATCCCACTGAGGGTTCTTCCACAGGAGAATGGGATACAATAACTGTGGAGGTTGATGCCCTAAATTTCGGACCTGGTCAACACTATGGAAGCCTCACTATAAAAGATCCTGAAGCTTATAATAGTCCATTTGATGTCACAGTTTCTTTGTACATTGAAGAACTCAAAGGTCCTTATATTCAGTTAAACAAAAACAAACTGGAATTTCTTGCCTATGCACGAGGAAAAAATCCTACCAATCAGCATTTCAAAGTAAGGAATTCCGGTTCCCAAACTCTGCATTATGAGATAAAACCAGATGTAAACTGGATAGATGTGTCTCCAAATAAAGGGCATTCCACTTCAGAATGGGATTTGATTATTGTTTCGGTTGATATATCCAATAAAGATTTGGGATTTCATAGAGGAGAAATTAAAATTACGTCCTCCAATGCAGAAAACAGTCCTCAAAGTTTAAAGGTGAGATTAAAGATTGAAAGACCTCCTTATCCTTATAAACCGAGGGATGTTCAATTAGAGAAGATGAACCACGAAGGATTGATGCTAAAAATCTATAAAAATGTGATCACCTGGGATAAAAATCCTAAAAACAATGGATTGTTCAATATAAAAAGATATTTTATTTATAGAAGACTCAAATATATTGAAGATAGCCCCTATGAATTCAGAAAAGAAGTTGACTCAAGTGTATTTTCTTATTCTGAAAATTTTACAGAGCGAAATGAAAGAAATAAATACACATACGCTGTAACCTGTGTTGACGGAGCACAGAGAGAAAGTATGAAAGCAGAGGCCTCTGTGGTTGGAGAGAGGTGGAAATAAAAAGCCGTTCTCCAATTCAAATCTCAAAAACCCAATAACCAAGTGATGAAACTACGACTTCCCAAGAAGAGAACGCTTTAATTTTTCCCTGTCTATAATTATCCCCTCTTTTATAACAATATTAATTTTTTCTGTGTTTCGAATATCTTCAAGAGGATTGGCATCCAACAAAATCAGATTGGCTGTTTTTCCTTCTTCTATTGTTCCTAGATTGTTTTCTTGATGGAGGGCTTCTGCTGGATACTTTGTGGCTGTTTGGAGGGCTTCCATGGGAGTCAATCCTGATTGGACCAGAAGTTCCAGTTCCCTGTGGAGTGAGAATCCTGGTATTAAATAAGGATAAGGAGCATCTGTTCCAGCGAGAACTTTTCCCCCTTTATTTTTAAATCTTATTAAAAATTCTTCCAGTCTTTTTTTGGTGATGATCCAGCTTTCCTTTTGCCTAATGACTTTTTGAAAGCGGCCGGAGAGATGATGTTTCCATCTTTTTTTATATTGTTCTGGCATAAATCTCAAATGAGAGTTGTTTGCGATTTCCTCTGGGTTGGAAACAAAAATTTTGTATAACGTCAAATTGGCAGTGATATAAACATTTTTCTTAATAAAAAGGTTGATTAGGGAGTCGTATTTGGATTTGTCCGCATAAATCCAGCTTCTATGAGAAATTGTTTGGAAGGGAGGAGCATCTTCAAATTTTTGATTTTTGGATAAAGCTTCTGCAATTCCAGTCGCATGTTCCAGAGTTGTTATTCCGAACTTGGCAGCAAACCGGGCATCAGTTCTTCTTATATGTCCTGCCACCGGCAGCTTATGTTTTTTCGCTTCAGAAATGACTATGCGGGTGAGTTTTTGGGGTAAGGTCATATAAATTTTAATACAATCGACTCCTTTTTTTGCTAATTGATCAACTCTTTTTCTTGCCTGCTTGGGATTTCTTACCGTTTTAGTGTATTTTCCTGCTCCGAATGGAATTTTTCTATTGTTGATAAGATATCCGGATGCAAAAATTTTGGGGCCCTCTATTTCTCCCTTATTTATTTTATTTCGTAAGGGAAGAATGAACTCAGGATCATTTCCCATATCTCTGACTGTTGTAACTCCATTGAGAAGAAACAGTTTACAGAAAGATTCATCAGAGAAGTGCACATGCATATCTATCAGTCCAGGAATGATGTATTGCCCTTTGGCGTTTATGGTTTTAGTGAATAGAGGGAAGCGGATATTTCTGTTTGTGGATATTTTTTTTAATTTATCATTCTTTATAATAATAATTGAGTTTTTTACAGCAGGATTTCCCTTTCCATCGATCAATGTTCCGTTTTTAATGATAAGGGTGTTTTTCCCATTTTCTATATTGATAAAGATGAGCCCTACAACTGATATCGCCAGTAGGCATAATCCTAACAGAGATGCTTTTCTCAATAGAAACTCCTTATGTCATTGATATTTTTTGTACAATAAATAATATCAGAATCAGGCAACATCAACAACACTTAATTATTGAATGAAGAAGCTTCCGGTCTTATTCATAATGAGTTAAAATCAATGGACTTCTATTTGATATATCCCAAATCCCTTAATTGATTTTCAATTTTTTTATTCAATTCCGGCTTGGTTAGCTTTCTTTTTTTTGTTTTATGGATCATTTCGTTGATTTGTCTGATTATTTGATTTGCGATTTCTGATTTCTGATCAGCAATGTTCTTTGTTTCCAAAGGATCATGAGATAAATTATAAAGTTCAATGGTTTTTTTAAGGGGAGGTTTAACCGTGAAAAATTCAAGATATTGATCAGTGAATTTTTTGTTGAGAATGAGTTTGTTTTTTCCTGAGTTCATTGATAATTGTTGAGGTATATGAGATTTGATAGCATTGTTTCCTTTTTCCGCGATGAATGTTCTGTGGTCGTTTTCTTTTCCTTTTAATACAGAAAACAAACTGAGCCCGTCCCATTTCATTTGGGAAGGCTCAATTTTTAGTTCTTGGAGAATGGTGGGCATGATATCCACTAGTCGCACCATTGAATTTACTTTTTTGCCTGAGAATCTGGAGTTTGGGAATTTGATAATAAGTGGGACTTTTAGCAATTCATCATATAGAGAATGTCCGTGTTCCCAGCCGTGGTGGTCATAAAATTCCTCGCCGTGATCACTGGTTATAATAATCATAGTCTGATCATATAGATTTAATTCTTTCAGCTTTTTTAGCATTGGATGGATTAAAGTTTCGTCAGTATAACGAATTTCAGCATCATAGAGATCAATGATGTTCCGTCGTTCTTCTTCAGAAAGAGGCTTGAAAATCCCTTTTTTCCCGCCTAAATGTTTTAATATATTTATTTCGTGCCATTTGGAATCATTACTGAGGAACATGGAATTATAGGGTTCCGGGCATGTATAGGGATTGTGGGTTTGATAGGTGTGGACAAAAAGGAAGAAATTTTTATCATCGTTCAGATCAATCCAGTTCACGACACTCTCACCGATTGTTTCAGCTGAATTCTTTTTATAAATTCCTTTGGTTATTTGACTGTAAGAATCGAATCCATTGGAAAAACCATAAGCAGAGCTTATAAAACCACCGCCGGTGAAAGCAGAGCAAAAGAAATTTTCCTCTCTCAATATATCAGCCAAAGTGGTGAAAGAAGCATCCATCTTTTCATCCATTTGATTTATCTGGTGGTTGATTTCAAACAGAGATGTGAGCATGGAAACATGAGAGGGAAGAGTCCAAGGAGAAGTGGCGTAGGTGTTTAAAAAAAGAGCACTATCTGCAGCAAGGGAATCAATATGAGGAGTGGTCTTTCTGTGGTAACCGTAACATCCTAAATGATCCGCCCGCAGAGTATCAATAGAAACAAGAATAACATTGCGCCTATTTTGTCCTTTTGTGTATAAAACAGGATTATACCAGAAGGGGAAATTTTTTTTGCTGCCTTTTGTGATAATCGATACTTTGGCTTGTTCACTTTTATGGGGCATGGAAATAGAATGAATTGAAAAATTTTGATTATTCTTCCCAGGTTGATATTTTATATGTCGTTGAAAGATTGTTTTTTTCCTGCCCTTGATTTCAAGAGTAATGAAAAAGTTAACTTCTTTTTTTTCATTTGTTTCAATTGAATTTTCTGACCAGATAACACCTGATCCGAATTCAAACACTGAATTTTCAGGATATTTTATATCAAAGTTGTAGATGCTTTCAGGGGGAGCAAAAATGACGTTTAAATCTTTACTTTCAAGTTGTAATTTTCTTTTTAAGCTGAAAGGATTCTCCTCTTCATTTGAGGCATGAAGAGCAGATGATGTGGACGGAAAAAAATTTTCAGAAAGCGTTATTTTTTCTGGAAAACGAAGCAACGGGCTGATTCGAATGTTTTCTTTTTTGAAATGATCGATAAATCTATAAATTTGAAATTCTTTTATCGGTGATTTGGAACAGGAAAAGGAGAGAATAATAATAAGAAGCAATAAAGCCGATTGTGCTTTTTTAAACATACAATTTTCTCTATAGATTTATATTAAATGATTTTTGTTATGATTTCAAATTCTGAATGAGATGTATCAGCCAGTGGGAAGAATGAATTGATCTGTCCTTTTTATTAGGAAAGATGGAAAGAAATAGAAAAATTATAACTTTAGCTATAAAGAGCTTCTAAAAAATGAGCCTCTTTAATAGGTATATATTTATTTCTCTGCTTCGATCGGTTATGAACAGATCAAAACTCTTACTCTTTTATTCCTCTGCACTTCTATTTAATAGTGACGGTAGCAGGGTGTCCTACAAGGTCATTTTTATTAACGGCAACAAGTTCATATGTATAAGTTTTATCAGGATCCATTTCCCGTCTATCATATTCAAATGTGTCAGAATTCATCTGTTTTACCAGAGTTTTACCGTTTTCATTAACTTCATAAAGCCTATAGTATTTAATGTCGACATTTTCTGGATTGGCTTCCCATGTGAAGTGATGCAACGTCTCATGATAAAATAGAGAGTTGTTTTCTTGCTTTTCTCCGGTAAAGTTCAGAGGAGCAAAGAGTGGAGGAATAATAACCTCTACATCAATATTAACTATTTGAGGACTGTTTATTGCCTCGCTACTGGAAATTTCTATTTCTCCGCTGTAGTCTCCCACATCCAGGGCGGTCGCATCTATATTGAGTGTGAGGTTTTCTTGTTCTCCTGCATTTAGGCTGCCGGATGTAGGACTCACTTCAATCCAGTCTTTGTTAACAGTGACCTGGTAATCAAGGGATTTATTACCCACGTTTTTTACCACAATCGTTTTATCCTCGGGAATTTCACCCTCAATTTTGTAAGATACATAATCAGGACTTACTTGCAGAAAAGGATCTGAGGGGGAGACTTCGAGCTTTACATAAAAGATTTCTCTGGCGTTTGATATTCTGTCTTCCCAAACAAAATGCGCCATAGCATCATCATCAATCCAGACTCTCTGGTGACTGGCTCTTTTGCCTTCAGCAACTTTTTCAGGCTTAGACCAGTCCTTGTCCAATATTTTTTTAGAATAAACAATAACATCATTGTCTTCATGGTGCTGGGACCAGCTTGCAACCAGGATGCTATTTCTAAATTCAATATCCGCCATTTGTAAACCGCAATGAGTGGTTGATATAATTTGTGTTTTCCAATCTCCGTCATCATAGTAAGAATGAAACGCGTGTCCTGTTCTGTTAGAGAAGATTATATGGACATCCCCATCATCGGTAATAGCCATTTCAGGATAATAAGCCATATGATAAGCATTGGTCGAAGGAATGTTTTTCCAGTCAGATCCTTTCATTCCTTCCTTGTAGAAAAGTCTCCAAGGGGCATGATTGTCTGTTCCCTGCATCCAGCAGGCGTGAATTTGACCATTTAGAGCTCTGAAAGCGGGATGAATGCTGGTTTCACTTGCAGACCATGAAATCCTTTCGTAAGCTTCCGGCCATTCGTCAGCACCGACCTTTTTTGACTGCATGACAATATCAGAGCCTCCAAAACTTTCAAAATGTTGATGAAACCAGACAATGTATATTGTGTCTTTATAGACGTCAATTTTTTGCCAGGCTGAATTACGGGGGCTGTCATAAATCATTTTTTTTGAGCCCCATTTTGGACTCGATGCATTAGGGTTGTAAACAGCATGGTAGATTTCCCGGTTGGCGCTGGCTCCTCCGTCTGCATAAGCAATGTGAAAGTTTCCATTCTGGTCTATATCAAGAAGAGGAGTCCAACTTGGATGGATAGAAAGCTGAGCGTTTTTTGTGCCTTGCCATTCCCAAGTTCCATTGGTTTTTTTATAAACGTTGTAATAAATTGTCCCGCTTTCACCATCTCTTCTGTTTGCTTCACACCACACAACCATGATCACACCATCTGAATTGATTGCGATGGAAGGCCGTGCAGATTCCATGCTGGTGTGTGAAATATTTGTTCTCGCCTGTATGTTTAGAACGAGGAAAGATGTAATGAACATAAAAACGGTCACTAGCTTTTTTAGCTTCATTTTTAGTAGCCTCCTGACAAATATGATATTCTCTTAATTAATGAAGAATTTATATACTATAAAAACCTCTATAAATTGTCAACTTTTTCGTTTTCAGTTATTTTTTCAGCGAATTTTTATAATGGAAATGATTCCTCTTATTTTTTTCAGAATTGAGGAATCGAGACTTTAAATTTTACAATAAAAAAGCTCTATGTTATACTCAATAAACATGCCCTAAAAAAACATCAATGCTTTTAAAGGAGGATGGAATGAAGGAAAAAGTTTATATCGTGATACTCATCGGTTTGGTCTTGTTTATGAGTGGATCGGATGTGAAACCAGTAAAAAGTGATGTGAACAAAGCGAACTTTGGGCCTCAGATTTCCTTTAAAGGAAGAATCGTTTTCCAGTCTAATTATGATGGAGACAATGAGATTTACTTGATGACAAAAGAAGGGATAAAACAGTTGACAGATAACAACTGGAGTGATGAATATCCCCGCTGGTCTCCTGACGGAGATAAGATTGCGTATAGTGCCAACCCCAGGGGAAACTATGATATTTTTATTATGGACTCTGATGGATCCAATATCAATTCCTTAACTTCGTTTTCATCAGATGAAAAAACTCCTTCCTGGTTTCCTGATGGAAAGAGAATTGTCTATGGAAAAAAGGTGAAAAAATTTCTTCGAAGCAAAATCAGTTTGTATTGGGTGAACATCCATTCCAAACAGTCAAAAAGACTCATGCCCGACTATTCAAAAATACATGCCATTCCCGATGTTTCTCCAACCAGTCAATTGATAACCTTCACCGGAAAGAAATTAAGAGGATGGGATGTGGCTATGTATACAAAACAAAATAAAGAAGTAAAATTTCTGGAAAATACAGGAGGAAGTTGCCGAGCCAGGTTTTCCAATAGTGGGGAAAAACTAGCCTATGTTTCTTCCGGTGATATTTGGATTATGGATCCTGATGGAAGTCATAAAATGAGAATGACAAAAAGGGATGAAACCCATGATTATTTTCCTTCCTGGTCTCCTGATGACAAATGGATTGTTTTTAATTCTTCCCATCAGCACAGTCATGATGGAGACTGGAAACTATTTTTGCTCAACGTGAACAATAAAAAGTGTGTTTTGCTTTTTGATTCGCCGGGGAATGATATTTTTCCTGACTGGCATAAATAAAAAAACACACAGGTTATTTGATATAACCTAAAGATTTGAGGCTTTCAATATCTTTTTTGGAAAGAGTGGGCTCCTTTTTTTTAGATTCATTCTTTAAATAGCCGTGCTTATCGAGGAATTCGATGTACTTTTCATCCATTAGTTTTTGGAGCTTTTTTTTGGTTTCAGCCATGTTTTTTATCTCGTAAGGATCTTTATAGATATCAAAAAAATAATTTCGCTTGAGATTTAATCTCTTTGATATCTGGGATTGAACTTTGACCACATGGTAATTTTTGAAAACCACGGATCTTGTTCCCTTGTGTCCTATCATATAAAGATATCTGTTTTTTGGTTTTTTGAAGAGATTCACACCCTGAATTTTATAAGGATTGGACAAACCTAATTTCTCCAGTAGGGTTGGATAGATATCCATCAAACTCACCGGGTATTTTATTCTCCGGCTTTTTTCCCCTGGAATATAGATGATCAAAGGAACCCTTGAGCTTGAATTGAACGTAAGAGGACCATGGTTGTAAAAAAAGTTATATTCTCCCAATTCTTCGCCGTGGTCGGAACTAAAAATAATAATGGTGTTTTTATGGTATCCTTTATCAAAAATGAAATCGATTATTTTCCCGAATTCAGAATCAGAATATTTCACAGCCCCATCATAGAGAGAAAGAAAATCCCCTTCATCAGAGTTGTCATCCATGTATCTTCGTTCCCCCGCAATGATTTTATGTTTTATTTGCTTGATTATTCTTCCATCAGGTCTTTCTTCCACAAACCCTTCCGGGGGGAGATAGGGGGTGTGAGTTTCAATATAGTGAGCCCATAAAAAAAAGGGCTTTCTTTTGTTGTTATCCAGAAATTCTAAAACCTTTTCGGTTATAAAAGAGCTTGATTCTTCTTTTTCTTCTATTCTATTCCAGACTTGGATGTATTTGTTGAATCCCTGATGAAACTTAAAAGCCTTGGAAAGATTTCCATTATCAACAACTGCGTAATTATAATAATCCTTGAGCCTTAAAGCCTCGGCTAGAGTGATGTATTTTTCTTTTAGGATGTCCCTGTTGGGCCTTGTGTCATGCACAAAGGGGTGAAGGCCGGTCATAAAAGAGGCAAAAGATGCTGAAGTTTTGGGGATGGGGCAGTAAGCGTACTCAAATAGAATTGATTTTTTGGCAAAATCATCTATATGGGGAGACGTGTGATATTTGTATCCATAGGTAGAGAGATGGTCTGCACGCAGGGCATCCACAGTAATGATGATGATATTCGGCTTGTTTTCTTTAAAGGTTTTTGACTTGCTGCAGTGAGAAAATAATAAGAAAATGCAAGCTATGGCAAACAGGGCAAATATCTTTTTTGTCATCATATATTTTTTTTAACAATTTATGTTTTAAAAGTCAATGATAAATGGAATTGAAGTTCCCTGTTTTTTTTAGAATGGAACTTTGTTGAAGGATGTTGAAGTATTTGTTTATTTGAAGTAGTATAATCCTAATTATGACAAAGATTGATGAAATTGATAAATCAAGCATTCATAAGGCTTTACTAGAGCAGGAAAAATCTCCATTAAAGAAGTATATGGAGATTTTTTTAGGGAAGAAAAGCTTCTGGAATTTAATAAAGTATGAGTGTGTTATTCTTTTGTTTTCATGGATTCCCGGTGCATTGGGACTTCTTTTACGTAAAATTTTTTATCCTCTGATTTTAAAGGAGGTGGGAAGAGGAGTTGCTTTCGGTCATCATATCACTTTTCGCCATCCGAACAAAATTTCAATTGGTGATCATTCTTTTATTGATGACTATGCTGTTTTGGATGCCAAAGGGGAAAACAATAAAGGGATAACAATCAAAAAGAATGTGATCATAGGACGCAATACGATTTTAAGCTGTAAAGGGGGATCGATAGTATTGAATGATTTTTCAAATATATCCTCCCATTGTTCTCTGTTATCGGAAACAAATATAACCATAGGGAAATACACATTTTTGGCTGGTTACTGTTATCTGGTAGCTGGTGGCACCCATAGTTTTGAAAGAACGGATATTCCTATTATGTTTCAGCCATCTGTAAGAAAAGATGGAATCAAAATCGGAGATGATTGTTGGCTGGCGGCCCGGGTTACGGTTATTGATGGAATTAAACTGGGAAAAGGATGTGTGATTGGAGCAGGGGCAGTAGTGACAAAATCCTTCCCCGATTATTCTGTTGCTCTAGGAAGTCCGGCATGGAAGATAAAAAGCAGAAAAGGGAAAGATTAATTTTTTTCTTTGTTTGAAAGTTTTTCCTCCAGAATTGCCACAGTCATGGCAAGCGAATTCAATTTGCTTTTCAGATCAGAGATCACTATGGAAAAGTGAAGCATGAGAAGGAAGATGCCCCCAATTAAAATAAGAAAAATGGAAGCGGGTTGATAATGAATTCCCAATAAAGAAGAGAGTTTATCTATCAATCCTCTGAATATAGAAAACACAAGAAAGACCAGGACCACTATTATCCATAAGATGGCATATTCTTCTCTTATTTTTTTCTTTCTGATATAGAGAACAATGAATATCAGGAAGAATAGGGAGAAAATTATGCTAATGATCTGAATAGGGCCGATGGGATATGAATTCATTTTTTCCCTCCATACATGAAATTTGTGATGATAGTCAGTAAGACTTTGATAAGATAATAGTAGCTGTTAAAGAGATTGATCGATGAGACTCCGCCTTTCCTTTTTGTCATTTTTATTGATATTTCTCTTACCTTAAAGCCTTTTTTGCAAAGGTTATACACTTCAATAGGTTCTGGATAATCAAATGGGTAGTCTTTAATTAAATGCTCGACAGCTTTGCGGCTGTAAGCTCTGAATCCCGATGTATTATCGGTTATATTTTTCTTAAGAATAAAGGCGGTTAACAAATTTAAAAGTTTTATTCCTCCCCTCCGGTAAAAAGAGGAACGGTAGCCATTTTTTTTCAGAAATCGGGAACCTATAACCAGGTCTTCATTATCGTTGACCAGTGTGTCAAGGAGAAGTCGGGCTTGGGAAGGAGGATGCTGTCCGTCTCCGTCAATCCTGACAAGATAGTCATACTTGTTTCTGTGAAAATAGTTAAAGCCGGTCCATATGGCTCCCCCTATTCCCATATTATAAGGAAGATGCAGGTCTTTTATTTTTTTATTTCGGGAAAGGATTGTTTTGGTTTTATCTGTGGAGCCGTCATTGACCACAAGGATATCTGCTTCAGGGAGATATTTTTTTGACTCATTGATGACCCCCTGAATTGTCTTTTCTTCATTATAGGCTGGAATGAGCGCCAGTGTTTTCATGGTTATTATTTACTTTAACAATAATCTCTTGTCAAATTTTTGTAAAATTGTTTTTAATTTTGCATAATTCAGGTAAAATTGGAATTTAAATCTTTGACAAATCAAATCGTTACATTGTGTGGATGGATGAATTAATAAAATGGATGAAGCCGGAAAAATTTATAAAGCGATTTTTAAAAATGAAATTCCTCCTTTAGTAGAACAGAGATTTCTGAAGGCTTCTGAGGAATTGTTTTCGGATTATTCAAAGAAAAACATTGAAGAATACAAAAGGGCTCTGTCAAAAATTTCAGATTTGGAGGCTCTTGAATTTGCTGCAAGAAGAAAGAGTAGAATTCCTTTGCTCATTATAAAATTTCGATTGATGGTCTATATGGCGGAAACAGTTCCTGAAAACAGCAGGTTTTTTATAAATAGAAAGGACAAGAAATTCACAGGCAAATTATCAGTTTTATGGATTGGAATGAAAGCTGTATGGAAATATATCAAGGGCTTATTTCTTTTGAGGATGCTTTAAATGTATGAAATTGTTATTGTCGGATCCGGTGTTTCCGGAACATCGGCTGCCCTGCATTTTTCTGATAAGGGAATAAAACCCTGTATCATTGATGTGGGATTGAATCCTTATATGGAACCTCGGATCAATGAAAATTTTTATATGCACAGAGAAAAAAAAGACTGTTTTGATATCATGGTTGGTGAGCAATGGGAAGGTTTGTATAATTTAATGAGGCTAGACAATGCGATCCCGGCTAAATTAACATCGCCTGCGATGAGATTTGTTATTGATCGTTCCCATGAATTCAATCCTGTCAGACAAAATAATTTTAGTCTTATTCAGAGCTTTTCAAGAGGAGGTCTTGCCAATGCCTGGGGGGCGGGATTATACAGGTATAATGACAGGGATTTGGAATCGTTCCCCATTAAGGCATCGGATTTATCCTTTTTCTATGACCGGCTTTCGAACGAAATCGGAATAAGCGGGGAAAACGATGATTTGACCTCGTATTTCGGCAAAGACAATTCCCTTCAACGCCCTCTTCAACTCTCTGAAAATGCATCTCGATTGTATAAAAATTATATGAGGAAAAAAGAAAGGCTGAATAGAAAAGGAATATTTGTTGGCCATCCAAGGCTTGGTGTGTTATCTGAAAAAAAGAATGGAAGAAAACCATGTGACTACAGGAATCTTGAGTTTTGGAAACCCAATTTACCTTATATTTACACACCTTCTTTGACGTTAGAACGATTGATCAAAGAGAAGAAAGTTTTATATAAAAATAATCTATTGGTGAAATCATGGCAGCGGAAGAATTCTTATCTGGTTTTAAAGGCTGAATCCATAGAGAATGGAGAACCGGTTTATATAAAGTGTAAAAAACTGGTGCTGGCAGCCGGAGCTGTTAACAGCGCAAAAATTGCTTTAGCATCCAGACAGGATTATCAAACAAAACTATCACTTCTTGATAATCACGCTGTCCAGTTACCTTTCGTGCTTCCGGGCAGGATTGGGGCTAGACTGGAAACGGATGCTTTTGGTCTTACCCAGTTGAATCTTATTTATGATTCAAGATCCTTTCATGCTCTCTTTCAAGGGAGTATTTTAGAAGTTACCTCTCCTGCCAGAGCGGAATTTTTCAAGGAATTTCCTTTCTCTGCTTCTGAAAATATCTCTTTGATCCGGTTGGTGCTCCCCTCTTTGCTTGTAATGCAGCTTTTCTTGCCGGTCTCCAGGAAAGATTCAGCTTCTTTTTATTTAAATCGGAACGGAGAAATTGTGATCCGGGGCAAAAAGAAAAAAATAAATGATGAATTGATAAAGGATTTAGTGAAGATTCTCAGAATGTTAGGAGGTTACACCGCACCTTTTCTTGTTGTCAAGGCGGAAAACGGGCACGGGATTCATTATGGAGGGACTTTACCCATGACCCATTCTCCCTCCAAAGAATACACCTGCAGTCGATGTGGTGAATTGTATGGGGAACCGGGAGTTTATGTTGTGGATGGCTCTCTTTTTCCGGTTATTCCTGCTAAAAACAGTTCTTTTACCATAATGGCCAATGCCATGCGGATAGCAGATCATATATCTAGTTTGAAGGGGTGATCAATGATGAAAACGGTGCTCTTATCAGGTGCCAGCGGATTTATTGCAAGGCGCCTGGCCCGCAAGCTAAAGGATTCAGGATTTAAGACAATTGGTATTTCTCATAGTTCGTTTCAGATTCCCGGCTATGATTTGGTTATCAAGAGTTCATTAATGAATCCTCTCTCCGGAGTGTTCGAAAAAGAAAATATCGATGTTTTTATTCACTGTGCCTACTTTAGGGGAAAAGATGAATATCGGATTAATGTGGAGGGGACGAAATTATGGGCAGAACAGGCAAAAAAAAATGGGGTTGACCTTCAAATTTTCTTGAGTTCTATTTCAGCTAAACAGAATTCCCTCTCTTCTTACGGAAAGGCAAAGTATGATTTGGAACAATGGTTCATAAAGAGCAAGAATGTTTCTTTTCGTCTGGGGCTAGTGGTTGGAAACGGAGGAATGTTTGAAAAAATGGTTTCTCCTGTAAAAAAGTATCCTTTTTTGCCTCTTCTGGACAATGGTTCACGACTGGTTTATTTGACTCCCGTCGATTCTGTCTGTGATGTGATTAAGGATATTGCCGTAGAACCAAGTGTTTCTTTTAGAGGAAAAGTTTTTAATCTGTTCCAGCCCCAGCCTGTAACCCTTCATTTAATTCTCAATAGGATTAAAAAGCATTATAATCTTTTTTGTCTCTTTATTCCCGTTTCTTCCATCCTGATTCTTCCTTTTATTAAGCTGATGGAATTCATTCCGTTTATAAGGCTGGATATTTCAAGTAATAACATTATTGGAATGAGACAAAATGAGGGAAGAAAACACAGATCCGATCTCAGCAAGTTTGGATATCCTGAACTCAGCTTTGATGAAATGTTAGAAAAAATCAGAATAAGATGAAAATAGTATTTGTCGGAAATTATTCATAGATGGAGGTTGCTGAAGATGAGTGATGATTATGGTTTAGCCCCCAAGGGAGGCATAAAACAGTAAAATGAAAAACATCAAATATCATCGATAGGGTAAAAAATAATTGAACAAGGATCAATTCCCTAAGAGTTGATTTTGTGATCAATAGGAACAAAGAAATGAAAAGAGCTTTCCCCCCTTTGCGATCAATGAATTCTTTTTCAGAAGGAATTGGAAAAAAGTCATCATTATATGCGTTATGCTTTTTATCGTGAGCTTGCCTTATTTGTATTATTTTTATTTTATAACAGGAAATCCTCTGCCAAACAGCATGCATTCTTTTTATGGAAGGTCATTTTTAAGGATCGATAAGCTTCCCTTAGGTTTTTTTGGCCATCTGTTCGATAGATCCGTAGGTATGATCTGGGTGTTTCCCTGGACCGTGTTCTCTCTGATTGGAATCTATTGGGGCTTAAAAATAGACCGGAAAAAGGTGATTCCTCTATTGGTTGTCTTTTTCCCCTATTATTTAATGACCTGTTTTTCTATTTTGTTTGTTTGTGTTTTTTTATTAAGAATTGGAATGATATATCATTGGCAGGATCATGGCCTGTCTCTTTGAGTAAAATGAAATCTTTTCAAACTAAAAAAATTTATGAAAAAGAAGATCCAACCAAGATTATCAACAAAAATGATTGATTTTTAACTTATTTGAATATTATAATTGAATGAATTTTTTAAACCGGATTTGGAGAATAATCCTGGGATTGACTCTTCTGACCGTTTGATATAATTTTACAAAAATGTCCAAAAAATCAACATTAACTCTACTGATAATTTTAGCTTTTGTTTTTTTGCTTGCTGTGAGGCTCATACACCTTGCTGCTGATCCTCCTTATGATTTGAGTGCGAGCGGAGCGCCTTATGGAGATCCCGGAGGTTATAGTTTTAATGCAAGAAACAAAATACTTTTTGGAACGTGGGAAATTGATAACTATAATATGATGTATCACAACCTTCCTCCTCATCTTGTGACTTATGTGATATTTAAAATTTTTGGAATTGGAATTGCCCAGCAAAATCTTGTTCCGGTGTTGTTCAGCTTCCTGGCATTGATTTTTTTCTTTTTGATTTTGCGGAAAAGATTTGGAGATTCACTGGCATTGCTGGGGACCACTTTATTGGGCATCAACTATCTTTTCCTTATGTACAGCCGGGTAGCCAATAGGGTAGCCCCTTCCATATTTTTTATTCTCCTAGCTATTTATTTTTTACAAAAAGCTGAAAAAAAACAGGGGTTGCTGGTTGCTGCAGGGATCTCTTTTATTATGGCTCTTATTTCCAAATCTGTTGTTTTTTACATTATTGGGGCTGTTCTTTTGGGATATTTATTCTATTTGCTTTTTAAAACAAATCTGGGAAATACTGTGAAGAAATATATTTTTCTTTTATTAGGAGCCGTTATTATATTACTGCCGTGGGTGTTCTTTGTTTATCTGCCTCATAAGGATTTCATGCAGTCTTTTACAGAGCTGAATGTTCAATATCTCATTCCTCCCGCAAAGTTGGATTTGGTTCTTAGGTATTTTTGGTCAAGGCCTGAGATTCTTCTTCAAGAAATGCCAATAATTTCTGTTTTCGCTTTCATTTTTTCTTTAGTTCTGCTTAATAAAATAATTCATAAACCGGGCTTTATTTTGTTGCCCGATTGGATTTTCTTCTCCTGGTTTGTTATAGGATCTGTGTATTATGCTGTGATCCAGCAAAGGGTGACCCGGCATTATATTCCCCATATTGTGCCCTTGATTTTTCTTGCCATTTCCTTTATTCATGATTTCTTCAGAGGGAGAAACCTCCAGCCATACAAAAAAACCAGGCCGGTTTATTTGTTTTTTGTTTTCTTATGGATGCTGTTTCCTGTGAGTTTGCTTTTGAAAACAACGGGGAAGAAATTCCCAAAACTTATACAAGGTCAACAAACGTTGTATCTTCTTTTAATCATTCTTTCGTTTCTAATGGCAGCGGTGGTATTTTATGTTTTCAAAGCGATGAATAAAAAAGAAAAGATTCCCTTTTCTTCTTCTTTGAAAAAGGGAGCTGTTATTGTTTTGGTTTGTGCCTCAATTTTTATTCAGATATCCCAATATTTGAAATGGGCTATCAATCCTCCCTATCAATTCAAAGAAATATCCCGTGATTTTGGAAAAGCTTTTGATAACGCTGTTTTTGCCGGACTTTGGGCTCCTGCCATAACCTTGGAAAACATACATAAAGCTTATGAATATTTCCCCGGATACATCAATGATGATGAAGAATTTTTTGAAAAGTTTTCCATCACCCATGTTTTCACCACCACTGCCTTTAGAGAACATATTAATTTCAGAAGAAATTTTCCAAAAATTTTTGAAAAGGCGAACCTTCTGGCTCGCTATCACATATGGATTGCCGAGGTTCTTCTTTATGAGGTTAGTCCTGATAAAAAATCTCAGCAGGATAATTTTCTTGAAGCTGAGCTTTTTACCTGCAAAGGGAATACACCCCGGTATGACAGGAAGGCTTCTCGAAATTTTGCGGTTTTATCCAGGAAAGGGGAATCCGGATTTGTTGTTATTGCAACCAATAATAAAAAATATTCCCCTGGTAAATATAATGTAACATTTAGAATAAAAAAACAGACAGTCCGTAACAATCAAGAAAAATCTATCATAAGACTAGATGTCGTTTCTGAAGATATTCACAGATTGATTGAGGCGAGACAGCTCTCAGTGGAGAATATAAAGAAAGAATATGGGAACTATTCCTTGCAGGTGACCGTTCATAAGCCAATGAGTCTTACATTCAGGGTATATACAAAAGAAAATGCTTCTTTTTGGATTGATTGGATTAAAATTGACAAAATGAATTATAATAAATAAGAAAGGATAGACTTGTTTTATGAAAAGTAAGAAAGTCATTGTTTTTTGTGTTATAGCTGGATTGTTGCTTCTTTTTTTTCTTTACAAAACATTTCTTGTGAATCCCGTTGAAATAAGGAGGATTCCTTCCTCTTCGGCAACCCCGGTTGACAAAGCTTTATTAAAAAAATACAACCTCAAGCATTATCCAGTGAATGATATTCATTATTTTAAAAACAGAGATACAACAGTCAGAGGAGGATTGTTCAATCTTGAGAAAAGAATAAAAAAAATAGAATATAATCCAGAATTAAAAGGGAATTACGGTTTTTATGTGAATATCTTTGCAAAACCTGAAGAGCAATCAAAGCTGGAGTACAAACTTTATCACAACGGAATCCTTTTATATGAAGGAAAAGCTTTTTCCAATAAGACTGAAAATATTCATGAGCTGTTGAATTTATCAAAGAAAGATACCATAACCTTATCTGCTAAAGGGGAGGGATTGCTTTTAGTGGGAGATCCTGTTTTTTATAAAATGATTTCCCCTGAAGATAGAAACTATGTTTTTTTGATTTGTGCCGATACTTTAAGAGCAGATCATCTTCCTGTTTACGGATATGAAAGAAACACCGCTCCCCATATTGATTCATTTGCCTCTGACAGTGTGGTTTTTAAAAATGCCTATGCCCAGGCTCCCTGGACTCTTCCTTCCCATATGTCACTTTTCACAGCGCTTTATGAATTCAATCATGGTGTGAGGAGAGGGACTATGTTGTCTTCGAAAGTTCATTATTTGATAGAAGAGTTGTCTCAAAAATTTTCGACAAGGAGTTTCAACGGTGGAATTTATGTGGGTTCGAATTTCGGTTTTTTTCGTGGATTTGACTATTACAAAAGCATTACCCAGGATCAACTTCTGCCCAATGCGTCTAAAAACCTTTTTTCCCTTGCCAAACAGGATTTAGAAAGCAACCCTTTTTCCAATTCATTTTATTTTTTACACACCTATCAAACGCACAGCCCCTACAATCCTTTGATGAAATATTTAAAGATTTTTAATGAATCTCCCGAATACACCTATTTGTCCGCACCGACAGTTGGCTCCAATCATAGGGACCAGTATATAAAGCTCCCAGAGTCAAAGATCAAAGCGTATATTGACCTTTATGACGCTGAAATATATACATTTGATGTTTGGTTTGGAGAATTTATAAGTTATTTAAAGAAAAAAAATATATATGACCAGTCTATGATTATATTTATGTCCGACCATGGAGAAGAATTTTTTGACCATTCCGGATGGGGACATACTCATTCTTTATATAACGAACTCATTCGGGTTCCGCTCATTATAAAATTTCCAGAAGGGAAATATAAGGGACAACGGGTGGAAACAGAAGTCGGTTTGATTGATATTATGCCAATGATTCTGAATTACTATCATATTCCTTTTAATAAAAAAAAGATAGATGGAACTGATTTGATGTCATTTGTAAGAGGGAAGGTGACAAACAGAACTCTGATTTCCTCCCTGACAAGCGGATATTATATTCCTCAATTGCCTTTCAAAACCTCGATAATAAATCAGGGCAAAAAAGTTATCTATAACATGCCTTATACAGAAAAAACATTTTCTTTTTTCAACACACCTCCGCCCCCCTATAAGGAATATGAATATTATAATTTATGGAATGATCCGGAAGAGCTGATAAATATTTTTAATGAAAAAATCAAGCAAATAAAAGAGTATAAATCATTGTTTGACCGGATTATTCTAAAGGGTAAGAAAAACCTGAAAACCAAAGCCGAAGCGACAGAATTTGATGAAAAAGATGTGAATGTGTTGAAATCATTGGGATATCTCAAATAAAATCAAATGCCCTGGTTTATCATTCCAGGAAATGGGCAGTTCAGGAAAAAATTTGATGAGAAGACAAGAGAAGAGTTGAAATCTTTAGGATATATTAAGTAAAATCAGACTTATTGGTTTATTTTTAAAAAAGGACGGGTGGTGAATGTAAAATAGGGAGAATGAAGGGTAATTTTTTCCAGTATGGCCCCTGTATTGGGAAAGGTGAAATTTCCCCTTAGATCTCTTGCTGTCAGAAGGGTTTTATATTTTGTATTCATATGGATGTTTTTCTTGTCTGTGATTTCATAAATAATTCTGTTTTCTCCGTGTTTTAATGTATATTTGTGTTTGTTTATGGTAAGGATTTGATCATACCGTTTTGTCCATATGGAAGATTCAAAGTTGAAAAAAGAATATATATGAAGCTCAACCGTTGTTATGGTCTTATCCAATATTTTGAGCTTCAGATGATTCAAAGGAAGACCTCTTTTTGATTTTTGTTTTTCTTCTTGGATGGTTACAAAGTATGAAACATCCCTAAGATCGGAAATAATAAATTTATTGTTTTCATCGTTTTCTTTGAATTCAATTTCTCCGCAGTCAATGACGGGCATATTTAAATAGCTCACGTAGTTTTTATATGTTCCGTTTTCGAAAGTTATTGTTTTTGGAAGTTTGTAAGATATATCTCCATTTGAAAAATCCAGAGGAAAGCTTATTTGAAAATCCTCTCTTTTTAGCACATAACGCCAGTCTTTATAAGCTTTTTTATTTACTTTTTGGAACCCTCTAAGGGGGCAAGGAAGAATGATATTTCTTTCTTTTATGACTAAATCAGGAACTTTAGATAATTTTTCTTTTAGATAGAGAAAGTCTGATTGTTTGTTCGTAAAATATCTTTTGTTTAAATTGGAGTTGAGAAGATCAAAAAGGGCAGGCGAAGGATTTTTTGAGAAATTTGAATAGAGTGTGTATTTTCCGGAGGGAAGGTCCTTTTGTAAATAGTTTAGGTTAAAATCCCCCAGGATTTCGTTGATTTTTTGGCTTTTTCCGGAAGTGGAAAGAAATGTTTTGTTTCTGCTTCTCCACATATCACCCAATTTTAGAGCTAAAGGGTAATATTTGGAGTACGAAAAAACACCTTCCGGTTTGACAATTGTGGGAGTGGTCGTAATCACTTTTTCTTCTGAGAGGAAGGGAGCGAGCCTGACTGTATGCCAGTAATTGCCCAGAATTATTTTGTCGTCTACGGCATTAAGTGCAGCAATATCTTTTTTGTTTTTAATATGAGCGGCGTGCAAAACAGGGAAACGTTCTATGGTTTTCCATAGAGTAATACCAATAAACATTAAAATAAGCAGATATTTGAATGACTTTTTATGGAACAATTTCAATTCCTTGAAAAATAGGATGCCAATAAGGATTACCAAATAAGAATAAATCTTGTAATGAACAATAAATCTGGGAATTGGGGGATAGCGGGAAGCTATAAGAAAGAATAAATTTAATAAAAATAAAAGCGGCAGGTATATTTTTTTCACATCTTTTCTTTTTACTGCAAGGAATACAGAGATAGTGAATCCGGCTATAAAGATAAGTGAAAGGATGTAGGAAACAACAGTGCTTTTATCGAGGTTCATGATGGTGGCATTTAAAATATTTAAAATGGAATCCTTGTTCAAAGCGTTTAAGTTGCCAAAAAATCCACGGGATAAAAAAAGCACTTTTGTGTTTATAAAGGAATTATTCACTTCTCCCAGGATATGGGGGAGACTGCCCAGTAAAAAACCAAAGGAAAGAAAACCAAAGAACTTGGGTATGATATTGGTGCGGTGCTGGTATAACAAGGATAGCAACATCCATAAACAGGTGATCAGTATTATGGAGGTCGATGGTTGATATATCCAAAATAGTATTCCTGCAATGAATCCAGCTGTGAAAAAATTCCCTTTTTTTTCAAAGATAACTTGATAAGCGAGATATATCAGCAGTATTTCAAAAAAAACGATGAAAGAAATACCTCTGGTTTCATCATTTGAGAAAAAAATCATTCCGGATAGGGAAAGAGTCATGATGATGACTGGATAAAAAAATGAAGAATGATCCGTGATTTTGTTTATTAGTAATGCTCCCACAAGAATAAATAGAGAGAAGACAATTAAATTTCCTGCCAGTACGGATATTTTAAGAGAAGGAATCAGGGAGTGAATAAGGGAATACACATAAGCATTCAAACTTCCCTGGTATAGTTGGCCATAAAAATATATGGGAGAACTTATTCCCTTGGATATATTTTTAACCATCAAAAGAGTTACCGATTTGTCAGCATTAAGGAGAGATTGATGATTGATAATATAGGGGATTCTTGTCAGAATCAGAAGAAAAAGTATTCCCAAGAAAAGGAAAACAATTTTTTTAAATTGTTCACTTTTTATTATTTTTGCAAGTTTGTTCTTTTTTAAAAACGCATAAAATAGAGCCAAGACAGTAAGGGAAAGAAACAGTTCTCCTGTTAGGTTATCGACTGAGATCTTTAGTTTAGGTAGTGAAGGGGAGAAGAGATAATATATGAAAAATAGATAGTTTATTGCAATCAATCCAAGCAATATTTTTTCAATATTTTTTCTTTTTTTAAAAAACTGCATTTTATACTGGATTCAAATTATAAAAATAAGGACTTTTAGTTTTCCAGTAAATGAATGAGGAGACCGCTTCTTAATTTTGGTTCAAACCAGGTTGATTTTGGGGGCATGACTTTTCCTGCATCAGCAATCCTGATTAATTCTTCTATGGAAACAGGATACAGAGCAAAAGCAACCTTAAAATTTCCGCCGTCCACTAACCGCTCCAGTTCCTCGAGTCCTCTTATTCCTCCAATAAAGTCAATTTGATCACTTGTTCTTGGATCATCAATTCCGAAAAAGGGGCCTAGAATATAGTTTTGAAGAATGGATATATCCAAGCTTTTGACCGGATCGCTGGAATCAACTTTTTCTTTTTGAAGCGTGAGTTTATACCATTCTTTATCCATATACATACCAATTTCGCCCTTTTTGGCTGGTTTGTATTGAGTATACCCTTTTTTTTCCAATGAAAAAATCTCTTTCAGTTTGTTGAACAATTCTTCTTTTGAATGATTGTTTAAATTTTTCAAGACTCTGTTGTAATCGATTATCTGAAGTTGATTATGAGGAAATAAGACAGCAAGAAAAAAATTATACTCTTCATTTCCCGTGTGGTTTGGATTGGCATCCTTTCTCATCTGTGCTACCTTTGCCGCAGAGGCAGTCCTGTGGTGCCCATCGGCAACATAAAGGTAGTCCACCTTATCAAATTCTTTAATGAGGGCATCTCCTTTATGGTCATCAACGATCCATATGGTGTGTTTGATACCATCCGCAGCAATGAAGTCATAAAGGGGTGGATTGTTTACAACCTCAGCGACAACATTGTTTATTGGCTCTCTGGCTTTATAAGTCAGGAAAACAGGGCCGGCATTGGAGTTTGTTATGTCAACATGTTTGATTCTGTCTCTTTCTTTAGCAGGTCTTGTGAATTCATGTTTTTTTATGATGTCGTTTTCATAATCCTGGGCTGAAACACATCCGACAATTCCATATTGGTCTCTGCCTTTCATTGTTTGGCGGTAGATATAAAGTCTTTCGCTGTCTTCTTGAATAAGCAAACCTTCTTTTATAAACTTATCAAAATTTTCTTTAGCTTTTTCGTAAACTTCTTGGGAATAAAGGTCTGTTCCTGCAGGAAGATCCACTTCAGGTTTAATAATATGGAGAAAAGAATAGGGATTCTCTTCAGCAATGGGTCTTGCTTCTTCACTGCTGATCACATCATAAGGTAAAGAAGCGATTTTTTCTTCTAATCCCTTTTTGGGTTTCAATGCTTTGAATTTTTTTAATACTGCCATTTGTCACTCCTTTGTATTATTTGTGTTTTATTGAATCATTGTTAAAGCCAAATGGCTCATAAAATTTATAGATAATAACGTAGCCTTCTTTAATGTTTATTTCAAGCTTTTTATATTATATTTACAGAATTTCCCTTGAAAATATATATTTTCTTTGCCATAAATTTATCATCTCACGTCTCACGATTATCTATTGCATTTCATCTCACGTCTTACGCTTTCTTCACATTCTCGTCTTACGTCTTACGTCTCACGTCTTACGATATTATTATGGACTCCTTCTATATTGGTTGCTTCTGATGTTTATAATAGGAATTTAAAAATTTGTGGGAACTTCAAATATAATTTTTATTGACTATTAATGAAATATTTATTAATTTATATGTGGATTTGAAATAATTTTATGATTTTTTAAAGATATAGAAAATGCTTGAATTTGGTCATGCGCTTGAAAAAATTATAGGAAGTGTCGTTAATTTAAAACAGGTCTGTAAAGCAGACTTGCAGTATGGAGATATGGTTTTTATTGTCACTTATAATTCCGTTTATTTGATAAATATTCTTGAGAACGAAACCTATCTGGTTTCAGGTGGGTGGTTTGATCGAAAAGGACAATCACCCCAGAAAACAAACATAACCGGTTGTTCTTGGGGAAGCAATGTCATAAAAGTCGATATTCTGGCTGCCTGCGGAATGCGATTGGAATTTGGTAATGGTGTGTTAACCACTCCTATCCAGAAAATAATTGTTTTACCTTTTAATAGTAAAAATTAATCCTCGTCTGTATTCTTTCAATTGAATAAATAGTGAGAGGTCTCTGTGACCAAGAACCAGATGCCTGTGAGCGAGTTTCCTCCCGGGAAAATGATTGAATTCTATCTGTATCTACAGTGAAAACAGGAAGAATATATTTCTGAATCTCGATTGAATGGAATTTGTTGACTTTTATAAAGAGAGTGATGATAATTATACAAATTTTTCTGATTGTTCATGAGAAAAATTTATTGATAGAAAAGTATTTTGAAAAGAACAAAACGAAATGACTGAAATAAAGAGGGCATTCTATAAATCAGAAATTGGGACAATTGAAGTAAAAGGAACTGAAAGTCAAATAACATCTGTCCTTTTTTCTAAAAAAAAGCAGCCTGTGATAAAAGAAGCCAGTAAAGTTATTGATAGATATATTCATCAATTGGATGAATATTTCAACGGACAAAGAAAAGAATTTTCTTTAGACTTTGTATTGGAAGGCACTGATTTTCAAAAAAAGGTCTGGTGGGAAATCATGAAAGTTCCATATGGAAAGACAGCTTCTTATAAAGACATTGCTAGGAGGATTGGGAATTCTGGTGCTTCCCGTGCGGTGGGGAACGCCAGTAAAAACAATGAAATTGTGTTCATAGTTCCCTGCCACCGCATTATAGGAAGCCATAACGAGCTGACCGGTTACGGTGGAGAATTATGGAGAAAAGAGTGGCTTTTGAAACACGAGAAAAAATTCTCATAAGTCAAATGAAAACTGATTATTTTACAGATGAATCCATAGATAAAAAAGCTGAGGAAATGCTGAGAGAAGTTGAGAGCTACAGGAAAATGCGTCATATCAACTTTTCTCCCAATGACTCTTCACTCTTGATTGTTGACATGCAGGAATACTTCACCAATGAGAAATCTCATGCTTTTGTTCCCAGTATTGAACCTGTTGTTCCCAGAATTAAAAAACTTGCCAATGCCTTTCTTGAGAACAATTTACCTGTCTTTTCAACCCGACATATTAATTCAAAAAGAAATGCTTCTCTTATGTCCAGATGGTGGGGGGATTTGATAGAGGAAAAAAATCAATTAAGCCGAATAACGGAGGAGTTGAAATTACAATATGCGGGAGTGATTCGAAAATCTCAATATGATGCCTTCTTTAATACATCTCTGGAGCAGATGCTCCGGAAAATGAAAGCCACACAGCTCGTAATCACAGGGGTTCTCAGTCATTTATGCTGTGAAACCACAGCTAGATCTGCCTTTGTTAAAGGATTTGAAGTTTTTTTCCCAGTGGATGGGACAGCAACTTATAATGAGGATTTTCACAAAGCGTCTTTGTTGAATCTTTCACACGGTTTTGCAATTCCTGTTTTGATCAATGAATTGCTTGAATGTATGGAAGGAGATGAATATGGAGATTGAAGACGCTGCGATTATAGGAGCCGGACCTTCAGGAATAGCGGCAGCAATTCAATTGAAACGTTATGATATTGAACCAATCATTTTTGAAAAAAATGAAATTGGGGGTCTGTTAAGGAATGCCCATTTCGTTGAGAATTACCCAGGTTTTCCAAAGGGGATTTCAGGATTATCTCTTGTTAGGAGATTGAAAAAACATTTAGATGCACTGGAAATTCCAGTTCAATTTGAGAGGGTCTTGAACCTTGAATGTCATGATGAGTTTTTTTTGTTAAAAACAAATAAAAAAGAGTTGAAAGCCCGGGGGGTGATAGTCGCTTCCGGGACAAAGCCCAGAACATTTCCCGGCGAGCTGCTTTTAGGCGGAGCTGAGGAATGTCTTTTATACGAGGTTTATCCGGTTCTCGGAGCAAAAAATAAAAAAGTGGTAATCATTGGAGGCGGAGATGCAGCCTTTGATTATGCGTTAAATCTTGCCCGGAAGAATGAGGTTATGATTTTAAATAAAAGCCAAAAGGCAAAATGTCTTCCTTTGCTTATGGATAGGTGTCTGAGATCAGACCGCATATCTTATTTTCAGCGAATTTCTATTTGCAAAATAGGAAAGGAAAATTCAAGCATGTTAACAGAATTTAGAACAGATGGAACTCATGAGGTAAAAAGTATTTATTCTGATTATGTGATAGCAGCTATTGGAAGAAAACCGTGTCTTGATTTTTTTAGCGATGAGATGAAGAAAAATTGGGATGTTCCATTGAAAAAGAAAAGTATTTTCATGACTGGAGATGTGAATAACGGAATATTTAGACAGGCTGGTATTTCTGCGGGCGAGGGGATAAAAGCGGCTATGATGCTGTATAAAGAACATTTCAAAGGAGAAATATGAAGGTTAAAGCAAAAACCGGAAGGGACGATATAGCTATTGTTTGCATTGCCGAAACGGATAAAGGCAGGCTCATTGAATTTGCAGAATCAGTTCAACCTCCGCTTCCACGTGAGGAGAAGTGGGTTTTGACACTTTCAAGTCTGTATGGATGCCCTGTTAGATGTCCATTTTGTGATGCCGGAGGTTATTATAAGGGAAAACTTTCGGAAGAAGACATACTTTTTCAGATAGATTATTTGATAAAATACCGATTCCCCGATAAAAGAGTTCCTTCAAAAAAATTTAAGATCCAATTTGCCAGAATGGGTGAACCGGCATTCAACAAGAATGTATTGAAAGTCCTTGAAAATCTTAAAACACTGTATGATGCTCCCGGATTGATGCCTTCCTACTCGACAGTTGCGCCTGAAAGAACGGAAGGAAATTTTGAAAGATTACTTGAAGTGAAGAACAGGATTTACCGTGATAAATTCCAGCTTCAATTTTCAATTCATACAACAGATAAAGAAAAGAGAGATTGGCTTATTCCAGTGAGAAAGTGGAGTTTTAAAGATATTGCAGAATACGGAGACAGATTTTTTAATTCCGGGGAGAGGAAAATAACTCTAAACTTTGCTCTTGCCAAAGACATGCCTGTTGACCCTGGAATTCTTTTGGATTATTTTGATCCGGAAAAGTTTCTGATTAAAATAACGCCTGTTAATCCAACATATAAAGCACAATTAAATAATGTGTCTTCACTGGTTGTGCCGGGGGTTGAGGACTATTCGATAATAAAATCCCTCAAGAATGCTGGTTACGAAGTTATCCTCAGTATTGGAGATCCTGAGGAAAATTATATTGGAAGCAACTGCGGACAATATATTGAAACCTATTTAAACCATAAGGGGATTTGCATCAATGGCTATTCATACCATCTGGATTCAGTTCAGTGAAATATTGGGAAATATTTGAAATATTGGGGACACTTTACTTATTTACCATATTCTTTGAAAAACCCGAATAGTTTTATTCAGATATTAATCCATTCAGTATTCTTTACGGTGAGATAAACCAAGAATTTCACTGCAGTTCAGACAGAAATAAATGAAACGTTTACCTAGAAATGTGACCAATTTGCGAAAATAAAGAGTCTGTAGTTGTGGGCTGCAAAAAGGACAGATTTGGTCAATCCTGTGGCTTTCCTTTTTATCAATCGCTATCTTCTCCTTTTTATCTTTTAAGAATTATATTCTAAGGCATTAAAATATATTACTTTTCTATTCAAATCATTCACTTGACTTTGGACGGAAAAAAAATATAATAGCAGCAAGAAGATGAAAAGAAAAGATTATAATCAATTGATGTTAGCAAAACAATTCCATATGATAATGCCCTGCCCGGATACGGGTAGACATCTTCAGTAATCCCGTATTCGGGATCATTCCTTTTAATCCCTTTTTTAATCAATACTAATCATCATTATTTTCTGATCGGCAAATTGATTAAAAAAAATTTCCTTATTGCTATGCAAAAGAATAGAAGGAGGCTCATATGGATAAAAAAACGAAACACCATATTGATACAGTTTGTCTGCACGGAGGAACTAATCCTGATACGGCAACTTATTCCAGTGCTGTTCCTATCTATCAGACAACATCCTACATTTTTAGGGATACAGATCATGCTGCCAGCCTTTTTGAGTTAGAGGGGAAAGGACACATTTATTCAAGGTTGTCTAATCCCACCTCAAGTGTAGTGGAACAACGGGTAGCAGAACTGGAAGGGGGGAGCGGAGCTCTTTTGGTCGCTTCAGGAATGGCTGCTGAGATGATTGTTTTTTTAGTTTTGGCTAAACAGGGAGAAAATATTGTGTCCAGCAGCTGTCTTTATGGAGGAACAAAAAATCTTTTAAGCATGATATTGCCCCGGTTTGGAATCACTGCAAAATTTGTTGAGGGAATGAATCCGCAGACATTTGTTGAATCAATTGATTCGAAAACAAGAGCACTTTATGTTGAAACAATAAGCAATCCATCAGGGGATGTGGCAGATATTGAAGCCCTGGCAGTTGCTGCTCATGAAAACAAGATTCCTCTTGTCATAGATAACACATTTGCGTCCCCTTACCTTTGTCGCCCGGTTGAATGGGGTGCGGATATTGTGCTGCATTCAGCGACCAAATTCATCGGAGGTCATGGGACATCAATAGGAGGAATTATAATAGACGGGGGAAATTTTCCCTGGAATAACGGCAAATTTCCAGATTTTGTTGAGCCGTCTTCTAGATTTCAGGGAGGTAATTTCTGGGAGGCTTTTGGCAATAAAGCTTTTATTACCAAATGTCGCATGGATGGACTGCGTTCATTCGGACCCGCCCCTTCTCCTTTTAATGCTTTCCTTTTTCTTCAGGGATTGAAAACTCTCCATATCCGGGTTCCAAGACACAATGAAAATGCGCTGAGGGTAGCCACGTATTTGAAGAATCATCCTAAGATTTCCTGGGTCAATTATGCAGGATTGTCCGGACATTCCTCTCACAAACTGGCAAAAAAGTATTTAAAAACAGGATATGGTTCGATTTTTTCTTTTGGTGTGAAAGGAGGAGCTGAAAAAGGGAAAAAGCTGATTGAAAATGTTAAACTCATTTCTCATCTGGCAAATGTTGGGGACGTGAAAACTCTCATAATTCACCCTGCGTCGACCTTGCATTCGCAGTTGTCAGAAAAGGAAAGACTCAAAGCTGGAGTTCCCTCAGAATTGATACGGATCTCGGTAGGAATAGAATTTGTGAATGATATCATTAATGACCTTGATCAAGCGCTTGATCAATTGTGATTTTATAAGAGGTATGAACATGAGTGAATACAGTGGTCATGATCAAAATGGAGTTTCTGTAGGAATTGTGAGGAGAAAGTATTTCACTTTCGCAGAGCCTCCTGAGCAGATGATTCTTGAAAGTGGGGCAAAACTGAGTCCTGTCACTCTGGCTTATGAGACATATGGAACACTGAACAGGGAAAATAATAATGTTGTTATGGTTTTTCATGCTTTATCAGGAAATTCGCATGCTGCCGGTTATTATTCAGAGAGAGATGAGAAACCGGGATGGTGGGATAACATGATCGGTCCTGGCCGGGGAATCGATACGAATAAATATTTTGTCATATGTTCCAATATAGTAGGAAGTTGTTACGGCTCCACAGGACCGGCTTCTGTTAATCCAAAAAATGGAAGAGAATATGCTCTCGAATTTCCCCTTGTGACGATTTCAGATATGGTGAAGGCTCAGAAAAAATTGATAGACCATCTTGGAATCAAAAACCTTCTCTGCCTGGTTGGAGGTTCAATCGGAGGAATGCAGGCTTTGGAATGGGCGGTTCGTTATCCAGAAATGGTAACATCTGTTGTTTCCCTTGCCAGCACCTGTAAACGCTCAGCTCTTTCCATTGGACTCAGTGAAGCTCAGAGACAGGCTATAATGGCTGATCCGGCTTGGAATAACGGAAATTATTATGGAAGGGCAGTTCCGGAAAAAGGACTGGCTCTTGCCAGAATGATAGGACATATCACTTATCTTTCCGAGAATTCAATGCGTCAAAAATTTGGACGCAAACGGAAGAATAATTCTGTGTTTAAATATGACTTTTCGAATGATTTTCAGGTGGAGAGCTATCTTCATTATCAGGGAAAAAAATTTGCAAACCGTTTTGATGCCAATTCTTATCTGTATATAACCAAAGCATCGGATTACTTTGATTTGGGAGAGCAAATGGGTGAAGGCTCTCTGGTGAAAGCATTTTCCAGAACATGTTCAAGATTTTTGGTTGTTTCTTTTTCTTCTGATTGGCTCTATCCGACTTATCAATCCAGAGAAATGGTTCAAGCCATGAAAAAAGCCGGTCTCAATGTCAGCTTTTGTGAGGTAGATACAGATTTTGGGCATGATTCCTTCCTTCTTGCCAATGAACAGTTAGAAAAGCTTATTTCTGGATTCTTAGGTAGAATTCATAATGAAAACAAGAACAGAAATTCAATGATCAAAGAGAAATGAAATGCGATTTGATTTACAGATTATTGCTTCTTTAGTAGATCATAACAGCCGGGTGCTTGATTTAGGCTGCGGAAGAGGAGATTTGCTGGAGACTCTTGAACAAACCAAACAAGTGGAAGGTTATGGAATTGAAATTGATGAGGAAAAGGTTATTGAAGCCATTTCCCAGGGACAATCTGTAATTCGGGGAGACATCAATAAAGAAACTCTGGATTATTCAGAGAATTCTTTTGATTATGTGATTCTGAGCCAGACATTGCAGCAAGTGTACAAGCCAGAAAAAGTCATTAAAGAGATGCTTCGTATAGGGAAAAAAGGGATTGTCAGTTTTCCTTGCTTTAACCATATCAGTATAAAACTGCAGTTATTTTTTAAGAGCAAAGCTCCTGTTACGAAAGAACTCCCTTACCAGTGGTATGACACTCCGAATATTAGAGTCATCACTCTGAAAGACTTCCGCAGGTTCTGTCATCGATATGATATTGATATCATTAAGGAGATAGACATTTTGACTCACTATAAGGAGGATTCAGGGAAAATTGTGAGATTTTTTCCGGACTGGTTTTCCAAATATGGAATATTTTTGCTTGCTTTATCCACCTAATTTCAATGATTGGACTGTCAAATCATCTTTTTCTTTATAAAATTGGGAAAATGGAAATGCAAAATCCATTCCTCTCCAGGAAAGCAATAAAAATAAACAGGGAAAGTATTTCCTTTCTGGAAATTAAAAACCGAATCCGAAAGTAGCTCCGATGATTGTGAAGTCAAAAGCATTTTCCAATGGGGTTAGAACAAAAGCCTGAAACTTAATAAAGTCTGTTTTGAAGCCGGCGTTAATTTTGAGAAGAAAATCTCCCTCTAGAGAATATCCGCTGCCGATGATGATAGGGAGGTTGACTCCTGCGCCAAAGAAAAATGAAGATGCTCTGATGTTCACCAACACTCCCGGAGTAATAAAAACAGGATTAAAACTGAAATTGTAAAGGAGAATATCGCATTCGGGACTGATCATAAGAACCGGCCCCAAATTAAAATCAATGTTCGCTCCTGCAAGTCCGAGAACGGAGCTAAAGGAAAAGTCGCTTTCTGTAAGGATTCCCCCCCTGATGTAAAAGTTGATCGGTCCCATAGCATGGGTTTTGGGAGCGCTCGCAAGCAAAATAAACAGAAATACAAGGAATAATCCGATTGCTTTTTTCATTTTTCCTCCTTCATTATTTTTTTCCTTCATTATTTTTTGTAAATCATTATATAGATTTCATGGTGAAGAGTAAAGAAATATTATATTTGTTTTCTGTTCCCTAGAGGCAGGGATATTTGAATATTATTTTGGAATGATTGAGAGATTTCTATTGAAAATAGCCTGTGATTTGCTACTATTTTGAATGAATCTTTGTTTTGCACAATACATTCTATAGACAAATAGTTTGAGAAAAAAAATGTTTTATACGAATATGCCTGGTCGTTCACACAAAGGATTGCTACCTGAGTTAACTGATGAAGAGTTAATCATTAAGAAAAATATGATGCAGCATATAGAGTTTATGGCAGGGAATATCGGCGAGCGAAACATTTGGAAGTATCAAGCCTTGAATGCTTGTGCGAATTTTATTGAAGAGGTTCTCACAGGGATGGGTTATGAAGTTGAATCCCAATATTTCAGAGTGGAGGGAAGAGAATTTAGGAATATTGAAGTTGAATTGAAAGGCTGGAAGAAACCTGATGAAATTATTCTATGGGGAGCTCATTACGATACGATTTTTGGCTCACCCGGAGCCAATGATAATGCTTCAGGTATTGCCGCATTACTTGAATTGGCACGAAAAGCAGCAGGATGCCAGTTTGAGAGATCGGTCAGATTTGCGGCCTTTGTTAATGAAGAACCCCCTTTTTTTAAAACAGATAATATGGGCAGCTATGTCTATTCTCATAATGCACGCGCGAGCGGAGAGAATATTGTATCCATGATTTGCTTGGAAACGATTGGCTGTTATTCAAATAAGAGAGGAAGTCAAAAATATCCCTTCCCTTTAAGCAGGTTTTATCCGGGAACTGGAAATTTTCTGGCGTTTGTTGGCAACCTGGCTTCTAAAGATTTGGTTTGTCAATCCATCGCTGCTTTTCGGAAGCACGCCGCTTTTCCTTCGGAGGGAATTGCCGCTCCATCATGGTTGACGGGAATCGACTGGTCTGATCAGTGGTCATTTTGGAAGAAAGGTTATCCAGCAGTTATGATCACGGATACGGCTTTATTCCGCTATAATTATTATCACAGCCCAAAAGATACTCCGGAAAAGTTGAATTATTCTTCTCTGGCACGAGTTCTGACAGGCCTGGATTGGGTGATCAAAAATCTTACCTGTTCAGGGATTAAATAAAAGAATTCAGGGGAACGTCACCATTTATACTATTGTTTTAATTTCTATTAAATATTACACTGGATAATCATATTTGATCTATTTGAAGAAGGATTTGTTAGATGAGAGAGCTTAATAGGTTTGATAAGAAACAGCACGCCGAGATTTTTTCAGATTACCTTTTAGTAAAAGGAATTGAAAATGAGGTTAAAGATGAAAAAGATGGATCTTTTTCTCTCTGGGTGCTTGATGAAGAAAAGCTGAATGATGCTCATGGGATGCTGGAAGAATTTCTGAATGATCCGGAAAAATCTAAATTCCGGTCTTCCTCCAATCAAGCCAAACAAATACGCACTGAAGAAAAACAGGCAAATAAGCGCTACCAAAAAATGACTGAAGCCAGCAAGATTCAATGGAGCGACATTCGGTCCGGAAGAATTGGATATGTCACCCTCTTGTTGATCATATTTTGTGTGGGAATTTTTATTATTTCAGAATTCGGAAGAAACCATAATGTTTTTCAGGTTTTTTCTATCACCGAGTACGAAATCTCAGGTAATATGATAAGATGGCAGCCCGGCCTTCCTGAGGTCTTTTCTGGAGAAATCTGGAGGCTGATTTCCCCTATTCTAATCCATTTTGGCTTCATACATATCCTGTTTAACATGCTGTGGTTGAAAAGCCTGGGAAGTGAGATTGAAAACAGAATCAGCTCGGTTTATCTCACTTTCCTTATTCTTTTCATTGCTGTTCCTTCCAATATTGCTCAGTACCTCATCACTGGCCCCAGTTTTGGCGGAATGTCCGGAGTGGTGTACGGACTGCTGGGATTTATCTGGATGAAGGGTAAATTTGATCCAGAGTCAGGTTTTTTTCTGAATAAAACGATTCTGATATTGATGATAGGGTGGTTTTTCATCTCTCTTACCGGGCTGGTGGGGAATGTAGCCAATATTGCCCACGCTGTGGGATTGGTTTGCGGTATGATGTGGGGGTATATTTCTGCAAAAATTGCTGAGATCAGGCGAAAATAGCAAGTATTTTTTAAGGCCCTTTTCAGGCTTCAATATTTTTATAAAGTTTTTTCTTTCCTCTATTATTTTTTTGAGCATATATTGATACAGTATAGATATCATTTGTGGAAAGAGAAATTGAAGCTTTATTTTTCATATCAAACAATTTAAACTTAAACTATGAGGTGGCCGCACTTTATAAGAAGGCTGGCAATATCAATCCAATTACTGGATATAAGAGTCCACAAACAAAAGGGAAGACAATATTTCAATCCGGAGTGGGATATAAAATTTGAAGAAATGGATCTTTTTCCAGAGTCCTCCCAGGTAAATCAGGTGCGCGATGACCGAAAAAGCTATCTCAGTTCTGATTCAAGTAAAGAAAAAATGACTATATATACAATCGGACATTCGAACAGGCGATGGGAAACTTTTGTCAAACTGCTCAAAGACAACCGGATAGAGATGGTGATTGATGTTAGGGCTTTTCCCTCCTCAAGAAAATTTCGTCATTTCAATAAAAGAAACCTTAAAGTTTTTCTTTATAAGGAATGGATAGACTATATTTGGATGGGAAAAGAGCTGGGAGGATACAGAAAAAAAACAGAGGGGCTGGGAAACAAATCTCCAAATAAAGGTTGGGATGCCAGCGGATTTCGTATCTATGCCGATTATATGTTAAGTGAGCGGTTTAAAAAGGCGATAAATAAACTGGAAGATCTGGTAAAAGAGAAAAATCTTGCTCTTATGTGTTCTGAAAGGCTCTATTGGAAATGCCACAGACAGTTGATATCGGATTTTCTTGTCAAACAAGGGCAGGAAGTTTGGCATATCGTGGATGAAAATGAACTCAGAAAACACGAGTTAACAAGACTCGCCAGGGTTGAAAAAGGAGTTTTGATATATCCTGAAGCTGATGATGAACTAAGGCTTCCTTTCCCTGAATAAAATACCATTGTTCGTTGGATTCAGCCTTTATTATTACTTTGATATTCAAACCGGAAACGGGGTTATATATATTTATTTAATATAGCCTAAGCTTTCCAAAGCTTCAATGGCCCGGGGGCTCAAGTTTTGTATTTGGGGAGTGGACATTTTATCCACTTTTTTAACCATATTTTCATAAAACTGAGAAAGATTTCTGTCTAACTCCCGGCGCTTTTCAGGAAGCTTATCATAAAGATTTTCTTTTTCTTCTGGATCATTTTTACAATTATAAAGTTCAGCCTCAGTTTTTTTATCTGAATGAAGGTTGTATATCAATTTATAGCTGCCGGTCCTCCAAGATAATTGTTCATTGCTGTAAAGAGTGCTTTCACTAAATGCGGTGAGGTCTTTTTGGGTTTTGCCCTGTATATACGGTATCAAGGATCTGCCGAGAAACGACGCTGGTTTTGTTATGCCAAAAAGGTCGAATAACGTGGGCATAATGTCTATATGTCTGACTTGAGAAGGGATGATTTTCTTGGCAGGGGATAGGAAAGAAGGAAGTTTCATAATCATTGGAATTTTAATCAGTTCATCATATAAAGTATGGCCGTGTTCAAAACCGCCGTGTTCCCAGAATTCTTCACCGTGATCAGATGTGATGACTACTGCTGTTTTCTCATACAGACCGAGCTTTTTTAAACCATCGACCAGTTTTCCAATGTGAGCATCCACAAAGCGAATTTCCCCATAATAAGCGCTTTTTATATAGTCGATGTCTGCTTTAAGAGGGGGATTTTTACCGTGATTGCGCATCATATTGTGGCATTTATGCCATGAAAGCGGTAATTTAGGTTGAGACCGTCCCTTTGAAAATAAAGTTTGGTAGCCAGGAGGAGGATCGTAATCGAGATGAGGGTCAAAGAGATGAATAAATATAAAGTTGGATTCCTTCCTGTGCCTCCTGATGGTCTTTAAAGCCGCTGCTATGGTTTCATCAGCACGCCTGATTTTTTGGTTAAAAGCGTGGTTGACATCATAAGTATCGAAGCCACTGTCCATATGGAGCCTGGGGCTTAGAAAGGCACAATTGGCAAACCCAAAGGTGTTATCAAATCCATTATTCTTAAATATTTCTGCGGCAGTGGGAAGTTCCCACCGGATTGACCTCAGTTTGACACCCTTGCCAGTGCCCCCGTGAATGGTTGGCCAGGTTCCGGTAAAAATAGATCCGATTGCCGGCAATGTCCATCCTGAGCTAGATATTGCCTGAGTGAATTGAATGCCTTTGTTTGCCAGTTTGTCAATTTCAGGAGATAAATCTAATTGATTTCCGCAGCATCCCAGTCCGTTATATCTTAATGTATCTATAATGATCAAAACAATGTTGGATTGATCCATTTTGTCCTGCTTTTTACAGTTACTCAGAAAAAAGCTTGATGACAGTACAGACGAAAGGCTGCCATAAACAAAGTATTTTATTAATTTCCGTCTGTTCATTTGATCTGATGTGTATCTAAAATTTATTCTATCATAATAGAGAAGAGAGAATATATATTTAATGGAATATTTATTCAGAGCTCAAATATTTTGAAAACCTCTATTTTAATATTGATTGGAGAAGTCCATCTATAATGTCTATGGGAGACGGTTTAAACCTTGATAAAGAAGAATAATTCTTTACTTTATAAATATTATGATATAAACTCCTTAAATAAGGTTTGCAGCTAATGATTGACCGATTGACAGAACGAAATGTCAATTTTTTAATCAGAAATCATAATTTCTGTGAGACAGAAAATTTTTATAATGTCTAAAAATATTTTATGGAGGGAGATTTTATGAAGAAAAAATTCCCATCAAAAACTTTGATTCTTTTTATTTTCTTGTTGGTGTTTTTTATCCCTTTATTATCTGCGCAGGGAAAGTTAAGAGTTGCCGTAGTGAACTTTGAAAATAAGAGCACCTGGCATCATTGGGGAAACAGATTAGGAGAAGCGGCTGCTGATGTTTTTGTTACAGACCTCTTGAACACAGGAAAATTTACAGTTATTGAAAGAGAAAAGCTTGATGCCGTGCTTCAGGAACAGGACCTGGGAGCTTCAGGGGCTGTCACTCCCCAAACGGCTGCCAAAATAGGAAAGCTGCTGGGAGTCGATTTGATCATGACAGGCTCAGTCAGTCAATTCAGTATTAGTAAAGCAGGAGGAGGATTAAGAGGTGTGCGATTAGGAGTGACAACCGGTAAGGTTGTCATGCAAGCCCGCTTGGTCAATACTTCAACCGGAGAGATTGTTGTAGCGACTGAAGCTGAAAACAAAAAAAGATTGGTGGGAGCGAGTATCAGAGGGGCACGCTTTTATCAAGACTTTGATTATGGGCTTGCGAATGAAGTCATGCATCCTGCGGTTGAAAAAATGGTAGCTGAAATTGTGTCTAAGTCTGCGGGGATGAGCCCGGCAGCAAAAACGGGAAGAATTATCAAGGTTGAAGGCACTAAAGTTTGGGTCAATCTTGGAGCCGGTTCAGGAGTGAAAGCAGGGGATGTGTTTGATGTTTATAGAAAGGGGGAAGAACTTATCGATCCGGAGACCGGTCTTTCTTTAGGGGCAGAGGAAGAAAAAGTAGGGAAAATCATTATTACAGAAGTCAAAGCTAAATACTCTATTGGTTCTATACAGGGCGGTGATGTTCAGGCAAAAGATTTTTTTAAGTAATTATAGTCTTTAAAAGATTATTCAAAAAAAAATTTTTTCTATTTTCTGCTTGACAGAAGGAGATGAAATTTTTTATCATAATATTGACCGACCATTCGGTCATTATTAAGGATAATTTAATGGCAGCCATATTGGTAGATAAAAAAGCGAAAAAAGAACAGATTGTGAAAGCCGCAATTAGAGCTTTTTTGAAAAAAGGTTTTGCTCGCACCACTATATCGGATATCGCAAAGCAGGCTGGAACCGGAAAAGGGACAATATATGAATACTTTAATAGCAAAGATGAGATCATCCACTTTTCTTTTAATTATTTCATAGATAAACTCGGATTAGATTTTGAGGAAGTGATTTCTTCGGAACAAACGGGTGAAGAGAAAATAAAACAAATATTTCATAGATACAAAGAAATCATTCAGAAAAGCTCCCAAGGCTTTATTGAACTCATGTTTGATTTTTGGGCAGAAGCCATAAAAACAGATCAGCCAAAAAATATCATTTTGAAAGAGATGAATCGGTTTTATCTCTATTACAGAAATTTTCTTGCCGGAATTTTGGAAGAGGGAATCAAAGACGGAAGTATTAGAAAAGATATTCAACCAAAAATGATGGCTTCTCTTATTATAGGAATGATGGATGGCATTCTAGTCCAATGGATTCTGGATAAGAAAAATATTGATATAAATAATGCAATGGATTCTATTAATTCGATGGTTATGAATGGGATTGGCAAGGAATGAAACGATAAAAGAGGTTAAAATGAGACAAAAAATCATTGTTTTCAGTATGATGGTATTTTTCTTGTTTAATTTACCCGCAGTTACCCAATCTTCCCGTGATGCAGATTTAGAAGATATCATATCCAAGCTGGATGAACTCTACAGGAGCGAGTCGAGTGTTGGAACAATGGAAATGGAGATTGTGACCCCGCACTGGGAAAGAACCCTAAAAATGAAAACATGGACAGAAGGGATGGACAAAACATTCATAAGAATTCTTGAGCCCAAAAAAGAGAGAGGAATGGCGACCTTGAGGATTGAAAACGAAATGTGGAACTATCTTCCCAAAGTCAACAAAGTTATAAAGGTTCCCCCTTCTATGATGATGAGTTCATGGATGGGTTCTGATTTCACCAATGATGATCTTGTGAAAGAATTTAATTTTATGGAGGATTATGATTTTGAGTTAACAAAAATAGAGAATCCGGAACCCTCCATGATTTATATAAAATGCATCCCGCATAAAGACATTCCTATTGTCTGGGGTTACGTGATTACAGCTGTAAGGGATAAAGATTATATGCCCGTGTGGCAAAAATATTACGATGAAAATGGAACGTTGATGAGAAAAATGCTTTTTAAGGATATCAAGCGGTTCGGAAGCCGGGAAATTCCTTCTGTGATGGAACTCATTCCCTTAACTAAATCTGGTCATAAAACAACTTTGAAATATCTTGAATTGAATTTTAATGTGACAATAAATGATTCTGTATTTTCTCTTAGAAATCTTCGTTCGAGGTTCTAAAAATGGTTTTATTTAAAATAGCATTCCGGAATTTATTTCGCCAGAAAAGAAGAACTGTGTTCACTGCTTTGAGTATGTTTGGTGGATTTGTATTAGCGGCTTTTTTCATAGGTTTCGCTGACGGAGCTTATAACGGCATCATCGATATCTTTACAAGAAACAGATTGGGGCACATTCAAATCCACAAAAAAGACTACCTTGACAATCCTTCTATATACAAAACAATTGATGATGTTGATGAAATTAACAATCTCCTTGAGAATACTAAAAAAGTCGAAAATTGGACACCGAGGCTCTTTTCAGCAGGACTTGTTTCAGTGGGAGAGGAGACTGCTGGAGCTCAAATTACAGGGATTGATCCTGAAAAAGAAAATTTGACCACTCATTTCGAGAAAAAAATTGTCAAAGGACGCAATTTCTCATCAGAGCCGTCTCATGAGGCTATACTGGGAAAAGGCCTTGCCAAAATATTAAAAACCGGTTTGAACGAGGAAGTGATCATCATTTCTCAGGCAGCCGATGGATCTATTGCCAATGACATCTACACAATTGTGGGAATATCAGAAACCGGAAATGATACCGAAGACCGCATCTCTTTTTTCCTTCATATCAAAGATGCCCAGAAACTTTTTGTTCTTGACGAAAGAATCCATGAAATGGCGATCACTGTTGAGAGTCTGAATGATGTGAGAAAAACAACTCAAGTGTTGAAACAAGAATTGAGTGATACGGAATTATCGGTTGCTCCCTGGCAGGTCTTCGCAAGGTCTTTCTATATAGCGATGAAAGCGGATAAGGAAGGGATGTGGATTATGCTGGTGATTATTATGATCATTGTAGCGGTTGGAGTGTTGAACACCGTGCTCATGTCTGTTCTGGAAAGACAAAGAGAGTATGGGGTTTTAAGGGCAGTGGGGACAAAGCCGGCGCAGATTATAAAGCTTGTTTTGGCTGAACTGAATATCATTGCCGTTATCTGTGTTGTTGCAGGAGCGATCATTGCCTTTCTGTTGAATTCATTTTTTGTATCACATGGAATAGAATTATCGAATCCCATTAATTACGGAGGGATGGAATTCAAATCCATGTATTCTGAAGTGAATGCAAGAAGTTTTTATATTCCAGCTATAGTGGTGATCCTATCAGCAACATTTGTAGGGATTTTTCCTGCTTTGAAGGCAGCTCATACAGATCCTGCTAAGTCCATGCGTTTTCATTAAGGAGGATGATCATGTGGTTTTATATGAAGTTGTCATGGCGAAACATTTTAAGGAATAAAAGAAGAACAGCCATCACCTGTTTTGCTATCGGCATAGGGCTTGCGTCGCTCATTATATTTGATGCCCTTATTATTGGGATGGAAAACAATCTGGTGAAATCAGCGACAGCATCTTTCCTTGGTGAGGCACAGATTCATAAAAAAGGCTTTCGTATGACTCATGAGATTGATAAGACGATCCAAGATCTTGATAGGGTTGTGAGTAATCTCAAGGAAGAAGAGATTGTTTCTGAATTTTCAAAACGCACCATGAGTTTCGGAATGATCAGATCCCCAGCAAATTTCAGCTCCATTATGGTGTATGGAATAGAACCTGAAAAAGAAAAACAAATCTCTCGCATCGATGATGCCATGAATAAAGGAGAATTTCTAACCAAAAACTCGGGAAATAATCTTATCATCGGAAGCAAGCTTGCCGAAACACTTGAAGTTTCTCTTAATGACCGGGTTGTCATTACCGTATCCGAGGCTAAGACCGGAGATTTATCCCAAAATCGGTTCAGAGTATCTGGTATTTATAGTTTTGGCGTTAAAGATATGGATAAAGGTATGGCTTTTATTCCATTGGAGGAAGCCCAAAACATGCTGGCTCTTGGGGACAGAGTTCATGAAATAGCGATAAAGTTTCAAAAGCTGGGTTATGCAGCTCAAAAAGATCTTCCCGTGTGGGAAAAATATTCTCAATATGGGAATGAAATGGCTTCCTGGACTGAGTTAATGCCGGATTTGAGTGCTGCTTCTGAATATATTGGTTTTGCCCTCTTCTTTTTCGGGATTATTCTTTTTGCGATTGTCACATTTGGAATTATCAATTCGCTTTTTATGTCCCTGTATGAACGAATTTTTGAATTTGGGGTTCTTCGTGCGGTGGGAACCAGACCATCAGGCATCCGAAAGATTATGGTTTTCGAAGCCGGAGCCCTTTCCCTCGTGAGTATTGTGATTGGTTCGCTCATGGGCTTAATAGGAACATATATATTTACGAAAACAGGTATCGATTACAGGGGGATTGAATTTGCTGGAGCAACGGCTTATGAATTGATTTACCCTGTGCTCAGTCTTCATCAATTTATTATATATCCTGTAGCGGTTTTTCTGTTCACTTTAGTCATCGGTTTATACCCTGCTGTCCATGCTTCCAGGATGTCTGTAACCGAGGCTCTGAGAAAAAGCTTATGATTTAGGAGATAAGAAATGGGAAATAAAGACAAGAAAAATAATAAGAAGGATATCATTAATACCAAGAACCTCAAAAAAGTTTACAAAGGGGATGGAATTGAGGTTAAGGCTGTCCGTGGTGTTGATTTTAAAATATCATCTGGTGAGTTCACTGCTGTTGTTGGCCCTTCAGGTTCAGGAAAAACAACACTTCTCAATGTTATCTCTGGACTGGACAGTCCGACAAAGGGAAAAGTCTGGCTTAGTGGAAAAATGATATCGGAAATGAAAAAAAAGGAGATTTCGGATTTCCGCAGAGACAATATAGGTTTTGTTTTCCAGGCATACAATCTGATTCCAGTTCTCAAAGTAGAAGAGAACATTGAGTACATCATGCTCCTTCAGGGTATAGATAAGCAGGAACGCCATAACAGAGTGATGGAAATACTTGAAGAGGTCGGACTGCAGGGATTTGAAAACAGGCTGCCCACGAAGCTATCTGGAGGCCAACAGCAAAGAGTTGCTATTGCCCGTGCCATGGTATCCAAGCCTGCTCTCATTCTTGCCGATGAACCGACTGCTAACCTGGATTCCAAAACAAGTTCTTCTCTTCTGGATATGATGAAAAAATTAAATGAAAAAACAGGGATGACATTTTTATTCTCTACTCATGACAAATTAGTCATGGAGAAGGCTCGACGGGTGATCACTTTGAAAGATGGTTGTATAGAAAAAGATGAGAAGAAAGTTTGATGAGGAAAATACTTAGCTTTTTTCTATTTTTGGGTGTGCTTTGTTCAAGCACTGCAGCAGATGATATTTTTTTGTTCAATGGATATTTTAAAAGCTTCTCTACTGCTTTTTTAATGCCCAGTTATAAAATAGGGAATGAACAATTGACATTCCCCGATATAGGAGCGTTAACCAACAGATTGCGAATCAAATTTTCAATAAAGCCCACAGCCTGGCTCTCCCTGAATACAGCTTATGACTTTTCTCCCAGAATTCAGGATCCCGTGCTTTTTCAAGAAGATGTTTTTTTTGCGGATATTGAAACAGGAAAATACCGTTTTGCTGACTTCAGGAACAGGCTCTATCCGGAGAAAGGAGATAAAACCGGAAGTTTTGGCCTGTTCCATAATCTTGACCGCTTCTATGTATCAGTCAGAACAAAATTAGCTGATATTTATATGGGAAGGCAGGCTATTGCCTGGGGAAGTGCACGAATCATCAATCCCACGGATGTAATTGCTCCCTTCACTTTTAATGAACTGGATCCCGAAGAGAGAAAAGGGGTGGATGCTGTCCGTATGAGAATTCCTTTGGGAATGATGGATGAAATTGATTTGGGATATGTGGCTGGAGAGGATTTTAAGCTTAATAAAAGTGCTTTTTTTATTAGGGGGAAAACCTATCTGGCAAAGACAGACATTTCCTTACTGTGCATGAGGTTTTATGATCATTTAATGATCGGAATGGACATTGCCCGGTCGATCGGAGGTGCCGGATTTTGGATTGAGGCAGCCTGGGTTAATCCCTATTTCTTTGAAAAAGAAAGTGATGATCATGAAAAAAATTATGTGCGGGCATCTGTCGGTCTTGATTATAATCTGAATCCAAAAACATACGGGTATATCGAGTATCACTTCAATTCAGCCGGGAAAAACAATACTTATAATTATCCCAATGTTTTGAATTCAACGGCTTTTCATCATGGCTATGTTTATCTCTTGGGAAGACATTATGCTGGGCTAGGATTAACCTATCGAATGACTCCTCTTTTACCGTTCTCAGGTTTATTTTTATTCAATATGAGCGATGGTTCCCTGACGCTTGCTCCCAAAGTCGAATACAATATAGAAAGTGACATTTATATATCTGCGGGAGCCTATATAGGAATAGGCCAAAAGCCTGAATATGTGCTGGGTCCTCTTGATAGATCAAACATCCTTTTTCATTCCGAATTCGGAGCCTATCCGGATATGATTTTCACTTCCTTTAGGATATATTTCTAGGATGTTATTTATTCCAAATATTGTCTTTAAGAATCTTCTTTCCCTAAGAGCAATTTCATTATTTTTTTATTTTCTGGATGATAGTCCAGCCAAGTTGAGTGCACAATTTACTTCAACAATAAGACAAGGCTAAAAATAGAATATCAGTAAAAGTGATATGATAATGGGTATAAAAAAGAATAGGCTTCAAGCTCAAGGAGTTACGGTATTCATAAATATTGCATTATTTCCGCAACTACTATATGAAACTCATCTTCAATAAAAGGTGAAGTTACCCTTAGAAAGTTCCCTTTTGGGAATTATAATTATAGAAAGCCGTTATTAAGGAAATTGAATTTTTTTTTCAGCTCATTTAATATAAGGAGATGAAAAAAATACCAGGGAGGATGATATGAATAAAATGATATCAGTTGATGAATTCAAAGAGAGCGCTGTAAAAAGTCTGAGGGATATTAAAAATAAAAAACCGCTGGTGCATAATATCACAAACTATGTGGTTATGAACTACACAGCCATGGCTCTTCTTTCAGCAGGCGCCTCTCCGATTATGGCGCATGCTCATGAAGAGGTTGAGGAACTGACATCTATGGCTGGCTCTCTTGTTTTAAATATAGGGACTCTCACAGATTACTGGGTTGATTCCATGATAAAAGCAGGGAAAAAAGCAAACTCACTTCATATTCCTGTTGTGCTGGATCCCGTGGGTTCGGGAGCGACAACCATGAGAACAGAAGCGGCAAAACGTATTGTTAATGACGTCAAAGTGAGTGTTATCCGAGGGAATGCTTCTGAGGTCCTCTCTTTGGCTGATGAGAATTCAAAAACAAAAGGTGTGGATTCTCTTCATTCTGTGGAGGAAGCCGAAGAAGCAGGGAAAATTCTTGCCAAGGAGCTTGATACAGTCCTGGCTATCACAGGAGAGACAGATTTTATAACCGATGGCATTGTTTCCTGTAAAGTCAAGAATGGTCATCCCCTTATGGGAATGGTTACAGGAACCGGGTGCACGGCTACTGTGATTGTGGCTGCTTTCAATGCAGTGAACAGCGATCCCCTGTTATCGGCAGCCGCAGGATTGTCCTATTTTGGCTTTGCCGGTGAACAGGCAGCAAAAGAAGCGGAATGTCCCGGTTCCTTTCAAATGAAAATGCTTGATTTTCTTTATTTGATTGAAGAAAATTCATTTAGAGAAGGCATTCAGGTCTCTTTTGAAAAATAGGGAATTCAAAATCAAGGATTTGATTGAAACCAATGGATATTTCAAATATCGATTACACACTTTATCTGGTGACTGACAGGAAACTCATGAAGGGAAGAGATTTGCTGGAAGTTATAGACAAGGCAGTGAATGGAGGAGTGACGGTTGTTCAGTTGAGAGAAAAGGAAACAACAACAAGAGAATTTTTGGATATTGGGGAAAAAGTAATAAAGCTCCTTAGAAAAAGAAATGTCCCTTTGATCATTAATGACAGAATAGATATTGCCTTGGCGCTGGATTCCCATGGAGTGCATCTGGGGATTCATGATATGCCCATTGAAGTGGCAAGAAGTCAATTGGGAGACCAAAGAGTAATCGGTCTTTCTGTAGAGAATGTCGAAGATGCCCTGTTTGCGAATAAAAGGGGTGCCAATTATATCGGAGTCAGCCCTATTTATACCACCCCTACCAAACCGGAGCTTAAAAAAGGAATGGGGATAGAGGGATTGAAAGCAATAAGAACAGTGACAAAACTTCCTCTTATTGCCATTGGAAGTTTGAAGGCTGATAATTGCAGAGAAGTTATAGAAAACGGTGCGGACGGCATTGCTGTTGTTTCTGCCATATGTTCTGCACCGGATCCTGAAAAAGCAGCCAGAGAAATTTGTTCAGAAATAAATAAGGGAAAAGCGAACAAAAAACGAATATAAATGAAAATAAAAGATATTGGTGGTGAATTCGGATTAATCGAAAGAATCAAACCTCTCTGTTTCATTAGAGAAGAAAATATTATAAAAGGGATCGGTGATGACTGTGCGGTGTGCAAAATCGATGAAAAGAGAGCTGCTCTTTTTACCACAGATATGCTGGTTGAAAATATTCATTTTCTAAGAAAAAGTATAACTCCATTTCAACTGGGCTATAAAACCATGGCTGTTAATTTGAGTGACATAGCCTCCATGGGAGGCAATCCCACAGATGCTTTTTTATCCATGGCTGTTCCTGAAGATATCACAGTCGAATACATTGATGAATTGTACAAAGGAATGATGTTTCTAGGGGAAAAATATAAGGTGAATATTCTGGGAGGGGATACAACAAATGCGAAACAGGATATTGTATTGAATATTGCTCTCAGAGGTGAAATAACTCAGGACAGGATCATGTATCGTGATCAAGCAGAAAAAGGAGACCGAATATATGTCAATGGATATTTAGGTGATTCAGCCGGAGGATTGTGGGCCATTCTTAAAGAGAGTGTTCTTGATGAGAAAGTTAAGAATTATTTAATCAAGTCTCACCATATGCCTCAAGTTTATATAAAAGAAGGAATATTTTTATCAGAAAGCGGAATGGTTCATTCCTGTATCGACATATCAGATGGAATCTCGAGTGATTTGGGTCATATCTGTAAACAGAGCCGCTGCGGGGCTATTCTTTATGAAGAAAAGATTCCTTTATCCAAAGAATTGCAGTCATTTGGAGAAGTCACGGGCAAGAAACCTCTAGATTTGGCTTTATACGGGGGAGAGGATTATCGATTGCTGTTTACGGTTGATGAGCAATTCCCAGAGAAGCTGGAAGAGCAATATAGGAAGGAGTTCGGGTCAAGAATATTTTGTGTCGGGGAAATTGTTGAGGGAAATGACATTGTTTTAAAGAAAAAAGGAGCAAAGGAAAAGATATTGAAGCCATCCGGTTGGGATCATTTTCACTCTGAATAGCTTCTTTATCATTATAATAATAAAAAATGACAATAGATATCCATAATTTCAAGGAAGCATCGAGTATGAATCGAATAAAATTCTTTAAAAACTGATTGCTTATTTTATTACGGTTTTTATTCCTGGGCTCTTTTGGGGAAACTTGTTTATGATTTTAAAAAAATGTTAGAATAATGAAAATATATTGCTCTATGGTATTCTAAATTCTAATGAGTTTGGTTTAAAAAGCTTTATGTTATGGGAGGTGATGAATTCGCAGTCCTTGCGAGAGAAACATCTGAGATAGATCTGAATTCATTCATAAGACGGTTTGAAGAAAAGCTGGAAGAATTCAACCGGAGGAATGAATATCCTTTTTCATTATCGGTCAGCATAGGAAAGGTTCATTGTGAGCCGGACAATTTAAGTTCTGTGGACGAGCTAATTGAGAAAGCAGATAAGAAAATGTATGAGATAAAAATGTCAAAACAAAGATCAAGCAAGCAGGTTCATGTTTCGTAAATAAGAATTGGATAAAGCTTATATTTATATATTGAATGAGCATAAGTAATTCTAAAAAGGATTGCTTTGCTTCCTGCCTCCCCTTTTAGGGCTTTGTTCTTTCGCTAAAGAGACACACCTCTTTGAAATTTCTATCTATTTGTATAAATATCAATCTGAGAGCAAGGAGGGGGATGGGTTTTTATGGAATCCCCTCAATGATTGATATCTTCGAACTTTATATAAAAATCCTCTTTGGGGATTGGATTCTACCACATTTTATCAAAAACAATTCAGGAATTTGACAAAAACGATATCTGGTGATAAAAGCAATATATTAGTATCAATCAAATGGTTAAAAATTTGAGTCACTATCCGCCTTGAAGGAGGAAAAATTGAAAAAAACAAGATTTCATTATTTTCCTGCATTTGGCTTATTAAGCTTTACCATTATTATTATGTTTGCCTTTGCTGTTTTCGGGTCTTTCAATGGAAAAAATATGACAAAAGAAGAAATAAAGCCTCCTGTGGCTAAAAGGATTAAAAAAGTATTGACCATCCATGAAGATACACGCATAGATTATTATTACTGGTTGAGAGAACGGGATAATCCTGAAGTGATAGACTATTTGAACGCAGAGAATCAATATTTAAAAGCTATGATGACAGATACGGAAGATCTTCAGAAAAAGATCTTTAATGAAATAACAGGAAGAATTAAGAAAACGGATATCTCTGTTCCATATAAGGAGAATGGTTATTATTATTATACTCGCTATGAGGAGGGGAAAGAATATCCTGTTTACTGCCGCAAAAAAGGAACACTTGAAGCGGATGAAAAAATTTTACTCAATGTGAATAAAATGGCTGAAGGACATGATTATTATCATGTTGCCGGTCATTCTATAAGTATGGATAACACATTAATGGCTTTTGGAGTTGATGAAGTAAGCCGAAGAAAATATAAGATTCATTTCAAAAATTTGATTACAGGAGAAATTCTTCCGGACAAAATTCCTAATACCACAGGAAGAGCTGTATGGGCTAATGACAATAAAACAGTTTTTTATTCAAAAAAAGATCCTACTCTGCGCTCTTATAAAATATTCAAACACCAACTTGGGAAAGATGTTTCAAATGACGAAGAAGTCTATCATGAAAAAGATCCCACTTTCAGTACATATGTCTTCAAATCAAAATCAAAAAAATACCTGTTTATTGGTTCGCGCAGCACGCTATCTACAGAATACCGGTTCCTGGATGCTGATAATCCGGATGGTGAATTTAAAATAATACAGCCGAGGGAAAAAGATCTTGAATACTCTGTTGCCCATTTCAACAATGATTTTTATATACGGACCAATTGGAAAGCTCAAAATTTCAGGTTGATGAAAACACCGGTCAGTAAAACAGAAAAAGAAAATTGGATTGAAATGATTCCTCATAGGGATGATGTCTTTCTGTTAGGATTTGAGATTTTCAAAGACTTTCTTGTTATCAGTGAAAGAAAAGATGGATTAAGAAATATAAGAGTCATAAAATGGGACGATCCCTTTGATTATTACATTGATTTTGGAGAAGAAACCTACATGGCGTATATTGCAAATAATCCTGAGTTTGACACTCAACTCCTCCGTTATGGATATACTTCTCTCACCACCCCAAATTCCATATATGACTATAATATGAACACTCAACAGAAAAAACTTTTAAAGCAGCAGGAAGTTGTCGGAGATTTTGAGCCTTCTGATTATAGAGCAGAAAGGATTTATGCACCTGCCAAAGACAGCACAAAAATTCCGATTTCCCTGGTGTATAAAAAAGGACTTGAGAGAAACAGAGATAATCCCCTTCTTTTATACGGTTATGGTTCCTATGGAGCCAGTATGGATCCCAGATTCAGTTCTGTCCGTTTGAGCCTGCTTGATAGAGGGTTTGTGTATGCCATGGCTCACATTCGCGGTGGACAGGAAATGGGAAGATACTGGTATGAGGAAGGGAAACTCTTAAAAAAGAAGAATACATTCACAGATTTCATTGCATGTGCCGAGCATCTGATAGCAGAAAGGTTTACAAATTCTGATAAGCTTTTTGCTATGGGAGGAAGTGCCGGAGGGCTTCTTATGGGAGCAGTGGTGAACATGAGACCGGATATTTTTGAAGGGATTATCGCCGATGTCCCGTGGGTGGATGTGGTGACCACTATGCTGGATGAAAGCATTCCTCTGACAACCAGTGAGTATGATGAATGGGGAGATCCCAATGAAAAGAAGTATTATGAATACATGCTATCTTATTCTCCATACGACAATGTGGAAGCAAAAGATTATCCTGCCATGCTGGTTACTACTGGTTTGCATGATTCACAGGTGCAGTACTGGGAGCCTGCGAAATGGGTAGCAAAAATCAGGCATATGAAGACAGATAACAATATTTTGCTTCTTCATACCAATATGGAAGCAGGGCACAGCGGGGCTTCCGGACGGTTCCGAAAGTACAAAATCACAGCCCTTGAATATGCATTTATGCTGCATCTTCTGGGCATCACAGAATAAAACTGATAGATGTTTATAAAATATCGATAAAATCTCACAGCTTATTTCCCTTCGAGTTCATCGGCAAGAAAGTCCGCATCATAAAGCTTTCGGAGTGCTTCAATCATATAGGCACTGTGAACAGCGACAGCCCGGTTTTTGGTTTCATCATAAACAAAGCGGCCGGGCAAACTTTGTATGTTCCCGTCAAATATGACTCCAACCACGTCTGCTTTTTTATTGATGACCGGAGAACCTGAGTTTCCCCCTATAATGTCGCAGCTGCTCACAAAATTAACCGGAGTCGATAAGTCAAGTTTATCCTTTCGTTCCCAGAAGCGTTGGGGAAGGGCAAATTCTCCTTTTTTTCCAAAGCCTAAAGAACGGTTGTACAAGCCATAAAGAGTTGTTTTATAAGGAGCTTTTGTTCCGTTCATCGGATATCCAACAGCTGCTCCGTAAGAAAGGCGTAGAGTAAAGGTGGCATCAGGGTATTTGCTCTTTCCGTAAACAGCAAAGCGAGCTTTGGCGATTTTTTCACTGGCTGTGGTTAGAACACTTTCAATATGTTCACGGAACCACTTCTCGCTCTTTCTCATCAAAGGATCAAGTTCAACAGCTAGCTTTATGAGAGGATCTTCTGATTCATTAACGGCTTGCTCTCCTCCATTGATCAGCTCTTTACGAAAATTGACGTCATCCAGTTTTGTGTTAGAAATCAGTTCTTTAGCCACGCTTTCAGGGGGATCGCTGTCCAGTCCTATTTTTAAGAATTCATCATCTTTTCCCAGCTCATCCAGAGACCACTGGAGGGATTTTGCCAGGATTGTTTCCTCCATATCCCTGTATATAGGGGCAGGAGAGAAAAGATTGAATCTCAGCTCCTCTAGTTCAGAATCATGATATCTGGGAAGCCTTTCCGCATCAGGTTTTTTCACTTCAGTGACATATCTGACAATGGTTGTTGCGAGACCAGCCATCCGCGAACCGATGAGCTGGCGGTAAAATCGTTCTTGGAATGTTTCTGAACTCTTTTTTATGATCTCTGCGGTTACATCCCAGGCATCTCCGTATTTTTCGTTCAATTCCGGATCGGAGGCAATCTTTTTTCGGAAAGCTTCTTCTTCCATTTTCCGCTTTGCCATCAGTTCTTTATCCCGAAGTCCTTTGTATTCCCCGATTAGGGCTTTTTTGGCATTTTCTAATCCAAAAATTCTTATAAGAGCACGGCGCTGCTGTTCGGGTCCTTCTTGAGAATATTCCCTTAGGGCTTTGATGTATCTGTCGATGTATTTTAAGATTATGGGGTAGTATAAATCCCGCTGGAATTCAAGGCGAGAATAGGTGTACAGCCGGTCGGTGGAACCGGGATTGCCGGATACAAAGACCAGGTCTCCTTCATCGAGTCCTTGGGAATTCCACTGGAAGTAATGTTTTGATTGGATGGGTTTTCCGTTTTCATAAACGCGGAAGAATGCCATATCCAAATCGTATCGCGGGTAGGTGAAATTATCAGAATCCCCTCCGAAATAAGCTGCCTGCCTCTCAGGGGCCATGACCAGGCGGACATCTGTGTATTTCTTATATCTGTACAGCCAGTACTCGCCTCCATGGTAGAGACTGACCACATTGGAGCGAAGCCCTGTTTCATCCAGACTTTCTTTTTCAATCTTTGCGATGATGGCTCTTCTGGCTTTTAAAGCTTCCACATCGCTGAGTCCTTCTTTAATGGCATCCTGGACTCTTTTGGTTACGTTTTCCATAGAAACCAGCACATTGATTTCCAGATCCGGGCATTTGAGTTCTTCATCACGGGTTTTCGCTAGAAGGCCGGTTGCAACATAATTGATATCTTTGGTGGAAATTTTCTGAAGTTGTCCGACTGCCACGTGATGATTGGTTAAGACCAGTCCATTGGGACTGACAAAGGAACCGGAACCACCGTCCATAAACCGAACACTGGAAAAGCGCACATGGTCAAGCCATTCCTGGGAAGGCGTAAATCCGTAGCGTTCTTTGAGTTGTTTCAGAGGAGGATTGTCAAAAGTCCACATTCCTTCATCAGGAGAAGCTTTCAATACTTCCGGGCAGACTTGAATCAGCAGTAATCCGAGCAAAATAACACATACAAACAAAAAATAATTTTTAATGTTCATGGTTCACCTCTTTAAATTTATTCAAGTAGAAATAGAAATATAAAGTATATTTCAATTTCAGGGTGAAATCAATTTATAAATGGTGCTGAGATTTCCGCAATCGTTTCAATCAGTTTGTTGTGGATTGTCCCTTTTATTCATGAAAGTTGATGATGTTTTCCTTGATATGTAAAGGTTGGCTTTTTAGAAGGGGCTAGTTTAAAATAATTATGATGTGATTATAAAGGAGGTTAATATGCGTTTCCCATCAAAAGTATTTTTTTTGTTTTTCCTTTGTATATTGCTCGGTCTGGCTTTGTTGTCTCCAGCAGCCGGGCAAGAGAAAAGGCTATTTGACCCTGAAGACATGTTCAGGATCAAAAGGATTTCCGATCCCCGTATTTCGCCAGATGGAAATTGGGTTTCTTTTGTGGTTTCTGAATATGGAGATGATCACCGGAGGCATTCCAGGATATGGATGGTCTCTTGGGAAGGCAAGAAGCTGCATCAAATCACTGAAGCGGAAGGATCACAATCCGCTCCGCGTTGGTCCCCTTCCGGAGAAAGCCTCGCTTTTCTCTTTCGAAAAGAGAAAGAGAAGACATCTCAAATATACATGATGTCGCCGGAAACAGCAAAGCTTCAACAATTGACCTTTGAGGATAACTCTATCCGGGGATTGGAATGGTCTCCTGATGGTAAAATGATTGCCTTTCTTAAAAGAGATCTCCCCGGTGACAAAGAAAGGAAGCTGCAAAAAAAAGGATATGATGCCGTTGTTATTGACGAGTACCGTCTTCATACGCGGCTTTGGTTGCTTGAGCTGGATTCAGGGAAAGTCCGTCCTCTTTCCCGAGAAGGAAGGACGGTGTTTGATTTCCGTTGGGCGCCGGATGGGAAAACTCTGGCTTTGCGGCTGTCCGATATCCCAACTGCCGAAGGAAATGAATATCAAAGCCGTTTGGTCCTGCTGGATGTCAAAACTATGGAGGAAAAAATTCTCTGCAGCAAACTCAATGCCCTGGCAGCTCCGTGCTTTTCACCTGGAGGAGATTGGCTGGCTTTTATCGGTCCGGTGGGCACTTTTAAAGAGAGGGGGATTGTCAAGGTTCAAGCCGGATCGGGAGAGAAACCTTTTGGATTACTTGAAAATTATCCCGGCAATGTTTGGGATTTGGTCTGGCACCCGGGAGAAGAGGAAATCCTGGCTGCGATAGCCGAAGGGCCTCACAACTATCTTATCAAGCTCTCTCTCGAAGGAAAGACGGAGAAGCTGTTCCGGATGGACCGCTCCATCATCCCTTATTGGGGAAGTCACTGGGATGTGAACGCAGACGGAAGCCGGGCTGTTTATCTCAACGAGACAACTGACTCTCCACCCGAAATTTGGGCGGCTTATCTCGATAAAGGAGAAACACGTGCCCTGACCTCTTTCAACCGCTTTTTTGAAGAAATACAATTGGGTAAAGTCGAGGAATTCCGCTGGAAAAATGCGAAAGACGGCCGGGATGTGTTCGGTATCATTGTTAAGCCTCCGACTTTTAAGCCGGGCAAAAAGGTTCCTCTCGTCGTGTGGTTTCACGGCGGCCCTGCTTACAATTGGGGTAAGGGAGCTCATGTCGACAATTGGGCCCAACTTTTTGCTTCCATGGATTGGATGGTATTTCTTCCCAATTTCAGGGGCAGCTCTGGTTCCGGAATGGCATGGATGACAGCCAATGTGGAAAACTGGGGCCGGGGCCCCATAAGCGATGTTATGAGCGGAGTGGATGCCCTTATCGATAAAGGATGGGTCGATCCTGAGAGAATGTGTGTTGGAGGTGGAAGCTACGGAGGGTATCTTACATCCTGGATTGTTACCCAAACAGACCGTTTTCAAGCGGCTTATGTTTCAGCGGGAGTTACCAACCTTGTTACCGAATATGCTCTAACCGATGAGCCTTCTTTTCTTATCGGGTATTTCAATGAGCCTCCTTATGAACACCAGGAGGTCTATGTCCAGAATTCCCCGGTAACCTATGCCTCCAATGTTAAAACACCTGTCCTTATTGTTCACGGAGAAAATGACCAGAGGGTTCCCCTTTCTCAAGCATACGAATTTTACATGGCATTGAAGCATTACGGGGCACGCGTAAGGATGATTGTTTATCCCAGGGAATATCATGGAATCCGGGAGTACGCCCACCGGATTGACGTTATGGATCGTTTGTTGACCTGGTTCTTCGAACACATGCGTTAATCGCGGAAACGGATGAAATCAATTAATAAATGATGGTGAAATTTCGCCACATTTTTTAACAATATTGGGCCCGTTTCATAATCCCCTTGGCAAGGTCTGAAAAAATAAGGATATGAAAAGGCTTGATGAAATACCAGTACAATCTTCCCCCAAGTCCCTTGGGAAGAAAATGAACAGTTTGAACAAAAGTATTATTTTCTATATGAAATTCAAGCCAACCTTTTCCGGGAAGCTTCATTTGATTCAAAAGAAGAAGCCTTTTGCCTCTTTTTAAATCGATAACCTTCCAGAAATCCAGACTATCCCCGATTCTCAATGCAGCTGGATCTCTCCGTCCTCGGTTCAAACCGGGCCCGCCGAAAAGCTTATCTATGAAGCCTCTCAATCTCCACAACCAATCGTATCTGAACCATCCGTTTTCCCCGCCGATTGATTGAATGGAAACAAATATTTTTTCAGGTGCAATTTTTTTTAGGTCATAAGCGATTTTTTCAGCAAATACAGCTGATTCGATGCGGTCTTGATCTTTTATATCACAGACTTCTTTTCCGCTGCTGTCGCACCACCGGCTGATAATTTGTTTTTTTTCTATCTCTCCAAGAGCCATTTTGATGGTTTCTTCGTAAGAAAGTGGTGAAATATCTGGAAAATATTTTTGAGCATTGTCGTTTTGAATCACGGTCTCTGATTTCAGCCCCTCCAACAAAGCTTTGGCTATCCCATAGGAAACAGGAGTGATGAGGATCAACCAATAGGAAGAAAGCTTTGGTGTCAGTAGGGGAGTAGGAATCAAAATCCTCTTTAGTTTCATAACCTTGGAAGCTCTGAGAACCATCTCCTTAAAACTTATCTGAGTCGATCCGATATCCACGACCAGATTATGGATTTTGTTGAGATCTTTTGCCTGAAAGAGATATTCCAACACATCATGGATGCCGATGGGTTGGGTTTTTGTGCGGACCCATTTTGGTGTGATCATCAGGGGAAGCTTTTGAACAAGATTTCGAATGATTTCAAAACTGGCGCTTCCTGAACCTATGATGATTCCAGCTCTAAACCATATGGTCTGAATGGATCCGGGCTGACTGCTGAGGATTTCTCCTGTCTCTATCCTGCTTAAAAGATGCCTGCTTGCTGTATTCTTTTTCCCCAGACCGCCCAGATAAATGATTCTTTGGACCTTTGCCTCTATGCAAGCATGAAGAAAATTTTCAGCGCTTAAACGGTCGAGCTTTTTGAAATAACCACCTGTGCCCATAGAATGGATCAAGTAATAGGCGACATTGATACCTTCAAGAGCTTTTTGAAGAGATTTCTTATCAAAAGTGCTGCCCTCAAAAATTTCCAGCCGGTCTCTGTATTTATTCCGGACTTTTTTTTCGTTCCTGACGAATAAACGAAGCTGAAGATTTTTGTCTTCGAGGAGTCTTTCTTTAAGTCTTCTTCCGATATAGCCCGTAGCACCTGTTAAAAGCACTTTCATAATAGGGATTCCTCCATTTTTTGGATAACAGCCATTCCAAACGAAAGTTAACAAGGGGTTGTTATTTCATAATGTTTGGAGATATTTTCATATATTATTGATATAATACGGATAATAAAATGAAGCCAGAACGCGTAAGAATATTGAAACAAAGAGAAGAAAAAGCAGGTCCCATTATATACTGGATGAGCCGTGATCAGAGAGCTCATGATAACTGGGCTCTCTTTTTTTCTCAGGAAAAAGCCTTCGAGAAGAAAACTTCTCTGGGAGTTGTCTTCTGTGTGGTTCCCCAATTTCTCGGGGCAACTATCAGGCAATACAGTTTTATGTTCCAGGGGCTCCGGGAAACAGAGAAATATCTTGAAGAAAAAAACATTCCTTTTTTTCTTCTAAATGGTTCACCCGGAGAAGAGATTGCCCAATTTGTGGCGCAGCACAACGTGAGCGCTCTTGTCACTGATTTTGATCCCCTGCGACTGAAAAAAGAATGGAAAGAGAGTGTATTGAATCAAATCAACATTCCTGTTTATGAAGTGGACACTCATAATATCGTTCCATGCTGGATCGCCTCACCCAAAAAAGAGTTTGCAGCCCGGACTTTTCGCCCCAAAATTAGACGTCAGATCAAAGAGTTTACAGATGAATTCCCTTCTCTCAAGAAACATCCTTTTCATTGGGACAAAAAAGAGAAAAAGGTAGACTGGAGTCAAGTGGAAAAGAGCCTGAAAATTGACAGAACGGTTTCAGAAGTTACCTGGATTGAGCCTGGAGAGAAAGCAGCTTTTTCCATGCTCAGCCAGTTCATAAAACACAAAATTTCAAAATACGACAAAAATAGAAATGATCCCAATTTGGATGGTCAATCAAATCTTTCCCCTTATCTTCACTTCGGTCAGATTTCTGCCCAGAGAATCATGCTCGAAATACAAAAAAAGAGCGAAAAGGCAGAGGAACAAGAAGCCTTTATAGAGGAACTCGTTGTGAGGAGGGAGCTTTCGGATAATTTCTGTTTTTACAATGAGTATTATGATAATTTTGAAGGCTTTCCTGATTGGGCAAAGAAAACGCTCAATGAGCACAGGCGTGATAAAAGGGAATATATATATTCCCTTGACCAGTTTGAAAGGGGTCAAACTCATGATGACCTGTGGAATGCTGCTCAGAAAGAAATGGTTAAAACAGGGAAGATGCACGGCTATTTAAGAATGTACTGGGCAAAAAAGATTTTAGAGTGGACAAAAACGCCGGAAGAAGCTTTGAAAACGGCAATAGTTCTCAATGATAAATATGAACTGGACGGAAGAGATCCCAATGGATATGCAGGCATGGCTTGGTCCGTAGGGGGTGTGCATGATCGTGCCTGGTTTCAGCGACCGGTTTTCGGAAAAATCAGGTATATGAGTTATAAGGGAGCCCAGTCGAAATTTGATGTGAACGCTTATATTGAAAAAGTCAATAGTCTGTGATCAACAAACTTTTCTTTTGCAATTCTGAATGGTGGGCGATACAGGATTTGAACCTGTGACTTCTACCGTGTGAAGGTAGCACTCTACCGCTGAGTTAATCGCCCTGAACAATCCACATTCATATTTATTAGATTTTTTCTTTTATGTCAATGAGCAATTTTATTGACAAATGATAAGTTTAGATTTATAAATAGAATAAATGTCAATAAAAAGGTGTCCTTACTGTAAATCCGTTGTTGATGAAGATTCTGAATATTGCTTAAAATGTGGAACAAGACTCGTATTTTCTGAGGAAACAGAGATTAATGAAGATACATCTAATGAAAAGATTCCTGCCGCAGATGATGAATATGAAAGTAGTGATGAGGAGAGAGATGAAGAACAGGAGGATAAAGAAGAAGAGCAGGAAAAAGAGTCCACCACAGGAATTTTAAATAAAGAAGATGATTCTGAAGAAGAAATCAAAGAAGAAGAGCCCCCAGGTGAATTCAAAAAGGAAGAAGAGTTAGAAGATGAATCTTTATCTCAAGAGGAAAGACAGGCAGAGGATAAAGAAAAGGACAGTGGAGAATCTCTACCTGAAGAAATGCCAGAAGTCGATAAGATTGGACAGAGCATCCTGGATTTTTTAAAGGAGAAAGAAGGGGAAAAAATTTCTTCATCTGAAGAATTGGAAACAGAATCTAAAAAACCAGGGCAGGGAACAACAGAGTTTGAAGAAGAAAAAAAAGCTGAAATTGATAGATTTATCAATTCAATAAAAAAAGAGAGAGGGATTAAAGACAGCGAGACTCAGAAAGATAGTGATACCCAGGAAGAAAGTGTTAAACAGAACGATAAAGAGAGAACGCCTACTTGGGCTGAAGAGATAAAAAAAACAGGAAAAGAAGAAGATTTAGAGAAAGCGGAAAGAAAAAAAGAGTATTTTGAACTGAGAGAAATTGTTCATGATGACACGGTTTTTAGAGATGAGGATTCAGAAGAAAAAAGTGGGAATATAGAGATTGAGACAGAAGAGGAATTTGAAAAACAAGGGGAACAAAAAGATGAAGAAACTCAGAAAAAAGAACTTAAAGAAAAGCAGAAAAAATTGATTGATCTGGAAAGGGATTTTGGGGCAGGTGAAAAGCATCAAAAAGAAGCTCCTTGGAAGCAAGAGGAGGAGCACCCTATTGAAAAATTTGACCTTACGTCTGCAAAAGAAGAACAGAGAAAACGTTCATCTTCTCCAACCTTTGATATGCTCAAATCCAGATTTTTTGATCTGATCTTCGTAGCTGTATTCTGGTTTGCTTCCATTTTTATTGCTTCTTTGATGATGAATGTTTCTATTTTCGGGCTGGTCGCTGTATCAGCGGTTCAAGTGGTGATATTTTATTTAGTATTGACCGGTATTTATTTCTTTTTATTTGTGTACTTCCTGGGAGAAACTCCTGGAGATCGATTTTTCCGGCGCGAAGAATAATAGCTGACTTCATCTCTCAGTTTGAAATTTTCCCCAAAAAAAGCTTTTTTTGCGGTTTTGTCATTGGCAATTTTTTTGGGAGGTCCTTTGATTAAAATAGAGCCGTTGTCTATTATATAAGCGCGGTCCGTCACTTTTAAAGTGTCGCGGACGTTGTGGTCGGAAATGACAATCCCTATGTTTTTCTTTTTCAAGTTCAGTATGATTTTCTGTAGTTCGATGATTGTTAAAGGATCGATTCCCGTAAATGGTTCATCTAAGAAGAGGAATTTGGGTTGAAGGATGAGAGAGCGACAGATTTCGAGTCGCCTCCTTTCCCCTCCGGAAAGACTGTGTGCCGGTTGTTTGGACAAATGAGAGAGGCCGAGTTCCCCTAAAAGCCTGCGGATTACGCCCTTTTGTTCGGTTTTTTCCAACGGTTGAAATTCCAGAATGATTTTAAGGTTTTCTTCAACAGAAGCATTAAGAAAAACAGAGCTTTCCTGAGGGAGATAGGTGATTCCTTCAAGGGCTCTTTGGGGGGCCGTCAACTTGGAAATGTCTTTATTATCCAGATAAGTCATTCCGCTATCCGGTTTGATAAGGCCTGCTATTATTTGAAATGATGTTGTTTTTCCAGCTCCATTTCTTCCCAGAAATCCAACGATTTCACCGGAAGCAATCTCGATATCCACTCCCTTGACCACGACCCGGCTGTTATAGCTTTTAACTAGATTTTGTGCTTTCAGTAAAGACATTTGATAGGCTCTTTTTTCTAAGTTAAAATACTAAAGCCATTTTCAGAAAGTGTCAAGAAGTCATGAAAAAAGTCATCAGTGCTTCCAGAAGGTGTGATATGGTTGCTTTTTTCCCTGCCCGGCTTGCTTCTTCTTTTGAGCAAGAACAAGCCCGGGTTTTAGGCCCTTCTGGTCACATTTATTCTGTCAACTTAAGACCGGATAAAGTTCATACAGTTGTCTTATGGTCAAAAAATTTCTCGAATCTTATTGAGAATAACAATAACCTTCTGTCCATAATCCAGAAATACGATCAACTTTACCTTCATTTCACTGTAACAGGACTGGGAGGGAGCTTCATCGAAAAAGCCGTTCCTTCTCCAGAAATGGCATTGAAACAATTAGAGCCTCTTCTTAAGATTACCGGCAGTGCTGAGAGGATATCCATTCGCTTTGACCCGGTTATTTATTGGAGAGAAGGGGGGGACATAAAGACAAATCTTTATTGTTTTGAGAAACTGGCGCCGGTGATCAAATCCTACGGGATTAGAGATATCCGGTTCAGCTTTACGCAGTGGTATAAAAAAGCTCAAAGGCGTGCCAGGGAAAAGAAATTTGATTACATCGATCCTGTTATTGAGAAAAAAAAAGAGGATGCCTGTTTTCTAGCCACAATCGCCGAAAAATGGGATTTGAATCTTTTTGCTTGCAGTCAACAATTTCTTGCTGAACTGAAGGGAATCCAACCTTCATCCTGTATCAATGGATTCAAGCTTCAAGAACTGCACCCGGATAAGGAACCTTTATCCAAAAGGAAAGATAGAACACAAAGAAAAGAATGCCTTTGCACTGAATCAACGGATATCGGGAGTTACAGCTATTCATGTCCCCACAGCTGTTTATACTGTTATGCAAATTCCCGCTGAATGGAACAATTCAAGCTAAATGCCTACAGAGAGCCTCTCAGCCAGTGCTGAAGGAAGTTTGTTTTGGTTTATTTTCTCCTTGGCTTTTTCAATATCATAATCAAGGCGGTAAAAATTCACTTTTTTTACTTTTGAGTCATATATGAGGCAGGCTGCACGCGGATTCCTATCTCTGGGTTGACCGACTGAGCCGGGATTTATAAGGTACCGGGATTTTTTTTCGAGCTTCAATTCATATTTATTGCTGGTTATGAATATCCCTTCTATGGATGATTCTCCTTCGATATAAATAAAGGGGAAGTGAGTGTGACCGAAAAAACAGAGAGGTTTTTTCATATAGGAAAATGCTTCAGCAGCATCAAACTCACTGAAGATGTAAAAATCTTCATCAAAAGGAGCTCCATGGCATATAGTCATATTCTTATGCAAGGTCCGCTGGCCCGCTTTCAAGCGGCATAAGTAATTTTTATGGGTTTTTTTTATATTCTGCTGGGTCCAGAATATTGCTGAGGCAGCGATGGGATTGAACGTTTGGATAGAATCAAGTCCGCACACGGCTTTATCGTGATTTCCTCTAACTATAGAGATCGGTTTAAAAGTGCTTCGCATTTTTTCGATGACTTCATTTGGAGAGGCCCCGTAGCCCACCATATCTCCAAGAAAAATATAATGATCGATTTTTCTTCTTTTGGTGAACTTGATAATAGAGAGAAGGGCTTCCAGGTTCCCATGGATATCGGAAAAAACAAAATAGCGCATTTTAATTTTTTGCCATGTTGCTAAAAATTGAATGATACATATTGCTTGCTTTATATGAACTTCTAACCAGAGGCCCTGACTCCACATGAATGAAGCCTAAATCATAGGCAATTTTTTTCAACTGATTGAATTCCTCAGGACAGTAGAATTTTTTCACCGGAATATTGTTTTTTGATGCCTGAAGGTATTGTCCTATGGTTAGCAATTCACAGGAAACTCCTCTTAAATCAGATAAAGTCTGGCAAATTTCCTTCTTTTCTTCCCCTAAACCGATCATCATTCCCGATTTTGTAAAGGCTCCCATTTTTTTTGCATTTTCCAGAATGTTCAGTGAACGATCATAATTTTCCGGAGGCCTGTTGATTTGAGTATACAGATTCTTGGTTGTTTCAACATTGTGATTGATGACATCCGGGCCCGCTTCGACGACTTTCTCAAGAGATTCTAACGCTCCGTTAAAGTCAGGAATAAGAACTTCAATTTTTGCTTCAGGCATTTTATCTCTAATGGCTGTTATGGTCTCTGCAAAAAAGCTAGCTCCTCCATCTTTAAGGTCATCTCGCGTGACTGATGTTATAACCACATAGTTGAGTTTGAGGGAAGAGACAGCGTTGGCTATTTTCTCAGGTTCAGCTTCCGAGACGTCTTCAGGTTTCCCATGTTTTACGGCACAAAAAAAACAGTTGCGTGTGCAGACATCCCCCATAATCAGGAAAGTAGCGGTTTTTTGCGACCAGCATTCTGAAACATTAGGACATTTTGCACTCTGGCATATAGTATGCAATTTGTTTTCCTTAAGAATCTTGGAAACTTTAAAAAAATTTTGATGGGAGGGAATTTTTACCTTAAGCCAAGAGGGTTTCCTATTATGAGCTGGATTCGCCACTGATAATGTTAATATCCCATTCTTCGTTCTCGTTTGAGACGCCTCCTCATTCGTTTCCTAGCCTGGGCTTCTTTCATTCTTCGTTTCTCGCCTGGTTTGAAATAAATCGAATGCTTCTTAATTTCCTTAATGATCGATTCTTGTTGAACTTTTCTTTTAAATCTTTTTAGGGCATTTTCAATAGATTCGCCCTCTTCGACTACGACAAAAGCCAATACTATTCACCTCCTTTAACAGAGATAGATTTATAACCAAAACTGTCTTTAATGTCAAGCAACAAAATTTATTGTGTCAAGGCAACATGAAAATGTCCGGTTTTACTTTCATTTAAATAGGCTTTTCCAAATAGCAGTTATGGTGGAGTGAGGGTCTATTTCTTCTCCATGGGTGATCCGGTGGAAAATAGAATCCTGCATTATTGTTGCAAGCTATTTACGGTTTGATATCCAGCTTCGATAATACACTTTTCTGCCATAATTGTCATAGGATCGAAAAAAGGAAGATGAAAGTCTTTTTGATTTATGGCAAGTGGCACTTCCGTGCATCCGGCAACAAGAGCTTCGGCTCCGGATTGGATAACAGCCCTTGCAGCAGTGAGAATATTTTCTCTGGGTTTTCCATTTATATGACCTGCTTTGATTCCCTTATCCCCAAAGATGGCTTCATTGACTTTATCCTGAACTTTTTCCTCGGGACATACAACTCCCATTCCTTCTTTGGAGAAAGCCTCATGGAAGATTTTTGTTTTAACAGTCCCTGGGCTTGCCATCAATCCTATGTTTTCTATAGAAGGATAATTTGTTTTGACATAAAAGACCGTTTCATCAAGCATATTATAAAATGGAATACCGGCTTCAGTGATAATCTCTTTATAAAAATAGTGGGCTGTGATGCAGGGCATGGCTATAAAGTCTGAGCCTGAATGTTCAAGCACCCGGATCCCTTGTTTCAGCGCATCAACAGGGCTCTCTCCGTGATTGAAGATGGCTTTGACACGGGAAGGAATTCCGGGATTGTTATAGATAATGATAGGAATGTGATCCTGATCTGTTTCAGATGCCGTATTTTTTATGATGAGTTTAAAAAACAGAGCGGTTGCCTCAGGTCCCATGCCTCCAAGAATTCCAATGGTTTTCTTCATTTCCGGTTTCTTTCCTTTATGAGATTTTTTATGTGATCCAGCGGCAGGGCTTCAATCCTGTGTCCCTCTTTGCCTGTCATGGACTGTGCCTTAAATAGCGAGTTGAGAATTGCTTCTTCTCCTGCCTCGGCGGCGGCAAGAAAAAGAGCGGACATTCTGTCATTCCGGAGCACTTCGGCTTTTCTTAGGGGATTGTCAGAACGGTGGTCAATTCTGAGATTTTCGGCTGTCGAAAAAGAGATGGCATAATCACCGCTTCCGTTGGAATAATATCCTCCTGTCCGCGGAATTCCTAACAAGGCTCTTTTGGCAAGGCGCTTGAGATTTCTGCTGTCAAGCGGCGCATCTGTTGCCACAACCATCACACAGGAGCCTTCGGTTTCTTCTCTCATAGGGTGTTTTTTAAGAGTAATTCCTGCCGGATAGCCGTTGATACTCAATACTCCGCCGTGGTTCGTCTGGACGAGAACACCTATGGTGTATCCCCCTCTGGATGGGGGGAGTTTCCGGGATGAAGTTCCGATTCCTCCCTTGAAACCAAAGCAGATTGTTCCGGTGCCAGCTCCCACAGAGCCTTCCTGGACAGAGCCTGTAGAGGCTTTTTTGATGGCTTCGAGCACATGTTCTTGGTGAATGTGCCTTCCTCTGATGTCGTTTAGCCAACCGTCATTTGTTTCTCCCACAACAGGGTTGACAGAACCCACTCTCTCACATCCGGGAAGAGAAAGGACATAACTGATCACTGCATTGGCTGCTTGAGGGACACTGAGAGTATTGGTCAAAATGATGGGAGTCTCTATGTTTCCCAGTTCTCTGACTTGGGTGAAGCCAGTGAGCTTTCCATAACCGTTGGCAACATAGATGGCAGCCGGGACTTTTTCAAGATAAAGGTTGCCTCCGTGGGGGAGGATTGCAGTGACTCCTGTGCGGATATTTTTTCCCTTTATGAGAGTTACGTGACCGACCTTGACTCCTTTGACATCGGTGATGGCATTTAGAGCGCCTGGTTTCAATATCCCTGGTTTGATGCCAAATTCCCTTACTCTGGGTCTTTGCTGGCAGAGAACAAAAGAACAGAAAGCTATCAGAGATAAAACAAATGCCAATGTTTTTTTATTCATGTTTCTGTGAATTACGATGATAGAGGATTTGTTGTGAAAAATCAAACCAGTTGAATGTTTGAAGACCATTGAGTTGGATTGGATCTGAAGAATAATAACAACTGAAGTCATACGGGAGATAAAAAAAATAGGGCAAATGTCATAAAATTTTATTTGTAATGTGATGAGCCAACATTTATAATCGTCATTTAAAATGATGGGCAAGTATAAAAAAAATATTATTCAATTAGTCTTAATAACAGGAGTTGTTCTTTTATTCTATAGATTCTCTAATTTAATAAAACCCCAGCCAGAAAATATTTATCATCTAGAAAAAATAAAAAGTCTTATAAAAACTGGGGATTCTCTCCGAAAAAAAGGAGAGTACAAAAAAGCCATAGAATCATTTGACAGAGCTTATTGGCTTTCTAGAGAAAATAGAGATGCAATAAGGGAAATATATTGTCTCAAGAGTCTCGGACTTATGTACTGGAATATAGGAAAAATTGAAAAATCCTTTTTGTATCATAAGAATACTGTGCAACGGGCACAGAAAATAAAACAAAATACATTGGAGAAAAAGCAAAGAAAGATTCTCAAAATTATCAATTTTTTAAGAGAAGGAATTTCTTGCAGGCAACAAAACATGTATCAAGAATCAATAAGGAAAATTGAGAAAGCTTTACAGCTATCTGAGGAAATAAAGAGCCCTGAGCATGAAGTCAAATGTCTTCGTTTGCTGAGCTTTTCTTACTGGAAATTGAATGATGAAAATAAATTTTATTCTTTAAATAAAAAAGCTCTAGAATTAGCAAGGAGAATCAGCAATACAAGAGAACAAAGTAAGTGTCTTATTAACATTGGAATCAGTCAAAGAAAATTTAATAATTATTCCAGAGCTCTGAACTGCTATGAAAGAGCTCTTTCCATTGCCAGACACTTGGGAAATAAAGAAGATGAATCAGCCTGTCTGAATAATATTGGAATTATATATGAAAACATCGGTTTTTATGATAGGTCACTGGAGTATTTAAAAAAAGCTCTTTCCATTGACATGAGCCTTGGAGATGATGAGTTTATTTCTATTTATTTGAATAATATTGGAGAAACGTTAAGAAGCCGGGGAAATTTTTCAGGAAACAGGAAAGACTTGTTGAAAGCTTTAAAGAACTTCAAAAGAAGTCTTATGCTGGCAGAAAAAAACGGAGATGAAAAGACAGAAAATGAAGTGCTGAATAATCTGGGGCAGGTCTGTTTTGATTTGGGCCGTTATGATAAAGCGTTAAAGTATTTGAAATCAGTCAATAGAGGAGAAGAAGCATTTAAGGATATCAGAACAGAATGCATGATTATGAACAATATTGGAACCATTTTTTTGAAACTGGGAAAGTATACTTTAGCGGAACAATATTTTAAGAAAGGACTCAATTTTTTAGAAAAATTAAAGAGTGAAGAAATTTTCTGGGAATCATATTTCGGACTCGGCCAGTGTTTTGAAAACAGAAAAGAGTATAAAAAAGCAGTTTTCTTTTATAATAAATCGATTGCCGTCATAGAGAACGTAAGAGAAAAAATATTTCTGGATTTATACAAAGCTGGCTTCTTGAGAAACAAGATTAAAGTCTATGAACATCTGATAAATCTATTGTACAAATTATATGAAAAGAGTCCTTCCTTCGATTTGGAGAAGGAAATTTTTTATGCCGTGGAAAGGGCTAAAGCCAGAGCTTTTGTTGAGCATATGGAAGAAGATAAGCATTACTTTAAAGAATTGGATCCCTGGTTGAAAAAAAGAGAACAGAGTTTATCAAGATCTATATCAACTTTAATGATAAAACTTTCCGGTTCTAATTTGTCTAAAGAAAAGAAAACCTGGATAGAACAAAGACTCCATCAAAAAGAAGAGGAGTACTTAAGTCTGATGTCTCAAATAAGAGAAAAAAAATCTGATATTGGGGATTTTTCCCCACCCAAACCATGCAGGTATGAACAAATTCAAAAAGATCATCTGGATGACAGGACAGCTATAATTGAATTTTTTATTGGGGAAGAAAATGTCTTTTTGTTCCTCCTGACTAAGGAAGAATTGAGCCTGCACAGACTGGCTTCATGGAAGGGAATAAAGAATTCAGTAAGGAATTATTTAAAAATCCTATCTTCTTCTCCAAAAAAGGAATTTATGGGGATGTATGCGGGAAAGCACTTGTTTCATGAGCTGTTTTCTCCGATCTTTGAAAAAATTAAAGGGAAAAAAGACTATTTGGTGATAGTCCCTGATGGGATTCTTCATTGTCTTCCTTTTGAAGCCCTTGTTTGGCGGTTTGATAAAAAAAGTGGGAAAGGGAATTTTTTGATTTCGGAATTTAATATTTCTTATGCTCCTTCCATTTCTGCTTTGATATCCATAAGAAAAAAATCAAGTGAATATGAACAATCAAAAAAAATCCTTGCTCTGGGAAATCCTTTATATTGTTCTCCAAAACGCTCAAAAGATGATAAAAAAATCCTCAAGGTTGATATATTAAGGGAATTTTATTTAAGCCAAGGCTTTGATTTTTCTCCTCTTCCCTGCAGTGAAAAAGAGGTCTTGGAAATTTCTTCTGTTTTCCCTGAACATAAAAAAGATATATATCTTAAAGAAGAAGCGAAGGAAGAAATAGTCAAGAAAAAATCATATAAAGATTATCAGATTATTCATTTTGCATGTCATGGATTTGTGGATGAAGTTCATCCCTTCAGATCTGCGTTGGTGCTATCACTGGATGATGATCCTGAGGAAGACGGATTTTTACAAGTTCGGGAAATTTATAATCTTTGTCTCAAGACAGATTTAATTGTGCTTTCTGCTTGTCAGACTGCAGGCGGTCAGCTTGAAAGGAATGAAGGAGTGTTTGGATTTTCACGAAGTCTCTTTTATTCCGGAGCGAAGTCTGTTGTTTCCACTCTATGGAATATCAATGATGAGTCCACTGCCATTTTTATGAAGTCTTTTTACACTTATCTTTCTCAAAAAAGGGATAAAGCCCAGGCAATCAGATTAGCCAAAATTGATTTGTTAGAAACAAAGTACAAACATCCTTTTTATTGGGCGGCTTTTATATTAAAGGGTGAGTATTCTTCTGGTGTTATGTATTGATGCTTTTATATGACCTGACAATATTAGGAAGAAGGGGATTGGTATTAGAATTATGAAAAGGATAACTGGATAATAGAAAATGAAATTTAATGAAAATTCATTTAAACCGGTTTTGAAAAAAGGATGCCACCAGGTAGTTTTTTAGAACGATTCAGATTTATCCATTATTATAAACTTTCCAATATTGGATTCCACTACTCTATCATTATCAAGGTATGCGGTGACTGTCCAAAAATACTGTTTGTTTTTGATTATGAGGTTTGATTTTTCTTTTGGAAAAATAATAAAATTTTTATCAACTTTTTTACTTTTCCATATAGAAATTAAAGCTTCATCAAAAAGTTCAATAGTGTAATAATCTGTATTCTTTACTTTTTTCCATTTAAAAAGCACAGATTCTTCTGACTTGAAGGAGCCTAAGGGTTTTATTAATTTGACACTGAAAATTTCATCTCCTCGAAATGTTTCTTTTTCTGAGTCTTTAAGAAACAAGTAAGCGGAAGTGATTATAATAAATACTGATAATACAATAGCGGCTGTCCATGAAAAAGAAGGTAAAAGGAATTTTATTTTTCTTTTTGAAGCTGATTTCTGTTTATCTACTGGAAACAGCTTTTCCATACCTTTAGTCAGTGTTTTTTTAAGCTTAAATGTCTTTTGTATAAATTCGAATTCTTGCATACAATAACTGCAATTTGTTATATGGTCTATTATTTTTGTATTTTGCTTTTTTGATAATTTTTTTTCGAAAAATTTAACCATTTTCTTGAAAGAGGGGCAGTCTTTTCGGGAGATAGGAATATTATGTTTAATAGAACTTCTATATATTTTTTTGAGTTCTTCATTATTTATTTTCATATTCAATTCCTTCTTTTTTTAAGATTTTTTTCAAATCAGAGAGGCCTCGATACAAAAGATTCCTTGTCTTGTCTTTGCTCCAATGCAGGAATGTGGATATTTCATCGATTGTCATGTTCAACAAAAATAGTTTCACAACCTTTCTCCGGGATTCGATTAATGAATTAACTGATTTGTTAATTTTTTTTTCCATGTGGATTGTTAAGGAAATATCATCTAAATAATTTCTCCTTTGTTCGGATATTTGTTTTTGTTTTTCCTTGGTGAATATGATTTCTTCTCTTTTTGTTTTCCTGAGCTGGTCTATCACAGAGGAATAAATGATTTTCTTTATATAGGATGGGTAATTATTTATTTTTTTCCCATTTTTTATCAGTTTCCAAATTTTTATCTTCACTTCTTGGAAAATGTCATCGGGATCTAGTCCGTTTTTTTGCACATTGAATTTTTGAATGTGATTGTTCATGAAACAGGTGAATCTGTATAGAATGTTTTCGAATTCTTTTATTTTTTCTTCTTTTCTTTCCATTTGAGACGGGAATTATACCATTGACTTTATAATCGTCAATACAGCCTGTTCAATAGTCACTATAATAGATTGATTTTTGGGTGCTATTTTCTCATATTTAACTACTTAAATAATTTTCAGGCTTGACTTACTTTTCAATATCTATTAGTATTTCACAGCGATAAGGAGAAGGCAGGATAAATTTTCTTTTATTGAGACAGGAGTATAAATGTGGGAAAAAACTTTAAACAAAGTTGAATTAAAATCGCAAACAAGCAGTTCTCTTTTTAATGTTCCTTCTATTAGAGAAAAAATTGATCCCATCCTCATTGTTCTCATTATTGTTTCAAGTACTCTCATAATGTATATTGCCTTCAAATTCAGAATTTTTCACTTATGGTCAGAATTCCTTCAGAGTAATTTATTTCTGAAACTCACCACATATCCCCTTCTGTTTTCTGCCATTTTTGTGATAACCGGACTTCTCTTCCGGACATTTTTATGGTTTCATTATAAGCCTTTTTCTTTAAAGCCCAGAGAAAAAATAAAATGGCCTTTTGTGACAGTGATTATGCCTGCTTTGAATGAGGAAGATCTTGTTGAAAAGTCGATCGATTCAATTTTCCAAAGCAGTTATCCAGAGAAAAAACTGGAAGTGGTGTGCATTAATGACGGTTCGACGGACAATACTTATTTCTGTATGAAAAGAGCCAAACGAAAATATAAAGACCGATTGAAAATTATCAACTTTAAGAGGAATCTTGGAAAGAGAAAAGCTCTTTATAGCGGTCTTAAAAAATCAAATGGGAGTGTTGTTATTACTGTTGATACAGACAGTCAAATCGAAAAAAATGCGGTGAAAAATCTCATACTTCCCATAATAAAGGATCCAAAGACAGGAGCTGTAGCGGGGAGAGTCGAAGTTTTGAATGAAAAACAGAACTTTTTGACTCGAATGCTTTCCATCCGTTATTCCATATCCTTTAATTTTGGACGGGCTTATCAAAGTGTCTATGGAACTGTTTTTTGCTGTCCCGGAGCTTTGACAGCTTATAGGAAATCTATATTGAAAGAATTCATTTATGAGTGGGTGAATCAACAATTTTTAAATACCTACTGTACTTACGGAGAAGACAGAGCACTCACCACCCAGGTTTTAAAAAAAGGATACAGAACGAGATTTCAATCTAATGCCATTGTTTTCACCCGGGTTCCTTCCACTCTTGGACAAATGAACCGAATGTATTTGCGCTGGACGAGAAGCTATATAAGGGAATCCATTCTTTTTGCCCGATTTATGTTTAAAAGGTATAGAAACAAAAACAGGACATTGCCTGTATTCGATTTCATATTTCTTAATTTTCTACATCCTTTTCACATTGTGTCCCTGGGATTGATACTCTATTCCTTTATTATTAATCCGGCTTTCATACTCCGTCATATTGCCTTTGTTGTGGTTGCTGCTTTTTTCCTTTCTCTCTATTATCTCAAAGCGAACAAAAGTCTTACCTTCCTTTATGGAATACCCTATGCCATGATCACAGCTTTTTGTTTGTGGTGGATTGTTCCCTACGCGGCTCTGACCATGAGGAACAAGTCCTGGATGACTCGATACACACACACGGATTAAGCTTAACTGGAACGAATTTTTTTTGATTTGTTTATAATAAATATAGAAAGAGTCGTTGCCGCTATAAGGATTAGAGCAAGAAGAAGGAATTTTGTTTTGCTTTGAGGGATGATGTTTTTATCAGAATCTCCTGTGACTATAAAAGCTGCCCAGTAGAAAGGATGGGAGAAAGTTTCTGATTTGATCATGGATTTTTTTGCTTTGCGGATAGATTCTGCCGGGGAATGAGATGAACACAGATGGGAATAGAATTGTTCCATAAGCAGAGAACTGGCCTGGTCATTAACTGACCATAAAGAAATGATGACAGAACTTGCTCCTGCATAAAAAAATGCCCTGTTCAAACTTTCTATGCCTTCTCCTGTTATGAATTTTCCCATGCCTGTCTGGCATGAGGATAGAGTAACAAGTCTGGAGTTCAGTTTAAGATTAAAGATTTCTCGCATCTGAAGGAGACCGTCTTCTTCAGGATTATCATCCAGCGAAAGAACAATAGAGGATCGAGCCGGTTGTTTTTCATCGATAAGACTGTGGGTGGCAAAATGAATTATTTTATACTCTGAAAGATCTTGTTTTTTGAAAGTCTCCTCGGTGGCTTTTTCCCCCAGGAATATTGACTTTTTTGAACTATCGAACAGCGAGCTTATTTTATTGATTTCAGCGTTACTGTATTTCAATGGGAAGAAATTGAAATCATAAGGAAAAGAAAAAGAACTTTCTTTTTTTTCTTGATTTGCAGGAATATCGATATAGGGATCCCCTATTGCCAGAATATCTTTTTTGGGATTTTTTTTCTTTAATGTGTTTCGATTTATGATTTCATTGAGCAAAGAGAGAGAGGGACTGTAATAAATAGCATAATGGTTTATCAGCCATTCTCTGCTGTTTTGTTTTTCTAAAAGTGTCTCAAAAGGAAGAAAATGAAGAATATCATCCGGAATGATTATCAGATTCTTCATATTTCTTTTCAATCCCGGTTTGATAAGAACTTGAAATAATTTGTATCCCTCTTCAAAATTATTATTTTCCCTATCAGTGATATCTTTTAAATATTGGGAAACCTGTTTCTGGATTCTTTGTTTTTTGGGAAGATTGAATATCTCCAGGTTGTTTTTTGTGAGCACAAAAAGATAGGAACTCTCTTTTCCTATGCAGTATTCAAAAACCGCATCACCAGAATGAAGCAGTTTTTTCTGAGCCTCTTTGGAGGATATGATTTCAGGATATTTGAGATTGATATAAGAGGGATTTTTTGTGCGCATTTCTCTTTTCAGAGAATCGAGTTTGTGTTCAATTCTTTTCAATTTTTCGTGGATTTCATTGGCGCTGCCTTCAGAGAATTCAGATTTGAGGAGTTTCGTATAAAGATAGGAAATTTCCTTCATCAATGCCTTTTCTTCATTTTTTGTTTTTTCAGGAAGAGTGTTAGCTATATTGATTCGGGATATTTCAAGACTGTCGAGAAAAGCTCTGGCTTTTGACCTTTCCATATAATCGAAGGCTAAGGATTTGTAGTCTTTTTCTGCTGTTAACCATTGGTGGTTTATAATCAGATTTATAAGCCGGTGATAAGCTTCTATTCTTTTATAAGTCCCCAGGTAAGTCGCTTTGAGTTCTTCCAGTTTTATTTTTGCCCTTATATTTTCAATCACAGAAATTGAATATTCGTAATTTTTGAAAGCCTTTTTAATTTTTTTCTGTTTTTCAAATGATTTTGCGCTTTCCAGCCAGGATTCCCAAAGGATGTTCTCTCCACTGATTTTTAAAGCGGTGTCAATTGCTCTCTGGTAATACTGGGTGGATTTTTTATAGTTCCCCATTTTATAATGGGTTATTCCAGTGTTGTTTAAAATCATGGCAATGGCTTCAAAATCCTGGATTTGTTCAGCGATATTGAGAGCGGAACGGAAATAATCCAAAGCTTTGAGATAGTTTTCAAGGTCGGAATGCACTGTTCCCAGATTATGAAGAACCTGGGCTTCTGTTTTTTTATCACCTGTTTTTTGGGTCAGCTCAAGGCATTCTTTAAAATAGCCCAGTGCTTCTATGAGGTCTGCCCGTTTTCCTGTGGCGAGTCCATTGCTTCTTAAGGTTTCTCCGATATTATTCAAGTCCATGGATATAAAAACATCATTGGAGAGTTCCCGGTCAATTTTGAGGGCTTTTTTAAGATAGTATAGTGATTTTTCATAATGTCCTGTGTTTTCATATATGATGCCGATGTTATTCAGACAGGCTGATTGGTCTTCTTTGTTTCCCAAATGTCTGGCAATGGCAAGAGCTTTTTCATAGGAATGAAGCGCTTTGGAATAATTATTGAATTTCCAATAACAGAGACCTATATTGTTAAGACATTTGCTTTCCTCTTTTATATGGTTGATTTTCCTTGCGATTTCAAGTGCTTGAGTGTTCAAAGAATAAAATTTTTCAATGTTATTCAGTTTCCAGTAACTCAAACTCAAACGGCGAAGGCATTTGAGCTCGTGCTCTCTGCTCTTTATTGCCCGCGAGAGTTTAATGGCTTCCTGTATACTATTGGTGCATGCCTGGATTTCTCCTTTCTGGCGGTGTTTGATTCCCTCTTCCAGAAGTGCAATGATTTTAAGAGCTTTCTGGTTTATTTTCTTTTCTTTTTCAAGAGAAAGGCTGTTAGAGAGCTCAAGGGAGCGGGTATGAAAATCAGAGGATTTTTTGAGATCTCCTGTATTCCAGTATAGAATTCCGAGTTCCAGGCATGTCCGGCATTCTCTTTTTCTATCAGCGTTTTCTTTTGAAAGCTCTAATGCTTTGATAAAAAGAGCAATGGAATCCCTGAATTCACCCTGGTTTTTAAGTTCCAATGCTTTGTTGAATAATCGGGTGTATTCATTTGTTGATTCTTTTAAATGGATTTCATCTGTATTTTGGGCTGATAAAAAAAAAGAAGAGGTGGTGATAAAAAATAATATCAAAAAAATGGGAAATTTATTGAAACAATTTAAATTTCTTTCATAGAACAGGCACATTTTGAGAAAAAATTATGACAGAAGTCGAGACAGACTGCAATCGCCTTTTGAGATGATATTTAGAATTTGATTCAAAAAAATGACTTAAAGGTACAACAAACCTTTCAATATTAAGGTCACTTTTTTAAATTTATAGGTTATTGATTAATATAAGATAATGTTTTCAAATGTTCTATTTAATTCCCTCCACTGGGTCTACCTGAATTCAAACCGTCTTGAGTGCCAATTCCTATATCTTTGGGCTCTTTGTTCTCATTATTTTTCTTTGAAATGATCTTCACTAAGAAGATATTGTTGAATGGAAAACCAGAAATGAAAGATGATATGACAATCAAAGGTTCTTTCAGTAATTCTTCTACGTTGAAATGTTCAATGTTTTTTTTAGCAGCTGCTTTTCCGGGAAAAGAAAAAATAAGAAAACAAAAGCAGATTGCCATTGAGGTAATTTTGATTGAGTTTTTTTTACGCATAGATTTCTCCTTTCTCATTTTATTATCTATTTTATTAGTCGATGGAAAGGAGAGTAATCTGAAAAATTTCTGAAATTTATAAACGAATTGTATTGACTTCCGTCAGAATTATTTATTTTTAAAAAAGTAGTTGATTTCCCATTCTGCGGTTTCAGGCTTGTCTGATCCATGGGTAGCGTTTTTTTCAATTGTGGAACCGAACTTCTGGCGTATGGTTCCAGGTTTTGCTTTGGCAGGATCTGTTTCTCCCATAATGGTTCGCCATTGAGATATGGCATTATCTCTTTCAAGAACCATCACAATTATTTTACCTGATGACATGAAATCTGTCAGGCTGTCGTAAAAAGATTTGTCTTTATGAACAACATAAAATCCTTCCGCATCTTTTTTTGAAAGATGAAGCATTTTTAAATGTATGATATCAAATCCATGGTTCTCAATTTGTTTTATGATTTCTCCTGCTACTTTTTTTTTAATAGCATCTGGTTTTATGATGGCTAATGTCTGTTCGACCATAAGTCACTCCTTTGTGTCTTTGGGTTTTAAATGCTCGAGCCAAACATTTTAACGATTTTTGATTTCTCCTGCAATTGTTTTCTAGCATTTGCCTTTATCAGTCTGTGGATTCTTTTCCCCTTCTATATATTCTTTCAGTTCAATCCAGTTCCTATTCTTTCCGTTTTTCAATTCTGACTTCAGACTGTCATAAGAATTTGACACAAATTGATGCCGGGTCTAAAATGAATTTTTGAAAGGAAAGTAAGAAGAGAAATCAATGTGACTAAAGAAGACCGTTACAAACAACTAAAGAAGATCTCTATGGAACAGGATCTTTCCCTTTTTGGAGTGGCTGACATAACCGGTATCAAAAGTGAATTTAATATGGATCAAAAAACACTCGGCGGCTATGAATTTGTCATTTCCCTGGGGAAGCAGCTTTTGGATTCTGTATTGGATCGATTGGAAGACAAGCCTGATTTGATATATTTTCATCATTACCGTCAGACGAATTTCTTTCTGGACAGGAGTGCCTTTGTTATATCTTCTTTTATTCAGGGCTGTGGTTACCGGGCTTTACCTATTGCTGCATCGCAAACCGTTGACTGGGAAAATCAGAGAGCTCACCTGTCTCACAAAAAAATCGGACGTCTGGCTGGCTTGGGGTGGATCGGTCGAAATAATCTTCTGGTCAATCCGGTTTTGGGAGCTCGATTTCGGTTAGTCTCCATTTTAACCGATATGCCTCTTAAAAAGAATAAGCCTTTGGAAGAGGATTGCGGTTCATGCCGGGATTGTCTTTCTGTATGCCCTGCTCAAGCCATAAAAGAAAACAATGCGGATTTTGACCATTGGGCTTGTTTTGATAAATTGAAAGAATTCAGGAAAAAGGGATATGTGGGACAGTATATATGTGGTATTTGTGTGAAAGCTTGTTCAGGGAAAAAAGAAAGTAATCTTTCATAAAGGTTATCTTTTCTCAAAAGGAATCCATATTTCTGTCCTTAGTTTCGATGGACTGACACGGGAGGGATCCATATCAAGATATTTTTCAAGAACTAATCCCTGATGCCTGTAACCTTTTTCATCCATCCACCTGAAGATGTTCATATAGGTGTCGGCTGTTTTTTCATAACTGCCGACATGAAGGGTTGCTGCGACAGTAGTATAAATCCATTGTTTTTTTTCAAGCGGGGACTGAACCATAACCTGAGGTCTTATAGGGAAACCGATGGCCCATTCAAGACTTTCTTGATTAGCCATATTAGGATTATTGAAATATATCCCGATCATCCCCCCCGCAGGGGCAATATTCTGATTGTTGAATTCCAGCATAAGCTGTCTTATTGCATTTTGAATTCCAGAATACGGCCCTCTCATATGAATGCAAGCATACGTGAAAGGCATGATATTTTTAATGACTATTTCTCCCTCTTTAACCGTATCCTCCTGGGTCAGAACGGGAAAGATTAACAGGCAGGTCAAAAAAAACATAAATGGGAAGAGTAGCATTTTTTTCATGGGATGCTCCTTTTTATTTGAATATATAACAGAGACATTTCTCTGACCAAATAATGTGCAAAATGTCTATTGTTTTTAATGTCATATTTTTATATAAAAAATTCATAGTTTTTCCACAGAATTTTCCACATGAGTTGAGGAAAAATAATCAATAAAAAGAGTCAAAAATAGAATAAAAATTTTCATCTTATATTTTTGTGATATTGCGTGTATAAACTGATAACCGGGTTATGACCTGTGAACCTGTCTTTGACAATCAATGTGGTTACAGGAGCTTTGGAATTTTGAGTGAAAAGCATATCGTGTCCAATGCAGAGACCGACGATGATATTGAAATCTGTTTCTGAAATATTTAATACTTCAGCTTGTAAAAGTGGATTGCACGCGGCTTCAAAATCATCTTCTTTTTTTAGCCTGTAATGGGAAGGAATATTAAGAACTGATTTATCAATTGCTCCACAGGTGCAAACAGCAGAGCAAATTTGAAATCCATGTCCTTCAAGTATCATAGAAGCTCTTTCTGCTTCATCACTCAGTCCGCTGCAAAAAGCTATCCCTAGCTTTTTCGCATTGATTCTTTCTGCAAATGTCGTGATTTCTTTGATTCTAGGGCTTGCTGGAATAGTCTTTCCTTCTTTCAGTGCGGAAAGGTTGTAGGCTTTTTTTTCAGTGAGCACTGAATTGATATAGAAATTATTAATATTTTTTGATTTATATTTTTCTATAATATCAGGAATTAAATGTTTGTGGTTTTTAATTGGACAGAAATTGGGAAGAAAATTCTCATCTGTTATCCCTTTGGTGCAAGGTTTTGTCTTACATAAGGCACATTTTGGAATTTCCATGGTTAGAGTTAGAGTACATTATAATGATTTGAAATTCAATAGGCGGATTGATTGAAGTTCCCCCATTTTTTTCTTTATAGGATAATAATAATGAAATGGATCAGGT
>CAZPBN010000005.1:0-136699 GCA_964584935.1 uncultured Eubacteriales bacterium | reverse complement strand
GATAGAAAAAGAACTGAAAGAAAGCGAAGCACGCTTCAGACGTTCAATCAATCAAGCTCCGTTCCCTATTATGATCCATGCCGAAGACGGGGAAATCGTTTTAATAAATGATATTTGGTCAGAAATTACAGGATATCAAAAAGAAGATATTCCTACTATTGAGGAATGGACAAAAAAAGCTTATGGAAAAAAGAAAGATGTTGCGAAAAGAGATATTGACCGTTTGTATGATAAAAAAAAGAGTGTTAAAGAAGGAGAATACAGAATTAAAACCAAAAAGGGACAAGTGAGAATATGGGAATTCAGCTCCACGCCTCTTGGCAAAATGTCCGACAGCCGTCGGCTCGTTTTGGGTATGGCTCATGACATCACAGAGCGCAAGAAGGCAGAGCAGCAGTTAAGGAAGTCCTTAGAGGAAAAAGAAGTTCTTTTAAAGGAAATACATCACCGTGTAAAGAACAACATGCAGGTTATATCCAGCCTTATCAACATTCAAGCGAGGCGGATAAAGGATTCAAAAGCCCGGGAGATGTTTAAAGCCACCAGAAACCGTATCATGTCTATGGTACTGGCGCATGAAAGACTGTACCGCTCTGAAGACCTGACTGGGATCGATTTCAGCAAATATATCGAACAGATGGCTGTGCATATGATGAGCTATGACATAGATTCGTCAAAAAACATCCAATTAAAAAGAGACGTTGAGAAAATTTTTCTTGATGTCACTAAAGCGATTCCATTGGGGCTTATTACCAACGAACTTTTAACAAATTCTTTAAAACATGCCTTTACAAACAAGAAACAGGGGGAAATAAAGGTCAAATTCTATAAAAAATCCAATACATATCATCTATCCATAAGCGATAATGGAAAAGGATTTCCCAAAGATTTTGATTTCAGAACAGCTGAATCAATGGGTTTAGACTTAGTCAATTCTTTGGTGAAGCAAATAAATGGTAATATAGAACTTCATAGGGATAAAGGCACCTTTTTTAAAATCACATTTAAAGACTAAAAAAAATGAAATCATATATTTTCCCTTAAAATCAAAAGTTGGTGACAAAATTGTTTGTGAAGTGTGTGGAATTTCTTTAATTGTGGATGAGTGCTGTGGTCTATCTGAATACCATGAAATTGTTTGTTACAGGAAACCGTTAAAAGTTAAAAAGTCTGCAGCAAAAAAGAAAAAATAAGCAAAACGAAAAAATAACTTAAAAAGAATTGACCGTCTATTTTAGAAGGGCCTTTTCTATTATTCAATTGACATAAAATCTCTTCTATTATAATCTTATCAAGAGAAATATTTAAACAGGAAATTTGTATCGCAACTTGTACAAAACAATTGTCAATATGGGAGGAGGAATGAATACTATAAAAAAAACCTTGTTTTTTTTACTAATGATTATCATAATTTCGGTCACTCAAACCTTTTCTCTGGTACAGAAAGATTCCATTAGGATTATGATTCCCGAAGCAAATATTTTCATAAAACCATCATTTCATAGCAGAGTCATAGGCTGGGCTCCAATGGGAACAGTCATCAATGAAGCAGAAAGAATAGGAGATTGGTATAAAGTTAATCTGTTTTTTAAAAATAACAGCTTTTTGGCCACAGCCTTTATTCATTTAAGCACTGTTGAAATTGAGGATAAAACAACGAAAACCAGAAATCAATATTCGGACGAAACAGAAATTACAGGAGCGATTCATCTCAAAAATGCCTACAAATGTTATAAAATGTCCGCTGAAAAAGGTAATGCCAATGCTCAATATAATCTTGGATTCATGTACTACAATGGCTATGGCGTATTAAAGGATTATAAAAAAGCATTCAAATGGTATACAAAGGCAGCTCAAAAGGGCAATTCCAAAGCTCAAACCGATCTTGGAATTATATATATTTATGGAAATGGTGTATTGAAAGATATGAAAATGGCAAAATACTGGATAAAAAAGGCATATGATAACGGAAATGGAAAAGCAAAACAAATATGGGAATTATTTGAACTCTGGAAATATTAAATAAACGTGTATCTAAATTCTCTTAGATCATGGTATAACTTTATACACATTACATCACGGACAGATTCCAAAAAAGCCTTCCAATAAGAATAGAAATCACAATATAAATTCCCCACAAAGAAAGCACATAGGAGGCTGTTTTTTTGATTGGAAAACGATAGATAATGGCAAGCCCTAATATCCACAACCAAATTTCCCATATAGTGAAGACATCAAGTTTAGAGAAAAATTGATATAAAAGAGATGGTTTTTCTTCCCAACCTGGCAAAGGAAGCACAATTGCTAAACTGGTCATGACTCCCTGGCTTGTTCCCTTTGCAAGGATCAGAATAGTCTTGATAATCCCTCCAAGATTCGTTATTAAATAACTCCAGGCTACAACAGAAAAAACCTTTTTAAAATCTGAATTTCCTCCCAGGATCACATTGCCTCCCAGGAGCAATAATCCTGCAAACACAAGCCACACAATCAGAATTCCGACAGGAGCAAATACGAGACCAATGTGCTTCATTGGACTATCTGAATAACTCTTGATAGCTTCTATTTGTTCTTCAGTCATGCCTTTTGCCTCCATTTGAGCTATTCGATCGTTCAAAGCAATATCAGTCACCGCAAACTGAAGAACAATAGCAATGATCACAGTAATAATAAATGGAATCAGCCAGGTTGGTTTTCTGTCAATACTTTGAAAGGTTTGAGCGGGTGAAGTAAAAATACCAAGGATCCTTCCAAAAGCCCCTAGTTCCTGTTGATAATCTGTATTTTCATTCATATATACCTCCTTTTGTTCCCCGGTTTGCAGTTCATATTAGTATATCTTATTAAACCGCCACACCAATATTTCATTCATTTCATATATATTTATTCCGGATCACCGCTTAGCGCTCCCCTTCTTTTTAATATCCACAGCAATACCCACTGGATTGGATGTGATCATCTTTCCCATATTATCTTCAACGGTGCATTTTGTAATATATTTCCCTGTCTTTTCATAAATGTAAATAACACAATTTCTAGTTGTCGTCCTGTCAATGGAACCATCTCCGTCAAAATCCCACATATATTTGATTATGTTTCCATCAGGATCATGAGCAATGCAGGAAAAACTCACAGTTAGGGGGGCATTCCCAGATTGAGGATCGGCTGAAAAACTATCAATCACAGGAGATTGATTGGAATTCCCTCCACCTGGACAATCTCCGGTTCCTTTCCAGCAGTGAAAATAGATATTAAGAAGTTCAATGAATTCTGAGGTGGCTTTCTCATTCCCGGCATAAGTGGGATGACTGTCATAATCACTAGAGGCATAGGCTGATGTATTTTTATCTTCAGTTTTTTGATGCTGCACATCTCCATCCCAATATCTGTGATGATTACCCATAACCCAACCTTCATCGTTTGTATATCGGTCTCCCCCGTTACTTGTCAATACATTATAAAAATCAAATACAGCGACGTTGTGGTATTCATAGTTCTTTAACCATTCATTGATCAGCCAGTCATTGAAAGCCCGGGCATTGGCAGCATGTTTGGAATCGGTCTCACCGTCAACCTGAGGAGGTGCAGTTACCACAACAAAGAGTTTGTCTTGATGCGCGGAAAAATAAGTTAATATATCATTATAAATACCTTTGGCATTGGCAACATTATGGTATCCTGACCAGCAATCCTGACCCCGCAGGGGATTATCTCCTGTTGTGGGTGAATCATCGGCATTTCCGCCGAGATAGGAATTGGGGTAACAGGATTTAAACATGATTATTTCGTTTTCTCCTCCGGGATCCGAATTCAGTCTGGAATAGAAGTTCCAGCTTTTATCACTTTCATAATAAAGAGAATTCAAATAGGTTGTGCTGTTAACTCCGCGAAACCAAGTCCACCAATACCCGATATCTGTCCTGTCTCCAATATTATCAGGACCCCAACCATAGTTTGTATCACTCACAAAATAGTTATTATTCATAAGAGCTATACCAAGACCTCCGTTTGAATCATTAAGCCAATTTTCTCCACAAGAGTGATGAATAAAAATCAATTTCACAGTGGAGGGAGGCGGATCTGGATTATAGGAATCCGCATTCATTTCTATCACAAAATTCATTAATATTATAATACTTAGATAATACAGAAAGGTTTTATTTATTTTCATTATTCACTCTTCTCCAATTTTCCTGTTTTAATCCGGTTTTCAGGCAGTCAGCTTTGCTTATAATCTTCACCTTTTCTTTTTTTACTTGTTCCGGGAATCAGAGCCACAATATATCCAAATATAAATCCAAGAACCAAAGTAATGGGAATAATGAGCATTTGCGGCATTTTTATTTTCCAGAAAAAAATATTGAATGTGACGGTCTGATTATTTTGTAGAATGACGATTATCAATAAAACGATAATAATCAAAATTATAATTATTTTATACTTCATACAAATCTCCTTAATATTTCGTCGTAACTTTTAATTTGTGCATAAAACACACTCATTCCTTAAAAAACAGACTTTCATTAAGCCATAACAATTGCTCAAAACCAAATAAATATTCACCGATCACCACATTTATTGCCACTTAAAATCATCAGAATGACCAAGGCTTATTTCCTATTTATAACTTTGATTATGAAAAAAATATCTTTAATCCATTGAATAGTCAATTGAAAAGAATTAACAAATGACGCCGGTTCATAATTCCCTTATAAAAGAAAAGCGGTGGCAGCGCTACGGGGATTCGAACCCCGGTTTGATGGCTGAGAACCACCCGTCCTAGTCCCCTAGACGATAGCGCCATAGCAAGGAAACTAACAAATTAAATTTTTATTGTCAAGATGATTCAACTTTTTGCATATGTCGCAATAAAAACTGAAATCCATTTCACAGGAACCAAGCAATTTGGTATTAGTGGCAATTTCTTTTGTGTTTCCCACTGCCATTATATTTCCTTCGTTCATAACTGCTAACCGGTGGCAACATGCTATCAAAGGAAGAACTTCTTGGGAAACAATTATGACCGTTCCTTTTAATTCTCCTATTATTGTCATTATTTTTTTTACCATTTGTGGATCCACATTGGAGAAAGGTTCATCAAAAGCAACAATTTCAGGCCTCATAGAAAGCACTGTGGCTAAAGCAACTCTTTTTTTTTCGCCGTAAGAAAGATGATGCGACGTCTTTTTCTCAAATCCTGAAAGATTCATTGTCTCCAGTACTTCCAAAACTCTTTTTTTGACCTCGTTTTTACTCATACCAAAATTCAGGGGTCCAAATGCCACATCTTCCTCTACAGTTGGATTAAACAGTTGATCATCAGGATTCTGAAACACAAGACCAACCTTTCTTCTAATTTCAGGGATTGTTTTTTCATTCAAACTCATACCATTGATGTTTATTGATCCTTCCCCCTGCAAAACCCCATTCAAATGGAGAAGCAGAGTTGATTTTCCCGCTCCTGAAGGCCCGATGATTCCCAACCTCTCCCCTTTTATAACGCTAAGGGATACTTTTTTCAAAACAGGGATCTGCTCCGCATAAGAAAAAGATAAATCAGATATCTCAACTGCTAAGGAAGATGGATTTTCTTTTTTATCGTTTTTTTTCATACAAAGACCCTTATCAAAATCATAACCGCCAATATAATAACCACAAAGAAAGCATCGTTCATAGAAAAAGATAAATCCTTGAAATCAGGAAAATTCCCGTTAAATCCCCTGGAAAGCATAGTATTGTACACAATCTGCGCCCGGCTCCAACTTCTTATAAATATCATAGCTGCCTGATTTCCAAACATTTTAAACCGGCTGGTTCTTATCTTCCCCGGCGTTCTGCTCTCTCTAGCAAGTTTTATTCTCAATATCTCATCATTGAGAATAAATATATACCGGTACATCAATGCAGATACAATCCCTAGAATGGATGGCATCTTGAGTCTTCGCAAACCATCCAGCAATCTGTTAAACTTTTCAGTTGACGTTAAAAGAGTCAGAAGAATAATAGCAGCAAATGCTTTCAAAACCAATGATAGAGAAAAAATAAAGACTTCTCCCTGCATTCCTTCTGGCAAATCTTTCCATCCCGCTATATAAGATAAAGGTAAAAACGCAGCAGCCATAATAATAATAGGAGAAACAATGAGGCAACGTTTCAGAATATAGCACAAGGGTATCCGGCTTAAGATCAATAGAATAACGATAATGACATAGTATAAAAGAACTCCCAGTATTTCTCTTCTCGGTTCAGATACAATCACACCTATGGATAGTATGAAAGCGATCAGTTTTCCTCTGGGATCAATCCGGTGCAACGGAGAATTCAGATTGCTGTATTTATCAAGAAAACTATGCTTCAATCCTTGCTACCTTTATTTTTCACGACCGACCTCACTTTTATCCAGAAAAAAATCCCTGTAATCCCAAAAATGAGACATAATCCGACTATTAATTTCAAATAGAAGGGCAATCTCGAAAAAGTCGTATCACTTTTATCATGACTCACTGTTTCTGGCATTATATCCTTTTCTTTTTTTTCAAAAAAATCAACAGAGATATCAATCACTGTATCTTTCCTATGCCCCATTTCATCATCAACAGTAAACTTCCATTTACCTGGTTTATCGGGAATAAAAGCAAATTTTCCTCTTTGATCTGTTCTTCCAATCTGGAATTCTTGGGAACTATCTTCGGGAGAGTATATTTTCACTTCTGCATTGATAACAGAAGTTTTTCCCCCGTAACGCGAATTGACTTCAACAAATGGAGACTTTTTGATTACTTCAATCTGTAAAGAATGGGAAAAGAGAAGAGAAACAAACACCAATATACAAATTGATAAAACAGCATATTTTTTCATTTATTCTTCCTCCTTAAAATGGGTGAATTAACTTTCCTGAAAAACTTGACTATAAATAATGTTATCATTCCCTCAGCAGAAGCTGTGATCAAATAGATATAAAGTATGTAAAAAATCCCCTTTCCATATCCAGACAGCTGGAATTCAACGGACATCAAAAATGCAGGCAGCATAATCCCTATAAAGCCAGCCGTGAAAGCTCTGACTGACTCAGGAATTTCACTCAACTTCCAGAACATTCCTGCCGCAATCGCCCCCGCACCCATGTTTATTGAGTTAATTCCCACAGATAAAATTCCTCCATGTTGAAATATGAAGGATTGAAACAAAATGGCAGCAAACACAACAGGAAATGATTGAATACCCAGCAATATCCCTGCAAGCCCAAATAAACCGAAATGAACGGAAGTGCCAGCTATAGGAAAATGGATCAATGAAACAACAAACAAAGCAGCTGCCATAAGACCCATTTTAGGAACATCCGGAACTTTTACTTTTCTTCCCAAAAAATAGATGATCCCAAAAGAAGCAACATCAGCAGCAACCACAATTTCCGTAGACAATATTCCATCTGCAATATGCATTTGAACACTTTTTATTTGAAATTAAATAGTCTTAAATTTAACATAAATAACACTTAATCGCAAATAGTAGCATTTAAACAAAATAATAAAGAAATGACTTTTTTTTATCTACTTGTTTTTTATTTTTCAGGCCTAAATAATTAAGGTCTTAATAATTTAGACCTTGACAATATAAGTTTCAAATGCTATATTATTTTCGAATCATCAAATTTTTAATATATCTCAAAGAGAGAGAGTGCATACAAAATGGTCGATTATAATATAAAAAGTATAGTCTGGGCGCTTCGAAAAATAGTAAGCCTGATCTATCATGATTCAAGAAATATGGCTAAAAAGTACGGAATCACCGGTCCCCAGAGTCTTGTGATCAAATCGCTTTACTCATCAGAACACCCTCTATCATCAGCAACACTAAGCCGCAATTTAAATGTGACTCCTTCAAACATCACTGGAATTATAGACCGTCTTGAAGAAAAAGAACTTGTTAAACGCACAAGACACCAATTGGACAGAAGGACAACTCTCATAGAATTAACCGAAAAAGGTAAGGAATACGGAAAAATATTACCTGATCTAATCGAAGAAAAACTGGCAAGGGAACTCAAAAATCTCAAACAGAAAAAAATTTCAGATATCCAATCGGCTCTTAACTACATCATTCAAACAATCGGCTCTGATGATGGCATAAAGGATCCAGAAAGTCAGGAATATGTCATTAATACTGAGCTCATAGATGGAATAAAGAGGAAGTAAATGAAATTAATTAAAATCAATTCCATACCCGTAAATATTTCTAAAACATCTATTCTGAGGCATATTGGCAGAAATAAAAATAAAATGGTATCCAAAAGAATTTTAAATAATATAAAGAAAGCAAAGAGAGAAATTTTTAAGCTTGCAAAAGCAAGAGCTATTTACAGAGTAATGCCAATAAAAAACCAAAATGGATTCATTTCTTTAGAAGGAGCACTTCCCTTTAAAAGCAAAATACTGGCACTGAGTTTAAGCTCTTGTGATAAAGCAGCGGTTTTTTTACTCACTCTGGGATATGAAGTGGACCGCATGATTCTTAAGCAGATGAATAAGCGTCCGAATTACGGTCTCATACTGGATGCAGCCGCTTCTGCAGCTACCGAATCCACGGCTAAATACCTCCGAAATTTAATTAATTACGAACTCAATATAAGAGAAGTAACAACCAGACATTACAGCCCTGGTTACTGCGATTGGCCTGTGAGTGAACAGGATAAAATATTCAAACTTCTTCCCAGTGAAATCATTGATGTTGATCTATCTAAGATTGCATTGATGTCCCCAAGAAAATCGTTATCCGGTGTTATAGGAATTTCAGCAAAAAATCAAATTAGAAATGCCTGCACCAAATGTATAAAAACTCAATGTTTTCATAGGACAAATTAGATAAAATGGATAAAAAAATCGACAAAACAAAAAAAACAGAACAACATAGGTGGCAATATCTTCCCCTCACTCCAGAAGATATCAAAAACATCCATGATACAAGTATGCAGGTACTGGAAGACGTTGGAGTTGAAGTTCAATTGCCCGAAGCATTTAAACTATTTAAAAAAGCAGGAGCTTCTGTCGACTCTGAAACAGGAATAGTCAAATTCAAGGAATCCCTCCTTATGGATATCATCTCTTCGGCCCCTTCAGAGATCACTCTTTACAGTAGGAATGAACATAACAATCTGACTCTTGGGGCTGGAAATGTTTACTTCGGAACCGGAGGAACTGCACTCAATGTTCTTGATTTTACCTCAGGCAAACAACGACCATCAAACATGAAAGACCTCATTGATATCATCCGATTAGTAGATAATCTTGAAAATATTCATTTGATGCTTTTACCAACATATCCAAATGAATTACCTGTCAAAGATGTCGATATCAACCGGTTTATTGCTGGGATGTGTTTCACATCCAAACATATAATGGGAGGAATTTATACATCAAAGGGAATCGATGATGTTATTTCTACAGCCGAAAAAATTGCCGGCAGTGCTGAAGCCTTAAGGAAAAAGCCTTTCATTTCTATGATAGCATGCGGAATCAGCCCCCTTCGCCTGGATACAAAATACGGGAAGTTTATGATCAAACTCGCCAAAAAATCAATTCCTACAGCTGTGCCGGTGGAACCGCTCTGCGGGGCAACAGCACCAGTAACACTTGCTGGAACTTTAGTTATCCAAAACTGCGACGGCCTTTTTAATATCGCTTTAACCCAGCTTGCCAATCCTGGAGCTCCGGTCATTTACGGAAGTGTTGCCACTTCAGTCAATCTCTATGATGTCGGTTATTTAGGAGGACCTGTTGAAAGCGGAATGATCAATGCAGCCACATCTCAACTAGCCAGATATTATAAACTTCCCTTTTATTCGACCGCAGGCATCAGCGATTCGAAAACTCTGGACACACAGTGTGGTTATGAAACAGCTATTAACAATTTGCTTGTGGCTCTTGCAGGAGGAGATTTTATCCACGATGCAGCTGGTCTTATGGAATTTGCGACAACCGTGAGTAAAGAAAAACTTGTCATGGACAACGAAATACTTGGCATGGTCTTAAGAGCAGTTAAAGGAATTCAAGTCAATGAAAAAACTCTGGCTTTTGATACAATCCGTAATGCTGGTCCCGGAGGAAGCTTTATAGCAGATAGGCATACACGAAGATTTATGTACAAAGAGCATTTCTTTACAAAATTGAGTGACAGAGACAGTCGTAAAAACTGGATTGAAAAAGGAAGCAGAACAACAGCCCAAAAAGCCCATGAGATAGTGAAAAAAATACTTTCAGACAAAAAAAATTTCTATTTAAAAGAAAGTGCCATTAAAGAATTGATAGACTCTTTTCCCCATATGAAAGCAGAACACTTTCTTCAGTAGAAAAATGTAAAAACAGCAATACACCATCAATTTTTTTATATTACCAAAATGAATTGAAGGGAAATGGATTTGATAAATAGAATGGAACATAAATCAGGAGATACAAATGAATACGAATTATAAAAGAGGATTCCTGGTAAACCCAATACAAAGGATAAACAAACAGCAAATTCATTCAATTCATGAAGCTTCGCTTTCAATTTTGGATGATCCTGGCATCACATGTTTTAACGAACATGCTGCTTCTCTGCTGAACGATGCTGGATGTCAAGTCAAGCCTGAAAATAGCAATAAAAACTCCTGGAAAATAAGATTCCCCTCTAAAGTGGTGTTAGAAGCCGTTGAAAGCATTCCCCGTGAAATTATTCTGGGAGCCAGAAAACCTGAGAACCGCTTAATTCTCAATACTGATGTTCCAAAGGTTTATTTTGGCACAGGCTCTGAAACCAATATATATCAGAAGACTCTTCTTTCCCAGTATGTGAAAAAGGATGATCCTTCCAATGTCATATATAAACCTGAATATATTGAAGAACGGGGTTCCATTAAAAAACTCTGCCAATCATCAAAACTATGCAACACTTTACAAAATGTGGACTTTTTCATCCGGAACATCAATATTCAGGATAAAGAAATCAATCCTGACAATAAAGATGTCAATATCTTTTTCGCATCTTTAATGTATATGACAAAACACGTTCAAGCTGGACTGGTTACCTTGGAACACCTTGATGATGTGTTAAAATTAGCTGGAATCATTGCAGGAGGAGAAAAAAAACTCAAAGAAAACCCAATCATATCTTTTATAACTTGTCTCATTAAGAGCCCACTTCAAATGGTCAATGACACAGCCGAAAAACTGATCACAATTGCTCAGAAAGGGATTCCAGTGGTTATATCCAGCTCTCCTCAGGGGGGCTCAACCGCTCCCATAAAAGAAGAAGGAATGGTTACCCTTATCAATGCAGAGATCCTTGCCGGGATAACCCTCGGCCAGATTGTTAACCCCGGATTCCCGATGTTATATGGCGCTGTCCCTGTGAGGGCAAGGTTGGATACCCTTCACGACCTCTATGGAGCTCCTGAATTTATACACTATAACATTGACTGTATACAGATGGCAAAACATTATGGAATACCGTGTTATTCATCAGCAGGAGTCGGAGATGCTAAAGTTCCCGGAGTTCAGGCTACGGTTGAAAAGCTCTTTGCTCAGACTGAAGTAGCGGCAGCGGGAGCCCAGTATATTCACTATGCTGTAGGCCTCCTGGATAAAACAAATATTTTTTCTCCCCTTCAAGCAGTGCTTGATGATGCCCATTTGAATATCATCAAGCAAGTATTAAGGCAACCATGTTTCAATAAAAAAGAAGTTGAAAACGCTATCCAAGAAATCAGACAGGTTACATCATCAAAAACAAAACTCTTTGCCAAACATATTCGTAAAGCCCTGAGAGAAGGGCTGGTGAGTTCTCCCTATCCTTTTGAAACATCCGATGAAGAAGATAAAGTTCTTGAAAAAGCTTATCATCAACTCCAGAATCTTTTGAAGACACCCGGAGAAAAATTAGATGATGACTTAATTAAAAACATATATAAAGAAATCCCCGGTCTTTTACCCAGGGAATATTTTGAAATCAACAATATTTGATCTCAGGAGGAGTGAACCTATGAATAAATTACTTGAAGAAATAAAAGGTAACATCATATCAGGAAGAATAGACAGTGAGGACGAAGGTTTTGACGGAACTATGGCGGGACAACCTGGAGTGATAGAGCTTGTACAAAAGGCAATCGAAGAAAACATACCTGCCTCAGATATTGTAACAAAAAGCATTAACAAAGGAATGGAAAAAGTAGGCCGTCTTTATGAATCCGGTGAATACCTGACACCGGATATGCTGGCTTCAGCTGAATGTGTGAGTGAAGCCATGAAGCTGCTTGAACCACTGCTTATTGATTCAGGCACCAAACGTCTGGATAAGTTTATCATCGCAACCGTCGAAGGCGATCTTCACGATATAGGAAAAAATATAGTGGCGACCCTCCTTCGTGGATCAGGTTATGAAGTGATTGATTTAGGAACAGGAGTTCCCGCTGATAAAATCGTCAATGCGATCTCGGAATCTGATGCTAAATATCTGGGACTTTCTGCCCTTCTTACCACAACAATGAACCGGATGAAAGATGTTATAGACAAGTTGAAAGATGCCGGTGTGAGGGATAAAGTCAAAATATTTATCGGAGGAGCTCCTGTTTCTGAAGAATACGCAAAAAAAATCGGAGCCGATTTCTATTGCGAAGACGCATTTGATGCTGTCAATAAACTCAGTTAACAATTAAAAAATGAACAAAAACACAAAAAAAGAAGAACTTTCCACAAAAGAAGACAATTCTATGAATATTGCTACGCTTGAACAAACAAAACCAAGCAGAAAAGAAAAAATTTTATCCAGGATATTGCTTCTGTTTGAGGATATCGTAAAAGTTCCTCTTTTCAGGTGCCAGCACTGTGGGCAATGTATTTTAAGCCATACAGGTTTTGTCTGTTCTCAAAGATGTCCGAAACGTCTAAGGAATGGACCTTGCGGGGGAACAGGAGCTGACGGATCCTGCGAGGTCTATCCGGAGAGAAAATGCATTTGGTATTTGATTTACAGTCGCAACCGTTTTTTTAGAAGAACCTTCCTTTTGGATCGTATTGAAAAGATTCATAATTGGAATCTGGAAAAAACCTCAGCCTGGCTCAACGTTCTCAAAAAAAGGATAGAGCCTCCCATCTTCTTCAAAAGGAAAAAGGATAAAAATGTCACTTAGAGAAAAAGTTAATGCCGGAAAGTTTGTTTTCACAGCAGAATTAGGACCGCCCATGAGCAGTAATGGAAATGTTATACGCAGGAAAACCAAGCATTTCATAGATATCGCAGACGGTGTTAATATCACAGATAATCAGACCGCCATTGTTCGGCTTTCCAGCATAGCTTCGGCAAAAATTGTTCTTGAGGAAGGACTGGAACCTGTGGTTCAAATAACCTGTAGAGACCGCAATAGATTAGCCATACAAAGTGATTTATTAGGAATGGCTGCGTTGGGAATTGAAAATGTTCTTTGTCTGACCGGAGATCATCAGCGTTTTGGCAATCATCCGGAAGCAAAAGGTGTCTTTGAGCTTGATTCCATACAGTTGATCGCCATGACTAAAAATTTAACCCAAGGATTTTTTCTTTCAGGAGAAAAAATAAAAACACCTCCTTCCCTTTTTATAGGAGGAGCAGCCAATCCTTTTGCCCCACCGTTTGATTTCCGGGTTCTTCGCCTAGGGAAAAAAATCCGTGCAGGAGTCCAGTTTATTCAAACCCAGCCTGTTTTTGATATCGACAGGTTTCGTGAGTGGATGAACGATGTTAGAAAAAAGGGCTTACATGAAAAGGTTGCGATTTTAGCAGGAGTGATGCCGGTGAAATCAGTTAAAGCCCTCACTTATATGGAAAAAGAAGTTCCCGGAATGCAGATTTCAAAAGACATCATCCAGCGCCTGGATAAAGCCAAAGAGCCTAAAGAAGAGGGTGTGCAAATCGCTGTGGAAACAATTAAACAACTCAAACAAATAGAAGGCGTAAAAGGGATTCATCTTATGCCTCTGATGTGGGAAAGCATCACTCCCCGAATAGCAGAGGAATCAGGGCTCCTGCAAAAAGGAAATATATAAAACAATTAAGTTGAGAGGTAATAATGATTATTATAGGTGAAAAAATAAACGCAACAAGAAAAAGTATAGCCAAAGCTATTCATTCTCATGATAAAGAAGCCATTAAAACCCAAATTGAAAAACAAGATAAAGCCGGTGCCCACTATATAGATTTGAACGCAGGGACTGGAACTGGAGATAAAGACAAAGAAATTAGTGATATGAAATGGCTTATAGATATTGCTTTTGAGACAACCGAAAAGAGCTTAAGCATCGATTCAGATAATCCGGAGATCATTGAAAAAGCAGCAGAATATATCAATAAGAGGCGTCCGTGGATCATCAATTCTGTTAAAAACGACGATCATATTCTCGATTCGCTTCTTCCTTTAGCTGCAGAACATGGAGCAGGAATTATTGCCCTGGCAATGGGAGCTGAAGGAATCCCAAATACTCCAGAAGATCGTCTTTTGGTATGCCATGAACTCCACAAAAAAACAGAGAAAGCGGGAATTCCAGAGGATAAAATCTTTTTTGATCCTCTGGTTATGCCTATCTCCGCTAGTTATGGCTGTGCGAAAATCACATTGGATACTTTGACCAAAGTGAAAAAAGAATTCCCTGAAGCAAAAACGACCATGGGAGTTTCAAATGTCGCTTTCGGACTGTTGAAGAGATCTAAAGTCAATGGAGCTCTGATTATCTCAGCCATTACTCATGGACTGGACTCTGCGATATGTGACCCCACAAAAAAATCAATAAGGCAGGCTATATTACTGGGAGAATTGATATCGGGAAAAGACAGGCACTGCCGCAAATATATTAGAGCTGTGAGGAATGGAGAATTTGATGAGCCTAAAAAAAGTAAATAACCATATGTCAGTTTTTATGGATAGCTCAGGTGAATGTTATCTATTCTGTAGGGCCCGATCCCCGTATCGGGCTAATAATAAAATGTATGATAAAACATGAGATGTCCAAGGTAATATGAAATACAATAAAGCAAGACATCAAATGAAAGAACTAAGATGGTATTTGTTAATGGTGCCGTCAGTTTTTATGAATAGATCACGTTAAAGGAGGATTAATATGAGTAACATATTAGAAGAAATAAAAAAGAATGTCATATCTGGAAAAGTAGATATTGATGATGAAGGCTATGATGGCAAGATGGCGGGAAAACCTGGGGTTATAGAACTTGTCAAAAAAGCAATCGAAGAAAAAGTGCCTGCTTCCGATATTTTATCCAAAGCGATCACTCCGGGTATGGAAGAAGTGGGACGCCGTTTCGAGTCTGGAGATTATATAATACCGGATATGCTGGCTTCAGCCGAGTGCGTTCAGGAAGCCACAACATTTTTAGAGCCATTATTAGCTGAAGATGAAGCAGAAAACCGGGGAAACTTTGTGATCGCAACAGTAGAAGGGGACATGCACGATATAGGAAAAAACATAGTTGCCACCATCCTCAATGGGTCAGGTTTTAAAGTTACAGATTTAGGAACAGACGTTAAGCCTGAAAAAATAGTGAGTGCCGCGAAAGAATTCGAAGCAAAGTTCATTGGTCTTTCCGCACTTTTAACAACAACCATGGAGGGCATGAGTAAAGTCATAGAACTCTTGAACAAAGAAGGGCTCCGCGACAATGTGAAAGTCTGTATAGGCGGAGCTCCTGTTTCTCAGGATTTCGCAAAGAAAATCGGAGCTGATCTCTATGCTGAAGATGCCTTTGACGCCATACACAAACTGGAAGAATTATCATGATTTTTCCTGACGTTGACACAATGAGAGGAAAAAAACAATGTCTAGAGGAATGAATATACACAAATACTCTTTTCTAAGTAAAGACGAATGCCAGACTATTCATGATGGCTCCTGCAGAATTTTAAGCGAAACAGGAGTAAAAATTACAAACGAACAAGCCATTGACCTTTTTAAAAAAGAAGGAGCTATATACGAAAAGGGAAGGATAAAGATTCCAAAAAAAATGGTTGATAAAGCAATCAACCAGACAGCAAAAAAGATAATTCTTGGCGCCAAAAATCCGGATAACAAAATTGTTATTGATCCAGAGAATCCTCTTGTTTATTTCGGAACAGGAGGACAAGCATTGAATGTGCTCCATCTTGAAGACGGAATCTTTAAAAAGAAGCCTGCTGTCACTCAGGATTTGATAGATATTATCAAACTCTGCGAGAAACTGGATAACGTGGATTTCATCACCAGACCCGTTGAACCGGACGTGCCGGAAGACATAATGGATTTAAAAAAAACAGAAATCTTTCTTGAAAACACAACAAAGCATATAAATCTTGCCAACTTGTTTGTTCTGGATAAACTTCCGGAAATCATTGACATGGTTCAGGATAAATCCTTGATATCCTTCATCTCCTGTGTCATTCAAAGCCCTTTGAGCCTGGTCAGTTCAACTATAGACAAATTCATAAGCATTATCCAACATGACATTCCTGTTTCTATTTCAAGCTGCCCCCAGGCTGGAACCACTTCTCCCCTGTCAGAGGTGGGTGAAATCATTCAACTGAACGCAGAAATGCTTTCAGCCATCGTCCTTGCTAACCTGGTTAAGCCTGGAGCTCAAGTGCTTTACAGAGGAATCCCCATTTCTTCAAATCTTCTTGTTGATGCGTCACCCCGATGGTGTCAGCCTGAAAGCATAAGACGAATAGCTATCATGTCAGATATGACCTATCACTATAAAATCCCCTGCTGTGGAACAGCAGCTGTTTCAGACGAAAAAGAGCCTAATCCTCAAGCTGTGGCAGAAAAGACTCTTTCTTGTGTATTCGAATCTGCCAGCGGAGCCCAATTCATAAACAGCGCCCTTGGAATGCTTGAACAGGTAATGACAGTCTGTCCTGAACAATATATCATCGACAATCAAATAATCTCTCATATAAAAAAGCTTTTTTCTGAATCTTCCTACTACAACATCGAGAAAATCTCCCAAAAGGCTGTTTGTGATTCACTGGAAATGTTCGGAGTCAAGGTGGAACCTCACATCAAAAATGATATATCTAACAGAATAGATTTTATAATCAAAGGAAGTGAAGAATTCACTCAGGATAATATAAATTACTATTCGGAGTTAATAAATGATGCCATAAATTCAGGAAACAGCGGTAACAAATTCATGAAAGAAGCTCGATCCGGTTTAAGGAAAGGATGGCTTTATATGGGGGAAAAAATAGAAGGCAGCCTCAATCTTGAAGAAGTTCAGAAAATTAAAAATCAAATCCTTAATTAAATCTCATTCTGAAAGATGCAAATGAACCAGATAAAAATCGCAACTTTTTGTTTCAATTATGAGACAAGTGTCAAAAAAAACAAAACAAAAATTTCAAAAATGCTGGAGAAGACAAAAAATAATGATTTTGTTCTTCTCCCCGAGGATTCTTTTGATGCGGATGGCAAATATTTTGAAGAGATTCCCGGTGAAATAACCTGCTGGCTTCAGGACAAATCCAAGCAGTTTTCTGTGAACATCATAGGGAACCTCACAGAGAAATCACAGGAGAATTATTTCAACACCTGCTTAATTATAGACAAAACCGGTGATCTTGTCGGCACTTACAGAAAAATTCAACTCAGCCATACAGACCGAACGCTCCGAGGCCTTGGAAGCGGCAAAAAACTCCCTCTCTTTGAACTGGACGGGATTCCTTTTGGAATATCAATTTGCTATGACATCTGGTATCCTGAGCTTATAAGAAACCTTGTATTTAAGGGTGCCAAAATTATTTTTTCTCCCTTTAAAGAGGAAAATGAATACATTCCCTATGTCAGAAGCCTGGTAAGTGCTAGAGCCATTGAGAATATAATCCCTCTGGTGTGCTGTGGCGGAGGGGGAACCAGCGAAAAATTCAAATGCCGCTACCAGAATTTTGCTTTCTATCTTCTTCCTTCAGGAAAAATCATAAAAGAAGAGACTGAGGAAGAATTTTCTGAATATGCTTTCTCTAATATTGACACTTTAATTGAAAGGGAAAAAGCTCAAAAAAGCTGGAAAAGACCTTTTGATGTGACTAAGAACTTAAAGGAAATTTAAAACAAAAAAGGAGATTTAATATGAGCGCAATAACAGGAATCATTGGAAAAAATATTGAAAAAAAACATCTTGAAGAGATGTTGAATAAAATTCACCACCGAGGTCCTGACAGATCTAAAATTCAGGTGTTTTCAGATGGTGGCGTTGCTGCCGGCGAGCTTTCTCTTTCAAACCGCTCCACACCCGCATTATCCGGAGAAGAGAAACCTCTGGTTTTAATGGATGGAGATATTTACAACTCAATTCCTGAGGGAATGTCAAATGTTGAATATGTGAGACAACTCTATATGAAAGAGGGAAAAAAGTGTTTTTCAAAACTAGATGGAAGTTTTTCATGTGCCATTATAGATAATGATGAAACAATCCTCGTCCGGGATGCAGTCGGTGCAAGACCTTTGATATATCAATACCAGGATAACTGTCTTTATTTTGCTTCAGAAGCCAAGTCGCTCCTCGGACATGTTTCGTCAGTGGATGAACTCATGCCAGGACATTACTATTCCACAAAAGAAGGACTTCAACAATTTAAAATCTTTGTTCCCGATGTACCGGATTTTAAAACTCCGGGCGAAGCTTCCAAAATACTCGAAGAACTCATGGTGAAATCTGTTAAAAAAAGAATGAATGATGGAGCTGTTGAAGGTGTATCCCTCAGCGGAGGTTTGGATAGTTCCATAATCGCTGCCATCGCCAAGTCTATCGATCCTGAAATAAAACTTTTCAGCACAACCATAAAAAGATATCCAAGTAAAGATATAAAATTTGCAAAACAAATGGCCCAATTTCTGGACTTAGAACATTATATCTATGAAATCACAGATGATGATATCAAAACATTGATTCCCGAAGCAGTCTGGTATATGGAAACGTTCGACGAGGATTGCGTTTCCGGTGCCATTGCAAATTTCTATACATCAAAAATGATATCAGATTACACAAATTGTATTCTTGTGGGTGAAGGTGCTGATGAACTTTTTGGCGGATACTTCAGGGAACTCAAAGACATTCCTGATGTGAAAGAAAAAGAAAAAATTGCCAAAAAGCTGGTGTACATCGCTTACAACACCGCTTTGAGAAGGCTGGATCGAGGATGGCAGTCAAATTCTGTCAACTATCGCACACCCTTTCTTGATCCCGAAGTGGTCGAATTCAGCAACAAAATCCCCATGGACCTTAAGGTTCATGATGATACAAAACAGGAAAGAGACATCGAAAAATGGATTCTGAGAGAAGCTTTAAAAGGATGGCTCCCTGAAGAAATTGCAAACAGGCCTAAGCTGAGATTTGCAGGAGGATCTGGAGTGGATGATCTTATGGATGAACTCACAGCTGATAAAGTCTCAGAAGAGGAATACAAAAACAATCTTAACACTGAAACCGGTCTGAAACTTTTTTCTCCCAAAGAACTTCACTATTACAGGCTTTTCAGGGAATATTTTCCTAAAGGTTATGAAAGCCTTGTTGTGAGGTGGGATCCTTTCAAATAGTTAGCTGTAGGGCTTGATCCCCGGATCTGGCAACACATGTCATTACCTGACTTGACCGGGCAATCCACTCCTATATCATTGCAATATCAGATTTCCTAAATGCTGCCTGCTGTAAAACTCGTGTTTTTTATCAGTTGATTTTCCATGTCCAGGTATTGCTTTCTTAAAATCCCTGGAAATTGATTTTTCCAGAATTTTGAGTTGATTTTCTATGGATTGAATGACATTCATTATCTGTTTTGGCTCCATTTTTTTTGGAACGGCATTGTCTTTTTGCTTATCATTCTATATTTATTATTTTTATTTTTTTTCATTTCGTGCAATTTCCATGACATGGACATTAATGTCTGTTTGATCAAACTGAACTCAAAGTAAGCTCCCACCGCTTCTTTTGAGCTTTTAACTTTCTCTAAATTGATCCTGAAAGATATTTAATCGCAAAAAACATGCCAATTTTTTCTACTGGGAAAAATTGGAAAAATCTTTGTATTTTGTGCATAAATGAACACAAAACGTCCGAATTTGAATACTCAAGAATATTCTATGCTGCTTGACCACAAATTATAATCGCTTTTAAATGTTCAACCTCCTCAATATTAATATTCTCCTTTTTATATAAACCTGACATTTTTTGTGAAACCTGGGATTTGCGACTGTTGTATCTTTTATTGAAGGAATTCTGCTGTTGTGATATAAACAGGTGTGAGAAAATCACCTCTAAGTATGATAAGAGCTGCTGTGGGCTGCGGCGTTATCATGATTTTTGCAACGGGAATCTTTGGAATCGTCATTTCATTTTTTGCTAATGATCCCCAGTTAGCCAGCGCCATCCGTAGCCGGTGCTTGATTGGGATAGCGATTGGCATTGCTATGATCATTGCCTGGAAAGTATACATTTCCCGTAAAAAACGAAATATGTGATGTTCTTAAAATGAAAATCCTCTTCACAATAACAGGACCCTGGGGAACCGGAGCCGCAACTGTGGTTGACGGTGTGGTTCAGGAACTTCTGGCTCTCGGACATAGGGTCAAGGTTATCTTTCCTGACCTCGGCTTGCCATCTCCGGATGCAGACAAATATTACGGCAATCCTGATTTGTATCAAATCATCAAGTTTCCTGTCGAATATCAAGGAATCAATTTTCCCACTTTTCCTCTTATTGTTCCAGATCCCAATCCCAGGAATCTGAAGAACGCCTGGACTTTCAAAGACATGTCCAAGAATGAATTCTCAATATATATAGAGTTTCTGAAAGATTACCTCCAAAAAACCATTCAGGATTTCCAACCGGATGTTATAGAAACCGAACACATCTGGTTGATGGGATATGTACTGAATGAACTGGGATGCTCCTATATTGCGGGAGCTCACAATTCCAATCAGATGGGATTTCGTTATGATCCCCGTATGCAGCCCTATGCCACATCATGTGCCCAAAATGCGGCTTATATTTTTTCCATCTCAAATGGTTTGAAAGCAGACTGCATCAAGCTCTATGGAGTTGAAGAAGAGAAAGTGATTGTCATCCCCAATGGCTACGACAACAAAATTTTCCGACCCCTTCGTCTTTCCAAACCTAAAATTTTCCACGATTTCGGAATTAACGCCGATCCCTCCCTTCCGGTTGTCACCTTCGGCGGAAAGATGTCCAAAACTAAAGGTGTGGATGTTTTGTTAAGAGCCAACACGATACTGCAAAAAAAGCATCCATTCACACTTCTTCTTTTTGGCTCAGGAGATATCAAAGATGTTCTGGGCAGACCTCCTACTAAAGAGGAGAATCAAAACGTTCATATTATGGGTCATATCACCCAGGATGTGCTCGCCCGGTTTCATAATATTGCGGAATTGAGTGTTTTACCTTCTCGAGATGAAGGCTTTGCTGTGGCAGCCCTGGAGGCAATGGGATGCGGGTTGCCCGTGGTTGCAACCGATATTCCATCGCTGAAGGAGTTGATAATAGGGCAAACAGTTCCGGTCAACAATCCCGAAGCCCTGGCAAAATCCATAGAACAAATACTCAATCTTTCTCCGGGTGAGAAAAACAGTCTCAGAGAGAAATCCCTTAAAAAAGCTTTTAAATTCAGCTGGAAAACAAATATCATTAATTAGGGACACTTTACCCATTCACCTAATTTTTATTAATATAATCCTTGAACCTTTCCTCTATATCCAATCATGAATCAAACTCACCCCATTTTCCAGCTAATAAAATAATAAAGTTATTTCCCATAAACCTTATCTCATCTTTTTTCGTTTACGTTATGGATAAAAATAAACAAAAATTCAAAACATGATCTCAATTTTGAATCCAGAGTGAACCTTTTTTGTTTTTCTTCCGTAGAAACAGTTGAAAGACAGACCATATAATGAAAAAAATCTTATTGAGGTGAAAAAATGATGAACAAAGTAAAAACAAGAACTTCAAAATCAAAAAAATGGATGATGATCTGTGCCTTAATTCCTGCAATCCTTTTACTGAGCGGGTGTTTTTGTGTTGAAATCAAACAAAACATAAAAAACCCAATTGGGTATTTTAGAGAAGCTTACCGGCAGATCGAAAGACTGTACAGGATATTTCCTGATAGAAAAGGACCAGTTTCCGATATTCATTTATTAGTCTATGAGAAATCGGATCTTCAGCTCATAAAAATTGCAGCACCTATGTGGCTCATTGACACCTGTATGGATCATTGTGATACTTATGATATCGATACAGACTGTGATTTTAATTTGAGTGAAATCAGAAATCTCAAGGACATAGGACCGGGCATGCTTCTTGAAGTTGACAGTGATGACAGTAAAGTCCTCATCTGGATAGATTAGGAAAGTCAAAAACAAGAGATAAAGGAATTAGGCGATTTGGAAATGCAGAGCCAAGCTGCTTCATTGAACAAAGAAAATATTTATGTTCTTGCTGAGAGAGCTAAAAAGGGAGATAGAGGCGCATTTATGGAAATAACAAAAATGTATCAGAAAAATGTTTTTCAATTGGCTTACAGCTTTTTCCAGAACAGAGAAGACGCTCTCGATATTGTTCAGGATACTTTTTTAAAGATTTACAATAAAATGCATTGTTACAAAAAAGGAAAAAGTTTTAAAAACTGGATCCTACAGATCGCTAAAAATCTCTGCATAGACCGTTATAGAAAAAACCACAAAAAGCACGAGTATAAATCTTTATCCAGCACAAACATCGACGACTTGCGCTCTACAGATGAAAACAACGTTGAGAAAAATTCAGATAGAGACATGAAAAGAATAGTCTCAACATGTTTAAAAAAACTCCCGGAACGACAGCGCATGATATTTGTCATGAAGCATTACAATGAACTCCGATACAAAGATATCGCAGAAACACTGGGTATTTCTGTTGGCACGGTGAAATCTCTCAATTTCAAAGCTGTCCATAACCTCAGAAATATCATAAACCCATATTTAGGGAGGCAGTTATGACAGACTGCAAATCAATAAAAAAAGACTTGCTGGCATATATTTATAAGGAACTCGATGAAAAGGAAAAACAGATAATCAAAACTCACCTTGAATCTTGTTCGGAATGCCGGCGTGAATATGAGGAGTTGAACAATGTTTTTCTCTGTACCGATACCTTCAAAAAAGATATAGACGAGGCTTTGGAATCAGTCAACTGGGAAACACTTCCTTCTCAAATCGCTGATAATGTCTTACCAAAAATCCATAAGCAAAAAAAAGAACATAAAATCAAAAAACTCTTTAACTCTCTTTTCACAGTTAAATTAGCACCGGTCTACGCAGCGCTTTTAGCAGGAATCATTATCGGCGGCGCCCTGACTTTTATACTTCTCCACCCTGAAGGCAGTCCTGAAAATATGTCCTCCACCCATTTCATTGTCTCAAAAGATTTCCTCGAAACCATGGACGTGGAGATGGCGCGGCGCGAAACACTGGATTATCTGGAACAGAGTAAATATTTGCTTCTTGATTTTGTTCAAACTCAGCCTGAAAATGCCGCAAATGACTGGAAGAGAGAATTTATGGAAGAAAAAACAAGCGAGCTTCTCTCCAAGAAAAAATACATGAACCAGCAGCTTGATCAATATCATATGGCTAAAGCGAAAGCCATATGCGATCAAATCGAGCTCCTTCTTCTGGAGCTTGCGGGAATGAGCGATGAGCTCACTCCCTCCGAATGCACCAGGATACGCAAGCTGATAGAACAAAGACAGATTATATTAAAAATAAATCTCATTAAAAAAGAATTACAGCAAAGCGAGGTCTAAAGTGAAAAAACTAACATTAAGTCTGGCTCTAATGGTTATGGTGCTTTCTTTTCTTCAAGCTTACAACCAAACCCAGTCGGACATGGAGTTATTCCAAAAAGCAAAAATACTCATTTTTGATAAAAAATGGGAACAGGCTCAGAAAAAACTGGATGACCTCCTTGTTCACCACCCTAAAAGCCCTCGCTATTCCCACGCTCTTTTTTATAAAGGCAAATGCCTGTCAGAACAGGAAGGGAATGAAAGAAAAGCCATAGAGACTTATAAAAAATATATCGAGCATAAAGATGCGGACAAAAATTTAATTCAGGAATCAGAAATAAAGATCATCGATCTTTCCTACCGCCTCTTCGAAAATGGAATAAGGTCGTACTCAAAGGAAATAAAACAAGCTCTTCAGAGCAGGGACAAAGCTGTAAGATATTACGCTGCCTTTAAACTGAGTTATATAAAGGAGGAACAAATATCAAGAAAGGGTCTTCCCATAATTGAGAACATTCTTGAAAAAGAAAGAGACCCGGAGCTCCGCGAACGGGCAAAGCTTGCTGTATTGAGAATAGATCCCAGCGCTCTGAAAGATATCGAAGAAGAATACGAGACTCAAGCCAAGATGTTGTGTATAAGGGTTTATACTATAGGAGAGAAAGAGGCAAGCTTTACTTTAAATATTCCCTGGGCTTTAGCTGATCTTGCCCTGAGCTCCATTCCGGAGGAAGAAAAAGAAACCATGAGAAAAGAGGGATATGACCTGGATGAAATAATGGATAAACTCACCCAAATGAAAGGAAATATCCTCGAGATAAAAGACGAGGACTCCATAATAAAAATCTGGATAAAATGAAATCTAGGAGGTAAAGGATGAAAAAAATAACAATTTTCGTTTTACTTGCGTTCGTTTTAACTCTGGCACCATCACAGTTTCTCTTGGCTAAAAACAGTGACCTTCAAGCTATTAAGAAAGCGGTTAAAGAGAACCCGAATTTTGAGGCAGGACAGGAAGTCAAATGGTTCAAAGTTCTTATCACAGATATCAAGACAAACAAAGCCAAAGTCAAAGTCACTCTTCCTGTATCATTGATCGAATTGATTTTAGAAGCAGAAGACGACCACTTTAAGGTCGACAGAGATGAATACGATGTGGATATCAAGGAGATATTCGCAGAACTCAAAAAAGCAGGCCCTATGGCTCTCATAGAGATTCGAGAAGAGGGCGAACTCATCAAAGTATGGTTTGAGTGATCAAACCTGAGCTTAACTGCTTTGATCAAAAAGAGGCAGCCTTTTCTTAAAGGCTGCCTTTTTTTCTAATTAGAGAGAGGAAACTTTTTTAACATTCCATTCGAAGCGACAGTATTAACGTCAATCGGTCATTATAAAAAGAGATTTTTTATTAAAACTCTTATAACTTGGGCGCAGCCTGTCTTTATTGTAATATTCCTCCACATCCACAACCTTTTTCTTGCTGGTAACCACTTCTATAGAGACATTTCCATATTGCCCATTTCTCAAGCAAACCATCTGACCAGAGACTCCACTGAGAATCAAATCAAGAGCTAAATTACCAAAAGCCATGGGAACAATGGAATCAACAGAATCGGGGTCACCGCAGCGAACCAAATAACTCAATCGTTGATTGATAATATTAATCCTGCGTCCTTGATTGAATTTGGGCGACAATTCCTTTATTTTACTGGAAACCATATCTCCAATACCTCCCAGCTTTTTATGTCCGTACATATCCTTTTCCTGACTTTCATAGACCCAGTCGCCTCCTTCAAACATCGCTCCTTCGGAAACTAGAACCACTGAATAATTGCTGGGATTGGTTTTTCTGTCTTTAACCAGAAGTTCACACAACCGTTCCATATTGAATTTGTATTCAGGAATGACACACCTGTTAGCTGCCCCAGCCATGGTAGGTAGGAGGGCAGTGAACCCAGCATACCTTCCAAAAACCTCAATAACGAGAATTCGTTCGTGAGAACCTGCTGTGGTTCTCAAGGCATGAGTCAGACTTATTGTTCTGGTCACACAAGTACTGAAACCCAAGCAATAATCCGTTCCCGGAACATCGTTATCCATGGTCTTGGGGACGCCAATGAGCTTTATTCCCTCTTTATGGAGACGGACAGCATAACTCAAGGTATCATCTCCTCCAATAGGAATTAAGTAATCGATACCCAGGTATTTGAGATTCTTTAAAACTTCCGGAGTTAAATCATTGTTCTCATCTGTATATTTATCCTTAAGGTGAGATGGCACTCTGTGACGGGCGATATGAGAAGCACGGGTTCGGGAAGTGTGTAAAAAACTGCCTCCCGTCCTCCCCACCTTATTCACTATTTCTTCAGTAAGCTCCTGATAATAAAAGGAATGGTCCTTTTGGGGGTCACTGACCATATCGATCAATCCAGCCCATCCCCTACGAATCCCTATCACTCTGTATCCTTCGCGAATAGCTCTGAGAGTAATCGCTCTTATAGCAGGATTAAGTCCAGGAACATCTCCTCCTCCTGTTAGAATACCAATGGTCTTTTTCACTTTTTTGTTAGCCATCTTTTTCCTTCCTTATCTATTCTTATACTTTATTATAATACATCGCTCTTTCAAATCTAAGGGGGTAATTTGTAAAAAATATAAAATATTGCATTCAAAATAAAAATCAGGGAATTTCATCTCCTTCATTATTGCAATCACTTAAAAATTTATATAATATGATATTAGCTCATTATTGAATGCAAAAAAATCAAAAGGAGAAAGAAATATGAAAAAATATATTTTGTTTTCAGTTTTTTTTTCAATATTATTTATGTGCTTTAGTTTTTCATTCGCTACAGATAATCCGAAAACAATCGAATTGATTTTGGATGCCTCCGGAAGTATGAATGCCCAGCTACCAAGCGGGGAACTTAAAATAAACGCAGCTAAAAAGGCGGTGAAAGAGGTCATTGAAAACTTACCCGCTGACATAACCATATCCTTTAGAGCCTATGGTCACCAGGCGCCAAGGGAGAAAAAAGATTGTAAAGACACTCAACTCCTTGTGGATTTTGACATTATGAAAACAAACAAGACGAAAATCATTTCAGCCCTGACGGCATTGAAAGCAAGAGGATACACTCCTATAACCTATGTTTTGAATCTAGCAGTGAAAGACTTTCCTGAAAACACAAAATCGCAGAGCACAATAATCCTTATCAGTGACGGAAAAGAAACCTGTAAAGGCGATCCTTGTGTAACCGCCAAAGAAATAAAAGAAAAAAGAGAGGTCGATCTCGTCGTCCACACGGTGGGTTTTGGAGTGGATTCGGTAACAAAAAAACAGTTAGAATGTATCTCCAAAGTCACAGGAGGCCAATACTTCTCAGCTTCCAACACTGGAGAATTGATCGATATGTTGAACAAAGCTGTAAAAACAGAAGCCAAAGAAATTGAAGAAGAAGAAGGACCAGGTTGGCTTTGTATCAAGGGGCCGGAACTTCAAGGTCACAAAGTAACTGATGCGGGAACTGGAAAAGAAGTTGCCTGGATCAGCAGCACTAAAGATACGGTCAAACTCCCTTCAGGAATATATAATGTCGAGATAGGCAATTCAGAATGGAAAAGTGTTGAAGTTAAAAAAGGAGAGACCACAGTTCTTGAACCGGGGTGGCTATGTGTAAGAAACACCACCATTTCAGGAAATAAGGTATTGGAAAAAGAAACGGGAGAATCATTTGGTACCGTGAGCCGGACTGATGCCACAATCACCATTTTGCCTGGAACATATGATGTCATGTTTGGTGATATTCCCTGGTCGGTTACCATAGAAAAAGGGAAGACCACAGAGCTTCATCCAGGAGTTGTCACTGTTAAATCCGCTGATTTCAACGGACACTATATATATGATAAAAACGGAAAAGAAGTAGGCAGCGTGAGCGCAACCAGAAACTGGATTCCCTTGCCTCCTGGAAAATACACCATCGATCTCGATGGCAAGAAAATAAATTTCTCCTTAAAAGAAGGACAAGAAAAAATATTCGAAAGAAAAAATATATAAGGAGGTGGATTTCATTATAAATTTTCACTCCGTTCATCCTCGCTTGAGAAGAGTACAGATAACTTTTTTTGTTTGTCTTTCAATTATTCTTATAATTTCAAACTTAAATTCCTTTTCATTTATTGAAAATCATTCAAATCTAAAAAGTCCTCGTCTTCAACAGCTTTCCGTTCAGATCGATAAATTATGCTCCCACACCTTAGATGAATTCTGGAAGGAAATCGAGGAACAGGGAGCTCCCCTTATAGAGCCCATAAAAGGAGAACCGGAACATGTTTGGGTCACTTTTCTCTTTAAGGGAGAAAGAAACATTCAGAATGTTGTGATAATGATTGACCGGGGCTTATGGGGTGACATTCCATCCAACCGAATGAAAAAACTTGCAGAAACAGACTTATGGTACCGGACATATCGATTCAGAAATGTGCTCTCTCAATCGGGGGCTTTTATGGTCAGCCTGGCAAAAGAGCATGAACCTGAGTGGCTGATCCGGCAATTTGTATCTTCGCCCCGCCTTCCTATCCAATTTCACCTTGACTTTGGGCTGATGGAAAATCACCCCACTAAAGGTGTAGTCCCCAATATGGTTATGGCTAACCGGCATATGCGGGACGTGTTGTTGGCTAAAGGATACAAAATCCATTTCCAAGAGTTCAATGGCGGTCATGAATATATCAACTGGAGAGGAACTCTTTCAGATGAATTGATTGCGCTTCTTGGGAAACAGCCAAGGGAATAAACTTTTTCCTTCTGTCTATATCTATTCCAAACAATGCTATTTTAAATCCCTTCCTTCGCTCCTTGCGCCGTCCTCAAAGGAGACTAATCTCCCGTCTCCGTGAACGGAGATGATCTGGCCCTCGGAGAAGCGGTTTATCTCTATCTCGCCGACGCAGGGGATACTGAATTCCCTGCATAAACTGAATGAATACGAAAAAACCTATCATTTCTCCAAAAAGACTCTTATAAAGGATAAGATAGATAACATTCAATCGGTTTAATCAAGAGGCCAAAACCTGTTATCAAACCAGATTTTCGTTATTACAATCCCGCCAAAAATAGTTCCCTAAAAGATTTTATTTCTTATAATTGCTCTCTTTTTCTCTTCTTATTACTCTTGTTCCTTGAACGAAAGCAGCAATGAGCCCCCCTACTCCTCCATTTATGTTTAATTTCCCCTTGTCAGAAGCCCACCATAATGCCAAGAATCAGCCCGAATCCGGAAAAATCAAAAACCGCTTCTTGGGCCCCGGAGGGAATTGTTGTGTCGATGAGTATATAAGAAAAAGTCTTGCCGAACGCGGATATTTCATCATTATAGAGGGGGCCTGATACAGGAGTGAACATCGTGGGCGAATTTCCGGTTTGTGTCCAATCCCCCTCGAATCCTTTGATCTTGGCATATCTTCCCCGTCCCATAAGCACAAGTCCGAGGTTCGGGCTGAAGTTAATTTTTAGGCCGAGTCCTCCATGGAAACCAATTCCGCTGGCGGAAGTATCAAACTGGTCGTCCGTATAATCGGGGGAAAGTTCCAAATGAAAAGTGGATTTGTACGTAGCCAGGTAGAATCCTCCGCCGGCGTCGGCCACAAAACTCATCATATCGCTTACAGGCAGGGTGAGAACAAGACTTAAGCGAAGGGGAATGGCGCTGACGGTTCCATCCTGCTCAAGGATCATCGTACCCCCTGGATTGCTGAGAGTGGAGCTGCTTTTTCCCCCGGCTGTGATGTAGCCGGCGCCGATCCCGATACCGAAAGTTTTGGTGAAGTTGATGATGATGTCGGCTTCCAGTCCGAGTCCCATACCCATGGAACCGAGGGAGCCGCTGTCTTCTGTGAGACCGCCGGCTAAGCCAACTTCTCTCCAGAACCGAAGAACACCATCGAAGCCGTCGCTGATATTGCCCCCGGATGAATAATTAAATCCTCCCAGGATCCTGAAACCGAAACCCATGCCGGAGCTTGGTGCCCCTTGTGCGTATTCAGGAACGTCGGCCGGAGGTGGAGGCTCTACAGGTTCGGACTTTGAGGCTATAATATTGACCGTGCTGAGATGGATATAACCGGTAACAACAAAACCGTTGGCATCCGGAGGTAGGTCCACTTTAAACCAATCGCCGATCCTTTCCTTGGAGATAAGCGTTGTCCCTTGCGCAGCGTTCCCGATAACGGAAGCGTTGAGGTCGGGTTTGAACCGGACGTTGGCCCTGCTGACCTTGACTTCAAGCTTAACCTCATCGGAAAAGCCGAAAGGCGGATAAAGAGAAAAAACCAAAAAGCAAAGAATAAAGACAAAAACGAATTTTCTCATGATTCCTCCTTCATAATTAATTTTTAAATGTCGGAAAAAGCATATCAAATTTATCCATAAAAATCCAACATTAGAAGCAAATTAATAATAATATTCAAATATAAGAATTTGCTTTTTTGGTCTGCTGTGGTTTTGATTCATTTTCGCTCATTTCATTCCCTTTCAACATCACCATAAACAATATTAGAGAAAATAAAAGAATCCTGTCAAGGAAAAACGCAGTAAAAAAGAAAAGAGAAGATAATTTTAGTAAAAATGATAATAGAATTAGAGGTTAAGAGCAAGAACTTTCATTCTATTCAATCAAGTGGCCAGAACTTGTTATCAAACCAGATTTTCTCCTTTAGTTCATCATCTATTCGAGCCAGCATCATCATATGGTCTTTTTCCCAATCTGTGAGCCATTCGAAAAGCTTTTTTGCATCTTCTGACCGGGCTTTTGACGTTTGGTCTGAATAATACTCAACAGATTTTTTTTCAAACTCCAAAGCAGCTGAAATAACGGCTGCTTCATATCCTGCTCCGGAAATATTTTCTTTAATTTTATCGGATAAGACGGCTTCTAATGTTTCTCCATGCAAATCTCTTATATCAGATACATCAAAATCTTCCCCTTTATAAATAAGGGAATACTGTTTGTTAAGGACTTCGATGTGTTTTTCCTCTTCCCTTGCCAGCATACTAAAAAGGTCTTTTACTTCTTGAACTTGAGATGCACGGATAACAGATTCGTAAAGAGCTTTCCCTTTGTGCTCTAAAAGAATAGCTCCTTTTAAAATCTCAAGGATTTGATTCTCAGACATAATTCCTCCTTCCCGAAGTTTCGAATCATATAAATCAAATAAATACGATATTATTCCCTAAAACCATTCAGATAGATAAACTCCTTCAACCTTTTTCTTAATGGCCTTTTCTTTTCAGCTTTGATCTGATCATCAGATAAGACAGGATTGATTTCCTCTGTGTGCTTTCCAATCATAACCAGGGTTATAACTTGATATTCCTTTGGAATACCCAGGATTTCTCTGGTTTTTTTGGGGCTGAATCCGGCAATAGGGTGAGCTATGAGACCGAGTTCCATTGCTCTTAAAATGAGAAACCCCACGCTCATCCCTAAATCAAATTGATGGTATTCCCTGTCTCTGATCATACAATCATCCTCTTTTTTACTAAAAACAGCAATCATCATTGACGCCGATTGTGCCCATTCATTTCCAGTGGAAAGAGCAGAGTGCATTTTTTTCAAAATTCCCGGTTCAAACACAAAAACAAACCGCCATGGCTGATTATTGAAGCAGGACGGAGAAAGTTTTGCACTTTCTGCTAAATCATTCACTAATTTTTTATTGATTTCAACGGGCTTTAAAGAACGAAAAGCTCTTCTTTTTTTTATCGCCTGAATCACATCCATCAATCCAATCCTTTATTTTTCTTTCTTTGAGCCGAGATATAATTTTTTAAATTCTATAACATTTTTCTTAAGTTCCTTTACATTGGAAAGATCCAGGCTCTGTTTGGTCTTCATTGCGTATATTAATATTTTGTGACATAAGGACAACTGATCCATATATATTTTTTGTGCTTCTGGTTCCTTTTTATCATTCAATTTTATTCGTTGGGTTAAAAAGTATTGACTGACGATATGCTGTATCTCCTCAGCATGCTTTTCCTTATTGGTGATCCATCTCACCAATTGATTGTTATTCACTGGATCAGGAGAATCAGATGATTTGACCAATTTCCAGTTCTCCTCAGAAAGATGTATGATCTGTTTTACCGATTTCTCAATGGTTTTGATATGCTCCATCATTAGTTCAAACCTCATCTCGTCATTATATATTCCGCAGGGAATCTCACAATGAGAAAAAAGAGGTGCTTTAAAATTTAAAAGAAATACTAGGCATAAAACAATCAAAGATATTTTTTTCATTTTCTCCTCCTTCACTGTCTGTTTATTATATAATAATGAACTCCCAGGGTAAATGGATATTGAAGTTGAAGCTCCCCTTATTTTTAAATTTATATTATTAACATCAGAAGCAACAAACATTGAGATATTGTGTAAAGATGATATCGCAAGAAGTCAGACGTAAGACGTAAGATGAAATTGAATGTAATATAATGATGTAAGACTTCAGACTTGATAATAAATTTATGACAAAGAAGATATATATTTTTTAAATTTTATTATCATTTCACATCTACGTATTACGAAATATTTTTGCTAATTAAACCAAGTTTTGATAGTATTTGATGGGAGTTTATTTTTTATATCATTTAAAACTAATAGGAGGGGAAGCTCAAAATGAATATTTTTGATTATGCTATGAAAATGGAAAAAGACGGAGAAAAGTATTACCGTGATTTATCTGAAAAGATCAACAACACTGGTCTTAAAAGCATATTCAATATGCTGGCTGATGATGAAGTCAAGCATTATAACATTTTTAAATCCATGTCTGAGAATTCAAGCCCTTCGATGCAGGAAACAGACGTTTTAAAAAAAAGCAAAAACATTTTCACAGAAATGAAGGAAAAAGAAATTGAACCAGACATAGGCCAAAAGGAATTGTACAAAAAAGCACAGGAAATTGAAAAGGAAAGTCAGGAATTTTATGAACAAAAAGCAGCCCAAGTCAAAGATTCTGCTCAGAAAGAATTGTTTTTAAAGATAGCTGAAGAAGAAAAACGACACTACTTCCTTCTGGAAAATATTATCAATTTTGTTTCCAGGCCTGAAACCTGGTTGGAAGACGCTGAATTCAATCACCTGGAAGAGTATTAATGTTCGTTAATGAATGTTCAGCTTGGCTGAGATATCTTTTTATAATTCAACAATATAGAATTTTCATTTCCCTGGAGTATTTTGCTTAGAAAGGATTTTTGGCGTAAAAAATAGATTCTAAGAGAAAAAACCGTAACAATAGCTCTAAACGTGATCTCATTCGATCATCATGCTTGTGGGAAAAGCAGTTGCTGCTTAGACTCAATTTTTTACTAAAAAAATTGAATCTAAGTATTTTCTTTCCCTGAAGGAGATTTTATAATTTCTTTATTTTCTTGAATATAAATCAGCCAAGCTGGATATTCTACATTAGGATATTATTTCATTTTAAAGAAAAGCCAATTTTTACCATCTGCATTTTTTGATTTGAGTTTGATAAGACAGTATTTCCCTTGCAATTTTTTCCCTGATATATCGAAAATCCTTTTCGAAGACGTCTTTTCAAGAAGAATATAAGTGCCTTTATCCCATATCTCAACCACCCCTGCACCATATTGTCCTTCTGGAATCGTTCCCTCAAAATCCTCGTAACCTAAAGGATGATCCTCTGTCTGGACTGCTAGTCTTTTGATTCCCAGCTTTAAAGGAGGATCTTTCGGAATCGCCCAGCTTTTCAGCACACTTTCTTCTTCAAGACGCAAATCATAATGAAGATGGGAGGCATCATGACGCTGGATGACATAGACAAGGCCTTTCTTTTTTATATCACGGAAAGTCCCGTCCGGCTCTTGAGTTTTTTTAAAATCTCTTTTCTTTTTGTATTCTTCTAAATTCACTTTGTGATCATTTCTGATATCGATGGGATTTTGTTACAGATTCAATTCCTTAATAATGTGATCCGCACCAGAGAACTTTTCTGTAACAAAAAGCACATATCGGATATCAACGCTAATGGTCCTCTGAAGTTCCGGTATTTCGTAATAGTCAGCCGTCACACTTTCATAGGTCATATCAAATATGATGCCTATCTGCTCTCCCCGGGCATTCAGAGTTGGAGAACCCGAGTTGCCCCCGGTCACACTGGTGGTATTCAAAAAGCAGGCAGGAATATCATTAAGATTTTTATCAATATAGGGACCAAATTCTTTGGCTTTATAAAGACTCTTTATTTTTTCAGGAACACGGAATGGAACCTCTCCAGTGTCCTTTTCAATCACCCCTCTCAAAGTTGTCTGCGGTTCGTAATACACAGCATCCCTGGGACTGTATCCTTCAATAAATCCATAAGTGAAACGGATGGTGGAGTTGGCATCTGGTGCGATACGTCCTTCCGCTTTCTCCAGCAATCCGGCTAGATAAACCTTCTTGAGCTCTAATCTCTCTTGTCCCAGAGCTTTTCCTTTTTCTCGGAGTTCTTTCATCTCTTCTTCCAATTTCGAAGCCAATTCAATGAAAGGATCTCCGATTTCCATCAGGTCTTCCCAGGTCATATCTATAAGTTCGAGTCTCTTTTCCGGATCAGCAAGAATGGTGTTGTCGTAGAGACTATCCACAAATTCATCAATCGCCTTCTCAGACTTTTTAGCAATGAGCTCTTTCAAGGCATTCGGTAATTGCTCCTCAGGATACTCCCAGAGTTTTTTCAGTTGATACTTGAAAAAAGAGCGGTCTGTTTCCAAGTCGTAACCCCGTTCAGCAAGCTGAATCCGCATTTTTATAAGAGGGATATTTCTTTCCTGATAAGCCGATTCTCTTTCCATATCCGGCTTTTCCCTCTCCTCAACGGTGCGGTATATGGTGTATGCCTGAGAAAGGATGGCAGATCCAAAATAGGAGCTGACCATTCGGCCTAGTAGACTGTTTTTCTTATCAAATTCAGCATATTTTTCCATGAAATTGGAGATGTTTTCAAGCGAATCCCCGTATCTCGGCTTTCGTTCTGGTTTTTCCTCAACCCAATCCATAAAGTCTCTTTGTTGTTCTTTTTTTATCTCGAGCAAGTTAATTTTCTCTATTCCTTCAAACTTGCCCTTGTAATTTTTCAAACCATTATTGAGCCCTTTAATGATTCTGGCATATTTGATTTGGATTTCTCTATCCTCTTTTCCTGCTTGTTCAAAGAAAGCAATGATATCCTTATACATTTCCATCCTTTCTTTCATATTCTTTAAGTCAAAACTGAGCTCTGCCAGTGTGTAATTCCGGTATGTTCTTCCCGGATAGCCCATGACAAAAGAGAAATCTCCTTCTTCGAAGCCCTTTGTGGAAATTTTTAGAATCGATTTTGGTTTGTAGGGAACATTATTTTTATTGAAATCCACTCCCTCGTTATCTTTTGATACGTAAGCTCTCAAAAAACTAAAATCGCAGGTATGTCTAGGCCACATCCAGTTATCGATATCTCCACCGAAATTGCCTAAGTCACGCGGGGGAGCATAGACAATCCGGATGTCCTTTAGGCGTTTAAAACGGAAAAGATAGTATTGATTCCCGCTGTACATTGAGGCAACTCTTGCCCGGATATCATCTCCCGCTTTTTCCGCTTCAGCAATGAGTTTCTTTTTGGTTTTGTCAATGACCTTATATTTTTCCCTGTAACTCATATCCGGTTTGATTTTTGATACGATTTTCCCAGTGATTTCTTCATAACCGAGGAGAACATCGGCAATATAACCTTTGGCCGGAATTTCCTCCTGCTTTGTCCAGGCAGTGAAGCCGTCCTGAATATAGTCATTCTCCTTGGTTGAAGCTCTCTGAAGCGCACCAAAAGCCACATGGTGGTTGGTAAGGATAAGTCCCGCCGGGCTGACAAATTCGCCGGTTCCTCCCCCCAAGTAGACAACCGCGCTCATCAAGCCGGTCCCGTCTTTCTTATACAAGTCTTCAGGACTCATCTGAAGGCCTTTTGCTTTCAGATTGAGATCTTTCATTTGGTGAGGCATCCACATCCCTTCATCAGCCATAGACAAAGGAACGAAACAGAGAATGAATATAAGAATCAATAGATTTTTTAGATATTTCATAATATACACTCCTTCTTATTCTTTAATTTTACAATTATATCCTAAAAATAATTAATATTCACTTTAAAATTTTGAAGAACACCTACTCCTCTATGAAACATGAACTTCTTCAGAATCCAGGCATCAAAAATATATCTTTATCCTCCTATTCTCCAACCGGCATCTACCACAATGGACAGGACTTGGACTGGGAAGGCAAAGATTCCGATATCAATCCTTTGGTCACTCATTTCGGAGCAGATCCATCCATTTTGGCTGAATTGAAAGGCGCTTCAAAAAAGTATCAAAGCAGTAATCAGGAGAATATAGCCCTTCAAGAAACCCATCTTGCTCTCCGAAAAAATGAGCTTTTGCTCATCATAGGACTCTCTGGCTCAGGAAAGACCACTCTGCTTTCACTCCTGGGGTGTATCCTTTATCCAACAACGGGATGCGTGTGCATTAAGGAAATTTCTACAAAAGACTCGAATGAAAAAAAGCTGGAATAGTAGATATTCAAGAGGAAATCTTACATTTCCGGAGTCCTTTCTATTGACTGGATAATTTTTGTCCCTATAATACTTTTATATAGGATTTGAACAGACAAACATTGATTGAAAATGAAAATTCATTTAAAGAGACCTGGAAAGGAGCTTTTTATTATTTAAAATGAGACAACGAACATTACCAAGACTTTTTAAAAACAGTGTGCAAAAATTCGGCAGTAATATCCTGATGTGGGAGAAAAGGGGAGCTAAGTATGAAAGCACGACCTATTCTGAAATGGAAAAATTAGTTTTTGATTTTTCATCCGGACTTGTCAGTCTGGGGTTGAAAAAGGGAGACCGGACAGCTCTGATATCAGAAGGCAGAAATGACTGGGTTATGAGCGAGCTTGGAATCCTTTTTGCGGGAGCTGTGAACGTTCCCGTTTCAGTAAAAATCAATGATCTCTCTGATCTTAAATTCAGGCTTGCACACTCAGAATGTAAAATGGCTATCGTTTCTGAAACCCAAGCAGAGAAAATAAGAGAGATCAAAAATGACCTTCCTGATCTTGAACAAATCATCATTCTTGATGAAATGGATAAATGGGAACCAGAAGAAATTCATAAAAATGAAGTCATATCGAAAGGCAGAGAATATTTAGAATTGAACAGAGCTGATTTCGAATCCACCTGGCAGAACATCAAAGAAAATGATTATGCGAATATTTGCTACACATCCGGAACCACGGCTGATCCCAAAGGGATCCTGCTGACTCATAGAAATTACACTGCCAATGTCGAACAATCCAATTCTCTGGTTCAATGTCCGGAGTGGTATGTCACCCTTCTTATTCTTCCCTGGGATCACGCTTTTGCCCACACATGCGGTATTTATACGATGATGAAAAATGGAGCCAGTTTGGCTTCTGTGGAACAGGGCAACAGTGCTTTAGAAACACTGAGGAACATCCCTAAAAACATCAAAGAAATAAAGCCGACTATCATGCTGAGTGTCCCCGCTCTTGCAAAAACTTTTCGCAGAAACATAGAGACAGCCATAAGAAAAAAAGGATCCAAAGCGGAATCTTTGTTCCAAAAAGCTTTAAAAACTTCTTATGCTTTTAACGGAAACGGCTGGAACAAAGGCAAAGGCTTTAAAAAAAAGATAAAGATTCCTCAATTCTTGCTCTATGATAAACTCATATATAAAAAAATCCGTCAAAACCTGGGCGGAAGGCTGGAATTTTTTGTGGGAGGCGGAGCTCTGTTAGACATTGAATTACAGAAATTTTTCTACGCTATAGGGATCCCTATGTACCAGGGTTATGGGCTCACCGAAGCAGCCCCTGTTATTTCATCAAATTCAAAAAAAATCCATAAACTGGGTTCTTCAGGCAAAGTGGCGGAAAATCTGGAATTGGAAATCAGAGATGACAAAGATAATCCCCTTCCTGTAGGAAAGACAGGTGAAATAACAGTCAAAGGCGAAAATGTGATGGCTGCCTACTGGAAAAATGAAAAAGCCACCAAAGAAGTTTTAAAAGACGGCTGGCTTTACACAGGAGATTTAGGATATCTCGACAACGATGGATTTCTATATGTATTGGGAAGAAAAAAAAGCCTGCTTATAGGTAACGATGCTGAAAAATACAGTCCTGAAGGCATTGAGGAAGCCATCATAGACAACTCGGAGTTTATCGAACAAATGATGCTTTACAACAACCAGTGTCCCTATACGGTAGCTTTAATTGTGCCCAATAAAGAGGCATTGCTCACCTGGTTGAACAAACAAAATCTTTCCTGTAAAACAAAACAAGGGCAGGAAGCGATTTTAAAGCTGATCCAGAAGCAAATCAATGCCTTCACCACCGGAGGGGAACACGAAAATATGTTCCCTCAGAGGTGGATTCCCTCTGCTACTGCCATACTGGGAGAGCCTTTCACAGAAGAAAACCAGATGCTCAACTCAACCCTAAAAATGGTACGGCGCAAAATCGCTGAATTCTACAAAAACAGAATTGATTTTCTTTATACTCCTGAAGGAAAAGACATCTGCAATCATCAAAACAGGACTATTGTATCACGGTTTACAGACACTTGAACTCAAACCGTTCTATTCGAAAAGCTTGAGAAGCTCACTGGGCTTATGCAAAATTCTAGCTGCTCCGGCATCTTTCAATTCCTTCTCCGTCCGGAATCCCCAAAGGACTCCCACTGCAAACATCCCAGCAGCGGTTGATGTTTCCATATCTGTATGGGTATCACCAACATAGACACACTCTTCAGGAGATAAAGAAAGGGCTGAAGCAATTTGCAGGGCTCCGGCGGGATCCGGTTTATTCGGTCTTTGAGGATGGCTCCCCAGTATATGGACAAATTTTATTTCTTTGAAAAAATGCCTCACCGCAGGTTTGACAAATTCATCAGGTTTGTTGGATAACACATTCAAGATAATCCCTTTCGCAAAAAGTTCTTCCAGAACCAGAGAAATTCCTTTATAAGGATATGTCTTGCGTGCCCATCTTTTCCCATATTCTTCTTTGACCCGGTTAACAAAAGCGCTGATTGTTTGTTTCCTTCTCATTCTCTCGGGAAGAATGCGGTGCGCTAAAAGTTCCATCCCCTGCCCGACAAAATATTTGTAGCGGTTTAAAGAATAGCCAGATAAACCCATATCAGTAAGCACACTGTTAACAGAATCGGCAATATCTTCGATTGTATCCAGAAGAGTCCCATCCAGGTCAAAAATCACTGTTTTGAAAGCGATGTTCTTCTTCATTTTAGTCCCCCATCATAGCAAATCCCAAAAGACGTGTCACTTTTAAAAAATAAGCTTTACTTTTTTGCTCATAAATACTATGTTATATATAGGATTTATAGAAAAAGAGAAAGGAGAGACGATGAGACATATTATTCTTTTAATAATTATTTCTGCTATTCTAGTGGCTGGATATATCTTTCTGAATGCAACATCTGAACCAAAGCCGTTTGACATCGGAAATGAACAGAAAGGAGAGGAAACCATGATCAAAAAAATTACAAAAACAGATGAGGAATGGAGAAAAATCCTGACTCCAGAACAGTACGATATCATGCGCAAAGGAAAAACAGAGCGCCCTTTTACTGGAAAATACAACGACCATTATGAAAACGGAATATACCACTGTGCCGGATGCAGCACTTCTCTTTTCAGTTCCGAAACAAAATACGACCACGGAACGGGATGGCCCAGCTTTACTGCTCCCATAAAGGAGGAACATCTGGACTATTTTAATGACTTCAAGCTAGGCATGAAAAGAATAGAGGTTCGCTGTGCTGTTTGCGGAGCCCATCTTGGTCATGTTTTCAATGATGGTCCTCCCCCAACGTTCAAGCATTACTGCATTAACTCAGCCTGTCTCGACTTCAAACCAGCGCCTGTCAGTAAGGGAGAAGAACACAATTCTTCCTTAATCAACAGAAAAAAGAACCAGCCGAAAAAAACGGAACTGGAAACAGCCATTTTTTCAGGAGGATGCTTCTGGGGTGTGGAGCACAAATTCCGTCAGGTGGAAGGTGTGAAAGCCACAGAAGTCGGATACACAGGAGGGAAAACAAAGAACCCAACCTACAGACAGGTTTGTTCTTCAAAAACAGGGCATGCGGAAGCAGTCAGAATCAATTATAATCCTCTGCAGGTGAGTTACCAAGAGCTTTTAAAGACTTTCTTTAACATCCACGATCCCACCCAGTTGAATCGCCAGGGACCGGATGTGGGGACCCAATACCGTTCAGCAATATTCTATCTCAATGAGGAACAAAAAACAGCGGCTAAAAAAATGGTGGCTGAGCTTAAAAAATCAGGCCGTTACAATAAACCAATTGTCACTCAGATTGTTCCTGCATCGGAATTCTATAGAGCCGAGGAATATCACCAGCAATACTTTGAGAAACGGAAAAAAACAAAATGACAATTTCACACGAAGAACAAGCTGAATCAGTTATAATCTCTATAAATCGAGATCGGTGGAATAAGCTTTATTCAATCTTATTTTTATTGAACAATATTAATTGACTAAATAGGATTTTTTTCCGTAATATCTTTAACTCAGGAATTGAAAAGCTCATTTTTTAGCCAAGTAAGAGTGAAATTCATTAGACATTAAAAAAAAATAATTATAATATAGAATCATTCATACCGTACTGGCAGAATAAAAAAAACTTAATTTGTTCAAGAGTAACGGATTCTAAAGGACAAATAGACGCTCGATAAATATCTTCCCTTAAGCAAATGAAAAAAAAGCATAATTTGAAACCCAATCATCAAATCAATGCTTTTTTTATAAATACAAAAAAGTTCATATATAAATAAAAGGATGTTTTAAATGAAAATCGTCAAATTAAAGAAAGAAAATTTATATCCCTTCCTCAAAGAAATATCAAGGGAGGCAGAGTTATGGGCTCCGGTTAAAGAAGAAACCTCAGGCAGACACAAATTTCAAGTCATCGAAGATCTTAATCAGATAGACCTCGATTGCACAAGAACTATTCTTCCTCCAAGAAAGATTATACTTCCCCCTTCCATCAACATGTTTAAAGCCTCTGAAAATGGGTACAATGAAGACTTTTCCCATGTGTCGAAGAAAATTATTTTTGGTATTCATGCCTGTGATATCCATGGCCTCCTGATCATGGACAACTTCTTCACCCATGTATACTATGATCCTTATTACATGAAGTCCAGAGAAAACACCATTATTCTGGGACATTCCTGCTGGCCGGATGAAAACTGCTTGTGTAAATCAACAAGAACTCACATCGCTAAAGAAGGATTCGATCTTTTCTTTTCCAAACTTGATGACAGATACATCGTATGGATTGGTTCCAGCATAGGAGATGACTTAATAAGAATTAAAGATGATTTGTTTGAACAAGATTTATCTGACCAGGATATTAGAGAATACACAGAATGGTGTGATCTAAGAGAGGGAGCCTTCAAAACGGAAATAGGCTTTGACTCTCTAGGTGATTTAATGGAACTCAAATACAATGATCCCCTGTGGGAAAAAATCGGAAATGCCTGTTTAGCATGCGGATCCTGCACCAATGTATGCCCCACTTGCAACTGCTACAATTTAGAGGACTGGCCTGCTCTGGGAAAAGGATATTCAGATATAGAGAGATGCTGGGATGCCTGCACACTAGAAAACTATTCGGGTGTCGCAGGGGGAGAAAATTTTAGAGAGAAACGCTCAGATCGACTCAAACTCTGGTATACCCATAAGATTCAAGCTTATATATCAAAGTACGGTAAACCCAGTTGTGTTGGCTGTGGACGATGTGTCGTAACATGCCCGGTTGACATCAATGTCATAACAGTGGGCAAATCCCTGGATGGAGAAAAAGTGGATTCCTTTTGGAATCGATTGAATAAAGAGGTAACCAAATGAATAATGAAAACAAAGCCAATCATTCAGAAAATCCATTCATTCCTGAACCGGCAAGAATCGTACGCACTTTTAACTTAACCAAGGATGTGAAATTTTTTCAATTCCGGATTGCAGATATGGATAAAGCTCTTTCTTTCAAATATAAGATAGGTCAATTTGCAATGATTTCTGTTTTAGGAGCAGGAGAAGCCCCTTTTTCCATTTCATCGACACCATCAAGACCTGGCCTTCTCGAATTCTGCATCCGCAAAACAGGCACTGTCACAGATGCCATTTTCCGGCTCAAAGAAAACGAAATGATAGGAATCAGGGGCCCTTATGGCAATGGATTTCCCGTCGAACAAATGAAATATCACGACATATTGGTCGTTATGGGAGGCTTGGGAGCAGCCCCTCTGCGTTCGGTCTTACTTTATTGTCTTGACAACCGGGATCAATTCAGCAGAGTGATACTTCTCCACGGGGCTAAGAAGCCAGATGAAATGCTTCTTAGAGAGGAATTTCTCTCTCTGAAAGAAAGGAAGGACCTGGAGTGTTATCTTTCTGTGGATAAAGACGACACTGGCGAATGGACGGAAAATACAGGAGTGGTAACCACTCTATTTCCCAAAATTAAAAAGCTCAATCCATCCAATACCTTCTGTCTGGTCTGCGGGCCCCCTGGTATGTATAAATTTGTCCTTAAAGAGCTGCTCAAACTTAATATCCCTAAAAACCAGATTCTTATGACTCTGGAAAGGCGTATGAAATGTGGAATAGGAAAATGCGGACACTGCGCTATCGATTATATTTACACATGTCTTGACGGTCCTGTGTTCACTTACTGGGATGTTATTCATATGAGAGAGCTCATATAAGGAGGGGGAACATGAATAACCGGAAATTAAAAATCGGAATTTATGAGTTAACCGGATGTGCCGGAGATGCCTTACTCATACTGGATTGCGAAAATGAACTTTTTGACATATTTAAAGCGGTTGATATCCAATCATTTCTTATGGCAAGCAGTGAACATATAGAAGGGAAACTGGACATAGCTCTGGTAGAGGGTTCTGTTTCTACAGAAAGAGAAGTCAACGAACTCAAAGATATAAGAAAAAGAGCTGAAATTGTGGTTGCCATAGGAATTTGTGCCACTCTAGGGGGAATCCAAGCCCGGTTCACTGATCCCAAAGAATGGGAAAAAAAATATAAGGAAGTCTATGGAACCATTGAGATGACTCATACCAAGGCTATTCAACCCAAACCAATAGACGAATTTATAAAGGTTGACCATTATCTTCCTGGCTGCCCCATCGGAAAAGATCAATTTCTTAATTTTTTCTCTCGAGCCGTCAAAAGAAGCCTTCCTGAGAAATATCCCAGACCTGTTTGCATTACCTGCAAATATAATGAAAATGATTGTCTTTTAAACAGAGGCATTCCTTGTTTAGGCCCCCTGACAGCAGATGGATGCGGTTCTATATGTCCCAACCTCAATGTGCCATGTTTTGGATGCTGGGGACCGGTTGAAGGTGCCAATTTTACTTCTGAATACTATTTGCTTCAGGAAAAAGGCTTTGATACCAAATCCATAAAAAAGCGCATGGCAAATTATTCAGGAACAAAGCTCGTCGATTTTTTTAACAAACTAAAAAAGGAGTCAAAATGAAAAAGATCACTGTAGACCACCTTGCTAGAGTTGAAGGAAATGGGGGAATATCTGCCACTATCGATGGAAAAGTGGTATCAGATGTTCAATTCAATATATACGAAGGCCCCCGCCTTATAGAAAAATTGACTGAAGGGCTCACCCCCGAAGAAGACGTGAGCATGTCACCCAGAATATGTGCAATCTGCACTCTGTCTCATAAAAATGCGGTTCTTCGTTCCATAGAAAGTGCGCTCAACATAAATGTACATCCTAAAACTTATCTTTGCAGGGAACTTATGCACATGGGAGAAATCATAGAAAGCCACTCACTTCACATATACTATCTTGCTCTTCCCGATTATCTAGGGTATCCCAATGCCATAGCTATGGCATCCAAATATGAATCCGAGGTTCAAATCGCTCTTGAAATGAAACATTTTGGAAACCATATCATGAAAGTTTTAAGCGGGCGCTATATACACGGAGAAAATCCGGTCATCGGAGGATTCGGAAAATTCCCCTCGAAAGAAGAGCTGTTATCCATAAAAAATAAAGCCATCCAATCGATGCCTTCTGTCAAAAAAACAGTCCAATTATTCTGTGAGCTTGATTATCCTGATATTCCTGAAAAAGAAACTATGTATGCTTGCTGTGAACCCGGAAATAATGACTATGGATTCTGGGGAGATGAAATCTTGCTCTCTACAGGCGAGAAATTTTTCAAAGACGACTACCAAAAACTCACTAATGAATTTCTTGTTCCCTATTCTTACTGCAAAAGAAGCCGTTATAAGGGAGAACCTTATTCTGTCGGTGCTTTAGCCAGAGTCAACATCCTGGGAAAAAGATTCAAGGGGGAAACAGGCGTCCTGTTCAACAAATATTACAATGATCGATGGAAAACAAATCCCCTGTTTCATAATGCCGCTCAAGCTATTGAAATCAGCTATTGTTACGAAAAGATTGTTGAATTAGTGGATAAAATTCTTCAGTTTAAAGAAAATCCCAGGCCAGTTGAATACACTGTTAAAAGCGGAAAAGGAACTGGGATTGTGGAAGCCCCCAGAGGATTGTTGATTCATCATCATGAAATCGATAATGGGCGTATATCCTCTGTTGATATCGTGACTCCCACTGCCCAAAATGCTGAAGATATAGAAAAGTACTGCCATATTGCTGCCCAAAAACTTCTTGACTCAGGACAAGAGGATGAAATCAAACAAAGGATGGAAATTGTTGTCCGAGCATTTGACCCCTGCATTAGCTGCTCTGCTCATATGGCTGAAGTCACCCATGCTCCTTCCGGACACTGGAAAAAGAAACTGAAAGAAATAAATGAAAACAGCACCCCGGTCTATATAGGCGCCGGAAAGAAGAATCATAGCGATGATGCCAGCGGCATTATGATTGCCCAAGGTCTTCGCTATCTCGGATTTGAAGACGTATGGCTTGAATCTGAAATAATCAGAAGCAACAAACTGGATGAATACAATGAACAGAACACTCTTATTTTTTTTGATGCGGTCAATTTTAATGAAAAAGCAGGGAAAATAACCGTTCTTCCTCTAGAATTTATTCTGAGTCATTCCAGTGTCAGCCATAAATTCATACCGTTTTTGTCCAGTATCAGAAACACGGCTATGCAAAAAAATGCTTTTGTGATTGGAATTCAACCCCATTCTGTATCAAGAGGAAACAAATTGAGTGCTCCGGTACAAAAATCCATCAATAAAATCATCAATTATTTTAAACATTAAAACCGGTACTTTTATATCATTTATGAACGATGAGAACTGATTATGCCAATAAAAAAGAAAATCTTTAGGAATTATTTCCGAAAAAGGAAATTTAATACCCAGAATATTGAAATTTCATGAGAATGATTTTCATTTTTTATTGTTTTGTCTTTAAAAAAAACTGAAAACAATGGTTTTCATGAGCGTTTTTGACTCTGACGAACATGTCGCTCGTTATGAATCCTGGTTTGAAAAGCATTCTGCTGTTTTTCAATCTGAGGTCAATCTTCTCCGCAGCTTACTTCCAGAGGGTATAGGATTTGAGGTTGGTATCGGTACAGGACTCTTTGCCCAAGAACTGGGAATCCGTATGGGAAATGATCCCTCCAAGGCAATGCTTCGCGTGGCTCAGCGCCGTGACCTGATCACATACCAAGGCAAAGGAAACAACATCCCTTTCCAAGACGAGTATTTTGATTTTGTGCTTATGGTCACTACCCTCTGTTTTCTCGATGATGTGAAAGGAACACTCAAAGAATGTTTCCGGATTATTCATCCTAAAGGATATATTTTGATTGGTTTTGTGGATAAGGAAAGTGCCCTTGGTCAAACATATTTGGCAAAAAAAGAAAAATCTCTTTTTTATAAAGAAGCTAGGTTTTACAGCACGAGAGAGGTTCTGTCTCTTTTGGAAAAATCTGGCTTTTCGGTAAAAAAAATTCGTCAAACACTGTTTGATGAGCTAAAGGGAATAACTGAAATACAAGAGCATAAGGAAGGATTCGGAGAGGGAGGATTTGTGGGAGTTTTGGCTGAACGCTAATTTTGAAATATAATCTATGTTTTTATATAGACATTCTTAGAGAATGGAAGGAGGAAAGATATATGAATAAAAAAGTACTCTTCTTATTTTTTATTAGTATTCTTATCATAGGCGCTCTCAATACCTTATATGCCCAGTTTACTCCTGAAAAAATAGCAAAACGGACTGAAATGGAGAAGTTTCTCTCAACGGCAGAAATCATTGAGTTTGAGGAAATCGGAGAAGGAGTGACCAATCCTTACCGGCTATACTTACAGAAAGGAAACATAGAGCACAGCGGCTGCTGGAAAAATCCAAAGGGAGTTCAGAAGGGTTTCCTAGAGGGCTGGCAGTATGAGATTGCGGCTTACGAAATGGACAAACTTCTCGATCTCCATATGATTCCTCCCACCGTGGAAAGAGAATTCAGGAAAAAAAGAGGCTCACTCCAGTTATGGGTTGACAGTGAGATGAGTGCATTGGATAGAATGGAAAAAAATATCCAGATCCCCAAACATCATCTCATAGGCTGGGGTCGGCGGAAGTATCTCGCCCGGGCGTTTGATTGTCTTATTGCGAACGATGACCGCACTCAACAGAATATACGCTACACCAAAGACTGGCGGACGATTCTGATTGATCATTCCCGTAGTTTCAGGTCTAAAGGAGTCTACCAGCGCCGGCTTATGTACGGAAAAAAGGGAATCAAGTCAAAAAAGCTCATTAAAATGCTTCCAAGAGCATTCGTCGATAAATTAAAAGCTCTCAATTTCGAACGCATTAAAACTGCCGTCGGTCCTTATCTCACAGATGAAGAAATAAATGCCATATTGAAAAGAAAAGAACTCCTTTTAGATGAAATTGATGAGATGATAAAGCAAATGGGCAAAGACAAATTTCTATATTAAAAGAAGCTTTAAAATTGGGAAATAAAGTAATAAAGAATTATGTTTGAAAACAGAACAGATGCCGGAAAAAAGTTAGCTGAAGCACTGGAGCATTACAAAAACAAAGGAGTTCTGGTTCTTGCAATTCCCCGTGGCGGTGTGGAAGTCGGCTTTCAGGTGGCTAAACATCTGAATGCGGATCTTTCTGTTCTAATATCCAGAAAGCTACCCTTTCCCCACAATCCTGAAGCAGGTTTCGGTGCTGTTGCTGAAGACGGAAGCACTGTTATTCTGAAAGATCATTCCTTTTTAATTTCAGAAAAACAAATCAAAGAGATTGTTTCGAAACAAAACCAGGAAATTAAAAGACGAGTTAAAGTGCTCAGAAAGGGAGATCATTTGCCTAAAATTCAAGGAAGAACGGTTATTCTGGTCGATGATGGCTTGGCTATGGGTTCCACCATGAGAGCGGCTATCAAGCTCTGCCGGAACAAAAATGCTCAGAAAATTGTTGTCGCTGTCCCAGTAGCAGGAGGGCGTATAGCCAGCGAAATAGACAAGATTGCTGACGAAACTGTCGTACTGGAACTACCCCGCTTTTTTCAGGCAGTCGCCCAGGTTTATTTGAACTGGTATGATGTTCCGAATGAAGAAGTGATTGAAATTCTTAAACAATGGAAAGAACAAAAGCAGAATTTTACTCAAAAAAAGGATTAAAAACGTTCGCCTAAAGAGAAAAAAAGAATGCCGGGGGCGGGACTCGAACCCGCACAGAGGAAAACCTCCGAGGGATTTTAAGTCCCTTGCGTCTACCAATTCCGCCACCCCGGCATATTTTGAAGAAAGAAGGGCAGCTTTCTTTTTATATTTCAAAATAATAGAGTATTTCAGTTTTTTTTTCAATCACCATTTCAATTTTATTGACTTTTCCTCAATGTTGTTTGTTTCCGATTTCACTCACATTCAATTTTATGTGTTTCATACAAAATTTTCATGCCATCTCAATTCACAAGCAATTTTTTGAATTTGAAAAACTGAATGAATAAAAAGAAACTTTTTGAATAAATTATACGTTTAAAAAGTATATATAATGAATACAGATTCTATAACCCAAACAAAGTATAGGAGGAAAGAATGAAAAAAATATTTTTCTTGATTATCTTGATCCTTCTTGCTTTGTTTTTGATGACTTTTTGATAATTCCGGTAAAAAATATCAATCCCCGAATTCAGAACTTGAATTTCCGGCACTCCTATGGTAGTAATACGACATAATTAGTGAACTGATATATACTTTTTTTAAGAAGTATTTAATTCGAAAATAAGGTAAATAGGTAAAGTGTCCCCGAATTTAAAATTTAGAAGCCAAACAGCTCTAATAACCGGAGCCGCCTCAGGCATGGGAGCCGCCACCGCAAGAGAATTCTCTTCCGCAGGAGCGAATGTGGTCATTGTTGACAAAAATGCTGATCTTGCCAAAAAAATTGCTTCTGAAACCGGCTCTGAACCTCCGGTCATTGGAGATGTCAGCCATTCTGCATTCTGCCATCAAGCCGTCCAGACAACTTTAGAGCGCTACGGGAGTCTGGATATACTGGTCAACTGCGCTGGAATCATCGTGAGGGCGGATGCTGTGAACACCTCTGATGAAGACTGGAACCGTATTATGGGAACAAATGTCAACGGCGTCTTCTATATGAGCCGGGCTGCTGTCGAACCAATGAAAAAACAGAAAAAGGGTGTCATCATCAACTTCGGATCAATCTGGGGAAATGCCGGAGCAAAGGGTGTTGTGGCTTACTGCGCCACCAAGGGAGCTGTTCATCAAATCACAAGAGCCATGGCTCTTGACCATGTCAAAGACGGCATCCGCATCAATTCCGTATGCCCAGGAGAGGTCAACACTCCCATGCTCGCATCCGGGCGTGCAGTCCCGCCAACTCCCGAAGACCTTAAAAAATTAGCTGAGGATACTGTTCCTATGGGACGACTGGCTGAGCCTGCAGAAATCGCCCAGGTTGTGTTATTTCTTGCTTCTGATAAAGCCAGCTATATGACCGGCTCTCTGGTGACTGTGGATGCCGGATACACAGCCTGAAAAGCGAAAGGAAAAGTCATGGAATACAGAACTTTAGGAAGAACGGGAGTCAAGGTATCCCCTCTTTGCCTGGGAACCGATAACTTCGCCAATCCCACTCCAGAGAAGGAATCAGCCAATATGATCAACCGGGCTTTGGATTCCGGAATAAATTTTATTGACACCAGCAACAGCTACGCCCAGGGAGAGAGCGAACGGATCATTGGTAGGACACTGACAACCAATAAGAGGCGCCATGAACTGATCATCGCCACAAAAGTCCATTATCCTGTCGGCCCCGGACCTAATGAGAGAGGAAATTCCAGACTCCATATAATCAAAGCCTGTGAGGATTCTTTAAAGAGGCTTCAAACAGACCACATAGACCTCTATCAAACCCACCGTCCCGTATTTGATGTTCCTATTGATGAAACCCTGGGGGCTCTGACAGACCTCATTCGCCATGGAAAGGTGAGATACATTGGGAGTTCAACTTCCCCCGCCTGGAAAATCATGGAAGCCATAAAAGTGAGCGAGCAAAAAAATCTCAGCCGTTTTATTTCAGAACAGCCCCCTTACAACCTGCTTGACCGCCGGATTGAAAATGAACTCATTCCGATGGGCCGAGATAATGGGATTGGCATTATTCCCTGGTCCCCCCTTGCCATGGGAATGCTTGCCGGGCGGTATAAAGATGGCGAGAAATATCCCCAAGACTCCCGGGCTTACAAACGGGGAGGAATTTACTCTGAGCGAGTCACCCAGAAAGCGGTTTCCTACGGCAACAGATTTGTCCGTATGGCAGAAAAACACCAGATGTCTCCCGCACAAATGGCTGTTCTATGGGTAAAGGACCAGCCAGGGATAACTGCTCCCATTATAGGCCCCAAAACTGTCAAACATCTTGAAGAGATGATTCCTGTCATGGAAATGAAACTGAATGAAACAATTGCTAAGCAGTGCAATGAATTAGTGCCTCCGGGAAGTGCTGTGGCTGATTTCCATAATTCAGCTCCGTGGATGAAAATGAAATTGCTATAAGGAAAAACCTATCTTGATTCCCGCAGTAAGCGAAAAACCGGATAAAGAGATTTCTCCTTTTCTCACATTTTTCCATAACGAACCAGATGGTTTGGTATCATTCAAAAGCATCTGGGGATAAAATTCACTTCCATACTGATAATCACCAAACCAGAACGTGTAATCATTCGCCTCTCCTGAATCGGAATAGTCAGATGTCACATATTCCCAGCTATAATCACCCGTCAGCTCCTTTAATTTCACATATCGTCCTTTAAAACCGATAAAAAAAGCCCATTGAGAGTTTATATTCCATTCCAAAGCTATTCCCCCGTGAAAACCCATCGCATTGGATCCAGCCCTCCATGATTCTTTATAGGCAACCGAAGGATTGCCTAAGTTCTTATAATGATAATTCCATTTCACTTTACCTAAATAATATCCAGTGCCTGCATTCAACACCATATCCCAAACATTTCCCAGAGGTAAATTAAAATATAAGGAAAGAGTCAACGGAATAGCCGATATTTCAGGCCAAACCGTATCTTCAAAGGTTGTCGTTATCCAACTTCCCCACCTGTTTTCAACTGAACTTTCTTTACCTGCATAAATGTAACCCGCACCGATACCCACTCCGAATCTTTCAGAGAAATTAACAAACATCTCTCCACTTATATCGATTCCTTTTTTTAGAGCTTCAAATTCCCCGCTCACATCAATGGCCGGATCATCACTCCACATATCTAACCATCCTTTCAGATGAGCATTAATATCATTACCTAAAAACAAGCTTCTTCCCCTTTTTATTTTGAAACCCATCTCCATCTTTTTCTGATCAGGCGGATCATTTTTAAACAAAACTCCCGATTCCGCCTCTATACCCATGAACAACAATACCAATCCCCATAAAATGAAGTTAAGGCAAAAATGGTATTTTATTTTTTTTCCCCTCAACATCTCTTCACCTCTCATTTTTGGAATAAAAAGTGATAATACTGCTCTGCTCTCTTTATAAAAATTGACAGCTTCATTATGATTGACCTTGATACACACACTTTATTATGATTTTTCATAAAATCAAGTTTTTATTTTTATCCTGAATAATCAGATAAGCTTATCAAACCTTCAGCAAACATTATTTACGTTTTGTAAAAAATAATTAAATACAATCATCTTTTTAATCCTTTTCTTAAGTTTAAGATTCTTTTTCTTAAGGGAATGAAGAGAAAATTTAGGATTATGGCATAATTTTTGCTACACTATAGGTGTCATATCTATGAAAGAAAAAAGGAGTAATAAAAATGCACACAAATCCATTCAGAATTAAGAATATCGGAATATTTGCTTTTCTCTTTTTACTCGTTCTTAACTTAGGAGCAAATTTATGTCTTGCTCAGGAAGAAAAGGCTCCACCTAGCAAAGAGATGCAACAAAAGTTTAAAGCTTCCAATAATAAATATTATATTAAAGCTAAAAAATATTTTGTTAATGAGAAATATACAAAAGCCGAGAATCTTTTGAAACAATGCATCGAAACTTATCCCAAACATGCCAATGCCTATTATCTATTAGCTCAGATTGATTATAAAAAAGGAAATTTTCTGGAAGCATTGGAAAATATTAAAAAAGCCAAGACCTATTCTGAGGATTTTATTGATATGCATATATTGATCAAGAAACAGAATATCGAAAATCTGGAGACAAATCTCGAACAACTGCGATCTGAATTGGAATTCCAACAAACTTCAGGAAGAATCCAGAACATCCGGAGTGCTATCACTGAGACAAGGGAGCAGATAAAAGAAAAACGAAATGACTATAAAAATTTTATGGCTTCAATCGCACAGATGCAGTCAGATTATTACTACACCCATGGAAACATTTTCTTTAAAATGAAGGCCTACCCCAAAGCAGTTAACCAGTATTCAGAAGCCATAAAAATCAATCCGAAACACGGCAAGGCTTATAATAATCTCGCCATTATTTTTTTCTTAGCTAAACAATACCAGAAAGCGCTGGATTTTTTGAACAAGGCAGAATCCCAGGGCGTTGAAATCAATCAGAAATTGAAAGAAGATATCATGAGTCATCTCAAAGAACCATCATCCTAAGTCGTGAAATAATAACCATTAGGAAAAATTTTAGAGGATCCGGTTATATAGGCAAGAAAATGGTTTAAAGACCGAGTGAACATAATCTCGCGTATTGTAGTAAGTGTTTTCTAAATGTTCCTTTGCCCAGTGTGAAGCCCGATGCGGGAATCGGATCCCACCTGCTGGCAGAAATCCTTCGTGTTTTTAAATCTATTTACCCAATCCTGGTTACTCTTATTCTGATAGGAAAAAAATTAGGGGGGCTTTATATATTTTTCTCTTGAAAATTAAGGATATTTTAAATATAAAAGAATGTATTCATGATTTCTGAAAACATTCATTTTTTCAAAAATCAATTTTAAAAGGCAGGGAAAGCAATGGACAATCAATCCAAAAAAAGTAAAAATAAAAGAACAAAACTTTCCCGGAGGGATTTTCTCAAATCTTCTGCTTCAGCCGGCGTTGGCATGGCTTTAGCGGGAAATCAGCTAAAAGGCACCCTTCTCAAAGGGAAAAATGAACAAAAGCCTCTTCTGGAGAAACTCAACATCGCTTTTATCGGCACCGGAGAACAGGGACGCATCCTCATTGAATCCTGCCTTCGAATTCCTTCGGTTCAAATTAGGGCTATCTGTGATATCTGGGAGTACAGCCAGATATACGCAAGCCGTTATCTAAAAAAATACGGCCATATGGTCAATGTTTATGAAGATTACCGCGAAATGATAAACAAAGAAAAAAATCTGGATGCGGTCATTATTGCCACCCCGGATTGGGTGCATGCCGAACAAACAAACGCCTGCCTCAATGCCGGGCTGCATGTTTATTGTGAAAAAGAGATGTCCAACTCCCTGACTGGGGCAAAATCTATGGTAGAAACTGCCAGAAAAACAAATAAACTGCTTCAAATAGGCCATCAGCGCCGCAGCAATCCCCGATACAAACATGCGATTGGCCGCCTGATTCTGAAGAAAAATCTTCTTGGCCGTCTGATAGAAACCTATGCCCAGTGGAACCACTCCAAGAGCCTGATGCGAGGGTGGCCCAAAAAATACACCATGAGTCAAAGCAAGCTAGAAAAATACGGTTATTCCTCCATGACTCATCTGCGCAACTGGCGTTGGTTCAGAAAATACAGCGGGGGTCCTATTGTTGATCTTGGGTCTCACCAAATCGATCTGTTCAGTTGGGTTTTTGGAGTCAATCCAACCTCTGTTATGGCTAGCGGAGGCAACGACTATTACAAAAATAGAGAATGGTATGACAATGTCATAGCTGTCTATGAATTTAAAACACAGAAAGGGACAGCAAAAGGATTGTATCAAGTTCAAACAGCCACCAAACACGGCGGATTCTATGAAACATTTATAGGTGAAAACGGATCGCTGGTGATCTCAGAGATTCCTCAAAAAGGAAACTGGGCTTTCCGGGAAGCTCACGCTCCCGAATGGGATTCCCTGGTTAAGGAGGGATATTTGAAATCACAGACCCAATCCATGCTGAAAATCGATACAAAAAATATTTTTCTGGATGTCCGGGTTACTGCAGAAACAGGACGCTGGCCCCTGCCCACAGAACTTTCTAAGCCGGTTCATCAGCCCCATCTTGAAAATTTTTTCAACGCCATCCGCTATCACATTCCCTTAAACTGTCCAGCGGAAACAGGATTTGAAACAGCGGTTTCGGTTCTCACGGTCAATAAAGCAGTTGAATCCAACTGCTTATTGAAATTCAATAAAAAAGATTTTAAAGCATGAAAAACCAAATAATCACTTTTCTTTTGTTTGTTTCAGTTGTATCTTTTTGCCTTGCTTTGGACCAGAATAAAAAAAATCAAAATCCCTGGGACGGGAACAGGACTGTTCCGGTTCATAAAATACCTCTCAAGGATGAATTTGATCAAATCATTGTTCCAAGCCGGGAATACGCTCTGCCTTTTTCGTCCAGAAACACCTGCGCTCCCTGCCATGATTACTCAACGATTGAAAAAGGACTTCATTTCAACACATCTTCCCAAAACAAAAGCAAACATCCGAGAGAACCCTGGATATGGTTAGACCAAAAAACAGGAACCGTTTTGCCCCTTTCTTATTATAACGGGAAAGGAATATGGAATCCTTCTGACCTTGATATTTCCCCATGGGAATTCACTCTGCTTTTTGGCAGACATATGACGGGAGGAGGAATCAATGAACCCGATGAAAACAGAGTGAGTCCTGATTCCCGCTGGAATGTTTCAGGAAAAATAGAGATTAACTGTATGGCTTGTCATAACCTGTCACCCAAACAAAGCCACACGGAATGGGCATTACAGATCCTCAGACAAAATTTTCGCTGGGCAGCCACCGCTTCATCCGGATTGGGTGAAGTCAAGGGGATGGCATCAAGGCTCCCCGAAACCTGGGATATCTATGACGGGCCTAATCCAGACGATACGGAATGGGCTGTTGTTCCTTCGGTTGATTACAATCCTCAAGATTTCGAAAAAAAACACCGGATTTACATGAATATTTCCCGCCAACCGGATAATCAACGCTGCCAGGTATGTCATTCTGTATCGCCGGTGAACAAGAAACAACATATGTCAATCAATGATGTCCATTTATCAGCCGGTTTAAAATGCGTTGACTGCCACAGAAACGGCCTGGATCACAATATGATTCAGGGATATGACAATGAAGCTGATGACTACAAGGAACCAGAAATACATGCTTTCTCCTGCACAGGATGTCATATTGGCAAAGACAGGAGAAAAAACCTGAACACGGACGCAGGACGATTCGGAGCTCCCTATCCCACCCATAATGGAATACCAGCTGTTCATTTTGAAAAGCTTTCCTGCACAGTGTGTCATTCCGGTTCTCTGCCTAGTGATAAGATAACAAAAGTTCGTACTTCCAGAGCAAACCGTCTTGGCATATACGGAATGGCTCAATGGCATACGGAAAGACCGTACATTTTCGAACCAATTTATAAAAGAAACCAACATGGGAAAATCGTTCCCTGCCGCCTGGTATGGCCTTCCTTCTGGGGATTTATCCATGAAAATAAAATAAAGCCTCTCACTCCCTCTGATATCCTTTCAAATTCAGGGAACATTCTTAAAGTCGATAAAACAGCAGCCCAAATACTTCTTGTTCTATCAAACGTCCCGGAAATCGAAGGCACTCCTGTGCTTTTTTCTTCTGGAAAGGCATACCAATCAAACTTAGATGATGGTCTTGACAGAATTCCATCTGAATCCATTAAGACCAGCAAACCAACACAAATAAATCTCTGGGCTCTTAAAAAGGGCAATGAAATATTTCCTTTGGTGCCTGATTTTAATCCCGATTCAGAAGAAGAAGCTTATGAGTTGGAAATAAAAATTCAATTAATCCTCGAAGCACTGGGATTAATCAAAAATGCTCCGGGAACTCCTGTGCTTCTCATTGAACAAACGAAATATCAAATCATCCATGGATATCTTGAACAAAGGAATTGGGAGGGTGAAATTGTTGAAACTCCTGAGCTCCGATGGCTCCTTGAAGAAAAAGCAGTTCCTCTTCTGGATGATTTTCATATCCGCACTATAACAGCCACGGTTGGAGAGCCAGAGAATTTAACCGAAGAACAGGTGGAAAAAGTACTCAAAGCACTGGAATTCTCAAACAAATCCAGCCATTCTGAAAAAGACTATAACTATTTTTATATTTCAAGCGGAAAAATGTTCATTCTGGATGATGAAGGAAATCTCACAGCCACCAACCATCCTGCAGCCGAACCAGTCACCTGGCCTATCGGACATCAGGTAAGACCTTCCACCAAAGCACTGGGAATCAATGAATGTTCTGACTGCCATTCTGTCAATTCATCGTTCTTTTTTAATAAAATAAAGGGGTCAGGGCCACTTAAAACCGATCAATCCCGTCTCCTCTCTCACACTTCCTTTATGAACTTAAATAAATCCTATCAGAAGATTTTCGGACTTTCTTTCACAGTCCGCCCGGTTATTAAAACAATCATTTTTATATCTTTATTCATCATTGTTATAATTGTATTGGCTGTTGTTATCAATCAAATTTTGAGATATGCGGGTCTTAGAAAATGAACCAAAACTTAACCACAGACTCTTTTTATGCCATGGGAACATTTTATGAAGTTACCATTGCCGGACAAAATGAGGAGTACTGCCACCAGGCTTCTCAGGCAGTCTTTGAGGAAATCAAGCACATGGAACAATTGTTCAGCCGGTTCAATCCCTGCAGCCAGATAGGTCAGATCAATCAATTGATTCCAGGGCAGTCCTTAAACATCAATTTAGAGGTTTTCGAATGCCTTGAAACAGCAAACAGAATAAAAAACCAAACCAATGGTGCTTTTGAAATCAATAAGGCTGTATTTGAACACCATAAAAAGAAACCATTCTATGCCAAAAGTTTGATGAAATCCAAATCAAAAGCTCCCCGATTCGAACTGAGCAATTCCAATAATGAATTTCTGTTCACCATTCCAAATTCCGAATACCAAAAAAGCTCTAAAGTGATAGATCTCGACCTGGGAGGGATAGGAAAAGGATATGCTCTAGATAAAGCAATTGAGATTCTCAATGACTGGGATATTGACAATGCCCTTATTCACGGAGGAACAAGCACAGTGAGGGCAAGAGGAACTCCAGAAAAGAATGCCAATGGCTGGCAAATAAATGTGGCATCAAACAGAAACTTATCTCCCTATCAAAAAACAATATTTCTTAAAGACCGTTCCTTAAGCTGTTCTGGAACCGAGGTCAAAGGGAATCATATCATCGATCCACGCACGGGCAATCCCGCAACTGATCATCTTGCGGCATGGGTATCCCATCCTGTTTCTTCCATATCTGATGCGCTTTCGACTGCATTTATGGTTATGAACAGAAATGAAATAAATACATACTGCAATAACCATCCTGAAGTCTGGGCTGCGGTTATAACAAAATCTCAAGATTGTGAAATATTGAACTCAGATATTTTTAATTAAAAATATTTTTTTGGAGACAACAATGATTAAAAAAACATTTTTATTTATTATTTCATTTCAATTCATCCTTTTATCTTCTCTGGGGCTTTTGTTTTCCGATCAGGAACGAACCGATGAGAAAGTCGTTTTGAAGTTAGAACTGCCCAAACCCATGTTTGTGGGAACACCCAAAAACATTCGCAGCCCGAATCTGGAAAGAATAACCGGAAAAAGCCGCAAACCCTTTTACGTACCCAAAGGAACAAAACTTTTATCATTCAATAAACCGGTATCGACCAGTGATATTGAACCTGTTATTGGAGAAATCGGATATGTCACTGATGGCAAAAAATCAGGCGAGGAAGGATATTATGTGGAATTGGGTCCCGGTGTCCAGTATGTTCAAATAGACCTTGAGAATACGGCTCAGCTTTACGCCATATTGATCTGGCACTATCACAGGCAGGCTCGAGTTTACCGCGATGTGATTGTTCAGGTTTCAAACGACCCTGACTTTGTGGCAGGAGTCAAAACCGTTTATAACAATGACCATGACAATTCATCGGGATTGGGAATCGGAAGAGAAAAGGAATATATCGAAACTTATGAAGGCCGCCTCATCAATCCCAGAGGAGTGACCGGCCGGTATATTCGCCTTTACAGCAATGGAAATACATCCAATGATATGAACCATTACGTCGAGGTGGAGGTTTATGGAACAATTTTAAAATGATGAACAAAAAGGCCTATGCAGGCCTGTTCTTAATAATCATCTTAGCCTCATTGCTCTTCCGCACTTTACAGCTTGACCTCAGGCCTATGCATCATGACGAAGCAAACCAGGCAGTCAAATTCGGGATCCTCCTGGAAGAAGGACAATACTTCTATGATAAAAAAGACCACCACGGCCCCAGTCTGTATTATTTTACTCTGCCATTTGCCTGGATTTCTTCTGACAAAGACCTAGCTTCTTTAAACGAAACAATTCTGAGGCTTGTGCCAGCAATCTTTGGGACAGCTTTACTTTTCCTTTTTTTCTTGTTGAAGGACGGCTTAGGCTGGAATACCATGTTGGCGTCCTGTCTTTTGGCAGCTTTATCTCCGGCGATTGTGTATTACAATAGATTTTACATACAGGAAACCATCCTTGTTTTTGCCCTCATAGGATTGATCGCTTCCGCGTGGAAATATGTTCAGAATCATTCTCCAGGATGGGCTGTGGCTGCTGGGATTTTTGCCGGAATAATATATTCCACTAAAGAAACCTGTATCATTTTATTTGTTTCTTTGTTGGGAGCCTTATTGATATTGTATCTATCCAGTCATTTCACAGACTTTCCTATAAAATTCCCCCGGCTGCCGGCATCTCACCTTATCTATTTTCTCTGTTCGGCTGTTGTGATTTCCTTTGTGCTTTATTCGTCGTTTTTTCAAAATTTAAAGGGCCCTGTTGATTCAATCCTGGCGTTTAAGTCATATTTATCCAGAGCAAGTGAATATGGCTGGCACATTCATCCCTGGTATTATTACTTCAAACTTCTTGGCTTTTCTAAATTCGGATCAGGGCCGCTGTGGAGCGAATCTCTCATTTTACTGCTTGCTGTGGCTGGAAGCGTATCTATCTTTATCCGAGAAAAAGTTAGCGAAGGACGTTCTGTTTTTATCCGGTTTGTTTTGTTTTACACAATCCTGGCAGCAGTCATTTATTCCCTGATCCCTTACAAAACTCCCTGGAATCTCCTTCCTTTTTATATGGGATTTGCTATGCTTGCTGGGAGAGGTGCTGTTTTTTTAATAAAAATCAGTAAGTCTTATATAATCCGCCCACTTATTTTTGCTGCACTTGCTCTTGGAATCATAAACCTGGGCATCCAGTCTTACAAGGCAAATTTTAAATTTTATGAAAATCCTCAGAATCCTTATGTTTACGCCCAAACATCCCATGATTTTATAAAACTAACCAACCGGATTCAGGTTCTTACAGAGTATCACCCGGAAGGAAAACATATGCTGATCAAAGTCATAGCCGGGCCTTATCAAACCTGGCCCCTCCCCTGGTATCTCCGGGGCTTCGAGCGAGTGGGTTACTGGCAAAACACTTCAGACGCAGGCAATCTCACTGAAGCTCCTGTTATAATCTCTTCCCTGGAAGAAACAGACAAAATAATGATTTCTCTTCAGGACCTTTATATAACCGAATACTACCAATTGAGGCCGGGAGTGCTCATGGCTCTTCATATTAAAAAAGATTTATGGAATTCTTTTTTAGAATCCAGGCAAGATAAGTAAAAAATGGATATTTCAATTGTCATCCCTGCATACAACGAATCCAAAAAAATCGGGCTTGATATCAAAGCCGCAGCTCAATTCATAAAAAATAATAAATTCAATGGAGAAATCATAGTGGTTGACGACGGAAGCCAGGACAGCACAGTCCCGGTCGCTCGATCCACTCCCATCTCTTCTTCTGTAAAATTAAAAGTCCTTCGATTTGAGAAAAACCTTGGAAAAGGTATGGCTGTCAAAAGTGGAATCATAAATTCCAGCGGAGACGTGGTGTTGTTCGCTGACAGTGGTGTTTGTGTTCCTTTCTCCAGCTCTCTTGCCATCATAAATAAAATAAATTCCGGAGAATTTGACATAGCACTCGGTTCCAGAAAACTCAAAGAATCCAAAATAATACGGAACAGGTCATGGAAACGCCGTCTTCTATCCTGGCTATTCCGCACTGTTGCCATTTCATTTTTGGGGATGCCACGAAACATATCAGACTCTCAATGTGGATTCAAATTGTATAAAGGAAATACAGCCAGGAAATTATTCCAAAAAATGAAAACAACAGGATATCTCTTTGAACTCGAAATCTTACTCCGAGCTCTGAAATCCGGTTACAGAATCAAAGAGTTTCCGGTGGAATGGACATGTGATCTTGATACTAGACTCCATCCCGGCAGAGAAGCTTTCAGTCTATTCAGAGAGTTTTTTAAAGTCAGGAAAATAATAAATAAATTATAATATCTTTAACAGCTGGATTGACATGCATATAATACTGCTCAGAATGCAAATGATAAAAGAAGCCATTTCTTTATTTTTTCTCCTTTACTGTCATTGTCAATCTGGATCAACCCATTACTTCTCTGTATCCAGGGAAACAAAAACTAAAAATAACAAAGGATATCGGTTTCTCATCCAACATCCTCTTTACAATGACCACCCGGCTCTGTAGTCTTTATGGAGATATTGATTCGCTTCAGGAAGATTGGTAATTTCCATTTTTTCTCCATTCCAATCCAATTTTCGGTTATATTCTTTTGTTCTTATGGCAACATTTCCCAGCAGTATCACTTCTGTCAGATGGGCTGAATAGGAAAAATCTGTGGTTGATTTTTCACCTTTTTTTATCGCTTCGATCCATTCTTCATGGATACCCGGAGAACGGGGAATCGTTTTTTCCGGCCTTTCGTATTCCCTCATTTTTGCTTCAGGGACAATTCGAGGATTTTGACTGTAAGTGCTGTACATGAGCATTCCCTTGTCTCCAATAAAAATGCCACCGCCTCCTTCATCTCCCATTCTTCTTCCGGGTTCCAATCCTTCAGGTCTAGGGGGCATCAGCCCGCCGTCAAACCATTTCATGGTTATAGGAGGCATTTTTCCTCGGGCAGGGAACTCATAGGTGACAATGGAAGCCAAAGGATAAGAGTCTTCAGTAAATTTTGTTGAACTTGCCTGAATGGAATCAGGATGACCCAGCTTCAGGGTCCAAAAAGCCTGATCCATTATATGGGCACCCATATCGCCTAAGGCGCCTGTGCCGAAATCCCACCATCCCCGCCAGCTAAAGGGAGCATAGGCTGGATGGTAAGGCCGCCATGGTGCAGGGCCCAGCCACAAGTTCCAATCCAAGACTGGGGGCACTGACGGGATTTCTTCCGGGGCATCGATTCCCTGAGGCCATATAGGCCTGTTTGTCCACACATAGACAGTGTGAACATCTCCAATCGCTCCATCCCAAACCCACTCATTCATCAACCGGGCTCCTTCGCCCGCATGTCCCTGATTTCCCATTTGAGATACAATCCCTCCCTCTTTTGCTGCTTGAGCAAGCATCCGCGCTTCTTTGATTGTATGAGTTAAGGGTTTCTGCACAAAAACATGCTTTCCCATTTTTATCGCCCTCATGGCTATAACCGCATGGGTGTGATCCGGAGTGCTCACTGTAATAGCGTCAATGTCTTTCTCCTTGTCCAGCATCACCCGGAAATTTTTGTATTTTTTTGCCCTTTTATACATCTCCAGTTGCTGGGGAATATTGCTTTCTGACTTTAAAAATTTAGCCGTCATTCGGTCATCAACATCACACAATGCCACAATATTTTCTGTGCTGACACTTCTTATGTCCGAAGAACCTTTCCCTCCAACTCCAACACATCCGATATTCAAAGTATCACTGGGTGATGAATATCCTCTTCCTCCAAGGACTTTACGAGGAATAATCATTACAGATGCAGCCGCTGTGGCTGCTGATCCCATGAACTGGCGTCTGGTTATTTTACTTTTTAAATTTCCAGTGTTGTTTTTATTTTTTTTCATAATAGATCCCTTTCATTATTGAATTTTGTTAAAATCATATCTTATAATCTCTGATATCTCGAACCTATTCCCATAAATCAAAATTATATTAATAAAATGGATAAAGTCAATCATTGGCACAAACATTCTTTTTTTTCTATATTTTTTTTGTACTTTCACTTGACAGGATAATTTTTTCCTGTAATATCTCTAATAAATAAGTTAAAAAGGGCTGAAATTTATAAAACAATGGTAACACCTCGAAATAAACTAGAAAAAGGAAACTCAATCCTTTTAAAGACCAAGAGCTTTACCGGGATAGGACGGAAGCCGAAATAAAGAAAGGGACATTATGAAAATCGCTATGCTGCACTGGGGATTCCCTCCGATTATTGGTGGAGTGGAAACTCACCTTATTAATCTGATGCCTGAATTGGTTAAAATGGGTCACAAAGTAGCTTTATTAACCGGCTCGGCTGAAGGTTATCCTGAAAGTTATCGTTTCAAAGGAGCAAAAATATTCAGGACGCGATTTTATGATCTCAATTGGTTATTCAAGAGTAAATTTCAGGAAGTGGATGAGAGCGTTTCGGATATCACAGTAAGATTCTTGGATAGAATCAAACCCGATATCATACATGCCCATAACATGCATTATTTTAGCCGCTATCATACTCAAATTTTAGAACAATATGCTTTGGAATTCCAAATTCCATTAATTTTGACAGCTCATAACACCTGGCCGGATAGGCTTTTTCTGGACTTAACTTGTAAGGTCACTTGGGATAAAATTATTGCCGTGAGTCATTACATCAAAAGAGAATTAACAGCAGTGGGTGTTTCAGAAAGAAAGGTCAAAGTTGTTCATCATGGAGTTGATACTGATATTTTTCATCCCGGCCCCACATCCAAGAAAATCCTGGATAATCATCCTCAGATTAAGAGAAACAAGAAAATTATTTTTAATCCTGCCCGTATCGGGATGGCAAAGGGGTGCGACGTGGTCATTGAAGCCTTCAGACTTGTGAAGAAAAAATTTCCTCAGACCATGTTACTTATGTCAGGGAGTGGAAGTATCATTGATTGGGGATTAACCCAAAATAAGGATATTGCTTTCTTCGCAAGTTTAATCAAACACCTGCAGCTTGAGAAAAGTTTTTATATGAATACCTTCTCCATTGATAAAGAAATGCCAGATCTTTACAGACTGGCATCCGTGGTGGTTTATCCTTCATCAATGGAAGAACCATTTGGTTTGACCATGCTGGAAGCTATGGCATCAGGAAAACCAATCATTGTTACGGAATCCGGTGGTATGCCCGAAATCATCCAAAATGACATTAATGGATATGTTGTACCCAAAAGGAACCATAAGATCTTAGCTGAAAAAATTATTAAACTTCTTTCAGACGAGAAACTCCGGGAAAAGCTCGGCAAAACCGGGCGAAAACAGGTGGAACAGATGTATACTAAAGAAATCTATGCAAGAAAAATTTATCAGATTTACGAAAACACATTACAAAATTATACTTTAGATAAAAAAAAGAAAAGAACAAAGATCAAAAGATACTGAAAGAACTGATAACAGACTTGTGAAATCCAGGAAATGGTAGCCAAAGAACAAAAAGCATACAGGATTAATCTTGTCGTTGATTATTCTATAAATATTTCTTCCTTTTTTCAAATCAAATCTATATGATATGATGGATGTTTATATCTTTGGAGTAGAGACAAAATATTATTGAGATTTCATCCCTCCCCCAGAGAGTTTGAGAAAAATGTTAATTCTCCAAAAGATCACTAAAAGATTGACAAGGATCGGAATGGATTGAGTCAAAATCCAACCTTGAACTGGAAAAATTAAATGTCAAAAAAATTCGAATTAAGTTCAGATGATTGGTTGATATCCGAAAATGGATTTCACAGTCACAAACAACAGATGTACGAATCCTTATTCACACTAGGAAACGGATATTTGGGAGTACGGGGATCCCTTGAGGGGAATCCCGGGGGAAGCTATCGTGGAGTTTATATTGCAGGCATATTTAATAAATCAGAAGCTTATGTTAAGGAACTGGTAAAGGGACCTGGATGGACAGGTTTCTCAATTTGGATAAACAATAAAAAATTCAGCGTGGACACATGTAAGGTGCTGTCTCACAAACGCATTCTAGATATGCGAAAGGGAGTTTTACACCGTTGGACACGTTTTATGGATAAACAGGGCAGAATCCTTAAATTCAATAGCCGGAGAGTGGTTTTTGCCCATCAAGTAAGAGGAGCTGTACTGAATGTGAGTATTACTCCGGAAAACTTTTCCGACGAGCTAAAAATTTTAAGTGGTTTAAATGGTGATGTCTACAACCAAGGATATTTTCCCGGTGAGCGCATAAAGCATTTGAATTTAGCGGTGATGCGGCGAGATGAAGATCACATTTATTTAGAAACAGAAACACGGGATAACAAAATCAAAATTGCCATGGCAGCAAAAACTCTCATCATTAATCCCCAAGTGCAATACACACAAGTGAGCAGAATTTTTGGAGAAAAACTTGCCCAGCAAATCTCGTTTCATGCAGAAAAGCAAAACACGTATCATTTTTCAAAATGGACCACCTTTTTTACCAGCCGCGAGGGATATGAACGACAGCTGGAGCCTGCAACCACAGACCTGCTGCAATGTATGATTCATGATGGAATCGATTATCACCTTAAAAAACACATCAAAACCAGAGAAGAAAAATGGAAACGAGCCGACATCAAGATCAAAGGTGATCCTAAGGCCCAAAAAGGAATCCGTTTTAATATTTATCATTTGATTATTGCCAAACCTCATCATGATCCAACAATCAGTATCGGGGCTAAATTCTTGACCGGCGGAGGATACAGAGGACATATATTTTGGGACACAGAAATTTTCATTCTTCCCTTTTACACCTTTACTTTTCCGAAAAGGGCCCGCGATCTATTGATGTATCGATACTACAGTTTGAAGGGAGCTCTTGAAAATGCTAAAGCTCTGGGCTACAGTGGAGCAAAATATGCTTGGGAAAGCATTGAGACTGGCATAGAGACCACTCCCAGTTATGGCTTGAGGGCAGACGGAACCACCGATAAAATCTTCACTGCAGAAGAAGAACATCATATCATATCAGACGTGGCTTATGGCATTTATAAGTATACGGAAGCAACTGAGGACTACAAATTTTTTTATGAGTATGGAGCCGAAATTATTTTCCAAACAGCCCGATTTTGGCTATCGCGTGCGGAAAAAAGACGGAACCGTTACGAAATAAGAAAAGTGATTGGCCCGGATGAATTCCATGAACATATAGATAACAATGCTTTCACCAATTATCTCGCAAGATGGAATCTTTCTTATGCAGTCAACATTTACACTCAGATGCAAAAAAAATCACCAAAACTTTTCAAAGCATTAGTTCAAAAGCTCAGACTAAAAGCTGATGAAATCAAAGAGATGAAAACCATTTCCGAAAATATCTTTTTTCCTTATAAGCAAGAAACCGGATTAATCGAACAGTTTGAAGGGTATTTCACCTTGGAAGATTACAAAGTTTCCAAACTCAACAAATATGGTCTTCCTCTCTTTCCTAAAGGAGTTGATAGTTCAAAAGTCCACCGTACCCAACTTATCAAACAAGCAGACGTGGTGTTGCTTTTATATTTATTCCTGGATCACTTTTCCCCTGAAATAAAGAAGAAGAACTACCGTTATTATGAAGCACGTACCATGCATAAATCTTCACTTTCTCCTTGTATCTATGCTTTAATGGGATTGGAAGCTGGTTATCGCAAGCGTGCTTACAACTATTTTATAAAGACTTCTCATATTGATTTAGCTGACTCCAACCAAAATACCAAAAATGGAATCCATGCAGCTGCAGCGGGTGGAACTTGGATGACAGCTATTCATGGATTTGCCGGAATGAAAGTAAGACAGGGTTTGTTATGCTTTGATCCTTGGCTTCCAAAAAAGTGGCAGGAGTTAAATTATTCCTGTTATTGGCGGGGAAACCTCTTAAAAGTAAAAACAACTCATCAAAATATTACTTTTTATATTGAGGATGCTAAAAACAAAACTATAACCTTAAACGTTCAAGGAAAACCGATTCATTTAAAACCGGGGCAGACGATAAAAGTCAAATTAAAAAAAACCAAATGAATTAGGAAACTCCATTAATCTCAAATATCCAGTATGACTACCCCAAAATCAAAAATCTCCTTTAAAATCATTGAAGATGCTAACCTCGCAATTCGTCATATTTTAAATCTATTATTCTTGTATTTCCCTAAGAATAAATATATTATACAAATTAAATAAACTCAATAAAGGAGATTTTGAATGGAAGAGAGAAATAAATATATTGACAAACTGACAGCTCAATTGAAAGGATGGGAGGCTGAAATCCAAAAACTCGAAGCCAAAGCCGACAAGGCGTCAGCAGATGTGAAAGCCGAGTACGAGGAGCGAATTAAAGAATTACGTGATAAAAAAGATAAAGCCAATAGCAAATTGGAGGAATTGCGTCAATCAAGTCAAGAATCATGGGAAGATTTGAAAAAAAGTTTAGATAATTTAGGAGAGGAATTGAATGTTTTAATAAAAAAAGCTTTTAAAATATTCCAATAAGAATTGAAGAAGAAAAAGTCTCTTCCCTTTTGCTTAACAGACAAAATATTATATAAAAAAACAGAGACTGATTTTTTTTGATCATTCACTCTGAATATTTGCCTAATTATTGGATCAACTGATTTTATTCATCTTTTCTTAACAGTATATTGATTCTTTCTTTACAGTATATATAGAAAATAATAAATAAAAATTCTTTTTGGGAGAAAGAATGAAGAGAAAATCAATATAAAATTATTTTTTTCCCAAAATTATAAGCATTTTCCATAAAATCTGGATGTTTCATGACCTCTCCTTTTTCTTCCAGTCCTGGACAAAACAATTCTGCTTTATAGGGGGCTCTAATGACCTGAAATAAGTTGCAGACTATAGACTTGGCGTTTAGGAAAAAATCTTTTCTGTGGGAAGCGGCTGTGCATATAAATCCCCCCGCCTTCTTTTGAGTAAAAACATCTTTTTTCAGCAAATTTTTAGAAACCCACACACACTGGAAACGATCAACCATAATCTTTATCTGAGCGGAAAGACTGCCGAAAAAAATCGGGGAGGCAAGAATAACAGCGTCACATTCTTTGACTCCCCTATAGATAATTTGCATATCATCCCTTATGGGGGATAAACCCTCTCCGTTGACATCATAGTATTCTTTTTCCTGGAGGGTATTGATGTTCAATAGATTTAAAATAATCTTTTCTGTCTCCCAACCATTGTCTTTGGCTGCTTCCAACGACTTATCTAAAAGGATATCTGTATTCCCGCCTTTACGGGGACTTCCATTGATACCTAATATTTTCATATGTCTCCTTTAAAAACAATTCTATCATACTTGTTCCCTGTTTGTTTCTTCATCAAATCCTCTTTATTGTAAGCAGGCAATAAAAAAGATACTCACTTCTTGAAAAGACCACAGAATATATAATTATAATCTCTAACTTCCATTTTTTTTGTCAAATGTCAATACCCCTTTATCACCTTATTCTTTCATCTCAATATCAAAATCATTTCTGAACGATATTCTTTTATTGCCTTCCTAAAATTCATGCTAACCATAGTTTTCTTATTTATAGAACAAAAGAAAATTTCTATTTATGCTGTCTGATTTATTCCAAGTGGAATTAAATAATAAACATTATCAACTAAAAAAACATTCCTATCGTGGAAAGGAAATGGGGATTTCTTTCCTTAACCCAAAAATCCCTTTGGGAAGAAAGAGATTTTCGGATATCCGTTAACCGGATACAGTTATCCTTTTTACTTGGAAATGCGAAAACCAATGTTGTTTTTACTATCGGAAGGAGGAACATATCCGCGATTAGCTGAACGAATATGATATTCTATACTTGTAAAGCTGCCACCTCGTTTTATCCGCGAAGATCCACTGGAAGGTCCCTGAGGATTATCTGAAGGAGAATAACTGTAATAGTTTGCATCATACCAGTCCTTGCACAATTCCCATACGTTTCCTGCCATATCATGAACTCCGTAAGGGGATACTCCGGCAGGATATGATCCCACTGGCTTTACTTTTCCAACATTGTGATTGTAATTTGCCCGATTGTTGTTAGGGTTACTATTTCCCCATGGATACCGCCTTTGATCCGTACCCCGAGCTGCTTTCTCCCACTGTGCTTCTGTGGGAAGAAGAATATTTTCTCCTGTCTTTTCAGCCAGCCATTCACAAAACTCATTTGCTCCATGCCAGGTTACTTCTATAACCGGTGTTCTTATGGTCTCTGCACTGGAACTTCCTTCAAAGTAAAATTTACCATCGTATCCTATCGCGCAGTCGATATCATCCATATCTATTAATTCCTTTCCATTATAGCTTCCGTCCTGATCCGCTCCAATACCATTAAGAAAACATATAAACTGTTCATGGGTGATCTCATATTTCGATATATAAAATCTGTCAAGATACACATTGTGCACCGGAGTTTCATCCGATTCACCCTCATTGAAATTATCCCCCATCTTAAATGAACCTGCGGGTATATTGATCCAATCAATTTTAGGAAAGTTTTTTATCTCAAATCTATCGCTCTGTCCATAGACATTTGGCTCTGCTGCACACGAAATCCTCACACTGTAATTTGTCCCGTTGGATAGAGCTTTAGGAACCGTCCAAGTATAAGATCCATCATTGCTGGTGTTAGAGGCAATAATTCTTACTCTGTTCGTTCCTCTATAAAGCTCAATTTTTACATTTGTTATGGCTAAATTATCCGAATCTTTTTGTTTATTATTATAAGAAATATTGACTGATTGATTAAAATCAGATGGAAAAACGGGAACAGCTTGCCTTTCTAATTCCTGAATTAAAACCGAATCATTTTTTTTCTTTGCACCTGAAGAATTCTTTTCTTTTTTTCTTCCAATAAGTGAATGTTCCTCTGAAATCAATTCTCCATTATTGGTTTTTAATCTTTCTGATACTCCTTCATTTTTTATCTTTCTACTCTGTATTTTCATTCTCTGTAAAATACGATGATTTTTCATGAAGCCCTTATCAAACGGCGAAAAATTGTTAAGGTAAGCAGATGAAATATTTTTCTCTTCAGAAACAGAATTCCCTCCGTAATAATTATTATTAATCACTCCCGAAGCAATCCCACCACCTGTTGTCCATTCTATATCCACATCAAATCCTTTAAACCAGATCTTTCCTTCAAATGGATCCGATATATCTATAGTATTGGCTGTTAAATCGACATTTATTGTCTCGGTTTCTCCCCCTTTCACTTCTACAGATTTCTCGTAATCCATATAACCTTCCTTTATAAGCTTTAGTGTATGAGAGCCTTTTGAAACATCACTTAAGGTACAATTTGTAACCTGTCCTGTATCTGATCCGTCAAGATAGACTGTTGCCCCCGAAGGTGTCGAATTCACTTGAATGGTTCCTGTATCAGGTCCTCCTAATAATAAAGCAGCAGCCACACCTCCTACCCCAACAATCACTCCTCCAGCAATCAACCAGGGAAATTTCTTTCTTTCCAGTTCTCTTTTCCCGTGTCTCTTTGTCTCTTCACCAGTTTTTTCTCTTACCACCGGTTCTTCTTTTTCCACTTCCTTTAACTTTTGTTCTTTAGTTTTTTCAGTTTCAGTATATTCTTTCTTTGTCTTTTCAAAAAGGTCAATAAAATCAGAGGAATAGAGAGTCTTTTCAATACCCATCTCCGGCTGAATCTTGAATAATTTCTTTAGGTTTTTTTCGGCTTCGTAGCTTTCATCCAGAGCAAAATAAGTTATAGCAATGTGCAAATACACTTCTGCCATTTCCCGGGATAAAATTGTTCTTTCTGCTTTTTTTGATGTTTTTATTAAATTCTTGGCTTTAAAAAAATTATTTAGCGCCCGGTAATATTCACTGTTATGGAAATATTCCTTACCCTGCAGGATTAACTTTACTATCTCATTTTTCTTTGAATCAATATTCTGGGAAAAAACATCAAATGATATCAAATGAATAAACAGAACTAATACCAAAACTATAAAAATTTTTGAATGGAAAAGATTGTTATTCATTTTACAAGCCCTCCTTCAATATAAATCCTCAAAAAAAATTTCTCTCTATAAAAACTTAATTGTTGTTATATCCCTTGGACACTTATAAAACAAAACTTATTTTTTTACAATAATGGCGATTTCGTATTAAACACCTCCCCTTTTCACCCAATAAAGTATCCTTTTTTTAGGAACAATCCGATTTTGAATAATAAAGTCTCATTCTATATTTATTTGGATTTTTCCTCCTTTTTTAAGAAATCATCTTTTTTCTTCATCAAATCCTCTGCATTGTAAGTAGACAATAAGAAGGGATACTCACTTTCTGAAGAAACCGCCGGATATTTGCCTCCATCCTTTTCCTGTTTTTCAAATATTTTTAGAGAATAATCTTTAGCCCCCTTAAGAATAATCTCAAAAACAGGCTCTTTAAAATCATCTTTATTTTTTTCTTCTATAAAACTATCACAGGTTAAAGAGGATAATCTTGATAAAAAAGATTCAATTTCGCTCTTACTCCCCACTTCTCCGTCAGGTGTTAACCATCCATCTTCATCCTTATAAACTTTGGGTTTTTCTTTTCCTTTTTCTTCTGGCCCTCCTTCAATTTCTTTCTCTATAGGATGTATTTTTTTCTCGAATTGATAAATCTCATCCTTTCCTGCTATCTGAATCTTTGATATCTCATTTCGGTCAAACGCCAAAACTTCTTTGTTCCTCAATTCTTCGATTTCAACATCAAAATCATTTCTAAAAGATTCTCTTGCACTGTAAACATTCAGATCATCGGATAATTTAATAAAAGTATGACTGTAGGTCGGAGAAATCTTCCCTATATCAAATTCCCTTAAAATTTCATCATCCTTGAACGCTTTAACAATGATTTTATTATCCTTATCCAGTTCATAACGCTGATAGTCCTTTTTCTTTGAAGTCAATTCTGTTATAGATAAATCCTTTATCACTGTCATCATTCGAGTTACTTTATCTTCATTCGCTAGATATTCTTGCGGCATAATCTTCCATCCTTCTTTAAACTTTTTCAACACTATCTTGTCATCTCCCTGGGTGATTACAATCCTGTTGACCTCATTTTCTTCTATCTTTTCCATCTCTGGAACTTCATAGCTCATCTTGTTTTGCCCGCCACTGAATATCAAATAAGCTAACAAGATAACAATTATGACAATGGGAATGATATATTCTTTTCCAAATTTCATCGCTGTATCCTCCTTATTTTATTTTTTCTGCAAAAAGAGGTTTTGAATCATTTTTCTCTTGGATTTACGCCGGAACCAAATGATGAATCCAACAACAATAAATAAAACAGGCAATCCTCCGATATTCAATATTTTCAGGAAGGTGCGCGTTCCCACCTTGGTATCTCTTATGGGATTAAAAGTCTGGTTTTTACTTCTCATCACTGCAATATCTGTACGATTATTCAAATAATCAAGAGTGTTCAAAACAAAAACGGAATTTGAAGAGGTTCCTTCTTCATCCAGAACATTATCTTTAAGTATTTCAGCAGTTCCTATAATGAATATTTTTCCCGGTTTTCCCTGATTGAGTATTCCTTTCCTTGCTTTAATTTTGGTTTCCACCTTTTCTGTTTCTTTATCCTGATTTTCCGACGGTTCTTCTTTTTCTTCATTTTCATCTTCATCTTCAGATGATTCCTGGGGCTTTTCTGGAACGGGTTTGTCTTTAAAATAACTGGGGAATTCACCTTCAATAATATAGGCCAAAGGATAGCTTTTCATTTCTTCTTTATTAGCCGGAGGACGGATTGTAAAAGGATTCAAATCAATGCGTCCTGACAGTTCCCAAGATTTATTAGAGGATGAAAAAAGTCTATAGGCTTTCAGTTTATATTGATCGATCTTTTCCTTATCTGTTTCTACAGGAGACGCCTTCAACATGATCAATCCTTTAATGTTTCTTAGAAAATCCAGTTTATGATTGATCTTTTCATTTTTTATCAGGGGTGCAAAATAAATAGGCATTTCTCCACCTCTGGAATCAGTATTAACAAAACAATTCTCATCCATAATATAGGATTTCTTCACCTTGGCACCATAATGATTGATCAATTTTTGCAATCCTGTATTCAAAGGAATATAAACCGATCTCCTCGTTCCGTATGGAGACTGTTGGGGTTGCTGCATTTCATTAAAAGCCTCCAGAAAAATGGCCAATGATTTTCCTTTCATGAGAAACTGATCAATCTGCAATAATTCCCAATCTGAAAAATTTTCCTTTGGAGCCGAAATAATGAGTGTATCGAGGCTTTCAGGAATCCCATTTTTTTCAATACTGACCTGTTTAACACTATAGCTTTCACTCAAAAGCGAATTGAATCTTGTTAACTCTTCGGGTTGTTGCTGCTGCATTCCCTGAAGCTGTGGAGGCAAATTGGAAGACAAAGGAAGAGCCCCGTGAGTTGAGAGATAACCAATCTCCTCATTGATATCTATGATGTTATCAATATTTTCTTCGATAAAACTCTGAATAATCTCCCGGTCAATGATATCAAATTGTTCTTGAAATCCTTCTGAGGTTAAATTAAGGCTTCGTTTGAGTAAATTTCGTTCAACGGATTTTTCATCATATTCTATTCCAATTGCCAGGGTTCCCCTTCCTGCTTTTATGATATTTCCATCTGTGCTTTGAAATTCTGGCCATTGAAGCTCGAAACGTCTGAACGATGCTATTTCTTTTTTTTCAACCTCGTCCACAGAAGGATCGATATAGACATATTCCAGCTGGTCATATGTTTTCTTGTTCAACTCATCAACAATATCATCTATTTCCCTTTCTAATTGATTCAATCCTTCAAGATTTATTTCTCGGGCAATGTTCATAAGAGAAGAAGACTGAACCAACTTTATCTTTATTTTTTCTTTCAAATTCAGTAGTGCTGATATTTTATTATTCATCTTTTGAATTGTGCTGGTTATTTTATACTCAAGACCATCAGTTGAAGTCACAGCAGGAAGTCTCTCAATGATATCTCCATGGATAAAAACCATCCCCATGTATGCTCTCTGAACCTTAGCCTCATCCTGCTCAATTTTTCTAACATTGACCGGATAAATTCCATAATCCTGAGCTTTCTTTCTATTCTCTTCAGCTTTTTCGCTCAAATCTCCTTCCTTCGCACTGACATCAAAAAACCGATAACTAAGATTACCATCACTCCTCAGAGAATAAGCTTCCAATAGGTCATGAAGATAGTTTTCCACATTATTATAAGGAGCAGGAAGATTTTTGGTGAAAAACACATTAATGGTTAGAGGTTCTTTTAAAGTAGAAGCAGCCTTTTTGCTTGCCTTAGATAAGGAATAGAGATTATTTGCTGTTAAATCAATTCGGAAAAAAAGCTTTAAACCAACAAGATTAATCAAAACAACAATCAATAAATAAAGAAAAAATTTATAATATTTTGACATCTTTTTTCGACCTTCCATTTTTAACTCCTTATTTCTTTTCCCGCATAATTAGATTAGCTCCATACAATGATACAAAGGATACGGATAGAAAATATATGATATTCCGGGAATCAATAACACCGTTGGCAATATTCTGAAAATGGTAATTGGCACTCAGGTATTGAAACGTCTCAACAAAAACATTTGGAAGGAAAAACAGCATGAAATCAACCAAAAGAGTTAAAGTAAAACAAATAGCCATTCCAATTATGAAGGCAACAACCTGATTTCTCGTTAAGGAAGAAGCCAGCAATCCAATGGAACAATAACTCATTCCCAGTAACATTGCACCGAGATATCCTCCAATAACAGGACCCCAATCGAGTTTTCCTACGAAAGACACTGACAGAGCATAAACTAGAGTAGGTAAAAGCATAACCCCTACAAAAGCCACAGCTGCTAGAAACTTTCCTATTATAACGTCAACAAATGTCACTGGCATTGTCAGCAACATTTCATAAGAACCAACATTGACCTCCTCAGATAAAAGACGCATGGTGACAGCCGGAATAATAAAAGAAAACGTAATGGGAAGAAGAGAAAAGAAACGATTGAGATTTGCCTGTTTGTTTAGAAAAAAAGTGGAAAAAAACAACCAGCCTATTACTACTAGAAAAACTGAAATAACAATGTAAGCAATAGGAGAATAAAAATAAGATTTAAATTCCTTTTTAAATATGTGTTTAGCTTTTTGCATTTTTGTTTCCCCTGGTCAATTTTCTGAATATTTTCTCAAAAGACTTCTCTTTGACTGTTTTTCTTAATCCCTCTAAATTATCATCAGCAACGATCTTTCCTTCATTGATAATCACAATGCGGTCACAGGTTTGTTCTGCTTCACTAAGAATGTGAGTCGAAAACATAATTGTTTTTACTTTTCCTATTCGTTTTATTATCTCCCGCGTTTCTGAAATTTGGTTGGGATCCAAGCCTGTAGTCGGCTCATCAAGAATAAGAATTTCAGGATCACCCATTAAAGCATGAGCTATTCCCACTCTTTGCCTGTAACCTTTTGAAAGTTCATCAATAGAATAATGCATGACTTCATTAAGATTGCAAAGATCTGTCAGTTTTCGAATATGCTCAAGCTTACCGTCCTTAGGAATTCGGCGAATATCTGCGACATAGTTTAAATAATCATAGACAAGCATGTCATGATAAATAGGTGCTTCTTCAGGAAGATAACCGATACACTTTTTAATTTCTATTATATTGTCATAAATATTTAACTTTTTTACCCTGATTCTTCCGGAGGTTGGACTAAGATAGCCCGTTAATATTCTATAAATGGTTGTCTTCCCTGCTCCGTTAGGCCCAAGCAGTCCCAGAATTTCACCTTTTTTGACTTCAAAACTAACATTATTCACCGCACAAATGTTTCCATAATACTTTGTCAACTTATCAAATTTTATCATATACAACTCCTTTCAAACGATTTATTAACACAAAATTCAATACATAAAACCGACAGTATTTTTTTTCGTTGCCAATTTTTTAAATATCAATCCAATATTCTCTTCATTTATACAATATGAAAAAATCACTGTCAAATCCGAAATAAATTCAAATGAGTTTACTTGGAAAAGGATAATAAAACCAAGGATTTAAATTCTTATTCAGGTCTTATACAGGGCATCACTATACAAAATCAATCGTAACAAAATCCAGATTTTATTTAGAAAAATTAAATCCTATCCCCAAATTCAAAAGGATTCCATTCGCGGTAAATGATGCAAAATCTTCTGCAGGTATACCACTGCTCCCATTTACTGTAGCGCTGGTCCAATTATAATTCATCAATCCTGCGAATCTGATTTCTCCAAAGTAAAAAATGTTCCTTTTTCGATTGAAAATCATACCGACAAAAAAATGCATTCCATATGCTGTGGCGTAATGAATCTTCACCTCATATCTATCCATATCTTCTTTGTATAAAGGGGAAAGATAAACACCCCCTCCCGCTCCTATATAGAGTTGAGAAGAACCTGTACTTCTTGGCTCATATATCACAGAAAAAGTCAAAGGAACCCTGCTAAAATAAATAGAATCTCCCCCCGCATATTCACCTGAGCTCTGAAATCCTATCCCAATTTCCATAGATAAAGGAGGCGAAATGTTATATCCGATAATCCCTTCGATATTTAATCCTCCACCTGGATAAACATTCACTTCATCCAAATCGCGGTCATAGGAACTGGTTTCATAGTAACCGGTAAAAATTTTTTCGAATCCTATTCCAAAACCGAAAATCCCTTTCATATATAGATAGCCAGAGCTTCTCCTTTTCACCGGCTGTCTTTGATAACGGTCTCTTCCTCTCCTTGGAGGTTGTCTCTCTTGAACAGGAATTCTCTTTTCTTTTTCTGATTTGTCTTCCCTTTTTTCTTCATGAACGGCTTCTTTTGCTTCTTTAGATACAATATCCTCTTTCATTTTTTCTTTCTTCTCAGGCGTTTCTTCCTCCTTGTCGTAAATCTTAACGTTGCTTTGATGAATATATCCTGAAACGATAAATCCATCTTCATCGGGAGGTAAGGATATTTTATACCATTCTCCAATTTTCCCGCTTGATTCTAATATGGCTCCACCGGTCATTTGAGATAGGCTCATGCTTTCCTTATCTGGCCTCAACCTGATGTCAGCTTTCAATACAATCACCCGGACTTTTTGAACTTTCGGTTGAAATTCTTGGTCATTTCCCTTAGGGCTTGCATTCAAAATCTGTGATGAAGTAATCATGAAAATGATAAGAATCAAAATTGTTAGAAATTTTACTTTGTTTTTAATTTTTTTCATTATTTTATCTCTCCTTAATCATCAATTCTGGAATTCAATGATTTGAAATTTTAAAAGGAAACTAAAATTCATATCCTATCCCCTCACCTACTCCAATGACTGTTAGAGCTTTTTCTCCACTGTTAAAAACATAACCCCCGCCTAAATAATTATAGTCCGTATAACGCAGTGAACTGCAACAAAAAAGATTATATCCCAGCCCCACAGGAGGAGCACTTTTTACAGTATCAGTCAACAACCACATAATTGACTTCACAGCTTCAGGAGTTCCTCCAAAAGTGGTATACAGTTTTACCCAGTATCCGAGGTCTTCCAAAACACCCACATATCTCATTATTTTTTGGGAGGCATTCGAATAAACAAGAGTATTGACAAAAATCAATATTTTAGGCATTTCCGTATTGCCAGCATTTGTCAAAGAGTGATGTATTTTTATCTCATTCAGATACAAACGCCCGCCCGGGAAAGCCGAAATATAGTCTTCATAGGTCCCCGGACTTCCGGGTCCCATCCACTTCAATCGAGGTATTTTCGATTTATCTATTGTTTCATTCGAAAATATCGGCATCCCTAGAAATGAAACTAAGAAAATAAACAGAATAATTCTTATAGCTTTATTCATATAACACCACCTTTTATGAAATCCTTTTTTAATAAAGATTTTCTTAAGATATTAATTCCCTTATTTCGATAAATCTCCATAACTGATTATTTATATTATATATAACAATAAAACAAATTATAAGTCAAACAAGACACAGGACTTTATTAGAAAAAAATCATTTATTCTCTTTTCAAAAGAAAATCATCTTTGAGATTATTTTTCGAGGAGGGAAGATTTTTGATTAGTTCATATAAAGCAGCAGGTGAAGTTTTGTTATCTTCTGCAATGTTTATTATGGAATCACTTTTATTGTTTATATAAATTCCATTTTTATTCAATACTTTAATGGCTTCTTCAGGAGAAATTCCCAGTTCATCAACAAACCTGGAAAAACTCAATTTTTCTGCTCTGACTAAAAAAGGCTTGTTTTTATTTTCAGGCCATGCTTTTTTGATAGTTGATCCGAAATCCATCACGTAATGAAACGGGGGAACACTCATTATCGTTCCAATTAATACAATAATCACTATAGACGCAGATATAAAAAGTTCTTTCCTTACCTTAGAAATTGATTTTATTTTCCTTATTATATAATGGGTTATTGATTTCCAATTTTTATAAAGATGAATAGAAACAAACAGCAAAAAAAGATAACCAAATACTGTATGTATGGCCTCCCATTCACTTTTTGTCAATCCAAAGAAAGTCCATAAGGACCAATCGGCAATCCTTCCGGGAGGAACCGTATAAAGAACAATTCCTGAAACAGCTTCCACAATGAACGTCCAAAAAACAGACAAAACAATAAAAGCTCTTATTTTGAATTTTTCTTTTCTCATGATAAATAAATTAATTTTTTATAATAACATCGAGAGTGCAGTAAAACAATAATAATTATGTTTTGAAATCTCTCAAATTTTGGATGTTCTTGACTTTTTTTATATATAGGATTATATTAGTCATATATAGGTTATTGAATAATCAGGTGAAAAAGTGGATATAATAAGAAGAAATACAGATTATGCCTTCCAATTGATACTAAATCTTTCAAACCGATTTGGAAAAAGCACAGTTTCATCAAAATCTTTGGCTGAAGAAGAAAACATATCTTATCCTCTCACTTGTAAACTATTGCAAATATTTCATTCCGCAGGTCTTGTGAAAAGCAAAATGGGACCTTTAGGAGGATACTATTTATGCCAATCCCCTTCAGAAATATCTCTGGCAACCATTATTGAATTGATTCAAGGACCTATCAAGTTAAACAAATGCTTGTTGGGAATTGATGTATGTCCCAAAAAAGACGATTGTCCAATATACAGCAAATTATATGAACTCCAGGAATACATGGAACATTTTTTCAACAATATAACCCTTGAAAAACTATTGGAAATTAAAAAAACTATATCTGAAATTAAAATGGGAAAAACAAATAATTCAAATTAACAATAAAAATGGAAGGGTTCCTGTTGATTGTTCTTTCCGCTTTTTGGGATGATTAAATGATCCCAACAATTTCCAATATCTTCTTTGCCTTGGTATGTTAAGAATACAATCCAAATTCCATTCATTAAGGGAACGTTCAGATGCCAATCCTTCCACTCTTCAAATTCAAGAGGCATGCCTGAAAATACAGGAGACAACGGTTCGATCATTTCCTCCCATACTCACCATTAAACCATAGGGGCGATCAGCAGATATATTGACCTGACAGTCTCCAGCTTGCCCTGTCAATTGATGGACAAGATCAACCGCTTCTCTCACTCCGGTTCCGCCAGTGTAATGCCCAAACCCGATAAGACCGCCAGTGGCATTGGTAGGAATTTCTCCTTCAGGGTGAGTTTTTCCTGAAAGCACAAATTCAGTTCCTTTTCCATATTCAGCAAATCCGGTCGCTTCAAGTTCCAGAATTCCTCCAATAGTGAAACAATCGTGAATCTCTAAAATTCCTATATCTTTCGGCCCTAACCCTGCCATCTCATAAGCTTTTTTTGTGGCGGATTCTACAGTGGTCATCTTTGTTAGATCGACAGGAGGTTTCGTAAGGTCAGCTACGGAAACCCCAAAACCCAACAGTTCAATTGCCTTTGATTTTGGAATATCCAGTTCATTCAAACCTTCCTCTGATGCAATGATAAGAGCCGATGCCCCATCTGAAACTTTAGAGCAGTCAAATACATTGATATGGTCACAAAATACTTTAGGATTCGGAGGAGTCATTCCTACTGCAAACAAATCTTCAGTGGTGTTGTGGTATTCTTGAGCCTTAGGATTTTTCCTGGCATTGAGAATCGCCTGTTCATACCAGCGGGCCATAGCCTGTCTGGTCGTATCTTTATCAAATTTTTCATAACAGGCACCAGCTCGATCAGAAAATTGAGATGGAAAAAAATAGGCATGCCCTTCTTTTCTTTCTCCAGCATAATGTCCGGCTCCCCCCAGAATATCAGCTCCATATATCGCTTTGACAGAATTTTGAACTTCCACTCCCACAGCTAAAACAACATCACTTAAATCAGAAAGAATTGTTTTCACTGATGTGGTTAGAGCCAGGCCCCCTGAACCACAAGCCCCTTCAACCCGAACCATGGGTTTGTATTCAAAAGAAGGATGTATATTGGCCATCAAACTTGCCAGATTGCCTTGTTTGTTAAAACGGGCTGCCATGAAATTACCAATGACACCTTCATCAACGTTAGCCGCATCATTGATTTGGTCAATGACACCTTTTCCTGCTTCATTAATATAATGTTCCAGACCGGGACGAGGTTTCTTGGGATGAAATTCTTTCCGTCCCGAACCAAAAGAAACGGTATTGTATCCAGCTGTAAAGTAAATCGGTTTTCGCATTTTATTCATCTTACGACCTCCCTTATGATATATAATCGTTTATTGGTCCATAAAGGTGAAAGAATCCGCTTTTCATGACAGTATTGACATCTTCTTCACTCTGGGCAACTCCATCTTTCACTAAATTTTCTCCGATCTCTGTGGACCTATGGAAATAGTTTTTAGCCAAGGATGCCCCTAATGTATCCATATTTTTTAGATTATCAAAGAAACTTTTTAATTTTTCTTCACGCTTGGGATCTCTAAGGAGCTTCCGCCAGGGAGCCCAATTTTCCGGTAAGGGCCCTAGCTTGGAATCAACTTTTTTCGTCCATCCTTCTGGATCAAACATGACATATTTTTCATTTTCAATATCATAGACTCCAGAAGGCCTATTTTTTTCATACTTAAGAAAACCGTCTTTTTGACGTCCATCCGGATATTGACCTCCGTTCACTCCTTTTTCCCTCAGACGGTTGATCAGAGAATTCTCTAAAGAAACTCCTTCAATATGTTTGGTCATTACTTTCATAATAAGCTGACAAACATCAACACCCACATAGTCCATAAGCTGGAATATTCCCATTGGACGCACTAGATAATCTTGACTGATCTTGTTCATAGCATAGACGGCTTCTACCAAACTAAAAGTATCTGAAAGATTGTTTGTTTCATCAATAGCGTGTAATATATCCCTCATAAAGTGTCCATTTCCTATAAATCCCGCAATATCATTAGAAGGAACTATTTTTTTTCTGAGTCTCTTCGCCAGTTCATACGATAATTCCACCAACTCTTTCTTGGTTGATTGAGCAGAAATGAGCTCAGCTAACTTTTGCACTGCCGGCGGATTATAGAAATGATAGCCAATAATCCGACCATCGAGACCTGCTTTTTCATCCAGAAAATGAATAGGAATTGAAGAAGTATTTGTTAAATAGTAAGTTTCCGGTGAGCAAATGCTGTTCATCTGTTTCAGTATATTGATTTTCGCATCCTCATCCTCCAGAATAGCTTCAAAAACCATATTTGATTTCTTCGACGACTCCAATACAGTTGAAGGGCGCAGAACCTTCATCGTATCAATCGTGAATTGATTGATAATATCAAAATTTTCCACAAGATCTTTGCGATCCTTATACAATTCCCTAAGCATCACACACCCTTTTTCAGCTGCCTTGGTCGCCTGGGCTCGCAAATATCCTAAGAGTCCATCCAAAGCTTGTTCCGAAACATCCACAATATAAAGATGATAGCTTTTATCAGGATTTTTAATCTTTAGTTTTGCCATTTCCTGAGCAAGAAGCAGAGCAATTCCGCTTCCCATTTTTCCTGCGGCTCCAAGGACAGTTACGTTTTCCATAAGTTCATCCAAATTTTTCATATATCCCTCCAAAACTAAATGAATGAATAAATCATTGGTTCATTTAGTATATCGCAGAAATTCGCTTTAATAAATAAAAAATAAAAATTTTTTGATTTTATGATTTTAATCAAGGAGTTCATTCATACTCCCCGTACGGTATCCCCGCAAATCCAGTGTGATATAGACAAAACCCAGTTTTCTGAATTCCTTGACAATTTTTTTTCTTATGGAATCGTTCAAAAATAATTTTATATCATCAGAATCTACTTCTATTCTGGCAATATCACCGTGATGCCGGACTCTCAGTTGTTTGACTCCTTGTTTTTTTAGATACTGTTCAGCCTTTTCCACCATAATGAGTTTTTCTCCAGTGATCTTCATTCCATAGGGAAAACGGGACGCAAGACATGCCATAGAAGGTTTATTCCATGTGCTTAGTCGACGTTTCTTTAATAATTTTCTTATTTCTTCTTCAGTCAATTTCACTTCAATCAAAGGAGATAACACATTGAGTTCAGCACATGCTTTGATTCCCGGCCGATAATCACCTAAATCATCATAATTTGTACCCTCTGCTATATATTTAAATCCTTTTTTTTCGGCTATTTCCTGGATTTTTGAAAACAGTTCTCTCTTGCAGTGATAGCATCTATCAGAGGGATTATTCGAAAAATGGGGAATATCCAATTCATCAGAGAAAATGACTTCATGAGGAATTCCAATTTCCTTAGCTACTTTCCTTGCTTCTTTAATTTCATTTCTTGGATGAATCAAAGAATTTGAAGTGACAGCCAGTGTTTTGCTCCCTAATACTTCAAATGCCACACTGGCAAGAAAACTGCTATCCACACCACCTGAAAAAGCAATAATCACATTTTTCAGAGAAAATAGAACATCCTTTAAATCTTTAAGTTTTTTCTCGGTCATTTTTCTTTTTTTTATTCTGGCATCAAAAATTATCTCAAGAATTCATTATGTCCATCTCACTCGGGAGAATGACAGAGGAATCCACTCCTCATTACTATAACAAAAATGCAATTTCATTCAATAATAAATATATCACTCAGTTGTTTCATCCCTGTCCTGATAACTATTTCACATCTTACATTTCAGATCATACTATATTGATTTATATACTGTATCTTGTTTGTGCGGTAACCTCAGGTTGTTAATAATTTTAGCTGTTTTTTTTTACTCAGGCTTCTTGCATAATAAGGAACTTTTACCGTATACTGGTTGAGCTGTTATTTAACTGGATATAAATTATTTTCATGTTAAAAATTCTTATTACTTATTTCAGTCAAACCGGTAACACCGAAAGTATTGCTGAGGTCATATACGAGACAATCACAGGGGAAAAAACGATTAAACCAATTAAAAATCTAGAAGAAAATGAGCTTGAAAGCAATGACTTTATTTTTATCGGATTTCCAGTTCATTCGCACTCTGTTCCATTTCCGGTCGAAAGCGCACTCAAAAAAATTCCTCCAAATAAAAAAATCGCATTTTTTTCCACTCATGGTTCTTTACCGGGAAGCAAATTATCCAGAGAAGCACTGGAATATGCCGCAGTTCTTACTTCCAAAGCAAAATTGATAGGAAGTTTCACCTGCCGGGGGAAAGTATCGCCTGAGTCTCTCGAAATTCTGGAAAAGTCACCTGAACACAAGGCATGGGCATATATGGCTGCTTCGGCAGAGTCACATCCCGATGAAAACGACTTTGCAGATGCGGCTTCTTTTGCAAAATGGATTATGACCCTAGCCTCCCACGATTAGTCTTTTAAAATAGTTGTTTTTTTGAATCGAAAGATGGAGTGGAGCTGAACATCCTATTGAAGATATCAAATTGACGATAGGCATCCCACTTATTTGCCAAAAGCTTATAATAGTGCTGAGTATGTGTCCAACACGAACTTTTATGGGGAGACTCCTTCCCCTGAAAGGATATATCCTCAATCTCTGGATATCTCTACAGAACTTCTTTTTTTGCTTTTAAAACCTAATTCTTATTGAACAAAGTCCTTCCAAATAATATTTCCCAGTTTTTTTCCTGTATCTTTGACTTTTTCGAGTTCTGCCTCATCAGGAATAAATTTTATATTGATGTTTTCTAAGGGCATTTCCCATTTTAAATCCTGCATAACTTTTGCTATTTCACCGACAGCCTGTCCCCCCCATCCATAGGAGCCGAATGCAAGGCCTGCTCTCTTTGCCGGACGCAGTCCCTTGATATAGGTCAGAAAAGCACCCATAGAAGGAAGCATTCCATTGTTGAGGGTGGGAGATCCAATCAAAATCAATCGCGATCTCACTAATTCAGTAACCACATCAGAAATGTGGTTGATTTTAAGATTCTTCATAATGACATTCACTCCGGACTCGTCGAGTCCTTCCCCCAACTTGTAAGCTATCTTTTCTGTAGATCCCCACATTGAATCGTATACGATAAGGGCAATATTCTCTGTTTCATAATTGGCCCATTCGCTGTATTTTCCAAGCATTTGAGGAATAAATGACCTCAACATCAATCCATGACTGGGACAAATAAGCTCTATTTCCAAATGAGACAGTTCGGACAGAGCTTTTTGAACCTGAGCTCCGTACGGCATGACTATATTTCCATAATACTTTGCAGCTTCCTCTTTTAAAATTTCCCAACCGATTTCGTCATCATACCGTTCAGAACTTGCTATATGCTGTCCAAAAGCATCATTTGAAAACAAAAGATTTTCTTCTGGAATATAAGTAACCATATTATCAGGCCAGTGAACCATAGGAGTATGGACAAAGTTCAAAGACCTTGTTCCAATATTTAATTGTTCTCCTGATCCAACAACAAGAGAATCCAAATCTTTCTTATAATGTCTTTTTAGTCCCTTTTCTCCCATGGTGGAGGTTATAACCTTAGCTTTAGGTGCATAGGTGAGCAATTGAGGAATCGCTCCGGAATGATCCATCTCGACATGATTAGACAAAATAAAATCAATCTTTGCAGGATCGATCACTTTTTTTATCCGCTCAAGCATTTCTTCAAATAAATAATACTTTACCGTATCAACCAGTACTATTTTTTCATCCAGTATTAGATAGGCATTATAAGTTGTTCCCCGCTGGGTTAAATAGCCATGGAAATTTCTTATATTCCAGTCTATTCCTCCCACCCAGTAAATATTATCCCGGACTTTGACTGGATTCATTCCTCTATTTCCTTAAAAACATCTTTCGGAGAGCCGCATACAGGGCAAATCCAATCATCCGGTAAATCCTTAAATGAAGTTCCGGGATCGATTTCATTATCAGGATCTCCTTTTTCCGGATTGTAAATATATCCACAAACTGTGCATTCATACTTTTTCATTATTCTTTCTCCTTTTTTAGACAATCTTTACAGATTCCTTTAAAATAGCCATGCCATTCAGTTATTTTATGTCCCCCTAAATATCCTTTTTTAATTTGCTCGCATTTTAAATCTAGGTCAATGATTTTTCCGCATTTTTTGCAAAAAAAATGATAATGAGGATAAACATTGATATCAAATCGAGTCTCGTGGCCGTTTACAAATAGACCTTTTAAAAGCCCTTTTTTTATAAATAGATGCAAAGTATTGTACACTGAGGTTCTGGATATAGTTGGAATTTCTTTTTTCAAAATCTTGAATATTTTTTCTGCTGTGGGATGTTCTTTATTGCTTTCAAGATAATCCAACATTTTAAGCCTTATAAACGTTGGTTTGATATTGCTTCTCTCTAATTCATTTTTTATTAATTCCATATTTGTAATCATTACATAATTAATCTAAATTTTTTTTTATATATTGTCAAGAGAAAAATATCAAAAGATCCCTTTCTATGAATAATTATAGAAAGTTATAAATTTTATCAGGGAGAGGAAAAAACTTGACAAAAGGATATATTAAGACTATATTAGTCCTATATAAAATAAACACAATTTGTTAATAAAATTCAAGGAGTGAAAAGATGGAGCATCTAACAAAAGAAACATTCAAACAAAATATTTTTGATTTTGAAAATAATAAAGAATGGAAGTTTGAAGGAGACAAACCCTGTATTATTGACTTCTATGCGGATTGGTGTGCTCCCTGCAAAATGGTGGCACCTGTTTTAGAGGAGCTCGCTCAAGAATACAAAGGAAAACTCGATTTTTATAAAGTCAATACTGAGGAACAACAGGAACTAGCTCAGTTGTTTGGAATAATGAGTATTCCCACTATTATGTTCATTCCAAAAAATGATAAACCTCAAATAGCCCAGGGAGCGTTGCCTAAAGAAGTCTTTAAGGACTCTATAAAAACAGTATTAAAAGTGGAGTAATAATTGATGATGTCTTCTAACCTCAACTCAAACACCATTATCTAATCACTATAATTTTTATGGAATTTAAAATAGGAGGTAATTAATGAACAAATTCATTATACCAAGAGTAGCTCATTGTTCAGAAGGCTGCCTATAAATATCCTGAGCATGATGTAAAACGGCTCAACTGCTTATAAAAAAAGAAGGGAATCTTTTCCTTCTTTTTTTTAGAAATATTCTTCCTTTTTTTTATATCGGTTTTGTTATATAACGATAATTAATAACTCGTTATTAAAAGTATAAATGAAATTTTAAAAGGTCTTCAGTTATTGTTTTTTTTCTCCAGGGTAAAATAAAAGGTGCTTCCCTTTCCTAATTTGGAATCCAACCAGATTTTCCCCCCGTGATGTTCTACAATCTTCTTTACCAATGAAAGACCAACTCCTGTGCTTTCTCTTTTATCACGTGATTCCAAAGTATGAAAAATCTTAAAAATATCATCTTGATACTTTTTTTCTATACCTGGTCCATTATCGGAAATACTGAATTTCCAGTGATTGTTTTCTTCCTGGCAGTCAATAACAATTTTACCATCTTTTTTATCCATGTATTTTATCCCATTGCTGATCAGATTCTGAAACACTTGCTGAAGTTTAACTTGCTCCGCAATCACCTTGGGAAGCTTTTTAGGAATCAAAACTTTAATATTTTCAGGTGGTGATATCGTTTCTATAACTTCATTGACCAGCTGCTGACAATCCACTTCTACTTTCTCCTCCCTGCGTGTTCCCGCTCTTGAATATTTGAGCACACCATCAATTAAATTACTCATCCGCTCCACTCGACCCCGAAGAAGATCCATTTTTTCCTTACCATCTGAATCAAACTTCTCACTGTAATCTTCCGAGATCCAGGTAACAAGTTGACTCACTGCCCTTAATGGAGCTTTTAAATCATGAGATACAATATAGGCAAAATCCTTAAGCTCTGCATTAGTATCTTCCAGGTCTTCCAGTGCTTTTTTTAATCTCATTTCAGTTTTCTTCAAACTTGTGATATCAGTATAAACAGCCACTGTACCAATGAGCTTCTTACCAATAACAATAGGAGATCCAGCCACAATGACATTAACAGGTTTTTTATCCTTTCTGTATCGAACACTTTCCACAGGAGGAACTTTTTTTCCTGACATAGTCAACTTAGTAAATTTTTCAGCCTCATTCTTAACAACAGGACCTGTCACGATATCATCAATATCTTTTCCCAAGACTTCCTTCCGTTTATACCCAAATATTCTCTCAGCACCCTCATTCCACTCGATAACTTTATGATAATTATCAAGAGTAATGATCGCATCCGGCGCACTACTAAAAACTGACTCGAGATATCTTTGCCTTTTCTCCAGCTCTTCCTCAGCTTTTTTTCGTTCCGTAATATCCTCTACTATCCCATCAATGTAATCTATTTCTTTCTTCTTATTCAGGATAGTATGCCCGGTATCACGAACCCATATTTTTTTCCCTTTTTTTGTCTGGAACTGGACAACTTCTGAAGTAATTTCTTTGCTTTTTTTCCATGACTCATGCTGTTTTTTTCTCTGAAGAGGATTGACATAGGCATCCAAAGCCGATGTTTTCATTAGCTCTTGAACATCTTCATATTCCAGGATGTTTGCCAAAGCACGGTTAGCGAATAAATACTTGCCTTCTTTGGTGGTTCTGTAAACACCAACAGGAAGTTGATTGGTTAATGATCTGTATTTTTCTTCACTGCTTCGAAGAGCCTTTTCCGACTTTCTTAATGCTTTTTCAGTCTTTTTTCTTTCTTGAATTTCTATTTGTGCTTTATCATACAGTCTTGCATTTTCAATAGCAGCTGTGATTTGTGCTGTTAAAGTTTCCATAGCTTTAACGTCATTTTCATTGAAATTGTTTAATTTATCACTCTGAATATCAAGAACTCCGGTAACTTCCTTCCCTGTTTTTATTGGAACTGCCAACTCTGATTTTGTTTTCTCTTCGCCGAGTTTTACATAGTAACGGTTTTCTCTTACATCTCCTGAAAGCTGTGTTTTTCCACTCTTAGCAGCATATCCCGTCATCCCTTCTCCGATCTGAATCTGAGAACCGATAGGCATAGGCATAAACTGAATATTCCCAAAGGCAATGGCTCTCAAAACCAAATTGTTTGTTTTCTGATCAACTATTAAAATAGAAACACTGTAAAAATTAAAGGCATCCCTGATAGCATTGACAGTTTCTAATAAAAGCGCATTGATTTCCAACTGACTGCTCACTCTTTGGCCCACATCATTTATAAGAGTCGCTTGGGTTGCCATATGTCTTGCTCTCTTTTCTAACTTTTTTCTTTCATCAATTTCTTTTTCAAGCTCTTCATTGGTATTCTTTAATTCATGAGTTCGTTCTTGAACTTTTTCTTCAAGCTCCTTACTTCGTTTTCTCATGCTTTGGGTTCTTACCTGGATGATGGCAATCACCAGAAACACAATCATTAATAAAACCAATCCCTGAAACCATTTGGTTTTCCAAATGGGAGGAGTGATTTTTATATTTATGAATGTTCCTTTCTCATTCCACACCCCGTCATTATTGGATCCTTTAACTCTAAAAACATATTCGCCTGGAGATAAATTTGTATAGGAGGCAAACCGTCTATTTCCAACATAGTGCCAATCTTCATCAAATCCCTCCATAAAATAAGCATACTTATTTTTATCAGGCGAAGCATAATGGAGGGCGGCAAATTCAAAAGAAAAAACCCGATCCCTGTAGGAAAGTGTTATATTTTTTGTCTCGGTGATCGATTTTGTCAGAATAGTCCGCTTTTCCCTTTCCCCACCTATAGGGATCGTTTTATTGAATATCTGAAATTCGCTGATCACAACCGGAGGTATATAAGGATTATCTTTTATTTCATCAGGGAAAAAAGCTGTGACTCCATTGATACTTCCAAAAAGGATTTTTCCTTCGTCGGTTTTGAAATATGAACCACCGTTAAACTCATTACTTCCCAGCCCGTCACTCACATCATAATTTTTAATCTCTTCACTTTTAATATTAAATCTTGTTATGCCTTTATTATGACTGAGCCACAGATTTCCCTGATCATCTTCCAGAATTCCATAAATTGAATTATTGGGGATCCCATTATTCTCATCATAAACTTTAAATACTTCTCTCTCTCTATCGAATTTATTCAATCCTCCACCCAGAGTTCCCACCCAAAGATTACCAAAGCTATCTTCGCATATAGAAACAATGTAATCATGACTCAAGCTTTCAGAATTATCCGGATCATGCTGATAGCAGACAAACTGTTCCTTTTGCCGATCGAACTTATTGAGTCCCCCAAGAGTTCCAATCCATAAAGTGCCCTGATGATCCTCATACAAAACATAAACCATATCGTTACTCAAGCTATGAGGGTCATCTGAAACATTCTTATAATGAGAAAATATTCCCCTTTTTCTGTCAAATTTATCAATACCGCCCCCCTGGGTTCCAACCCAAAATACTCCGAATTTATCTTCGATTATTGAATAGACCAAATTGTTGCTTAGACTGTCGGGATCATCAGGATCGTGTACATATCTCGTAAACAATTCTTTTTCTCTGTCAAACTTGTTCAATCCTCCTTCAGTCCCTATCCAAAGTTCCCCTGATTTATCCTCATAGATAGCTCTTATCAAATTATTGCTCAAGCTTTTTGTATTTTCCGGATTATGTTTATAGTGGGTGAATTTTCCTTTTTTCCTATCATATTTATCCAGACCTGAACCATAAGTTCCAAACCAAAATATGCCTTGTCTATCTTTATAGATAGGCCTCACGAAATTATTGCTCAAGCTGTTTTTATTATTGGGGATATTCTGATAGAGAATAAATTCTTTTCTTCTCTGGTCAATGATATTAAGACCGATATCTGTCCCAATCCAAAGAACCTGGGAACGATCTTCGTATATAGATAAAACTCTATCATTACTAAGACTGTTAGAGTCATAAATATCAGATCTATATTTAATAAAAACTGGAGATGTTTCTCCGCTCCTCCCTGACTGGAATATGTTGACCCCCCCCCCAAAAGTACCTACCCAAAGAACTCCTTTGCTGTCTTCATATATATAACTGATATGGTTATGACTCAAGCTATCAGGATTATCTGGGCTATGGAAGAAATTAATAAATCTGTCTCTTCTTCGATCGTATTTGTTCAATCCCTTTTCTGTTCCTATCCACAGTACTCCTTTGCTGTCTTCGTATATGGAATTGATGGTATTGTCGCTCAAACTATAAGGGTCATTTGAATCACTCAAATACCTTTTAAATTTTCCTTTTTTCTGGTCAAATGAGTTCAATCCTTCTTCTGTTCCTATCCACAGCATTCCTTCCCTGTCTTCGCAAATGGATAAGATGTTGTTATGGCTCAAACTGTGCGGATCATCCGGATTATGAAAAAACCTGGTGAATCGTTCATTTTCCCTTTGGAATTTATTTAATCCGTTTTCTGTTCCAAACCATAATTTTCCTGAACTATCCTCAAAAATAACATTGACCTGATTATTACTCAAGCTATTGGAACGATCTGGATTATTCATATAATGAACAAATTTTTCTGTTGTTGGGTCCAGTTTATTGACGCCACCGAATCTTGTCCCGATCCACAATATACCTGCTTTATCTTCATATATGGAATATATGTAATTGTTAGATATCGTAGTGGGATCCTGAGAATTTAATTTAAATACATCAAATTCATATCCATTATATCTGTTGAGCCCGTCTTCAGTTCCAAACCACATAAATCCTCTACTATCTTGCAGAATACAAATCACATCACTTTGAGAGAGTCCTTCTTCTATAGAAATGTGTTTAAATCTCACATATTTATCCTTAGCATAAAGAAGCAGTGAAGAAAAAAACAATAATATAAGAAAATAGATGACTATTTTTTTGCAAAAGATAAAATGTTTTTTCACTTTTATCACCTTTGCATTTCTAAACCTGAACCATAATTAAAAATCAATGGGAATCTCATTAGTTTCCAAAGTATGAATATTTTGTCATTATCATCACTGAATCGGTCATCCAATTCGAAGACCAAACAACCATTCATTTTTTACATCTTAAATAAAATTTTTACAGTTTGAAAGATTGCATTTCAAACCTTCAGTTACATTGGCATTGGCATAATTCAGGTTTATCGTTTTTATTAACAGGATGAATTATTATAACCAAATTTCAGTGAATTTCCTTGTTGGTTAATATAACACAGAGATGTTATACCGTCAAACTCTGCTGTATTATAATATGCTTTTCTTTAATCTTGCTTTTTGCAGCAAATAACAATATCATCTTCAAATGTATGAATAGAATCGAAGGATGAAACAATGAAAAAAGTTGGCTCAAAAATTCGCAATATATTTATAGCAGGACTTATCATAATCGGCCCCTTGGGATTTACGGTCATTGTTCTCAAGTGGATGTTCAACTTCTTTGACGGATTTTTAAAACCTTACCTAAAGGAATACATTTCCTGGTATTTTCCGGGGATGGGAATTCTTCTTACAATCATTGCTGTTTATATAATAGGACTGTTGGCTTCCAATTTAATAGGAAAAAAAGTAATCAAGCTCATCGAAAAATTGCTTTTTCGCCTTCCTATCGTAAAGGTCGTTTATTCAACAACCAAGGGAATCTTCCAGGCTTTTTCAGTTCAGGGAAAAGGTAGCTTCAAAAAAGTAATATTTTTCCAATACCCCCGAAAAAGATTATGGACAATGGCTCTTGTGACAGGATCAACAACAGGAGCAAACGGTGAGGAGTATTATTCCATCTTTTTTCCATCAACACCTAATCCCACAACCGGATATTTATTATTTGTGAATAAGAATGAAGCCATTGAATCCCATTTATCCATAGAAGAAGGAATGAAAATTCTTATTTCCGGAGGAATGGTGCTTCCAAGAAAGATAAACATCGGAAAACTCCCTCCCAAATAACGTATTGACTTCTTTTCAAAGAAATATTAGATTAGTTATAGCAGTAACAATATTTCAAAATATAAAAAATATGAGAAGTCATTCAGGAACGCAAACACGCATATTGCCAGAAAAAGTAGAATCATGGGGAAAAGATTTAATAGATCAAATTGGTTCGTTATTCATTCAACTTAAAATCAGACCGAATGGGATAACCATTGTCGCCCTGTTTCTAGGCTTAATTTCCGGTATTCTATTCAGCTTTGGAAAACATCTGTTAGGAGGGATTGCTATCATTCTATGTGGATTTATGGATATCCTTGACGGAAGGGTCGCAACAAACACCAACAGAACAAGTCTTTTCGGAGCCATATTCGATTCCGCACTTGACAGATATTCTGAATTTTTTATATATATAGGATTAGCAGTCTACTTTCGCCACAGCTGGCCTTTGTGGATCACTTTCTGGACCTTTCTTGGATCAACAATGGTCAGTTATACGAGAGCCCGTGCCGAAGGCTTAGGATTTGAATGCAAAATAGGCATAATGCAAAGAGCTGAAAGGCTCACTATCTTAGCATTGGGATCGATTATCGGTTCCATTCTTAATATAATAGATCCCGTTTTAATAGGAGTTTTGTTAGCAATAGCCGTATTTTCAAATATCACTGCTATTCAAAGAATACTCCATGTGAAAAAACTAGAAAAACAAAGGAAAAATCAAAATGGAAACAAAACAAATGGGAAAAATCAGAGTCGCCATTATAGGTGTTGGTAATTGCTGTTCTTCTTTAGTCCAGGGCGTAGAATACTACAAAAATGCTAAAGAAACAGATTTCATTCCAGGGCTAATGCATGCAAACTTGGGAGGCTATCATATAAAAGATATCGAGTTTTCTGCTGCCTTTGATATTGACAAGAATAAAATTGGAAAAGACCTTTCCAAAGCTATTTTTGTTCCACCAAACAACACAACCAAATTTTCTGATGTTCCTCCTTTAAACGTAAAGGTTGAGCGGGGGATGACTCATGACAGCCTGGGAAAATATCTTTCTCAGATTATTGAAAAAGCACCAGGGCCTACAGCTGACATAGCTGGCATTCTTAAAGAAACCAAAACAGATGTGGTCATCAACTATCTTCCTGTAGGAAGTGAACAAGCAACAAAATGGTATGTGGAACAAATTCTTGAAGCGGGATGTGCTTTCATTAACTGCATTCCTGTTTTTATAGCCAGTGAAAGATATTGGCAAAGAAGGTTTGAAAATAAAAGTCTTCCCATCATTGGTGATGATATAAAATCTCAGTTAGGAGCCACTATTCTGCACAGGACTCTTGTTAATCTTTACCTTGATCGGGGAATGCACATTGACCGGACCTATCAGCTCAATACGGGAGGGAACACAGATTTCTTAAATATGCTTGAACGCGAAAGACTGGACTCAAAAAAAGTATCGAAAACAAATTCTGTCACATCCCAGATAAAAGCAAGAGGACTGAAAATAGATGATAAGGATATCCATGTCGGACCCAGTGATTATGTTCACTGGCAAAAAGATAATAAAATCTGTTTTCTTCGTATTGAAAGCAGGCATTTTGGAGATGTCCCCACTTACATAGACTGCAAACTTTCCGTAGAAGACTCGCCTAATTCAGCAGGAGTGGTTATCGATGCTATCAGATGCTGTAAACTGGCGCTGAATAATGGAATTTCAGGAGCTCTTTTCGCTCCCTCTTCTTATTTTATGAAATCTCCTCCAGATCAATATTCAGATACTGAAGCAAAAAAAATAACCGAAGATTTCATCAAAAAAAACAGATTAAAAAAAGAAAAATAAAAATAAGTAATTTCCTATTGAATTTCCTTGACTGTATTGAATTCAGGTCCGGTAGTGACCTGAATTATATTGCTTTGGAATTCACTGGGGAATGAGGAACAACCCATGAAGTTTCAATTAAAAAAAATTTTTGTTTCATTCATCATTGTCAGTGGCATATTATTTTCAAGTCTTTATTCCCATCCGGTTCTAAAAAACAAAGACAAAACTTTTCTCTGGAAGATAAATTCAAATGAAAACCCAAGCTACATCCTTGGTTCCATCCATTTCTTAAAAAAAGAAAAATATCCTTTAGATCCAGTGATAGAAAACGCATTCGACAAATCAGATATTCTGGTTGTTGAAATCAATTTTTCAACAGATCAAATAGGAGAAATTTCAACCCAGATTATGCAAAAAGGAATGTATAAGGGAAAAAATAAGCTAAAAGATAATATTTCAGAAAAAACTTTCAACCTTGCCCAGAAAACAATTAAAAATATGGGAATGAATATCAACCAATTTAATTCCTTTAAACCCTGGTTTCTCGCCATGAGTATCATAAGTTTTAAACTTGTTAAAATGGGTTATGATCCGAATTGGGGTATTGATAAATATTTCTTGGATAAAGCTTCCGGCAAAAAAGAAATCGAGGAAATCGAAGGGCTGGAATACCAATTGAATCTTTTTAACAATTTTTCCAAAAAAGAACAGGAAATTTTTTTATATTCGACTTTAAAAGAAGTATCTCAGTATGATGATCAGATTGACAAGATTGTTAAGTACTGGGAATCAGGCAATACTAAAAAAATAGAAGACCTTTTCTCTAAAAATATAAAACTCTTTCCAGACTCAGAAAAAATCTATAAAAAACTTCTCAATGAAAGAAATAAAAAAATGGCTGAAAGAATAGAAACATATATGCAAACTGAAAAAATATATTTTATTGTTGTGGGAACAGCCCATTTGGTTGGGAAAAAAGGAATCATTCATCTTTTAGAAGAAAAAGGATTTGAATTGAAACAATTTTAACCGTTATATCCTTAACAAATTTGATTGAATGAAAATCAAAAATTTGGCTGGGAAGTCATGAAAAGAAAAACAATTTTTATTTTCTTATTTGTTTTTTATTTGATTGGTATACAACTGTTGGCAAAAGAAACGGGTAATATCAAAGGTCAAATCACAGACGAAGAAGGGAACAATCTTCCGGGAGTCGAAATAACAGCAGAAAGTCCCAGCCTTCAAGGAACACGGTCTGTGATATCTTCAGAAACCGGCCATTTTTATTTTTCCCTGCTTCCGGTAGGAAACTACACCATCACTTTTCAACTTGATGGTTTTAATTCTGTTATCCAGAAAAATGTCATTGTTCGCCTGGGAATCACAAACAATATAAATATTGTTATGGAATTATCAAAATTAGAAGAAGAAATTGTTGTATCCGCAGAGCCTCCGCTTCTAGATAAATCATCGACAGATACAAGTTTCCATCTTACCGATGAAGATCTCGAAAAAATACCTTCCCAGGATAAGACTGTGGTTGATGTTGTCAAAATTACTCCAGGAGTCACAGGCATTCGGGCAAACACACGCAAAGGAACCGGGTCAGGGGGGCAACCCAGCTTTCGCGGTGAAGGTGCTGAAGGGAATAACTGGATCGTGGATGGACTACCCATAAGTGGAGTAAGATTAAAGTATTCTGGAATGTACTTAAACTATGATTCCATAAAACAAATCCAGATAATTTCCGACCCTTTCAGTCCTGAATACGGATCTGCTTATGGTGGAATCATCAATATAGTGACAAAAAGCGGGGGGAATGAATTTTCGGGAGAATTCTCCCTTGATTTCATGGACAAAAACTTCCAAGCTCAACGAGAGGAACAGCTCTCTATTGTGAGTGAACCAAGTTACTTTTCTAATTACAACTGGTATTTTAATTTCGGCGGTCCTCTCATTAAAGACAAACTCTGGTTTTTCATCTCAGATAATCTATTTCTAGACAAAGCCCAGACAGAAGACCAGACCTTGGATTATTTATCTATTCCTGGCAGCAAAAAAACATCCAGCATTAACAATCTTTTTACAAAAATAAGCTATGCGATCAATAACAAACACAACCTATCCTTAACATCCATATATAATACTTCGCTTGGTCAAAAAGGTGGAATTGGAATTAAAGAGCTGTATGAACAAGAAGATTTCACAGATATCATATATAGAATCAATTATAAAGGGATTCTCAGTTCTTCCACATTTATTGAAGCTGGATTTGGACAAGTCAATAGAAATTCTTTTATTGAACCTTTAGATAAAGACCTTGGGCCTGCCATGTACTATATAGAAGATCTGGCATGCAATATACATAATTCTTATGGAAATGTGACAGATGATCAAAATAGATTGGATTTCAGTTTCAAATTCACCAAGCATATAGAAACAGATGCCTTTGGCAGGCATGAAATCGGTGCCGGTTTTGAGTTTTATAAATGTTCATCAACCTTTGCTGTGGATTTCACCGGAAAAGATGAAGATATTTTTCCCGATAATGGTTTCGACAATGGAACCAAGTATTATTTTGATACTTGGAAAAATAATAAAGGAACTCCTACTTTTTTCTATGAATATGGTGGATTTGATTTTTTAAACTCGACAAAAGGAATCGGCATTTATTTAAAAGATAAAATTAACTGGAAATGGATAACTTTTATGGCTGGTTTTCGCAGTCAGACTCAACTCTGTTTGGATAATAATGGAGACAAATTATGGTCATGGAACCTGGATGATTTTTTTTCTCCCCGTTTTTCTCTATCTTTGGACATCACAGGAAATGAAAAAAATGTTATAAAACTGGGATGGGGAAAATTTTCTGACATCATCACAACGATGCCTCTTGGACTTCTGAACTCGGGAGCTGGGCTTACTTTCAGAACATATAGATGGAATGGACCGGAGGAACCAAGTAAATCCCAGATTCATGACTCTTCAAACTGGATATTCGAAAATGAACAAAAAAATCAACCCTTCGAAATAGCCGAAAATATAAAACCCAATTTCCTCACCAGATACTTAATTGAATATGACAGAAGGCTGGGAAAAAACTGGGTATTTAAAGCTCGGTACGTCCAGACACAAGCAGAAGACCTTCTGGAAGTGCTGGCGGTTTTCGATATAGAAACAGATTACAAATTTCTTTATGATAATTTTGAACACAAAAGAAGAAATTACCACGGCATTGAACTTGAACTTTTAGGAAACATAGGAGAATATTTTTACTTTAATGCTTCCTACTGTCATTCATCTGCAAAAGGGACGAATCCAGGACAATCTGAAACAGGTTCCTGGTCTCAGGAAGAAGGAAGCACAAATTATTTAGGTTTGTTCGGAAGCCACATATATATTCCTGATATTCAGGGACTGAAGGAGATCAAGGATTACTATGACTGGGCTCTCGGAGGCTTGGGAGGAAGAGGAATTGGTGACGAAGGTTGGTACGGTAAGCTTCCCTATTCAGTTGACCATAATATAAAAATAAATTCTGTATTTATCGTTTCCCGTTACGCTACAATCTATGCTGCATTTGAATGGATTTCTGGTTATTACTGGGAAAAACTGGGTTATGTTCCTTTTTTCGGAGGATTTTATTCTTTTCCCGAAGGAAGAGGAACAAAAGAAACCCCCTCCCATTGTTATCTCGATATTGCTGTATTAAAAGAGATAAAATTCCCAGGCGTTATTCCAAATAAAAATCTTTCCTTAACCATAAGACTTGACATCTATAACCTTTTCAACAGCCAAAAACCGATATCTTTTGTCAAAGAAGATATCAATATTTTCGGAACTATTTGGGGAAGACAACAACCCAGACAAGCAAAATTATCAATGAAAATAAAATGGTGAGAACTTATTCTTTTTGAGATTTAACTCTTTTTTGTTTTTTTCTAGTCCAGTTCTCTTTCTCTTTTTGTTGAATCCTTGAAATCGCGAGACTTTCCGGTTTGACATCCTTGGTGATAGTGGAACCCGCTCCTATATAAGCCCCTTTCCCTATTTTTACTGGAGCCACAAGTTCCACCCCTGAACCTATAAAAGCATTTCTTTCTATAACTGTTTTGTGTTTTCTCACTCCATCATAATTACAGGTGATCGTTCCAGCTCCGATGTTCACATCTTCCTTTACTTCACAATCGCCCAAATAAGATAAATGACCAGCCTTGGATTTTTTGCCAAATATTGTATTCTTCATCTCCACGAAATTTCCTATTTTTGCACCCCTTTTAATAACTGTATTCGGTCTTAAACGGGAAAAAGGGCCTAATCTGACTTCATCATTCAATATAGAATTCTCTACATATGTGGAACTTAAAACTCGAACATAATTTCCAATTCTAGAGTCGATTATATGAACAAAAGGACAAATCAAGCAGTTGCTTCCGATAATTGAATTTCCTTCTATGATAACTGAAGGATAAATAACAGTATCTCTGCCTATTTTTACATTCACATCAATCCAAGTGTTACCGGGGTCATAAATAGTTATTCCTTTTTTGGCTAGTGTCTTTATCTTCTTTTTCCGAATAATATCAGTTACTTTCGATAAATCATTCCTGTCATTCACGCCGATCACTTCTTCGGGATGATCGGTCTTGAATACCCCGACTTTTTTCTGCATCTGTCCCATTATCTCAATCAAATCAGTAATATAATACTCCTTTTTTACATTTTTGTCTGAAACCTTGGGAAGCGCTTCCTTAAGATCTTTCACTTTGAACATATAAATTCCGGCATTCACATTTTTAATTTTGCGCTGCTCCCCTGAAGCGTCTTTTTCTTCGATGATACTTATCCCCTTATTTTTTTTATGAATCACTCTTCCAAATCCATAGGGATTATCCAATTCAGCACTGAAAAAAGTAAGAGAATTGTTTTTCTTTCTATGCTCAGAAAAAAACGATCTTATGGTTTCTGGACGAATCAGGGGTATATCACCATTAATGATTAAAATATCCTTATCTAAGTTTTTTTTTAAAATTTTATCCGCTGACATCACTGCATGGGCTGTTCCCAACTGTTCTTTCTGCTCAACAAAATTAATTCCTTCAGAAGAAAATTCCTCCATCAACTTTTCTTTCTGATTTCCGACCACCACATAGCTTTCTTCCAGTTTTAACTTCTTTAGGCAATCTAAAACATAGCCAAGCATGGACTTTCCCATTATAGAATGTAGAACCTTTATCTTATTGGATTTAAAACGAGTTCCTTTTCCTGCTGCTAAAACGAGCCCAATAAAATTATTTTTCATGCTATTTTTGTTATCAATTTAAATTTTTTATCTTCTTTTATAGCTTCAAAATCTATCTCATTCTGAGCTAATATTCCATAAAACTTATCCATCTTAATCGCTTTTTTAAGATGTTCTAAACACTGTTCATTTTCACCCATCAAACAATAAACATCAGCCATCAAATACTCAACTTTGGCTTCTTTTTCTTTGAATTCCTTCGCTTTTGAAAGTAATTTCAAAGCCTCTTTATATTCGCCTTGGTTTAATTGATAGACACTGTATTGATAGTAATCATCAAAAGTCTTTAAAGAAATCTTTTGATCTTTTTTCTTCTCTTCGGATAAAGAAAGATAGACTTTTGCTCTGTCAACAAATTCACTTTCTGAATCATGTTCCTTTATAAATTCTTTAAGCAATTCTTCTGCTTTTTGGTATTCCTTCTTTTTAAATGCTCTGACAGCTTTATTATAATCTGTGATGATTGCTTGATAATCTTTCTTTTTTTTCATTTTATCTTTTTCACTATTCACAATGCATCTCCCTTAAATATAATAATTTCAATCATTTTATATCAAAAATAAAACCTACAAGCAATAAAAAATTGCTTTTTGCTTGCCGGAAGTATTGTTAACAAAAAAACTATCCGGATGACTGGATAATAAAATTTTATCCCATCATTTTTTATTCAATATACATCCAGAATTCAGGATTATTCCTTAAAAAGGTGACTGCTTCTAAATGAAGCTTATGCCCCGCATAATGTGCTTTAAAGTGTCCGGAAATTGGAGTACCTAATAAGGATAAATCTCCAATCAAATCTAATAGCTTATGCCGGACAAATTCATCGCTGAAGCGAAGAGGCCCATTCATCACTCCATTCTCATCCAAAACAACCGTATTTTTCAAACTTCCTCCCAAAGCAAGACCTTTATCCCATAAAGTATGAACATCTTTTTTAAATCCGAATGTCCTTGCAGGAGCAATATCTGAAATGAAATTTTTTTTATTAACCCATAGGCTCAATTCCTGCTTCTGGATGGCCGGATGATCGTATTGAATCAAATAAGACAATTTGAACTTAGAATCAGGACAGAAGGAAATAGAAGCATTTTTTTCTTTAATTTCGAAAGATTTCAATATTTTCATACGCTTTTTTCTTTTTGATAAAGTTCGAATTCCAGCTTTTTGAACAATGTTCACAAAAGGAAGTGCACTTCCATCCATTGCCGGTATTTCACATCCATTTATTTCTATAATCAGACTATCAATACCAAACATAAAAAGAACAGCCATGAGATGCTCTATGGTTTGGATTTTTGTCTCTTGTTCAATGAGGACAGTCGAATTTCTGGCAACAATTTTTTCCGGATAAAGACTTATTTCCTTATTATTCAAATCTGTCCGGTAAAATTTGATTTTTCCTGAAGGTGATGGTTTCAATGAAATATCAATACGACTTCCTGTATGAATACCAACTCCCGAAATTTGAACTTCTCTATTAATAGTCTTTCTATACAATTTTCAGTTTGTTCTCCTGACTTTGCCCTTAACAATTGAAATCCGTTTATAATAATCTTCCAAATCTATCATTCTCATATTGATAACCGATGAAATTATAACACAAATAAACAGAGTTTTCTTATCAATCCCAATCTGATTAATCCTCGAACCTCTATCTTCTGTAACATCTCATCACAATATTAGCATAATAAATATCGTTTTACGTCTTACGTCTCACCTCTTACATCTTACAAAATTATTGTGACATCACTCTTCAATGTTTGATGTCATTTGTATTTTAATAGAACTTTAAAAATTTGCGTGTGTTAATATTGAAAATACCAACTGACATAATTCAATCAATATGCTAAAATTTCAATATGAAAGACCACTTAAAAGATATTTTAAATAAAGTTCATCAGGGAGAAATATCTCCTGATGAAGCATTGATTCTTTTTAAGGACTATCCTTATCAAGACCTCAACTTTGCCAAAATAGACCATCATAGAGAGTTGAGAAAAGGGCTTCCTGAAATTATCTTTGGCATTGGAAAAACCGAGGATCAAATCATTAAAATTGCCAAAGAAATATTAAAAAAAGATTCAAACCTTCTGATTACAAAGATAGAACCAAGTGTTTACAAAAATATAAAAAAACACCTTCCCGAACTTAATTATAACAAACAAGCCAAATCAGTTTATCTAAAAAAGAAAAAACCAATTATGGGAAAAGGGAAAATTGCTATTGTTACTGCCGGCACTTCTGATATTCCAGTAGCAGAAGAAGCCTATGTCACCTGTGATCTGTTCGGCAACGAGGCATATAAAATCTATGATGTGGGTGTAGCCGGAATTCACAGATTGTTCAGCGAATATAAAAAGCTTAAAGAATCTCGGATAATCATTACTATCGCTGGAATGGAAGGAGCTCTTCCCAGTGTCATTGCAGGTTTCGTCAGTGTCCCGGTCATCGCTGTCCCCACAAGCATTGGATACGGGGCCAGTTTTAATGGATTAACTGCTTTGCTTGCCATGTTGAATGCTTGTCCTGGAGGAATATCCGTGGTTAATATAGACAACGGCTTTGGTGCAGGATATCTTGCCAGTCTTATAAATCACATGTGATTGAAAACATAAAATGAATGGAATATCATTTTCTATTTCTCTTGACAAATAGAAGGCTCAAACCTATATTTAATAAATATATTTATATATGTAAAATGTTTTTCTATGGATTTTATAGATCAAATTAGGCAGAATGCCGATATAATAAACCTTGCATCTCAATATACAACTTTGAGAAAAAGAGGGACTAAATATGTCGGTTTATGCCCTTTTCATTCCGAAAAAACCCCCTCATTCACAATAGATCCCGAAAAACAGCTTTATCATTGTTTCGGATGCGGGGTAGGTGGAGATATTTTCACCCTTATTATGGAAAAGGAAAATCTCAGTTTTCCTGAAACATTAAAACACCTTGCCCAAAAATACAATATTCCCCTTCCTCAAAAAAAGAAGTTGTCACCTCAACTTCTCAAGCTTGAAGAAAAATTATACAAAATAAACGAAGACGCGCTCGCCTTTTTTAAAAAAAATCTCTTTAACACTGAAGAAGGAAAAAAGGCAATTGGCTATCTCCAAGAAAGACATATTTCCGATGAAATCATCCAAAAATTCAAAATCGGTTATGCTTTAAATTCTTGGGATTCTTTAATATCTTTTTTTCAGAGAAAAAAAGTTTCCCCTAAAATCCTTGAAAAAGCGGGACTTGTCATCTTTAATCCCAAAAAAAACAGCTATTATGACCGTTTCAGAGGGAGAATAATTTTTCCTATTTTCAATTTATCCGGTAAGGTTATCGCTTTTGGAGGCAGATCCATCATCAATTCCGATCCCAAATATCTCAATTCACCCGATACTCTTATTTTCTCAAAAAGAAAACTTCTTTATGGAATTAATTTCAGTAAAGAATTGATAAGAAATAAAGGAAAAGTCATCTTTCTGGAAGGATATACTGATTTTATCTCCCTTTATAAAGAAGGTATAACAAATATCGCTGCCTCTCTGGGTACAAGCCTCACCACGGATCAGATATCACTTGCATTGCGCTTTGGAGAAAAAATATTCATTTGCTATGACAGTGACCCAGCAGGAATAAAAGCAACCAAGCGCGCCGTTTCCTTATGTCTGGAAAAAGGAGCTCCTGTAAATATTATTGTTTTACCAAAAGGATCAGACCCGGATAGCACTATTCATCGCTATGGAAAAGAAGCTTTTAACAAATTGATAAACAATTCTATTCCAGGACTTAAATTTCTGATCAATTCTCTACTTGAAGAATATAATATAAACATACCTGAGGAAAAATCGAAAATTGCCAGAAATATTGTAAACATTCTTGTCAAAGTCCCGGATTCAATCATACGCAGCGAATATTTCAAGCAATCCAGTGAATGGCTCTCTATTGATGAAAAATTACTCCGCAGTATGGCAGAACAAAAATATTCTCCTTCAAAAACAGAAGGAAATGTGTTTTTCCTACCGGCAGAAAAAAGACTGCTCCAAATACTCCTAGAAGAAAAAAGCTTAGCTCCTTATATATTCGCCGAAATTGAAGAAGAGGATTATAAAAGGCTCAAAAGCAAAGATATATTTCAAATTTTCATTGATGATTTCAAAAATGGAATTTTACCTTCTTTTAATAAACTTAAAGATAAAATCGATAAGAATCTACTTAGTACTCTTTCAAAAATGCTGCTGGAAAAAGAACAGACTTCTTCCCTAGAAGAAGCACTCGATTGCCTTTATGCTTTAAAACAATATGCATTCGAAAATAGATTGCTTGAGCTTACAACAGAGATAGCAAAATTAAAAAATAATGATGAAGCTGAAAAAAGAATTGTTTTACAAAGAGAGAAACATGAAATATTTAAACAACTAAATTTATTATCGAAACAAAAGTATTGATTCATTGGTTATGATAAATGGATAATTTTATATGTCGAGGAGTTAAAATTGGGTTCAAAAAAAAAGAACCAGAAAAACGAAATTCACCAATTGCTGGTTAAAGGAAAAAAACAAGGATATCTTCTCTTTGAAGAAATCGATAAAACATTTCAAAACGATTCTGAAACAGAAGGAGATTTCAAAAATTTTCTCAGTTCAATTGGATATCATGGAATAAAGATTCTTTCTGCAAAACAAAAACTAAACCTCCCTAAAAGAAGAAAAAGTGAACTTGTTTCTATAGAAAGCCTGGAGAGAACCACAGACCCAGTCAAATTGTATTTGAGAGAGATGGGAAATATTTCACTTCTCACTCGAGAAGGAGAAATCGCAATAGCAAAAGAAATCGAAAGAGGCGAAAAAACAATCATTAAAGCTTTATCCAAGACAAGTCTCGTTTTAAACAATGTCCTCTCTATTGAAGATAAAATAGATGAATGTCCTGAAATAATTCAAGAGATGTTTGACTTTTCAGATGAGGATTTAGTTGAAGGAAAAATAGAAGAAAAAAAGAGACAAATCATTTTCAAAATAGGGAAAATAAGAAAACTGAGTGAAAAATTAGAAAAAATCTCTTCAACTAAGAAAAATATTCTTAAACGCGGGCGCATTATTGTGGAAATGAGCAGGCTTATAAGGAATCTAAACATACGCTCTTCCCAGCGGGAAAAAATTATTAAAATCCTTAATGAAAAATTGAAAGTCATCAATGAACTGGAAGAATCAAAAGAGGAATTAAATTTATACCGTGAACACACAAAAAGTAAAAAGAAAAAAGAAGTTTTAAAAGGAAAAGAAAAAGAAATTAACAAACTGCTTCGTGATTATAAAAACGAAATCGGCTTAGATACTGAAAATTTAAGAAGAATAATACGAGCGATATCGACAGGGAAAAGAATAAGCGACTATGCCAAGAAAGAACTTGTCGCAGCTAATCTCAGACTTGTGGTTTCCATTGCCAAAAAGTACAGCAACAGAGGACTTCAGTTCCTTGATTTGATTCAGGAAGGGAATATGGGACTCATGAAAGCTGTTGAAAAATTTGAATACAGAAGAGGTTATAAATTTTCCACCTATGCGACCTGGTGGATAAGACAAGCCATAACCAGGGCTATTGCGGATCAGGCAAGAACAATCAGAATTCCGGTTCATATGATAGAAACAATAAACAAACTGATAAGAGTTTCCAGGAGTCTGGTCCAGGAAATCGGCAGAGAACCTTCCTGTGAAGAAATTGCAAAAAAAATGGATATGCCTATAAATAAAGTGAGAAAAATAATAAAAATTGCCCAGGAACCTATTTCACTGGAAACTCCAATCGGCGAAGAAGAAGACAGCCATCTGGGTGATTTTATAGAAGACAAATTCTTACCGTCCCCTCCTGATACTGTGATTCATATAAACTTGAAAGAGCAAATAGATGAAGCTTTGAAATCCTTGACAGAAAGAGAAGCAAAAGTCTTAAAAATGAGATTTGGATTAGGAGATGGTAATGAACACACATTGGAAGAAGTGGGGCAACAATTTAAAGTAACTCGTGAAAGAATCAGACAAATCGAAGCGAAAGCATTAAGAAAATTAAAACACCCAACCAGAAGTCAAACATTGAAATCCTTTATTGAAGAGGATTAAATTTCTGAAAATCCACACATTTCCATTCTTTCTAACAAACACTAAGGCCTCCAAAGAATTGACTTGAATATGTTTATTTGTTATAAGGAATATTTAAGGGCCTATAGCTCAGCGGTAGAGCCTCCGGCTCATAACCGGCAGGTCCCAGGTTCGAATCCTGGTAGGCCCATTTTTTCAAAGAGGAAATGATGTGGATATCGACTTTGAGTCTTTAATTGAACTGCAGGAAATTGATAAAAAAATCAGCAATATATCTCTTTCAATAGAAAAAATACCAGATCAAATAAATGAAATAGAAAGACAAAAAGAAAGCTCGAGAAAAATTCTTACTGAAGCCAAAGAAAAGCTCGCACTCAACCAGAAAAAAAGACGTGAACTCGAAGCCACTTCCCAGGATATTAAAGAAAAAGTTTCAAAATACAAACTTCAACTCAATAAAGTAAAAACAAATAAAGAATACAGTTCTCTTCTCAAAGAAATAGAGGATGCTGAAGAGGAAGTAGACTCCTTAGAAGAAAAAATAATTAATGAAATGCTCATTGCTGATAGTATTGAAGAAGAAATAAGAACAGCAGATAAAAATTTTCAGGAAGATAATAAAGAATGTATAAAACAAAAAGAAAGCCTGCTTCAGGAAAAAGAAGAACTGAATAAAAAGATTGAGGACTTGACGGAGTCAAGGGAAAAACTTGCATCAAAAATTCCTTCCAAAGAATATAATCTTTATCAAAAACTCCATAAAAACAAAAACGGAATTGCTCTCTCCCCTGTGAATAATGAATTTTGTTCTATGTGCCATATGCGTATAAGGCCTCAGGTTATCAATGAACTCAAAGCCCAAAACGAAATCATAGTCTGTGAAAATTGCGGAAGGATTTTATATATCCCGAAAAAAGAAGCTTAAAACACCCAAACCATTGTCATCCACGGGAAATTGGCTTTCATTCTATTCCCCAAAAAATATTTACTTAAAATCCCTTATTTATATCCTTTTGGATTAATGAGATCTTATTTTATCTATCTTATTGATTTTGTATTTCTTTGTAAAGTTCCTCTATTTCCTTTTTATATTTCTTCTCTATGGCATTTCTTCTGATTTTTAATGTGGGAGTGATTTCCCCTTTTCCAATTTCAAAATCCCTTTCTAAAAGACATATTTTTCTTATTTTTTCATACATCGCCAAACCAGTGGTCAAATTTTCTATCTCTTGGTTAATAAAGTGAACAATCTTATCATTTTTTATTAAATCTCTATTGCTTGAATACAATATATTTTTTTTCTTAGCATACTCTTCCAGTTTTTCAAAATTAGGGACTATAAGGGCTGAAATGAATCTCCTTTTATCTCCCAACACAATAGCATTGGCAATATAGGAACTTGTTTTCAGGAGATTTTCTATAGATTGAGGAGCAATATTTTTACCACCGGCTGTTACAATGATATCCTTCTTTCTGTCCGTTATAACTAAAAATCCATCTTCATCCAAATAACCAATATCACCTGTGCAAAACCAGCCATCTCTAAACACTTCTTTAGTTTCCTCCTCTTTCTTATAATATTCCTTCATGACATTAGGTCCTTTGACTAAAATTTCTCCATCTTTTTCAATCTTTACCTGAACCCCAGGTATCGGCTTTCCCACTGTGCCAAATTTGATGTTCTCCATTGTATTCACCGCTATCACAGGAGAAGTCTCTGTTAAGCCATATCCTTCCAGAACAAGAAGACCGATGGCATAGAAAAATTCAGCAATATCTCTTGAAAGAGGAGCTCCTCCAGATATAAAAAACCGAACTCTTCCCCCTGTTTTTTCAAGAATCTTAGAGAATACAAGTTTATGAGCTATTTTTCTTTTCATTTTCAATAGATACGGTATCTTTTGCTTAAGAAGCTGTTTATTCCCATATTCTTTCCCTGTTTTTAAAGCCCAAAAAAATATTTTCCTCTTTGTTGATGAACTTGAAAGGACATTATCCATAATCTTTGCATATATTTTTTCAAAAACCCTTGGAACACTGACCATAATATGAGGCCTGATTTCAAGTAAATTCTCAGCAACTGTTTCTATACTTTCTGCAAAAGCTATGGTAGATCCTTTATAAAGATAATCAAACATAACCATACGTTCCAGCACATGAGAAAGAGGCAAAAAAGAAAGCACTGTATCTTTTTCAGTAAATTCAATTATTGAAGTGGTTGATTTAATATTGCTCATAAAATTATTATGAGTCAACACCACTCCTTTAGGAATTCCGGTTGTTCCAGAGGTGTAAATTATAGAAATCACATCATCCGGTTTCGCACTCTCTGCTATTCTTTTAAAAATATCTGGTTCTTTATTTGCAATCTTCTCCCCTCTTTTCATAATCTGATCAAATGTTAAAGCCCCTGCAGGAGCTTTAGACAAGAAAGTTATGTAATGGAATACCTTTTTCAAACTGTTTTTGATGACTTTGATCTTTTCCCATTGTTCCATATCGGAAAACACAACAAATCTGGCATCGGAATCATCAATGATGTATCTAATTTGCTCCGAAACAAGGGAGGTGTATATAGGGACGGTAATTCCACCCATAATTATATTGGAAATGTCCGTCATAACCCATTCGGGCCTGTTTTCAGAAAGAATAATCAGTTTATCTGCTGGTTTCAATCCGAGATCCTTCAATCCCAAAGAAAAGTTTTTTACTCTCTTTTCCAATGATTCGGTTGAAATAGGTATATAATTCCCTTCTTTTTTGTACATCATAAGGTCATCTTTTTTGTATGATTTTACAGTATTAAGAAACAGTTGACTGATGGTTTTAGCCATAGAAGCCTCCTTCAATGTAGGTGGGAAAATTTTAGTTAAGATTATGATAATCTGTCAAGCACAAAATGAATGAAGTTTCTCTATTTTTTTAAGCTCTCTTAAAAAGATCAAAGCCATAAAACAATGGGAACATAGTCCTACTTGTAATTTTAATCGCTGTCTTTAACATTAGCCATGGATACTACTCTGTCCCCCTTCTCAAGGTTTATTATTTTGACTCCTTGAGTAGCCCTCCCACAAGCTCTTACCTGATCGGTCTTTATTCGAATCACTTTACCCAATTCAGTTATGAGTAACATTTCTTCTTTTTCTTTCACTGCAGAGATACCGATTGCTTTGCCTATTCTCAAATTCACCTTCAGATTAACCACTCCCTTTCCCCCTCTTCGGTGTTTAGGATATTGGTCAATATCTGTTTTTTTACCATATCCCTTTTCACTAGCAGTGAAAATGTATTTTTCATCTCCTCCTACAACAATAAGTCCGATAATATTATCATCCGGGTCTAGATTTATAGCCCTAACCCCTGAAGTGGTTCTTCCCATTGGACGAATTTCATCTTCACTAAAATACATAGCTTTTCCTTTTTTAGTCCCAATAATTATATCTTTGTTTCCATCTGTGATTCTTGCCATCAATAATTCAGATCCTTTATTCAATTTGATGGCAATAATTCCATTGGTTCTAATATTCCGGAAATCACTCAGCTTTGTTTTTTTCATAAGACCATTTGAAGCTAACATTAAAATATAAAAATCCTCAGAAAAGTCTTTGACAGCAACAACAGAACTTACTTTTTCATCTGAAGCAAAATCAATAAGATTCCGTATAGATTTCCCCCGGCTTGCAACCCCGACATCAGGAATATGCATCGCTTTCAACCAATAAAGTCTTCCTTTACTGGTGATGAGTAAAAGATAACTGTGAGTGGAACAAACCAAAACCCTCTCCACAACATCTTCGGCTCTCATATTTATCCCTATTCTGCCTTTTCCTCCCCGACTTTGAAAATGGTAATGACTCAGAGATGTCCGTTTAACATATCCTGAAGCTGTATAGGTTATAACAATATCTTCTTCTTTGATAAGATCTTCTGGTTTTATTTCAGAAAAATCCTCTCTCACAAGCTCGGTTCTTCGTTCATCTTGATATTCTTCTTTTACCTGTTTAAGCTCGTCCTCTATGATTTTAAGTATGAGCTGTTCACTGCCTAATATTTTTTTTAATTTAATTATCAACTTTTTCAATTCCTCGTATTCTTTCTGAATTTTTTCTCTTTCCAATCTAGTTAATTTCTGCAGCTGCATATCAAGAATTGCCTGTGCCTGTATTTTGGTAAGATGAAAATCACTTATTAAGCCTCTTCTTGCTTTTTCAACTGAACGTGAAGAACGAATCAATTTGATAATGGCATCAATATTGTCCAAAGCAATATTCAATCCTTCCAAGATATGGGCTCTCTGTTCTGCCTTTTTCAATTCATACTTAGTCCGTCTCCTTATCACGTCCTGCCGGTGAGAAATAAAATACTTCATTATATCTATCAGGCCGAGAGTTTTTGGCTGCCTATCAACAATCGCCAGCATAATAATTCCAAATGATATCTGTAAAGCAGTATGCTTGTACAGATTATTGAGGATAATTTCAGGATGCTCTCCTTTTTTGATCTCCACTACTATGCGCATTCCTTCTTTATCCGATTCATCTCTTATATCCGCAATCCCTTCGATTCTTTTATTATTCACCAGTTCTGCCGTATTTTCTAAAAGCTTTGCTTTGTTGACCTGATAAGGAATCTCATAAATCACAATACGATCCCTACTCTTATGGGTCCCTCTTTCAATCATAGCTCTGGCTCTTATATATATTTGACCTCTTCCTGTCTTATAAGCATTCTTGATTCCATCAAGCCCAAAAATCAATCCGCCTGTGGGGAAATCAGGGCCGGGAATAAATTCCATAATTTTATCCAGCGTCGCATTAGGATTTTTAATAAGATAAATAACGCCTTCAATGACCTCAGTCAAATTATGAGGAGGAATGTTTGTAGCCATTCCCACGGCAATGCCAGCCGCTCCATTCAAAAGAAGATTAGGAAACTTTGCCGGCAGCACTTCTGGCATTTGAAGGCTTTCATCATAGTTTTGAACAAAATTAACCGTATCTTTATCAATATCTGCCATAAGCTCTCTGGAAACCTTTTTCATTCTGACTTCCGTATATCTCATGGCAGCAGGAGGATCTCCATCCACAGAACCAAAATTGCCTTGCCCATCAACAAGAGGATAGCGCATATTAAAACCCTGAGCCATACGAACAAGAGTATCATATACAGCAGACTCTCCATGGGGATGATATTTTCCTATAACATCGCCAACAATACGTGCTGATTTTTTATACGGTTTATTCCAAAATGTACCGGATTCATGCAAGGCAAAAAGAGTCCGGCGGTGAACAGGTTTAAGCCCGTCCTTAATATTAGGGATCGCACGGCCTATAATCACACTCATAGCATAATCAAGATAGGACTGCTTCATTTCTTCTTCAAGACTTACAACGACTGATTTACCGCTCATTATTTCTCCTTATAAATTATACGCATTTAATATCCCATTATTAAACATCCAGATTCTGAGCTTCGAGAGCCTTTGCCTTGATAAATTCTCTCCTCGAATCCACATCGCTTCCCATAAGGGTTGTGAACACATCATTAGCTTCGACAGCATCTTGAATGGAAACTTCCAGGAGATGACGGTTTTCAGGATCCATAGTCGTATCCCATAACTGTTCCGGCCTCATTTCTCCCAGACCTTTATACCTCTGGATATTAATCCCTTTTTTCCCTTTTTCAAAAAGATAATCACACAGTTTCGTTTCATTATCAACTTTAATCTTGCCATTGTTTCCCAGCACAGTATAAGGAGGTCTGAAATTTCCCAGCTCTTTTTGAATCTTAAAAAGATTTTTGTATTCCGGAGAAGTAATAAGTTCATGATCCACTTTAGAAGAGATATTCATTCCATTAACCTTGAAACTGATACCCAATTCATACATTCCATGTTCCTCATCTTTGCTTAAAACACAAACACTCCCTTTTTCATTCAGGATACGCTGGATTTTTTCCATTTTCTTCTTATCTTTTAAAAAATCTGTATTTTCAACTTTATTATTGAGAAGTACACTAATGATAAAAAGATGTATTTTTCTTTCAAGAACCTGCAAGAAATTTCTCTTGGCTATAATTTTATGAAGAAAACTCCTAAACTTTTCTCCTTTAATGGGTTCTTTCTGTCGACCTATTTTAATCTGAAATTCTTCGGATATTTTTTTAATAATAAATCTTTCGAAAGATTTCTCATCTCTCAAATATTGAAAAGATTTTCCTCTAGAAATCTTATAAAGAGGCGGTTGGGCAATAAAAAGGTGACCTTTCTCGATAAGCTGTGGCATTTGCCTGTAGAATAAAGTCATGAGTAAAGTTCTTATATGAGAACCATCCACATCAGCGTCAGTCATGATAATAATTTTGTTATATCTCAGTTTATCGAGGTTAAAATCAGATTGTTCCACCCCTGTGCCCAAGGCTGAAATGATGATCCCTATTTCTTCGCTTTTTATAATCCGATCAAATCTGGATTTTTCAACATTCAGAATTTTCCCTTTTAAGGGAAGTATCGCTTGAAAGCGGCGATCCCTTGCCTGTTTAGCGGATCCTCCTGCAGAATCTCCTTCCACCAGAAATATTTCACTTTTAGCAGGATCTTTTTCCTGGCAATCAGCCAATTTACCGGGAAGAGAAGTGGATTCAAGCACTCCTTTCCGGCGCGCAAGCTCTTTGGCTTTTCTTGCAGCCAATCTAGCCCTGGCTGCCTCCAGTATTTTTTGGGCGATTTTTTTAGAAACAGAGGGATTTTCCTCAAAATATGCGGATAACATATCGTTGACTATGGACTCGACAATTCCCTTGACCTCACTGTTACCCAGCTTTGTTTTTGTCTGCCCTTCAAACTGGGGATTCTTTAACTTCAAGCTTAAGACGGCACATAATCCTTCTCTAGTGTCATCACCACTTAAATTCTGGTTTTTATCTTTTATAATATTATTCGATTTTGCATAGTTATTAATAGAGCGGGTTAAGGCGGCCTTAAATCCAACCAAATGGCTGCCTCCCTCGGTTGTATTTATATTATTCACAAATGAAAAAATGGTCTCAGTATAACTTGAATTATACTGGAGAGCCATTTCAAATATTATGTCATCTTTTTTGGTTTCAAAATAGATGGGTTTTGGATTAATGACAGTCTTTTTCCTGTTTAAATACTGGACAAATTCTCTGATCCCTCCTTTATACTGAAATTCATTGGATTTATCACTCCGTTCATCCAATATACTGATTTTAAGCCCTTTATTAAGGAATGATAACTCTCTGAGCCGCTGGCTTAATATTTCAAAATTAAAACCAATATTTTTAAATATCTCTTCATCGGGCTTAAAAGTTATCTTTGTTCCCGTTTTTTTTGTTTTACCTACTTTTTCCAGTTTTGATACAGGTTTTCCCTTTTCATAGCTCTGGTTATAAACAGCTCCCCCTCGCTTTATTTCCAAGTCCAATTTTTCAGAAAGGGCATTAACAACAGAGACACCCACACCATGCAACCCTCCAGAAACCTGGTAAGTCTTTGTATCAAATTTCCCCCCAGCATGCAAAGTGGTCATAACAATTTCAACCGCAGGTTTTTTTTCTTTTTTATGCTGTTCAACAGGAATCCCTCGTCCATCATCTGTGACCGTTACACTGCAATCCACATGTATGGTAACCTCTATTCTTTTACAATAACCCGCTAGAGCCTCATCAATACTATTATCAACGACTTCATAAACCAGATGATGGAGTCCCTCGCTGCTTGTGCTTCCTATATACATTGCTGGCCGCTTCCGGACAGCTTCTAAGCCTTTTAAAACTTTTATACTTTCTGCTGTATATTTTTTATCAATCATTGTACCAAACTTCCCAATAAAATTATCCTATGCAGGAAGGATTTTTGGACGTCTAAAAGATACTAATTCCAGGGGAAAATTATACCTTAAACAGCTGTTTTAGTAAAGCAAATTTTAGCCTTTGGAGCCCATTAAATTATTTATTTATTTGATTCAAATCACTATAATTTGATAAAGTTGAAACAAGAATTATTTACAAAAATTATCAATTTATATTACAATTGAATTCATAAAAAGAAAAATCAAACAGAACAAAGCATACCTATGATAATAGGTTATAAACTTTAAGAGAGAAAAAATGCCAGCCAATTTGCCGCCTCAATACTTTGAAACAGAAAAAAAACTCAAAACAGCCAGTACCATTGAAGAAAAAATCCGGATTTATGAAGAACTGTTATCCATAGTCCCCAAACATAAGGGAACTGAAAAACTCCAGGCAATTCTGAAAACAAAAATAGCTAAATTAAAATCAACTCTGGACAAAAAACAGTCAACCGCCAAACACAAACCTTCTCACAACATAGAAAGAGCCGGTGCCGGACAGATTGTCATCATAGGGCCTCCCAATGCAGGAAAATCCATGCTCATAAAATCACTAACCAATGCCAATCCTCAAATCGGAAATTATCCATTCACTACTTATAATCCTTATCCTGCTATGATGGAATTCGATAATATACAAATTCAGCTTATTGACACTCCTCCAATTACAAATGATTATATGGAATCCTGGCATCCTGAATTGATTAAAACCGCAGATGGCACCATCATTGTTACTGATTTATCCAATCCATCAATGGAACAATCTTTACTAACTATATTGGAAAAACTGAGAGAAAAGAAAATCGAACTAACTGACAAAGATAAATCAATAGATAAATCAGAGGAATACAATGAAAATTTCAAAGGACAAATATTCTATATCAAATCACTTCTTGTAGCCAATAAAAACGATGTGGCTGGTACCGATCATAACTTCAATATGTTGAAAGAACACTTTAAGCCCGATTTCCATTTGGTTTCAACTTCTGCAAAAACAGGAGCGGGACTCGAGGAACTGAAAAAGAGCATCTTCACTTTGCTCAATATTGTCCGCGTTTACAGCAAAGCTCCAGGGAAAAAAGCAGAATTCGATGATCCTTTCACTTTAAAAAAAGGAAGCACGGTATTGGACTTGGCAAAAGCTGTCCATAAAGATTTTTCTCATAAATTGAAATTTGCCCGGATATGGAGTGAAAACAAATATCAAGGACAAAAAGTAAACCAGGAATATGTGCTAGAAGACGAAGATATCATTGAGCTTCATATTTAATTAACAGAATCAAAGCTTTTATTGAAATTTCGGTATGAGATAATACCGGAATTGATATGATTTGTAATTGTCTACAGGAACTTTCCCTGCTTTACTCCAATTGCCATCTGGAGCAAAATCAATATACCCCAACTCATCAAAATCCACTGTGATACTATGACAATCTCCGTGAGTCAAGGTTTCTTTTACAACCCACTGAGCGATTCCTTTTAGTTGCTCCAAAGACGCTTTTCCTGGAACTTCAACCTGAAAATATATTCTTTGAATATTTTCCTGGCTCAAACAATCCCTATATTTAATCTTAAACGATATCTCTTTTGCTTTGTCTAAAAGCGAGAAGATTTCTTTATCATCTAAAATATTATAAATATCCCTTTTATCAGAATATGACTTCATAAGGAAAACAAAACCAAAGACCAAGGCACTCAAAAAAAAATAAAATGACAATTAATCCCCAAGGGCTTTTTACTTTAAGTCTTTGTTCATTCATGTTAAGGAGAAAAAAGCCCCCCCCTTCTTAAAAGACATAAACAGCACCTTTTCCCTCCATATCATTTCCATTTCGTCTCAAATTTAATTATAAAATTTTCATTAGTCAATATCACCTCCTGAAATGTCACTTAATTTCCTATTATGTCATTTTTTTCCATAGTTCTTATTCAAATTGGCAGAACTTCAATATATTATTTTCTTTGATTTAGTTCCCTCTTATAGCTATAATGATTAAGCTGCGGGGCGTAGCGCAGTCTGGCTAGCGCACAGCGTTCGGGACGCTGGGGTCATGGGTTCAAATCCCATCGCCCCGACCAATTATATCCCCCAAAAATCCAAAAGCCATACTATAAAAAAACAATCAAACAAAATCCAATCACAAATTATTTGACTTCTATGAGTTCATAATCCATATTTCCAAGTCCTATTTTTTCTCCGTGAATCAGCTGGACTGACCAATCAACATTATACCCAACATTTCGCATATCCTTTCCAATTCGCTTATTGACCAGATCCACAGAAGCTTTATCCAAAGCAACAGGATCAAGAGAACCGATGATTCCGATATCATCAACAATATCCTGCCCCTTCTTTGATATACAGTCACAATCTTTTGTTACTTTTAACAAATAATTTATAAAACATATATTATTATTGAAATGCTTCTTAACACTGAAAGCATATTCACTCATTTTTTCCTGAACCCGTCGACAATCAGAATCCCACCGGAATTTCACCGCATTGGAAGGACACACCACAAGACATTCCCCGCAACCAATACACTTTTTTTCAATGATAAACGAGTGATCTTCTTTTTGGCCGATGGCATGAGCCGGGCAGTACTCCATACAGGTTCGGCAACCTGTGCATATATCTGGATTTATTCTGGGAATAGCATCAGAATGCTGTTCAAGTTTTCCTGCTCTGGAAGCACAGCCCATTCCCATATTTTTTATCGCTCCTCCAAAACCGGTTGAAATGTGGCCTGTAAAATGGCTCAAACAGACCATAAAATCGGAAGCTAAGAAGGCGCTGGCTATCTTAGCTGATTTCACCCGGGGCAATCCAATCTGAACTTCATTATCATCCCAGCCGATCATTCCATCGGCAATAATCACTGGAATCCCGACGATTTTCTGGGTAAATCCATGCTCCCAGGCAAGATGAAGATGATCAATAGAATTCGATCGGTTTCCTGTATAAAGGGTATTTGTATCTGATAAGAAAACTCTTGCTTTTTGTTCTTTTATCAAATCAATGGTTGACAAGAGCCATTCTGGATTTATAAATCCTTCATTTCCTCTTTCTCCAAAATGAATTTTTAAGGCAACAAAGGAATTCTTTTCAATGAACTCCATCGGATTCAATCTGGTGAAAATTTTTTTGGTTTTATATGCCAGTGATTGATTCTCCTCATTTCGACTGGCTGGAATAAAAAAAACTTTACTGACTTTTTTTTGCTTCATTATAAACTCACTCATCTAATACAGATTGGGCAGCCTTGAGACCTGATCCCTCCTGAAATTTGTGTCCTAGTGTGCTCAACGTCTTCTCCAGCATTTCTATAGCAAATAGAATTTGAGGATTGGATAAATTTCCCATATGCCCCATTCGAAATACCTTCCCTGATGTCTCCGCTAAACCGCCGGCAACAACCACACCGTTTTCTAAATAAGCAGCTCTGAATTTTTTATCATCAATTCCCTCCGGATATTCCACCACTGTGAGGGTATCCGCCAGAAAGGGTTCTTTGGTATAAAAAGAAAATCCCAATTGAATGAAAGCTTCCCTTATCGCATAAGCAGACCGGGAATGCCTCATAAACCGCTGTTCCATCCCTTCCTCAAGCATTATCTCAGTTCCTTCATAAAAAGCTCTTATTTCATTCACACAAGGTGTTGAGAAATACTTGAAGGGATCTTTCATGACGGGAAGCCAATTTAAAACATCAGAATAATATGCAGGAATTCTTTCCATGCTTCTTCTTTTATTCATAGATTTTTCGGATAAAACCAATACCGCTAATCCAGGAGGAGCTCCAAAGCATTTCTGAGCTGCCGTAAGAATCACATCAATATCCCATTCATCCATTTTTTCTTTGATTCCTCCGGTCGCACAAACTCCATCAATAATAAACAGAGCATCCGTTTCCTTCACTATTTCCGCATATTCCATTACAGGAGCACAAGCGCCGGTGCAAGTATCGACATGAGTAGAAACAACAGCAGCATATTTGTCATTGGATAATCTATCCTTCAATTCTTCAGGTAAAACCGCTTCTCCTGGGTTGCTTTCAATCACATGGCATTCGATACCAAAACATTGAGAGATCCCTGCCATTCTTTCCCCGAAAAATCCCTGGGAAACAACCAGAATTTTCTCTCCCTCTTTTACCATATTTATCAACGCCATTTCCATTGAAAGGGTACCTGCTCCAGATATAATAAAAGGCTCTCCCCTGCTGGAAAAAACAATTTTTCGCAGATTATTCAGAGCTTTTTTGAATTCGAATACGAAATCAGGGCTGATATGAGAAATGGTCGGTGTTGACAGTGATTTAATGATTCTGGGATGAACCGGGCTCGGACCCGGAATCAAAAGTAGCTTTTCTCTTTGCATTGTTTCTCCTTAAATAAGGACATATCTTATATAATTCCTGCAGCGAAGTAAAATTATATCTTATCGGGAATTGAAAATAAAACAGCCTGGGAAATTTATTAGTAAAGAAAGAATTGAGAAAGATTCTTTAAATATTCATTTTCTTTCTTTGTCTAAAAAGTCATTTGTTTATATCCGGTTATTTGAATTAGGCAGAGTTTCTTCGAATATTCCTTAAGAAAAATCAGTAAGGCAAATCAGTGATTATTTTATAATTCTTACCTCTATAATGAATGATCATATTTTTTCCTACCGAGAGATACCTGACTATTCCGGGCTTAGTAGAAATCAGATTGTAATATTCTTTGGAATTGAACCCTATTTTTATAACAGGAGTTCCTTCCTCATAGACACTATCCACCCAGAATTCGTCTTTCAGGAGAAATGTTTTATCGTCTTTGTATTTTATTTTTTGTGAAACCACATGGACAGCCTGTTTCTCTGCCTTGTACTTCTGAGTGGCTCTAGACATTTTTACAGCACCTTGTCCGGATTTCTTTTGACTAGCAAGAGCTTCCATTGTTTCTGGAGCTGCCATCTCAATACCTTCCCTCTCCTCCTTTCTAACCAGAAAAGAGGTATAAGGAGTCACAATGCCATATTTCACACCGAGTCTTTTTACTTCATCCACCAATTCTTTTCTCTCCCCGTTGAGTCTTATTTCCTCCATTAAATAACCGATACGTCTTGTTGCCCAGAGACGCGGAAGAAAATTATAAGATTCATCCCTGACAAGCTTGCCGGTCTCTAAAGTAAAAGATTTTTCTTTTTTCCCCACTTTTCCTGTTAAAGTGATAACGGCAGGACCTTCTCCTTTATATTTCCCTATCAAAAGGAGCTGTGAACCTTTGAATAAATCGGGTAATATCTGAGGATAGGTGTTATGAACCTTGATACCTTTAAAATTGATTTCCAAATCGGAAAGCAAAGGAGACGATATTTTTTCATAATAATTGGACAGAGCAACCTCCAGATTTTCTCCTTCTGTGACGTAAACCGAAGTTCCCCGATTCTCTAATGCCATTCTGTCCAGAAGTTCTGTATTGACATCATATCCGACTCCAAAAACAAAAATACGTGATTTGTGCTTATTTGCTTTTCTAATATTCCGAAGGATTTGCTTGGTTTCTGTAACTCCAACTGTTGGCAACCCATCCGTAAGAAAGAGAATATAATTAGGCTTCTTATCTTCCTTGATAATTCCCAATGCCTGAAGAAGTGCATGGTTAATATTAGTGCCTCCGGTATCTTCGACTTCTTTAACAAAATGAAGAGCTTTTTTTCTGTTATTCAAATCAGCTGTAACAATATCTGGAGAAAACAGATTGACTCCATCATCGAAATCTATAATTGAAAATTTATCATTTTTATTCAAGTGTTCAATAATAAAATTCGCTGCAGCTTTAGCCTGTTTGATTTTTTTCCCGCTCATGCTTCCCGAACTATCAAGAACAAAAACGAGATTCTTTTTTATGATTTTCTCCTTTTCTTTGGCATATGAAGGCGAGGCTAAAAACATAAAGTAGTTTTCTTCATATCCTTTCCAATTTATCAGGGAAAGTCCTATATCTTCTTCAGAAAAAGAATAATATAAAATAAAATCCTTATCAGGCTTCACATCTGATTCCTCATAACTCACCCTAGCCTTTCCATTTCCCTCCTTTTTTACTGAAATTTTATGAGACGGTGAATAAATATTCACAATGGAACGTTGGGCACTAATTCGCACAGAAACCGAAACTTGCTTTATAGGATGAAAGGAAAATCTCTCAGTATTTAAAGGATAAATATAACCAACAACATCACTCTCTGCCTTTAGAATTTCAGTATAAGAAAGCTTTATTCTTTTCTCACCCCTTGCCGGAATCGGATAAACTCTGGCACGGAACATATTTCTTCCTATATACTCAAGAAGGGCAGGATCCTTTAATCTCCTTACAATATCCTCATATATTTTTTGAGCTTTTTCCTTATCCAGAATTTCACCTTCAATTTTTTCATTTCCCACATACATACTGAACTCAGATATAGCCGCATCTTCAGGCAGCGGAAAAATAAACGTTCCCTCTATGTCTCTATGGTGATTATTTATAAAAACCTGATCAATGGATGTATTTGCCACTTGATCAATAATTTCAACTTCAACTTTATGATATTTTACTGTTAAAGGAGGAATATTCTCCCCAGGCCTGGGCTTTGGAATAATGAATCCATCAGCTAGAAGACTCCTTGATGTGATGATTAATAAAAAATAAAAAACGATCCTTGTTATAAGTTTATGGTTTATATGTCTTTTCATTTTTTCCCTCCTCCAATATTGTTCATATTTATTATATAAAACTTTATAGTTTTTAAAAAGTTACATGCAGATTATTTTCCTTCCTCAATGAATTGTTCAAGTCTCCTATGCAGATCCTGTAAGGAATCAAATATTTCCGCCTTTAATGGATCCAATTTATGTTTTTTATCATTGACAATAAAAATCTTATTGATCCCTGAATCCATGGCGGCTTCAATATCAAAAGGTGAATCCCCCACAACACAACATTCCTCTTTTGAAACCTTTAACATATCCATCACAGCAATAAAGGGAGCCCCGGATGGTTTCCATAAGCCATATTCCCTTGAAATGATAAGATCAAAATCCAATTTAAACTTCTTCAAGAGATAAATGACATTCCTTTTTGAATTATTGGTCACAAGTGCTTTTTTAACATCTCTTTCAGTTAAGAAATCAAGCAATTCAACTATTCCCTCTTTTATAACAGCTTTCTTTGTCGCCTCATCTTCAACCCTCTCCAATATTTCCCATTTCTCATCTCTCTTTGCCCCGTTTAAGCTGTCAAGATAGGAAAGGATTGGCTTCCCTTCTGTGTTCAATTTGGCTTTTATCTGCTTCCAATTGTAAGGAGCTTCAACAATCGTCCCGTCCATATCGAAAATCACAGCTTTAATCATCAGCCAAATCCTATACCATTTATTTTATTGACATGTTTAAACAATTACAAATATTTTTCTGTTGCTTCTTATTTTTTGTTTTGATATAATGCGCATCGATAAAAATTAAAATCTTTTTCTGGAGGAATTCAAATGGGAAAAGTCATTGCAATCATTGGAGGAATCATCGCTATTGCCGGAGGCGTGTATTTGGTTCTTTTTGTCTGGTGCCAGGAATTTATTGATCTTGTTTTTGGTTGTATTCCTCTTATTCTCTTTTTTGGTGGACTTATTGCCTTAATTGCTGGAATTAGTAGTATCAAGGATGCAGCAAGAACAAAAAAATTAGAACAGGAAACAGAAGAAGAAGAAGAAGAAGAAGAAAAAAAAGATAAAGAATAATCTTTCAAGAAAAAAGATTTAAGTGATACAACTCTATAAGAGTAAATCTTTTTTCATATCAGGTGATAAGATAAGTTCTTATTCAAAAAGGAATTTTATTCTCTAGAATTATCTTTTAACTATTTAGATTCCGACTGTTTCTTTTCGTTCATTTCATTTGTAATGATAGTTTTGAGTTCTTCCTTGATTTTATCGATTTTTTCCAATTTATTTTCAATTTTTTTAAACAAGTCTTCCTGAACTTTGATTCCCTCCTGAATAAGAAATGCTGCACTTTCAGATCTGCTTCTGAATAATCCCGCATCAACAAGCATGCCTAATTTTTTATTACACTCATCATTAACCCTGATAGTGAGAACAGTATTTCTTGAAGCCAAAGCCTTATCTATAGCTTTCTTAATGGATTCTGCTGTTTTTGAAGCGAATCTTTCTACTTGATTCCCAAATTCATCAAATGCATTATATTTTTTCTTTTTTTCTTTGCTTTTCTCATTCACATTCTCTTTCTGATCATTCATTATATCCTCCATTCGTTTTATGTAACGTTATTACAGAGTGCTATAATACATGTTGCATGTCAAGCTGTAATCTGATAACATGTGAGGAACAACTTGCGTTTTCTATTCGATCCATAAAAACAAAGAGCATTTTTCTTTAAGTACTGGATAAAATATCAAATAAGAAAAAGCAATCGGAAGATCCCTATTTTATAATTTAAAAATCGGTCTAAAACAGTAAGTAGAACTTCTCCCAATTCAAAATAATCCAATCCTCCCTTCTCTTCATCTCATATTTTATGGTTTACTATTATTTCTCCACAGGAAATGTGATTAGAATCCTGGTTCCTTTGTTTCTTTGGCTCCACACTTTAATCGATCCATCATGATCTTCAATAATCTTTTTAGAAATAGATAATCCGATCCCTGTTCCAGCATCTTTTGTGGAAAAGTCCGGTTTGAATATATTGTTCAAAACGTGCTTATTCATACCAATTCCTGTGTCATTGATTTCTATGGCTATTTTGTTATTTTCAGACCCCGCTTTGATTTCTATACACCCTTTCTCCGGAATAGCTTCAATGGCATTTGTGAAAATATTCCTCAAAACTGTTTGTATATCCGTTCTGTCACCGGTTAAAATCAAATCACTGTCATCAAAATCGATTAAAAAACGAATTCTTTCTGACAGCATATTTTTATAAGGATCGACTGTTTCTCTGACCAATTGTTTTAAGTCAAAAGGTTCTTTTTTAATAGAGGTCTTCTTTGATAGCTCCAAAAATCTTTGTGCTGTATTTCTCAAATGCTCAACCTCTTTGATTATATATGACACAGACTCTTTGAGAGCCTTATCAAAATCTCCATTTTTATCTTCATAAACTTTCAATAAGTGTTCGGCTGAAAGATGGATCGGAGTCAGAGGATTCTTTATTTCATGAGCAACTTTACGGGCAATATCAGCCCAGGCAACTTTTCTACTCATCTCTGTAATTTCATGCTTGTGTTTCTTTAAATTTCTTATCATTGAATTGAAATTATCGACAAGAGTTCTCATCTCATCCTGGGAATTATGTTTAATAGATATTTCAAGATTTCCAAGACTGGCTTCTTTTGTCCCCACCAACAATTTTCTTATAGGTGTCACTATCATACTCCCGATTGCTCTCGCTAGAACCAACACTAAAGCTATGAAAAAAGTGGAAATGAAGAACAGAAATTCTATTAATTCTTCTGTGGATTTAGATAATTCCTGTTGTTCAAGAGGAAAAGGCAGAGAAATGAACAAAATCGAATCCCTAAAAAAATAGGGAACAGTGAGATTATAAAACGAATAATCTCCAATCTTTTGGGTCTTTGTGTAAAAAGAATTGTTCTCATACTTTATTTTATAGTAAATTTCTCCATCTATTATTTCAGGAAGAAGTCCTGAATCAAAAAATTCCTGATGGCTTGATGAAACCAATCTCCCATCCTGATAAAGATTGACATCATTGGATATTGTCGAACTCACCCATAACATAACATCTTCAGCAGGCAGAGTATGAGATGCCTGGGCTTCTTCCTGAAGAAATATAAAATCTTCCATCACCCGTTGAGCTATTCTTGCCCGTTCTTCTGCTTTCTCAGTTAACTTTTCTGTGAAAACTCTGTTGAAAAAACTCCTGGTTGAAAAAGTAAAAAGCAAAAGAGGAATCAGGGCAATGGCAATAAAAGAAATGTAAACCCGGTTTGAAAAAGACCAGAAAAGGTCTTTTAAACTTTCCCTTTTCAGAATCTGTCTGAAAAACAAGATAAAAAATAAAACAATTATCAAGTACAAGAAAAAAAGTTTAAAAAATTCTACAGAATAGGAAAAAAAATCATACTTTTTAAGAAAAAGAGAAAATATTCTCCCTTCTTTCTTAAAAAAGAAAGAATTATACTCATTGTTCTTCTCTTCAAAAGTTGTCCATAGAGGAGTCTTGGAAGACTTGATTTTTTTGAGTAGCTGCGGATGAATTCCCGCAGATATCCTGTTCGGGTTAAAAAGCAATTTTCCGTCGAGATCAAAAATCAAAAATCCCAGTTCAATTTGATAGAGAGAAGGAATGGATGAAGCCCTAGTGAGTTCAAAATAGGGATTGGCTGAATAAAGAAAAGGCATCATATCATAATCGATAGAAAGATAAACAGTGATTCTTCCCAAATGAGTATCCTCTTCAATGAAGTCTCTATATGCAATTAGAAACTCTTTATCTTTCCCCATATAGGGAATATTCCATCTGGATAAAGACCAATCTTGAGTGATGGGTTGATCCACACTAATATGATAGTCACTAGGAACATTTAAAGAAAATCTCGAAAGAACAGCCCCTTCAGCTTTTTGGATTTCCAGACTGGAATACCAGTTAAACTTCGACATGAGGGTTCTTTCCCACAAAGATTTTGCAAGATCGAAAGTCTCTTCATCTTTTAAGAAAGAAATTATTATTTCCCTCTCTTGATCAATCACTTGAAGGGATTGATTTAAAAAATACGCTCCCCACTGATCTTTTGATTTTATAATATGCTGAAGTGAATACTGTATTATTCGGTGCTTTTTTCTGGTTGTATAAGCATTAAGGGAAAAGTGCACAAAGAAAACGACAAAAAGAAACATCAAAAAAAGAACTTCTTTTCTTTTTGCTATGAACTCGGGATAAAAAGAAAGTAGAAGGATGGAACAAAGAATGATCCCCTGGAAAGCATTAAGCCATATAATATTTCTCTTATCAAAAATAAAAATATACACTCCAAATTCCAAAAGAAATATAAAAAAAGGCAGATATATATTGAAGGAATAAAATTTTACAATTCTGAATATGAAGATAATGGCAAGTATACAAAAAGAAAAAAGAAAAATGATACTGAAATGAAGAGCAAAAAAAGAAAGATCCAAAGAGAAATTCAGCAAATTGATATTTGAGTGGAACACAATTTTTGACAAAATTTTTTGAAAAATAAATATAAAAAACAGAGAGACAGCAATAAGAATAAAATTCACAGCCAAAGATAATACCCATGGTTTTTTGAGCTTTCTCTTCTTTAATAAATCTCTTGAATAATAGAACAAACAACTCATGATCAGAAGGAGAGTAATCGAAGTGAGAAAAATATCAGCCGGAGATTTGCACAAATTTATAAACGATATGAAGCTGGAATCAGAAGGGGAAAATAAAGGTAAAAACTGGATCTTTTTCAATGTGCTTAAAGGAATCAGTATCAATCTCAATCCAATTAAAATTAAAATGACAAACAGTCCATACAATAATTTTCTATTTTTCGGGGAAAATTGAATCTTTATTAAATAAACAACCAGAAAAAATAAAGATATCCATATCAACACATAGAAAACAAAAAGGAAATTTTCCTTCTGGCCTGAGATTTTTGAAGAAGCAGAGGGATTGCTAATGGTAACAGTTGCCAATATTTTGTTTTGTTCATTCCGTATGGGGAAAAGAATTGTTTGTATATCATCACGAAGACCGGAATGGCTAATATACTCATCGTCATGTCTTGAAAAAAGATTCTCAAATCCGGAAATATCTTCACGAAAATCCCAGTAATATATCTCACTAATATTTAATAATTTTGGTTTTAAGAAATGATATTCTGTAAGATAGGAGGCTTTAAATTCAGGAATAAAAGCTAAAAGTCTGTAAAAAATCACAAATTCTTCTTTCTTCAATCTTTTCAAAGAAATAAGATAAATGGAAGCCTTATTGATAACAAGGATAGAAGATTGATTGTGTTCCATGATATGTTCTACTTCTTCTTCAGTAAAAGTTAAATTCAAGTCAAATACATTTCCGAACCAGAGAACAAGATTTCTTCTATTTCCATAATAACCAATTCCTTCTATCTTTTTATCCCTAATAACATCTTTGAACAAAGCAAAGATTTTATCTTTTTCTTCAGGGAATGAATCTGGTGAAATCAATTGCTTTTTTTCATTGATATCAGAAATAAGCTCAGAAAATTCATTTTTAATTTCATTTGTTTTTTTTCTTATCTGATCAATTCCGTCATAAGGGGAATGAGGAGAGAAAATACGGGGAGGAAAGATGGAAAGAATCAGAAAAACTAAAGAAAGAGCCGTTCCGATAATAAAAATAGTAAAAAATGCATTTTTTTTAAAAAAGGTTCTATGATTTTTCAAATTCTTTCTGCCTTAATCTCAACAATTTTTAAGTAATCCTCTTTATTTTCATTTTTTCTCTCAAAAGATTTCATATAAAAGAATATATGAAAAACATATTTATTATTGTTTTTCCTATCTTGAAAAGACCACCTTCCCTTAAAAATAAAACTTTTTTTTTCTGAAAAAACCGAGAACCTATCCATTGAATAAAATTCAAATGTCAGATAAGAAGAAAATATTTTTTTAAAAAGAAAATAGGCTTGCTGATTGGATACCTGGTCTGAAAATGAAATAGGTTCAGGCAATGAAATATTAATAAAATAATTCTCAGGTATAAGTTGATAAAGTGTTTTCGCATCATTCTGAAGGAAAGCCTTTTCAATATCCTGAGTTGATACAGAGGAAACTTGGATAATCGAAATGAGGAGAAAACTTGCTATTAAATTTGCCACAAAAAAATATTATCACACCTCTATAAAATTTAGCAACCTCCTTTGTAACCTAAAGATGAAACAAGTTCATTTGAATCTTTATTTTCAATTTTATTTGATATCGAAAGATTTTTAAATATAATCATAATGTATTAAAAACAAAATGGAATCTTCAAAAAAAATATGGAGGAAACATGATAAAATTAAAATCCGTAAAAACATTTAGCCGAACAGTTTCAATAGCCTTCCTCTTTTTTATAGCACTTTTGTTTTCTCAAGGTCATCTAGAAGGATTATCCCTTAAAAAAGAAACATCTCAATCATATTCGAAATTTTATAACCACGATCCAGATGGATGCACATCCATTACAGTAGGAAAAGATGCCTCTGAGGGCGGTTGGGTTTCAACTTCCCATACCTGTGACAGTCACCGGACTCAGTCCTGGTTTGATATAAAAAAGAGAAAAAAGCATGAAAAGAATGCATTGATAACTTTAAAGAAACGCATCAATGACGATTCCATGGCTATGCCCGCTTATAAATATGTTCCAACCGGTGATATCCCTCAGAAAACGGTTACCCACGGATATATCAATACAGCATATCCTTGTATGAATGAACATCAATTAGCCATTGGTGAATCGACATTTGGAGGGCGCAAGGAACTGAGATCAGATAAGGGATTGATAGATTGCCAACAACTTGTTCAGCTTATGGTTGAACGCTGCAAAACAGCTCGTCAAGCCATTAAACTTGCCGGAGAGTTTACAAAGAAATACGGATATAATGATGGAGGAGAGTGTTTGACTATTGCTGACACAACAGAAGTCTGGCATTTAGAAATACTCGGGCCCGGAAAAGATAGAATTGGTTCTGTTTGGGTTGCACAAAGAGTTCCAGACGCTCATGTTTCCGTATGTGCAAACGGAAGCCGAATCCGACAGATTGACCTTAATAATCCAGAATATTTCATGGCTTCAAAAAATGTATTTCAAATAGCTAAAGAGAACAACTGGTGGAATCCAGAATCCGGACCATTTGAGTTTTGCTATGCCTATGCCCCTTCAAGCCGCACGTCTTTTGCTGTCAGACGTCGAGAATGGCGGGTTCTTAGCCTCATGGCTCCTTCTTTAGGATTGCATCCTAACTCAGAAAATTATCCGTTTTCAGTCAAACCGGATAAAAAGGTCACATTAAAGAAGCTGGTTTCTATCTTCCAAGATTATTATGAAGGAACCGATTTCAATTTTGTAAAGAACATCACCACAACAAATGAGGAAGGAAAAAGCGTTATATCTCCCTTTGCCAATCCATTCATGCCTTATGAAATGAATAAAATATTTAATATTAATGGAGGGTGGGGAGAATTAGGAGAACGAACCATTGCCAGATGGTACACCATGTATGCCACTATCACCCAATCCAGGGAAGACCTGCCTGATGAAATCGGAGGCGTTGTCTGGCTTGCTCTCGATAATGTCGCTACCTCCATATATGTTCCTTTTTACTGCAGTATTCTTGATGTTCCAAAATGCTATAAAACTCCAGGCCGAAAAAATGGCTACACCCGCGATTCAGCCTGGTGGGCTTTCAACAGAACCGGAACAATTGCTGCCCAGCGGTGGGGAGATATGCGATATGATGTTCAAAAAGTATGGAGTCCTTTACAAGAAAAATTGTTTTCCCATCAAAAAGAGATCGAAAAAAAAGCGCTGGAACTTTTTAAAAAAGACCCTGAAAAAGCAAAGGATTTCCTCACCGATTATAGCCTCAAATGGGGAAAAAATGTTGTTAAAAGATGCTGGAAACTGGGAGATGACCTCTGGACAAAATACGACGAGAAATTCTGAATTCTTCTTTTTGATAAATGAGAATCGGAAATTGGTTCATCCAGCTACTGAAAGCTGGTCATGAGCAAGAATGAGCTTGCCCTGGACAGGGACTCCATAGGGACAGGCTCTTTCACAGTATCCTTCACATACTCCGCAAACCTCAGCCTTGATTCCGGGAATCGCTGCATATTTTCGCATCGCATCCTGTTCTCTTCCCTGGGCAAAGAAATAGTGACTGTATCTCATAATGGTATTAACCGGCACCCCCTGGGGACAGCTGGGTTCGCATATTCCGCATGCATGCCTGCAGTATAAATCACCACATCCTTGGGCATATTTTGAAAGTGTTTGTTTATCCAATTGGCTGAGTTTTTTCCCCGAAAGTCCAATGAATTGATCGAGTTCATCATAGGTTCGTGCCACACAACAGACCGTACCGACATTGGGATTATTCAAAACAAACCGGACTGCTGCTTTTTTTATTTCATCAGGATTGTTGAGATTATTCTTTTTTATAAAATCCTGGGCTTTATCCAGTTTGTCTTTGTATCTCTTCAATCCTTCAACATAGAGAGGATTGACTTTTTCCTTTCTTTTTTTCAATTCATTAACTCGTGACTTCAGGGAATAATAGATAGCAACCGGAGTGGATTTCATAATGGCAACCCCGATCTTTTTTTCCTTGCATACCTGTAGAATCTTCTCAGATTGGTCCATTTTAAGAAAATTATAAGCCATTAAAAACACATCAAAACGGCCATCTTCGGCTGCAGCCAGCAGAACCTTCTCCATTGTTTCAGGGGAATCCCTAAACCAAAAAGATCCATGGTTTGAAACTCCCACAAATCTCACCCGTCCCTCTGCTTTCAGCTCATTCATGGCTTCATGGAAACCTTCTGTCTTCAACATATCGACTGTTTCTGCCATATGCATCATCAGGCAATCAATATATTCTGTGTTTATTTCTTCCAGACATTTCCTGGTTCTCTTAATGAATCCTTGTTTGGATTTATCTTTTTTTACTTGAAGCTTTGTGGTGATAAAAATGGATTTCCGGTCTCTCCCTTTTAGAACTTCCGCCACAAGCTTATGATGACCTGGATACTGTTCCGCCGTATCGATGTAGTTTATGCCTGCATCCATTGCTGTACCTGATACGCCTTCATCATACATTGCACCAGCCCCAATATCAGACACCTTGAATCCTGTTCTTCCTAGCAAACGATATTCTTTGACTTTTGGCTTATCGACATTCTCTGTACTTTGAACATCATCTTTGGAACGACTCCAGCTTTTCTTAAATGAAAATCCAGCTCCCAGCATACCTAGAGAAGAACTTTTTAAAAAATTTCTTCTGTTCAAATATTTATTCTCTGGCATTTTTCCTCCGGTTTTTTTATTTCATTTTCATTATTCTAACCGGAAATTGATTTCTCAATCAACAATTAAATGAGAATGCCCTTGAAAACTTGTATTTTTTTTTGTTTTATGGAAAAATACGGAATCAGATGAATAAAGTAAAATATATTTTATGTGCTTTGTTATTGTCTTTATTTGTTATCTTTCCTTTATATTCTGAAAACATCAGCTTGAAATTTACCTACAACCACAGATCTTTCAACGGAGGAGATCTCAATGATTGGATAAATTCCTATAATTCCCTTTGGGAAAAGTGGTCGAATGCACAAGGCGGAAACTACGAAGGACAATTTCCCAGCTTCACTTCCTTTTCCAATTACGAAGGAGAACTCAGAATACACATTTTCTCGGGATTATCCTTAAATCTGGCTGCTTCCCATATATCCTTGAGCAAGGAAGGGACAATTAGCTATCAAAACAATTCCGGAACCCAAAAAGAAAGCCAGCTCATCAGAAACGTCATTTCAGCGACTCCTATTAAAATAGGATTTAGTTTTGCTTATCCTTTTATAGAAAACTTTTATGTTTATATAAACGCAGGAAGACACATCATTTTTGTCAATTACAATAACACAGAAGATTATGATGCTGTTTTTACTTTGGGAGAAGAAGAATTCAACTACTGGTATGAGAAAGAATTTGAATACAAATCAGAGGATTTAGGCTACTATCTCTGTATAGGAGCTGAATATGATGTGTTCAAATCTCTGTCTCTTGTTGTGGAAGCAGAAAAAATCTGGGCACAAGTGGATGGATTCAAAGGCTCTTTTACAAAAGAATATTATGATGACAGCCTGGATAAAGAAGGCAAAGCTTCTTTATACTATTACAACAGCACTCAATGGGGACTGGATAAAGCTTATCCTGTTTTAACCGGGCACAAAGAGAGACCTGAAAGTGAACTCATATCCGATATCAGACAAGGAAAACTGGACTTTAGCGGCATTTCCTTAAAATTAGGACTGAGAATAAAATTTTAATCGAACTCCCTATTTTTCATAACAATTCTGAGTGATCAGATTTTTTTTCTTTGAGTTCTATAAGAACACCATTTAAATTATTGGGGTGGATGAAAGCAATCAGTCTCCCTTCTCCTCCTTTAACAGGTTTATCGTTCACAAAACTTATCCCTTTTTTCCTGAGTTCTTTCATTGCTTTATTTATATCCTCAACCTCAAAACAAAAGTGATGAATCCCTTCTCCCTTTTTATCCAGAAATTTCTTGACCGTAGACTGGTCCCCTATTGCTTCAATAAGTTCAATGGATGTATCGCCTTCCAAGTCTAATTGTGCTATTTTCACTCCTCTCTCTTTTATTTCCTCAATAGTGGGTTCTTTCGCCGAAAACAATGCTTTCCATTTTTCCAAGCTTTTTTCCAGATTTTGAACTGCTATTCCCACATGATTCATTTTAATATTCATTCCATTCTCCTATATAAAAAATCTTTTCTTGATAAAGTATTACTTATTTCTATTATTAATAACTATTCTAATGATTTCCTCAGCTACAGAATAAGGATCCATTTCCTTTTTGTAGATTTTATCAATCATATCCTCATATTGTGTGGTTGTTATCCCTTTATCAATGATTCGAAATAGCTTTTCTCCAATGATTTCCTTAAGCATGGAGGAAATCAACCTTTTTTTCCTGATTTCACTGAACGTTTCTGATCGGGTGTGCACACATTCGTTTATTTTTTCCATAAGAATCTCAATTCCCTTACCCTCTGTAGCAATGGTCTTTACAATCTCAGTTTTTTTTCCGGCAAACTCCCTCATAGCTTTGAGTTGAGTTTCTGTCTTCACCGCCTCGGGAGAATCAGCTTTATTAAGAATAAAAATATCAGCAATCTCCATAATCCCGGCTTTATAGGTCTGAATTTCATCTCCGGCTCCAGGCATCAACACTACAATGATAATATCCGCCAGTTTAACCACTTCCACCTCATCCTGCCCCACTCCCACGGTTTCGAGCAAAATAAAATCCTTCCCTGCGGCTTCCATCAAGGCAATCACTTCTCCTGCCGATTCTGATAATCCGCCCAGATTTCCTCTCGTTGCCATGCTGCGAATAAAGACCTCTCTATCCACACTATGACTCATCATCCTCACTCTATCTCCTAAAACCGCCCCTCCGGTAAAAGGGCTGGAAGGATCTACAGCAATAACCCCAATTTTCTTTTCCTCTTTTCTTAAATTTCCTATAAGCCTGTCAATGATCGTACTTTTCCCTGTTCCGGGAGCACCTGTGATTCCCAAAATTAGAGAACCTCCGGTATAAGGAAAAATCCTTTTCATTATCTCCTGATACTGATTGCTTCTGTCTTCTACTATTGAAATAGCCTTTGCCAAGGCTCTATGATCTCCTTTTAGAATATCCGTGGTTAAATCACTCATCATAACTCATCCTATTTGACTTTTATCATTTCCATATAATCTTACAAAACAGATTTTTTGAAACATAAATGACATATAAAATTTTGTATGGCATTCCATTTAAAAACATGAGAATTCCGCTTATCGGTTAGAGAAAGACTTTGATCCCCGTTGTTCTTTCCTTTAAAGCAATTCCTGTTCGGTTTGCAATTTTTTATAATACTCATTATGGCCGCCGTACTTTGTATCGCCAGATTGGCGGTTTGTTTTTTTGCTGCTTCTGATATTATCAATCCACCCTTTCCCTTGTCCTCAAGCACAGCAGCCCGATAAGTCCATAAACGGGCAGCTTCTGCTTCTGAAAAGATCTCTCCAATTCTTTTACGAGCAAAGCAATGGTTGAAAGTGCATAACTCACATAGTTCATTTCTTTTCAAATAATTCAAACCAAAATCAAGAGACGCACTGATAATTCCTAATAAAAATCCAGCAACACTTGTGTTTATCTTCTCCTGGACTGTCACCATATGCACAGAACCTTCTCCCTGGCTCCCAATCATATTTTCAAGTGGAACTTTTGCTTTTTCAAACACAAAGATTGCCTGAATTTGTTCCTTTTTATTCTTTTTTCCTTCTTTTTTAATTATTTGAAGCCCTTCGGTTTGTCTCTCCACCAGAAATGAAGATGCACGATTTCTTCCCCCTCCAGTGTCAGTCATGGCTGTTATAATAAATAAATCAGCAGGTGAATTGAAATACAGACACGCTTCTTTGCCATTGAACACCCAACAATCATTGTTCCTTTCAGCTTTTATTCCAGAAATATCAGGGGGTAAAATAATAACACCTTCAACGGGTAACCATGTGCCAAGCTTTTTCCCGCTTGCCAAATCATCCAGATAACTCTTTTTTTGTTCGTCACTGCCAAAAATATCAATAATACTGGAAGTAAACAAATTATGAACCATCACTCCCATCCCTAAAACTGGATTCATTCTGGTCAGCTCCTCCAGTATGATCACACAATCTAAATTGGAAAATCGAGAGGCTCTGTTTTCTAAAGGTCTTATAAGACTCCATAAACCAAAATTCGCCATCTCTTTTCGCATACGTTCATGCCATAATCTTTCTTCTTTATTTTTATCCATACCAATGATAGGAGTAATCTTTCCTGTAAAATAATCTTTTATGGATTTTTTCAATATTTCCTGTTCTTTGGGAAATAAAAAATCCATTTCCATACCTTTCTCTTATAACATTTAATTGGAGTTTAGCTTTTCATTGTCTGAAATTTCGTATTTTTATCAAATTTTCCAATCAATTATACCATCTTATAATGAATTCACTCAAAAATTGTTTGAATTTTAAAATAATTTATTGATTATCATCAATTTAATTAAATCTTAAATTGGAAACCAATTTTCGGGAGCATCTTTTCCAGCCCTCCTCCTCCATCATGAAGCTTCCCCCACTAATTTTTAAATTTCTCTTTAAAGCTTAAGACATCATTTGTAAGTAAATTTATTCTCTAAAAGAATAAGGGGTGGCGCGGCGAAGAGGCTCCCCAGACGCAGCGAAGCGAGGATGGGGAAGAGCCGTAGCAGGACCCCTCAATGTTTGTTGCTTCAGATGTTTATAATAGAAATTTAAAAGTTTTGGGGGACTTCACACACCATCTTATTATTTGACATATATAAATAAATATTTTAGATTTTAGAAATGTTAACAGGCATCGTTAAAATTCTTTTCTATGTTTTGGTGGGATACATCATATATCTCGCTATACGGTTCTTCAATGCCCTAAGCAAAGCAAGTAAACGCAATCCATCAAACTCACAAAAACCAGTTTCAGGGACAATGGTCAAAGATATCATTTGCAATACTTATATCCCCAAAGAAGAGGCTTTGAAAGAAACGAGAAATGGCAAAGAATACTTTTTTTGTTCAGAAAAATGCCGACAGAAATTTTTAGAAGAAAATTCTTCCAAATAAATCTTCTGCGAATCCATACCACAAATTTTTCGATATTAAGGAGCAAGACTCCATGAATCTATGGTCACGGTCTCTTCAAGGCTTATTTGATTGTGTTCATATCCAGCAGGAACAATATAGGAATCCCCGCTTTCCACAATAAACTCTTCCATAAAATCCCCTTTTTTTATGGAAACTTTTTGTTTTCCTTGAAGAACAGTGGTGACTTGTTCATAAGAGTGAATATGTTCTGGAACTTTGGATCCTTTATCATACTCAAATCTTGCTAGCAAAATATCTTTTCCGCAGGCGAGTGTTTTTCGGACCACCCCCTCAAAAACATCGACCTTGATTTGACTTTTTCTATCTATTTTTAACATTTTCCCCTCATTGTAATAAGTTTAAAAAATAAAAATTTAAATCCTCATTATTTGCACTGAAAATTCAGATTCTAAAAATAATCAGAATAGGTTATCCTGAATGTATCAAATTCCCCTTTGTATTCTTGCCAATCGACACTGACATCTTCAACCCTGGCTGAAGGAGGCCCTTTTTTTAAATTGGCTATCAACTCTTCTATTTTATCTTCTTTTCCTTCTGCCATGACTTCCACACGTCCATCACTCAAATTTCTAATCCATCCTTTCAAACCCATAGATGAAGCCCATCTCTCAGTATAAGCCCGGAAACAGACCCCCTGAACTCTCCCGGAAACAAATATATGAGCTCTGGAATTCATGGAAAAATCAAACCTTTCTTTTCAGTAATTTCACTCAATGACAATGTTGGTTTTATCACTATTCCTCATATTCTCTTGAAAGAGGAAAATACATTCTGAAACCGTCAACAATATTGAAGGAAAATTTCTCACGTGTTTTTTCTCTCTCTGATAGGGCTCTAGAAAAATAAGGATCATATTCCCAGAGACAAGTTCCATCCATGGTCGAAAAAAGATAGATCCTCATTTTAACAAAATTATCTTCTGAAGCAGACATCATTCCACCTGTGAGACACGCGGTTAAAAATGCCTGACCTAATTCTTCTCCGGCACTCACCTCATTATATCTCTCCAGTTCGCATACAAGGACAGCATCCACCATATCCGAAACAGCCATAAAGTCATAAGCATTGAGATTTTTATAAACAGGAAATGACGTTGTCCTGTCTGCTCTGTCAAAAATTCCGTAAACTTCATCCTCAACGGGAATGCCCACATTTTCAAAAATACTGACGGTTGATCCCGGCATAACAAAGTTAAGAGGCCTTATATATGATGACGCATTAACCTCATTATAAAAAATCTCTGTAAAGACTCTCCCAAATTCCCTGTTTTCTGGTCCATCCTGAATATAAATCATTGGATAGAGGGCTATGACCTCAATATGGCTCTCATATTCATAGTATTGAGGCATAATCTCTACAGGAGGAGCACAACTGGTCAGCAATAATATCGGAAAAATCACAAGAAAACCTATAATTAATTTCACCTTTTTCATTTTTTTTACCTTCCTATAAAAAATTTGTTTAATGATTTTTTTCATCTCATATCTTATATACTATTATCAAAATTATCAATAAAATTAAAATGATTTCTTTTTATGAACACGTCTATTTCCATTTGAACAGCCTTGATTTGCCGGCAAGACATTTCAATATATCATCTGCCATTCTTTTATTCATTGTGTCATTGATTTGAACGGCTAACTTCTGGGCGCTATATTTATTGCCTTTATAATATCTTCTAAATAATATGAAATAATAAAAAATAGAGTCAAAATATTCATTCTTAATAAAATGATGAACCATGGGATATCCTGCGAGAACATTGATCGTCAATGCATTGATTCCATCTGCTACATTTCCACAATAAATCTGACCGGCTCCAGGAATGAAAATAGAAAGCCATTTTGCCAATGAAGGTGATTTGTATTTCATTTGACAGGCCCTATTCAAAAGAGACATGATGTCATCTTTTTTTGAAAACATTTCCATATCAGAACAGGTTTTATAATACATTTCGAAAATGCTTTTTGCCTCCTCCCATTTATACTCATAAACAGCGCATATTCCCCGAAAAAAAATAGATTTCTCCATTATATCCTTATCATTTGCAGAGCGTTCCAATTCAAGTAGAACGTGTTCGGCTGCACTGTATTTTTTTCTGCTTATTTGAATGACCGCGATATCAATCCTTCGCTCCATTTGTTCCTTTTCTGTCTTTGCGGTCTTGATCGATTGATCCATGGAAATCAAGGCTTGATCCCATTCTTTGCGATTTCTGTATGAAATTGCCATTTTATAGTATGCATTTGATATATCCGTACCCTGACCATCTCGATTAAAATAAATATAACGTTTGTACTCTGTTATGGCATCATAATAATTGCCCAATTGGAAATATTTTCCAGCATATTGGAGCGCCGGATCTCCTGATTCACAAAACAAAGGACAAAACAAGAAATTTAATAACAGGAGGCTAGTGTAATAAAACATTGATTTTCAACTCTAACTTTTTAAAATATTCATTTTCTACTTTCTGATTATAAATATTGACCGCCACAATAGAACCGTATATATTTCCAAGATAGAAAAATGCACTCAAAGTTCCAAATATCCATCCCTCTGCTGATTTTATACCATCCTCTTTAAATCCTCTCGCAGCCTGCCATGCAGTCACCCCAACAACCAATAAAGAAAAAAAAGCATCTTCCGGCCTCGAACAATAAGCCTTTCCGGCACCGGGAATTATAGCAGAGAGGACTCCCGCAACGATCTTGTTTTTTTTCTTTAGATCCATTCCTTCTTGGGCATATTCTTTAAGAAGCAATGATGCTTCATCTTCTTCTCTATATTCGTCTGAGGAAAGAAAATTATACGACTTGTTCCACTCTTTTTTGTAAATATAATTTAAGGCAATCAATTGTTTTAAATGAAGTTTCTTTTTTTCAGAATCGAATAAATTCAATTTAGCTTTGGAATATAAAATAGAATCATCAAATTTATTCAAAAGAAAATAAGTTTTCGCTATTTGATAAGCAGAACGATCACTGTATGGTCGTAAAGAAAATTCATCTGTGACTTTCTGAAAATAGGAAAGAGATTTATCATATTTTTTGCCCTTTTGATAACAAATCCCTATTTTATAAAAGATTTTATCCTTATCGCCGGGTGGAGACTTGAAATGGAACAGGTAACGTTGAAATTCTCCAGCAGCCCGTAAATAATCCTTCTGTTTGAAAAGATACTCTGCAAATAAACGGATATTTTCTGGAGAATAATAATTCTGTAAATTATTTCCTTTCCCCACTGAAATAGTAAATATAAAAAGCAAGATAAAACCAATCATAAATTTTGATTTTTGAATAAAAGAAAAAAACATATTTTATCTTTTTTCTTTTCTAAATAGAAAATAATGATCAGGAGGAAAATCAATAGCCAATCCGGTCTCAGGATCAATCCGATAATATTTTCTTGCCAGGCTGTTGCATCGCTGCAATCTGTCTGAAGCCATAAGCATCCCAAAGAAAACTCCATATTTTTTTATAGAATAGACACCAAAACTGGAACAACTTAAAGTGAAATTACAGCTTTCCACATCCTGGGTTGAAATAAATTTTTTGTATAAATTGATAAATCCTACTGCCAGAAGTTTAAACTCCGAATCCAGCTTAAAAGATATTTCTGGTGTATCTGTTTTATCTCTCAGATCAATTGGATTATTTTGTATGATAAATATCAGGTCATCCTCCACTTGAGCCATCAAATTTGCGGAGACAAATAAAAATAATAACAATATAAATATAAGCCTCTTTTTTGTCATCATGCTGTATTCTCGTTCTTCTTAAATCGAAGTCTATGTTCATAAAACTTAGCATATAAAAAATGGAATATCAATGAATAATTATTACTGAAGTTCCCCCATTTTTTTCTTTATAGGATAATAATAATGAAATGGATCAGGTT
>CAZPBN010000004.1:0-138578 GCA_964584935.1 uncultured Eubacteriales bacterium | reverse complement strand
GAGAATTTTATAATTCTTTTATTTTCTTGGCGATAACTCAGCCAAGCTGACTTTTAGACAACTGACTTTTAAGTGACTTTGGCCCAGGTGTGGCTGATGTCGAGTTCCAGTGTTTGCTGCAGTTCAGCTGCAGCGTTCTCAGTTTTCCCTTCTCCCAGGTAGGCTAAAGCAAGAAGGTAATGAGCCTGGGCTCTTTTTCTGGAGGCTGACTGTTTTTTTCCGAATTTCACAAAGAACTCGACCTCTTTGGAGGCATGAAGAATTTTCCCGGCTTGTTTTTTGAGGCTGTCAAACATCCTCTGAGCGTCCTGTTCCATACCCACTTTCAAGTAAGAAAGGCCCTGATAATAACCAATAAAGGAGCCCGGCCGTTCCTGTTCGACTGATTTTTGATAATACAATATGGCATTAGGGATGTCTTTTAAAGCTTCTTTTTAGTTGTAAATTCTTAGCTTAGTTGTTCTGTTTTTTCACATATTTATCAAACCATTCGAACATCTCAGCCAGAACGTGAAGAACGGATTCCCGGGCACGGTAGCCGTGGCTTTCATTGGGAAGCATGACCAGCCGCACGGTGGCTCCGTGACCTTTCAGGGCATGAAAAAGTCTCCGTGATTGGATAGGAAATGTTCCAGAATTGTTATCGGCTTCCCCGTGGATCAGAAGAATGGGTTCATTGATTTTATCGGCATGCATGAACGGAGATATTTTAAAATAGATTTCCGGAGCTTCCCAGAGAGTGCGCCGTTCACTTTGAAATCCAAAAGGAGTCAGAGTCCTGTTGTACGCACCGCTTCGGGCGATTCCAGCATCAAACAGGTCGCAATGAGCCAGCAGGTTGCCCGTCATGAAGGCACCGTAGCTATGTCCGCCGACCCCGACTTGTTCCGGGTCGATGATCCCCATTCCATCCAATTTGTTTATGGCAGCTTTAGCGCTTGAGACAATCTGTTCAATGAATGTATTGTTCATGGTTTCGGGATCTCCAACAACAGGCATTTGAGCTCCGCTGAGAACAGCATATCCCTGGGTCACAAAGAAGAGATGAGAGGTTCCTCTGAAGAAGGTAAATCTGTTGGGAGAACTTCTCACCTGACCAGCCACAGTCGGATCACTGTATTCCAGAGGGTATGCCCATATGACAAGAGGAAGTCTTTCTCCTTCCTTGTAATCCGGAGGAAGATAGAGAGTTCCAGACAGATCAACTCCATCTTCTCTTTTGTACTTAATAAGCTGTTTTTTCATACCGGTCATCTGAGGAGCCGGATCTTTATAATGAGTGAGGGCTTTTCTATTCTTATTTTCAAGGTTAACAAGAAAATAATTGGGAGGTTCTGTTTTGGACTGATAACGAGTGAGGATTTTGTTCTTTGGTTCGCCTGCGAAATCGATGAAGGTTTCATAGGAATCCTCCTCAGACTGAAACAGATGCTTTTTTTCCATGGTCGTGAAGTTGAATTTATCTAAAAATGGTTGTTCACCCTGGGGATTGGCGCCTCTCCCTGAGAGATAGATCCAGTTCTCTTCTTGAAGAATCACGGATTTCCCGGAAGGAGTTTGAATGTTGATCGGTCTGCCCGGATCGTTGTAGCGGTCGTGAATGCTGAGGTCAAATATTTTTTTGGGGGATTTGTCCTTATGATCGATGTCAATGAGATAAGTCGTTCTCCACCGTTTCTTCCAGTCATACTCTGTGATGAATGCTTTTTCTGCATTCTGAAGCCAGGAAATGCCTGCATAGCGGTTTTTTATCCGAATCACTTCAGAAGGCTCCTTTTTGAACGGAGCAGACAAGGTCATAATTTTATCCCGGTGAGGGACTTCTTTATCCGGATTTCCCTCATCCAATGCCTCTGTCCAAACCAAAGTGGCTGGTTTCAACGGCAGCCATTCTGGGTTTCTGATGCCTTCCGGGACTCCCCGCATGGGAACATCATCAGCCAATGGGACATCTGCCAGCAAATGAAGAAGATTTCCCTCCATATCCCAAATTTCCAGTGTGTGCGTGAAGTAATAATAGGGGACACTGTAGGAGAACGGTTTTTTAATTTTGTGGACAAGAAGATGTTTTCCGTCAGGCGCAGGATTTTCATAGCGGAATAGAGCTGGCGAGTTTAATTTTGTTATTTTTCCGGTTTCAATATCTATTTTGACAAGCTGGGAGGTGGCATAATATTCAAAAAGGTTTTTATCAAAAGGAGTTTCGAGTAGATCCTGGTAGGTCCAGACTTTAGCGAACTTTTCATAGGATTCTTGAATATGAGGGCCTACGGGAACTTTAGGCTTTTCCGGAGGATTGCCTCGGTCTTTGGGAATGATATGGGCGATGATGTGCTGGTTGTCCGGCAGCCAGGTGAATCCGCTGCTCAATACGGCATTGATGACTGGTTTTGTGAGCGGTTTTGCTTTTCCCGTTTGGGCATCAATCACCCATAATTCGACTCCGTTTTCTAAATATCGGGTCAAGGCAATCCATTTACCATTAAAAGACCAGTTTGGCCAGCTGAATTTTGCTTTTTCTGGAAGCTCAATATCTATTGTTTTTCCGTCTTTCATGGATTTGATGGTAAGGCTTGTATAAAAATAAGTGCGTTGGCGGGCATTGTTCAAAGGAGTGATTCTTGTTCCTGCCAATCTCAGAAGAGGTTGGGACATATAGGCAATTGAGGGCATGGTTTCGTACTGGACAAGAAGCATTAAGTCTTTTTTCGGACTCAGATTTGCCGTGGGGGGAGGAGTGGCTTTAACCATCTTCACAACTTCTTTTGGTGGGAGTTTATAAGGTTCCTGGGGAAGGAGCTCAACTCCTGAAATGAAGACAAATGATAATAATAAGACACAAATTCTCTTTTTCATAATTTTCCCTCCGTATAAAAAACATATGGCTTAGCTTAATATATATAATTTCCATAATAATTTCAATCGTCCATTCAGCATTTAGTGACTGACGGATTGTGATTCGTGTGCTGTAATATTTTCAATAAAAAGAAACTCAGGGATTAAATAAGCATAAAAATCACGAGGCTAATAATATAGACATGATTGAAATTTTATCATGGAAATAAAAAGTTAATTATTGTTTGATGTTATTAAATGAATCTTGCCTGGGTATTCTTTTTTATTGATCAGTGTTTTTTTTCTGCGGATACTTGATATTTAAAAAAGCTCCTCAGAAGGAGCTATCTGGAAGGGCAGACATACAAAAGCCCATACAAAAGAATATATGGACAAATTCGATAGCTGTTCTTCCTTTTAAAGATATCAGCCAAAAAAAAGACTTGGATTATTATTGTGAAGGAATGACAGAAACGATCATTTCCATTCTTTCCCGAGTGTGTCCTGAGTTAAAAATTATTTCCAAACATTCCGTGATGCTTTATAAAGAAACAGCTAAGGATATCAAAACAATTGGTCAGGAGCTGGGGGTTGCGTCAGTCCTGGAAGGCAGCATAATGAAAAGAAAGGGTATAATTATTTGACTTATGAAGTGGGAGTTTATTCCTATCAAGTGCACAAAAGTGAAGCTCAAGAGTTAACAGGCTATTACTCGATCACTGGTCCCCATAGAACCGACTGTTTCAATAAAATCCAGGTATTTATGTTTAGTGAAGCCAAACAACCACTTATGAAGCAGATAAAGAAAATCTCAGAATAGTTTCAAAGAATCTCAACTGAATATATTACTTGAGACTTATTTTCTGAGAGTCTTATATTCTCGGAAAAGTTCGGATAAGCTTAAATTTTGTCTTTTTTGGGAATGGTGAAATAAACAGTGCATCCTTTTCCAGCCGAAGAATTGATCCCTATTTGACCTCCCATGTGTTCAACAATTTTTTTAGCAACGGGTAAGCCAATTCCTATGGTTTCTACCACGTCCTTTGATTGGAGCGTTTGAAAAACTTTAAATACTTTTTCATGAAATTTGGGATCGATTCCCGGGCCGTTGTCTGAAACGCTGAATTTCCAGTGAAGTTCTTCTTCATCGCATTCGACTTTAATTTCGCCTTTTTCTTTGTCCATGAAATTGATTGAATTGCTGATTAGATTTTCAAACAGTTGTTTTATTTTATTCGATTCGGCGTTGACTGTGGGAAATGAACCTTTGATTGTTACTTTTATATTCTCCGGAGGAGAAAGATTTTGGACCACTTCTCTGACGACAGAATCCAGATTGACTTTTTCTATCTTATCAAAGGTGCGTCCTGCTCTTGAATACTGTAAGACACCGTCTATAAGACCTTCCATTCTTTTAACTCTGTTGTTGAGAAGCTCCATCATTTCTTTCCCATTTTTATCAAATGTATCAGCATAATCTTTGTAAATCCAGTCGGATAACTGGGATATGGCGCGAAGAGGAGCTTTCAAGTCATGAGAAATGATGTAGGCAAAGGTTTTTAGCTCTTTTTTTGTGGAATCAAGTTCCTTTTTTGTTTGTTCTAGTTTCAACGCATATTCTTCTTTTTCTTCTTCCTTAGTGGTCATTGATTTCTCTCCTTCGAATAAGCTATATCATACGGATGCTAGAATTTCAAGATAGAGGGATGGTGAAGTTCCCCCAATTTTTTCTTTATAGGATAATAATAATGAAATGGATCAGGTTAATGGGGGAAGCTTCATTTGGGGGGAAGGGGGCTTGAAAAGGTGCCCCCAAAAATTGGTTTTCCACTTTAAAATTTAATTAACTTATTTATTTATAATAATTTATACAGATCCTAGGGCAATTTTTGGGGGAACTCCTGCGGGGGATGCCATGAATTTATTTTATCCAGGAAAAAAAAGTGTTTTATTTATTTAAAATATTTCCTATAATAATAGTATGAATTTATAATTAAACAAAGGTTGAAAACAGTCCAAAGAATTGCTGATTTTTAACAAAGGAGAGATATTCAAATGAAAGAAAAAGTGGAAAAAGTTCTGGATAAGGTTCGTCCCAATTTGATGGCAGACGGAGGAAATGTGGAATTGGTCGATGTGGAGGATGGAGTGGTGAAGGTGAAGCTTAAGGGAGCTTGTGAAGGATGTCCCATGTCTCAGATGACATTAAAAATGGGAATTGAAAGAATACTCAAAAAAGAGATACCGGAAGTTAAAGAAGTCGTTTCTGTATGAGAGGATAATCAATAAAGTCTGGTCATTTTTTTGGGGATAAATAGAGGAGTTAAGGTTTGGAATACAGTGACAAAGTCATGGATCATTTTCAGAATCCAAGGAATGTTGGTGTTATCGAAGATGCCGATGGTATAGGTAAAATAGGCAGTCCGGTTTGTGGAGATGTTCTAGAATTTTATATAAAAGTGAAAGATAACCGGATTGAAAATGTTAAGTTCAGAACTCTCGGATGTGGGGCAGCCATTGCTGTTTCCAGTATGATCAGTGAAATGGCAAAAGGAAAGCCCCTTGATGACGTTTTAAATATCACCAATATGGATGTGGCTGAAGAGCTGGGGGGGTTACCTGAGAAAAAGCTTCATTGTTCCAATTTGGGTGCCGAAGCCCTTCATGAGGCTATCAAAGATTATAAAAGGAAAACTAGTAAAAAAAACAGGAAATGAAATTGGATAAGACGGAAATTGCAAAAAAGATAAAAAAATTAAAAAAAGAAAAAGATGTGATTATACTGGCTCACAATTACCAAATTGGGGAAGTGCAGGATAGTGCCGACTTTTTGGGGGATTCGCTTGGACTGAGTATAGAAGCATCCAAGGTGAAAGAGAAAATTATCCTTTTTTGCGGAGTCCGGTTTATGGCTGAGACAGCTGCGATTCTCTCCCCGGATAAAACAGTCCTTATTCCAGACAAAGGGGCAGGATGTCCTATGGCTTCTATGTTATCGGCTTCCGAAATTAGAGAGTGGAAACAGAATTATCCAGGAAAGAAAGTTGTTTGTTATGTCAATACAACAGCAGATGTTAAGGCAGAATGCGATATATGCTGCACATCTTCCAATGCAGTCAAGATAGTCAATTCTTTGGAAGACAATGAGGTTCTTTTTGCTCCTGATAAAAATTTAGCTTCCTGGGTATCCAAAAATACTGAAAAGAAGATCATTCCATGGGATGGTTATTGTTATGTCCATAATAATATGTTGGCTAAAGATGTCAAAAAACAAATGAAATTGCATCCTGATGCTGAAGTCTGGGTTCATCCTGAATGCCGCCCTGAAGTCATTGAATTAGCTGATAAAGTGTTTTCCACAGGGCATATGGTTAGAGAAGCAGGAAATACGGATAAGAAAAATATAATCATCGGGACAGAGGAAGGAATTATTTACCGGTTAAAAAAAGAAAACCCGGATAAAAATTTTTATGCTGTGAAGTCTTCGGCAATATGTTCAAATATGAAAAAAATAAATTTAGTAAAGGTTCTTCACTCTCTCGAGAATATGACCTTTAAAGTAACCGTTCCTGACGACATTGCAAAAAGGGCAAGAGTTTCTATTGAACGAATGTTAGCTGTATGAATAGCGCCTGTTTTAACCGTCATGTATAATTATGAAGAGAAATGAAAAATTCATTGCACATTGGAAAAATATTCGGGATAGATTTATTCATTGACTTTAGCTGGTTTTTCATATTCGTGTTGTTTACCTGGATGTTGGCTGTCAATTATTTTCCTCCCCAATATCCTGATTGGCCAAAAATTCTATACTGGGTTATAGGAATTGTAACAAGTCTTTGTGTGTTTGTATCCGTACTGGTTCATGAATTAGCTCATTCCCTTGTCGCCATAAAACAGGGAGAAACAGTGCGGAGCATTACTCTGTTTATATTAGGGGGAGTTGCTAAAATGACCCAGGAACCAAAGCAGCCTCTTTCTGAATTTACCATGGCTTTGATTGGACCGCTGGTTAGTTTTTCCCTGGGGCTTGTTCTTCTGGTTTCATCTCTGTTTATCAGCGATATCAGTGAGCCTTTTGGGGCTTCTGCATTTTACCTTGGAATTATCAATATTGTTCTTGCCGTTTTTAATCTTCTCCCCGGTTTTCCCATGGATGGGGGGAGAGTTTTGAGGTCTATTGTATGGAAGATCACCGGGGATTTGAGAAAAGCCACTCGAGTTGCCTCTTTATCAGGGCAGGGATTTTCGTTTTTGTTTATTTTTATTGGAATCCTTCAGATTTTTTGGGGAAACCTATCAGGACTCTGGCTCATTTTTATCGGATGGTTTCTTTATAGCGCAGCGGTTAGAGGATATAATCAGGTGAATATGTCCACTATGCTCCAGGGAGTTCGGGCAAAAGATCTCATGACAGAGGATTATGGAGAAGTACCCAGCAATCTTGAAGTTGGTCGTTTGATCAATGATTATATTCTTAAGAAAAAGGAAAAAGTTTTTGTGGTTTCCGATGACGGTATTCTTAAAGGAATTGTCTGTTTTGATGATATAAAATCTTTTCCTAAAAAGAAATGGGCCGGAGCTCGAGTTGTTGATATTATGACATCTAAAAAAGATTTATACTCAGTTTCTCCGGAGACAGATGGAAATAAAGTCCTCACCGTTCTTACCTCCAAAGGACTTAATCAAATTCCTGTGGTCAAAGATGGGGAAATAAAAGGGATTGTTTGTCGAAGTGATATTCTTAAATATGTTAAAATGCGTTCAGACCTTAAAGTTTAAATTTGACAAGACAGATGGATTGATAAACACTAGGTTTATTTAAAATTTCGGATAAAAAATGAAAGATGTGAAAGGAAGAATCAACGAAATTATCCGGATATTGCGGGAGGTTTATCCGGAGAGCCGTACAGCACTCCGGTTCAATTCTCCTTTGCAGATTTTAATCGCAACCATCCTTTCTGCTCAGTGTACGGATAAGAAAGTTAATGAGATTACGCCGGCACTGTTCAAGAAATATAAAACTGCTGCTGATTTTGCTTCGGCTGATTCGAAGGAATTGGAAGAGCAAATAAGACCGACAGGATTTTATAAAAACAAAACAAAAAGCATTAAAAAAGCAACCCAAAAAATAGTTGAGGATTATTCTGGTAGAGTGCCAGATAATATGGATGAACTGATATCTTTACCCGGAGTTGCCAGGAAAACAGCCAATATCGTTTTATCCAGCGCGTTTAAGAAAGTGGAAGGAATTGCGGTGGATACCCATGTTAAACGTCTTTCTCATCGATTAGGATTGAGTCATGAAAAAAATCCGGATAAAATTGAAAAAGACCTTATGAATGGTGTTCCTAAAAAAGATTGGCTGGATTTTAATTATTTGCTGGTGAATCACGGGAGAAACATTTGTCAATCAAAGAATCCTGCTTGTTCTTCCTGTATGCTTCTTCATATTTGTCCCACGGGAAAAGGAGAAAATGGTAAAGAAAAGGATGGTCATGAATGAATAAAGAAGCCATGTTATATAAAAAACTTCCTAATAAGAAAGTCTCCTGTTTTTTATGCCACCATAAGTGCCAGATTAAAGAGTCAGAATTTGGTATATGTGGAGTGAGAGAAAACAGGAAAGGGACACTCTATTCAAATAGTTATGGCCGTATCATTGCAGCCCATGTCGATCCCATAGAAAAAAAGCCATTGTATCATTTTTTACCGGGTACGGTTTCTTTCTCTATTGCGACAGCAGGGTGTAACTTTTCCTGTCCGTTTTGTCAGAACTGGCAGATTTCCCAAAGTACCAAAAAGGGCTATATGGATAATTCAAGCCAATTTTTTCTTCCCGAAGATATCGTCAGTTCAGCTAAAAAAAATGGATGCCGGAGTATTTCTTATACTTATACTGAGCCAACCGTATTCTTTGAATTGGCTTATGACACGGCAAAACTGGCGAGCAAAGAAGGAATCAAAAATAATTTTGTGACCAACGGATACATGACTCCTGAGGCTATAAAGACCATTGAGCCTTATTTGGACGCATGCAATGTTGACCTCAAATCGTTCAGAGATGAATTTTATAAAAAAGTGTGCAAAGCCCGTCTTCAGCCGGTGCTTGATTCGATTCGTTTGATGAAGGAATTGGGAATCTGGGTGGAAATTACTACCCTTGTTATTCCAGGAGAAAATGACAGTGAAGAGGAACTCCAGGGAATAGTGAATTTTATTTCAGAGGTAGACGTGGATATCCCGTGGCATATTAGCCGCTTTCATCCGGATTATAAGTATACAAACACATCTCCGACTCCTATTTCCACTTTGAAAAAAGCCTATGAATTGGGTAAAGAAAATGGTTTGAACTATATATATATCGGTAATGTTGTGAATGAATCCCAGGATACTCATTGTCCTTCTTGTGGAAAGGTTATTATTAAAAGAGGAGGATTCTATATTGCTGATTCTCGTTTGAAGGACTCCTCCTGTCCTTTTTGCGGAGATACAGTAGCTGGCGTATTTGAATAAAAACGAATATTTATGGAATTGTAGAGACTGTTTCCAAAACGGTCCTTTTTTGCAATTATGAAGCCCGAGGCGGGGATCGGGGCCACCCTTCAGGTAAAAAATCAGCAGGCTGACGAATCAGCTTGTTTGTCTGTTCTATTGGCGAAGACGGATGGGAAAGAGCCGTGACAGAACCCCTCAATGTTTGTTGCTTTTTATGTTTATATTGGAAATTTAAAAATAGGGGAACTTCATATTTTATGTCTTTGATTAATTTTAATAAGTGTGTTAGGGTGAAATTAAAGACTCCTGATGAACAATCATGATAATTCATTTTAGTGTGTAAAAAATTGAGAAGAAATAAAAGGAGGAAAGAGTGAAGAAGGGTATTGTTTTTTCTATAGTGATTTTTATTCTTTTTGTATGTGGTTTAAATAATGCCAATGCTGAAGTCGGTATTAAAGCTGGACTTTGCATTCCGAATATTACTTTGAAAGGGTCCTATGCACCAGAGGGAGAATGGAAAAGCAGATACACCGGTTACGGCGGAGGATATTTCAATTTTGAACTATCAGAAATTTTTGATATCCAGACTGAAATTTATTATTCGATGAAGGGAGCCAGATATCTTGAATCCATTGAATATATGGGAGATTTGTATAAAATAGAATTCACAGCTAAACATGATTATCTTGAAGTTCCTGTCTTATTGATGCTGAATATAGCCGGGAAGAAGATTGTTCCGGGGATTTATGCAGGTCCCTACGGAGCTTTTAAAATTAAATCTATGGGAAGAACAAGGACAACGGTTGAAGACAGTGAAGGGAACGTCCTCGGAGAATACGAAGAAGAAGAAATGATTGATACAATCAAAGATTATGATCTTGGAGCTGTCTTCGGGATTGAAGTTAAATTTATTTTTGAGAATACAAAATTAATACTGGAGTCCCGATACAGTCTAGGATTGATAAATCTTTATATAGACCCTGAAGGCTCCAATTCTATAAAAAACAGAGCCTTTGTGTTTATGATAGGTGTGGGCTATTAAATTTCATCCTTATATTCAAAGTAAAAAGAATGACAGTTTATCTTCCAATGTAACCCGGGTTATCATTATCAAAAAACAGCTTGGTGGATAGAGTTTTATTTCCCGATTTGAGCTTGACAATATACGTTCCTGGGCTGACTAGGGGAGGGAGCCGTTTATAATACATACTCTGATATGATTTGGGCTTCTTGGTTTCGGGCGGATTTTTCCTGAAATTCCAGAAAACCTTATGGAAACCTGCATTTTTGGATCCTCTCAGATTTCTTATGGCTTCACCGGAGATATTCACAATTTCTATTTCCACTGGTTCTTTTTGGTCTGTTTTAAGATAGTAATAAATACTCGAACCGGTCGGAGGATTTCGTCTGAAAAAACGCTTGTCTGAGACCCAGCGCCATTCATAACCATGGTTCCAAAGAATTTCAGGACGAATCTCGAATAAGTGAATATCTTTTTCTCTTATTTCAGATGTCATTTGTTGAAGAAGAGTGATATTATCAATGATCCAAATGCCCCGGCCATGAGTGCCGGCAATCAGATCGTTTTCGCGGGGATGGATGAGCAGATCATGAACAGGAACAGTGGGGAATCCATTCATAAAACGAAACCAGTTTTCTCCTCTGTCTAAAGAGATATAAATGGCAAATTCAGTTCCTGCAAAGAGTAGATTTGGGTTCTTATGATCTTCCCGGACAACATAGACGGAGCCTTCCGGAAGACCACTGGATATCTTTTTCCAGGTGTTCCCATAATCATTGGTGACATATATATAGGGATTCATATCATCGTGACGATGGCCATCAAAAACAAGATAGGCACGCCCTGTTTCGTGATGGGACGCTTCGATTCGTTTAACCCAATAATTTTTGGGCGCATTTTTAATATTTTCATTGAGGAGAATCCAATTCGCACCGTCATTTCTGGTTAGATAGACGTTTCCATCATTTGTGCCGACCCAAATTACACCCGGAACCATTGGTGATTCATCGATAGAGACAATAGCCGTCACACGGGATTCTGGATTTGAAGTCAGATCGGGACTGATTATCTTCCATTTGTTTCCTTTATCCACTGATTTGAAAAGCTTGTTCCCTCCAAAATATAGAGTATGATGATTATGAGGAGAAAGAAGTAGGGGGGCGTTCCAGTCAAACCGGTACATTTCCCGTTTTTCTCCTTTTTTAGGTTTGGGTGGCCTGGGCCGGATGAACTCTGTTTCGCCAGTAGCCAGATCCATTCGGCGAAGAAATCCTGATTGAGTCTCAAAATAAACTGTTTTATAATCGAGTGGATCCACTTGACAAAAAAAACCATCGGCATTGCTAAGAGGAAACCAGTCGGCATTAACAATACCGGAATTCCGGCGTGAGCGGCTGGGGCCTCCCCAATTTCCATTGTCCTGGAGTCCTCCGTAGACGTAGTAAGGCTTCCGCATATCTGCAGCAATCGCATAGAACTGGGCGAGTCCTATATTGGTTAGAACTTCCCAGTTTTTGCCCCGGTCATAGGTGATGTTGATTCCTCCGTCCCCTCCAGTTATCACATGATCGGAATTACGGGGATCTATCCAGATCGCATGATAGTCAATATGAGTTCGACCCTGAACAGAATGACCTGTTTTTATAGTGGTCCCTCCATCGTCGGAATATCCCAACGGTGAACCACATAACCAGATAACATTTTCATCGTTGGGATCAACTCTGATCTGGCTGTAATAGGAAGGCCTGTTTTGATAGATGTTCTTCTGTTTCCATGTCTTTCCGTAATCATCTGATCTGAATACACCTCCCAGGTTGGGATCGAGTTTTTCATATTTATGGATGGTTGCCCGCTTTCGGTAACGAGTCTTTTTTGTGCTCACAAGGGCATAGACCGTTCCAGGTTCTGTCCTGGCTGTGCTCAGACCGCTACGCCCCATTTCCTCAGTGGGAAGACCTTTGGTCGATTTTGTCCAGTTCTCGCCGGCATCTGTGGTGATGTAGATTCCGGCTTTAGGTCCCCATTGGTTAGCCGGATCCCCCGCGTCAAAATGATCACGCATCCTTTCATGAGCAGCCGCATAAAGGATATTGAAGTTTTCAGGATCCATAGCAAGGTCTGTCACACCGGTTCGGTCATCGAGATACAACACCTTGTTCCAGGTTTTCCCTCCGTCTACCGTCTTGAAAACTCCCCGTTCCGGATTTTTGCCCCAGAGATGACCAAGAGCAGCGACATAGACAATATCCGGATTTTCCGGATGGATTAAAATTCTACCGATATGGTGGGTCTCTTTCAATCCGACAAATGTCCAGGTTTCTCCGGCATCTGTGGTTTTAAAAACACCGCTACCCCAGGGTGAACTGTTGCGGTTATTGGCTTCTCCAGTCCCTATATAGAGGATATCGGGATTTGAGGATGAAAGCCCGATGTCTCCGATTGAGGCATTGGGTTGGTCATCAAAAATAGGTTTCCAGGTGATGCCTGCGTTTGTGGTTTTCCAGAGACCGCCTGTGGCAGCGCCGGCATAGATTATGATAGGATTGTCTTCCACTGCTTCGATGTCGGTGATGCGCCCGCCGCAATTGGCTGGTCCTATTTCTCTCCATTTATAAAGCTTAATTAGTTCCTCTATGTTGGAATCAGCCGAAAACACTGGGAAAATCCCAATCAGATTAATGATAAGGACTATGACCAATATTTTTAAAAGCCTTTGTAAGAAATGGTTCAATGAATCCTCCTTATTTGTTGATTGAATAGAAACATTTTTTTTTGAGATTAAAATATTCTTTTTTATTTATTCAATCACTTTAAAATCAAAGTATTCTTCTTCAGTGATCATTCTGAAATGCTTAATAAAAATGCCTCCGTCAATTTTTACTCGAGAACTTTTTATCATGTGGTATTTATTATCAAATACCTGAAAGTCTAACTGCATAGAAAATTCCTTGATCAACTTGTGTTTTATAGAAGGGGTCAGATCAACTTTTATGATATGATAATTGTCCTTATCAATATAGTATTTGCCCTCCCATAAATTTTCAGCTTCAGATTTCGGATGAGCTTCCAGGACAAATACGGGAATATCGTTAATTGTGGAGTCTTTTAAAAGGGAAAATTCATAATTTTTTCTTTTTTCCTCATCAAATGGAAATATCTCATCTGTAGAAATTTCGAGACTTCTTTTATTATTATTATCGTCTTTTTCTTTTGCTGCTTTTTCCTTGTACTTTTCCGTAATATCTTTTGATTTTCCTCTTTTGGTTTCAGTAACCAGTTTGATTTCTTCTGTTCTTTGCCCGTTATTGACCTTTACGTTCTTTTGTATTTCTGTTATTTCCTTGGGTTCCCAGTTTCGATTCATTTTTGTTTGTTTACTCACCACAAAAGCCTTCCAGCTATCAAATTTTTCGAAAGACTCCATTTTTTCATGTATTTTTTTGACAAGAATATCTTTTTCATAAGAATCCGCGGGAAGACTTTGATAAAGGAGAATGAATGCTGAGAAAGAAAAGATAAAAATTTTTAATACTGATGTTTGTTTTGTCATAACCACTCTCTCTTAAATGGATACTCGTTGAATGAGATTATCACTAAAAAAAATCTCAAAAGCAAAGAAATATTATAGTCTTAAACCCCCCTAAGATAAAAGAAAAAAAAATCCGAAAAAAAAACTTTTTTGAAATGAGTCCTCGTTTACGAAATTAGTAATGGCTTGATTGAAGGAATCAGATCACTATACTCAAGGGAACGCATAGAAAGCACGTCATCTCTATGATGTTCGAAGCGCAGCACCACAGAGGCATTGTTCATGCCAATTCCGTATGTATCATACTTATTGCGAAGCACAACTGAAGGACTCAGCACGGTTCGCTAATCGATACAGCAAATTTTTGTGGAGATCTACGGCTTGGTATTCGCACATCTCATGACAGCAGTAACACCGGATGCACTCTTTTGTATTAATGTGAGCATATTGTTCATCGATGATATTTATTGCTTTCACAGGGCAAGCATCCCGGCATGTTCCGCATCCCGTGCACTTATTCTTATTGATTCGGGGTTTGAGTGAGGTGGCGCTTTTGGCAATAGAATTAGCTATCCGGGAAAGAAATGAGGGAATCATATCAAAACCAGAACCTTTGACGACAGTTTCAGGAAGTTTAAAGCCAGGAATGCGGAGCTCTTCAAGATTGGATCCGATTATTTCAATTTCTTCAGAACTATAGGGAATCCAATTTCTTTTTTGGGCTTCGATGAGAACCGGATTTTTTTCTCTGGGAAGTCCGGTGATTTCCCCTGCTATGAGATCTAAAACCAGAGGATTCGTGGAGGCAAGAAGATATCCTATTTTTACTGGATTGCCGGCACTTGGACCATTTCCTTCCATACCGATGACGGCATCCATAATGGATAGACGTGGTTTTATATAAGCTGCCAGATCGAGAAGCATGCTGGCGAAGTAGGCTGTGTCATTGAGCTTGGCGTGATACCCTGGTTTTGTTCTTCCTGGAATAACGCCGAAAATGTTTTTTATGGCTCCTGTTATTATCATAAATGTGTGTGTTTTGAGCTTGCATAGATTGAATACAGCATCAGATTCTACTACAGGTTTTATGACCTCAAAGCGTTTTATCAGTTTTCCTTCCGGAAAAAAAATTGATTCGTAGGAAGTATCATAGTTGAGAGGAATTCCTGAGTTTTGGGCTGCCTGTTTGATTCCGCATTTTGTGTACAGTTTTTTTAATATTTGTTGGGTATAGGCATATCCTGAACCGGGGCTGTCCGCGATCACAGGCTTTGTGTTTTGAGATTGCACCAGGGATCCCAGTGCTTCTAAAACAGAAGGATGAGTGGTCACTGCTTTTTCTGGATTTGCGGGCATGAGGAGATTCGGTTTGAGAACAATTTTTTCCCCGGCTTTCACAAATTGTTTGATTCCTCCCATCATGTTGAACAATTCAGCTAATTTTTCTTTGGTCTTGTTATAATGGTTGCATGGAATCACATATACTTTGTTGTCTGAATCCGGTTTGTGAATGGATTTATTCATTTATAAATAGTTAATGATCGATTATTCCATTGATTGACTAATCAAGCAAGATAAATACATCTATCACACGATAAGAAATATTTCAATCAAAATAAATTGTGGAGATAATGGATTCAGAGATTGAAGAAAAGATAGATTTTATTATTTATGTCTTAAACATCAGTTATATGATATAATCTTATTCGAATGATTAAGAATCAGAAGAAAATCCGTCAGTTTGAAAAAAAATATAAGAAAGAAAAAGATATCAACATTGAACATAATTTCTCCATAATTGAGGCTCTTCTTGCTGAGGCCGTTGAGTTGGGTGTTTTACCGCTGAAACAACCTTTAGAAGGATTAGAGACTGATATTCGGATTGCGAGGATTGTTAACAGTATTCCAAAAACTGATTAAGCGGATTGCCAGGGATTTAGAAGATATACGAATTATTATTTTGAAAAACCCTGTTTATGATAAGTCCTATATTGAAAAATGGCTTGGTGAATTTGATCATTCTCTATCTAAAAAATTTACTCAGCTTTTTCATAAAATAATCAGTGAATTGTGAATAGGAAAAATTTTTACTGACCGAAGCTTTCCATATTCAAATGATATCCTTTTTATTTTACTGTTTTTTTAACAAGACTGGCCGGTTTTAAAAGCCGGTAGACAGGATACTCCTGAGGACTACGGCTCCACTGAGGGACAATATACCGGTCAAAGAAATTCCAGACAAGCAGTCCGTCGTCACTTTCAGGTTCCAGAAGATAGGCAGCGACATTAGCCAGAGGTTGGGCAGTTCCGATAAACAAGGTGCCTGCGGGAAATTCCATTTCCTCAATTTTATATTCACCTTTTATTTTGTTTAAATGATGTCCCTGGTAGGCTCTTTGCAAAGATTCGATCTCATTGACGATGAATTTTTCCACTTCAAGTTTTACTGGTTTTTTAAGTTTTTCAACTGTTATTCCATGATCCAAGAGTTTTTCTTTAACTTCGGGGATAGGGAGAGGAATCAGATAACCATAGGGGAATGGAATTGTTTTTTTAGGGAAATAATCGCAGTATAAGGGCATGGTGTATTTTCTTTTTTGATCAAGCTTCTTGGCTCTCCTCCACCCTCGGGGGGTATTGACAACCTCCATTTCGTAGCCATGGACAGTGATTTCTTGTTCGAGCGGCTTCACATCATACTCAGTGGCGAATTTATCTTCTTCTGTGGGATTCAATCCTCTCTGGACAGTGCGTTTATCCGATTCGCTGATAAGGTTGAGAATTTCATCTTTATGGATGTGGCAGTATTCCAGTATGGAGTGAAAAAGCTTGTGGCAGGAAACAACTCTGGTTTTAAAGTCTGCATAAGGATAATTTTCATTGAGTATTCCCAGCCTGTTTCGTAAGCCAATATAATTGCTTATATAGCGGGGCTGGGGACCAAGAGTCCTCCAGCCTTTTTCAGGCTCTTTTATACTCATAAAATCTCCGTGAGGAATGCTGATGACATTGTATTTCTTTTCTAACATATTTTTAACCTCCGGATAGAACTGGCTGCTCATATAGTTGATAAGGGTTGTATCTCCATTAGGATTAACTGACCACATAAAAGTGACAACTTCTTGGTGATAAGAGCCGTTGTGTGTATGGCTGTCTAGAACAAGAGCCGGATCCCACCGGCTCATGACATTCTTGACAAGTCCCCGGACTTCAGGGCTTTCCAGTTTCAGTCCGTCGCGGTTGAGATCGAGATTCTGGCCATTATACCGGATTCCCACTCCTTTTTCCGGGCCAACCTGCGAACGGCGGTTATCAGGACTTATTTTTTCATTCCCATCAGCATTGAATATGGGAGCTAATAACACAACCAGTTTATCCAGATAAGGATGGTCTTTATTTATTGTCAGATCTCTGGCAAGCATGAGAGCAGCTTCCTTTCCCTCTACTTCTCCAGCATGAATGTTCGCCTGAAAGTATATGACAGCTCTATCATCATAATTGAGTTCCAGGGGAGAGGAAGGAGGAGGATCACCGATGATAAGAAGTGGAATTTCCCTTCCTTCCGTGCTTACGCAAATGGTTTCTAATCTAATGAGGGAACTTTGTTCCTGAAGCTTTTCAATGAAACCCATAACATCGGTATATCGTGATGTTTCTTTGTATTCACTCTCTTCAGCTTTGGTGAGCGGTTGGCTATCGGATGAAAAACAAAAATAGACTGAAAATGTGAAAAATAAAGTGATTGTGAGAAAATAAAGCAGATGTTTTTTTATCATAATTAAACCTTTTAATTTGAGTTACATGTTTAAAAATGAGTCTAAATAAATTTTATCATCCAGTCAAATAAAATATTAATGTGAATTTTCTCAAATTGTTCTTATATAGAAGATGTGCAGTATTATGAATCAATTTAAATGGAATTTCTGAACAATAATTATAAAAATTTGAGTTTTTTAGAAAGGACAATATTGGTATAATAAAAAAAATGCAAAGATTCAAATTTCTTGAACACACAGCAGATGCCAAATTCCAGGCGTTTGGAGATTCACTGGAAGAATCCTTTTTTAATGCGGCTCTTGCAGTTAGTTCTTTGATGTGGGATATTGAAAAAGTGGAAGCCAATCAAACCAAAAAAGTATACTTAAAAGCAAAAGATTTGTTTCAGCTATTATGCTCTTTTTTGGAAGAAATTATATATTTATTGGAAACAAAAGGATTTATTTTAAAATCTCCGGATAATATAAAAATTAAAAAGAATGCAGGCGAATTTACTTTAACTTCTGACTTTAAAGGAGATAAATATTCTGATAAATATAATGTATACGGAGAAGTTAAAGCTATAACCTATAATGAAATGAAAATTGAAAGTAACGAACATTTCATGGTCCAGGTTGTGGTTGATATTTGAGGTGTGTTTATGGAATTAAAAAAAATAAATGATTATACCTGGGAAATTCCCAAGCACGGAGAAATGAAAGTCCATGCCGTTTTTTATTCTTCCCCAAAGCTTTTGGAATCATCCCAAAAAGACAATACGGTAAATCAAGCCCAGAACGTAGCTTGTTTACCTGGAATACAGAGAGCCTCTTATGTCATGCCAGATGCCCATCAGGGTTATGGATTTCCCATAGGAGGAGTGGCAGCCTTTGATATGGAAAACGGCATCATCTCTCCCGGAGGTGTTGGATATGATATCAACTGCGGGGTCAGACTTCTGAGGAGCGATTATTCAGAGAAAGATATCAGATCTAAAGTGGGGCAGCTTCTTGCAGAAATTTATAATCAGGTTCCATCTGGAGTGGGAAAAGGAGGGATAAGGCGTTTAAACCAGAAAGCCCTCCTGGAGGTATGTGTCAAAGGAGCGGAATGGGCAGTTGAAAATGATTTTGGGACAGAACAAGATTTATCCAGAACCGAAGAGTATGGCCGAATGAAAGGGGCTGAACCAAGCTTCCTTTCAAAAAGAGCGATAGAAAGAGGTCTTCCCCAATTGGGTTCTCTGGGAGCTGGGAATCATTTTCTAGAGATTCAGAAAGTGGATAAAATTTTTGATAAAAAAATAGCAGGTGTCTTCGGAATTCATTCCATAGGTCAAATAATGGTGATGATTCACTGCGGAAGCCGAGGATTAGGACATCAAGTGGCTTCAGACTATATAAAGCAAATGGAAAATAAGTTTGGAATCAAGGGGCTTCCTGATAGGCAGCTTATAAATGCTCCTCTTCATTCAGAACTGGGGCAGAAATACTATAAAGCAATGAAAGCTGCTGTTAATTTTGCTTTCACAAACAGGCATATGATTGCCCACAGGATTCGATGTGTTTTTGAAAAAGTGATGGGCAGTTCTGAGACTATGGATCAGATTTATGATGTTTGTCACAATGTAGCCAAGTTTGAAAATCATAAGATCGATGGGCATTGGAAAGAAGTCTGCATTCATCGAAAAGGGGCTACCCGGAGTTTTGGTCCCGGCAGAGAGGAAATTCCGGAAGCATTTCGTTCCATAGGACAGCCTGTGCTCATACCGGGAAGTATGGGAACAGCTTCCTATGTTCTGGTGGGGACAAAAAAGGCAGAAGAAAAGAGTTTTGGTTCCACAGCTCATGGGGCGGGAAGAGTGATTTCAAGAAAAGGAGCTCGCCGGAACTTTAGAGCTGAGGACATAAAAATGGATATGAATGCCAAGGGGATAGAGCTGAAGTCAGCTAGCTTAAAAGGAGTTGCTGAAGAGTCATCAGAAGCATACAAGGACGTGGATGAAGTGGTTGAAGTTTCCCATAAGGCAGGAATAGGAAATCTTGTTGCCCGGCTTGTTCCCGTAGGAGTGATAAAAGGTTAAAAATGAAAGTTCTTCTTGCAGGATATAATGTTGATAATGACGTTATTGAAGAACTGAAGAAAAATTCTCCGGAAAGGGAAGATATAACACCTGAAACTCTTTCTGCCTCATATGCCCGGATATCCCGTGATCCTCGTCCTGTGGATGAGCTGCGAGCCAATGCCCGCGCAGAAGTAGAAAGTGCCCGCCGTTCTAACCGTACCATTATTTTTAAAATGGGGCATCATTCCGTAGCAGAACACGCTGTTTTTAATTTCGATATTCTTGGTGTGAGCCGTCTAGCCATAGAAGAGATTGAGAAATTTCGTCTTTGTTCCTACACGGAAAAATCACAGAGATATATAAAATTGAAAGATGATTTTGTGATACCGGAGGAAATAAAAAACACCGGAACAGAGGAGATATTCGTCAAAACAGTGAAAGAACAAAATGAGCTTTATCACAGACTCTATAATAAATTGAAGCCATATATCTACAAAAGATATGATGCCATGGCAAAGGATAAAAAAAATCATTCTATTTTGAATGGATGGGCAAAGGAGGATGCCCGTTATATTGTCAGTCTAGCTACTGAAGGGCAGTTAGGAATGACCATCAATGCCAGGAATCTGGAGCTTATGATCCGGCGTTTCGCTTCAAAAAAGCTTTCCGAAATCAGAAGCTTTTGTGAAAAAATATACACTCTTTCCAAAGAGGTTGCCCCTTCGATTATTCTTTTTACAGAAGTTAATAATTTTGATTCAAAAACATATGAAGAATTGAAGTATAAAGCGGGTCTTATCCTGGAAGAAAAAAGTGTTGATAATGATGCCGTCACTCTTGTTGACTATACTCCGGATGCGGATGAGCGTTTGATTGCCTCTTTATTGTACACCAGCACCAGCAATCCTTATCATGACTGTTTTAAAAAAGCGAAATCTATGAATTCCAGGGATAAAAAAGAGCTTATAAAATACACATTCAAATACATGGAATTTTATGATTCTGTCATCAGGGAATTTGAATATGTTCATTTGGTATTCGATTTGGTTGTCTCAGCCACATGTTTTGCTCAGCTTAAAAGACACCGAATGGCAACTCTCACTGCCCAGAAATATAATCCGGAACTGGGGATAACTTTGCCTGATTCGGTTGAAGAAGTTGGTATGGGATCTGAATTTTTACGAACAGTTGAACAAACGGATAAAGCTTATTATGCGATTAAAAAGAAAACCGAATTAGGAGCTGACTATGTTCTTACCAATTCTCATAGAAAAAGAGTCTTGTTGAAAATGAATGCTAGAGAATTATATCATTTTTCAAGGCTAAGGGAAGATTTAACAGCTCAGTGGGATATAAGAAGTATTGCTATAAAAATAGGTGAAAAGGCAAAAAAAGTCATGCCTTTAACCTGTCTTCTTCTGGGAGGGAAAGAAAGTTATCCTGAATTGTATAGGGAAATTTTTGGAAAAAAGCCTAAGTTTTTTCCTCCCTAGAAGGAAATTGTGAATCAAGACCCATTTCGAGAAAAAAGATTGCCGTAGAGGGATAGATAAATAGAAATTTTTTAATATGAATGGTAAAAAAGGATAGGTATCATGACTGAAGAAATGAAAAACGAAACTCGAATTCTTTCTGGAATACAGCCTTCCGGAGGATTGCATCTGGGAAATTATTTCGCCATGATGAAGCCTATGATCAAAGAACAGGAGAAGAATCTTCTGTTCTGTTTTATAGTGAATTATCATGCGCTGACCAGTGTCCATGATAGGAAAACTTTAAGCAAGGGAGTTATGGATGCGGCTATTGATTTTTTGGCTTTAGGGCTCAATCCTGATAAAGCCATCTTCTGGGTTCAGTCTGATGTTCCTGAAGTGGTGGAACTCACCTGGATTCTTTCTTGTGTCACTCCCATGGGATTGCTGGAAAGATGCCATTCTTATAAGGATAAAATAAGTAAGGGAATTATCCCCAGCCACGGGCTGTTTGCCTATCCGGTTTTAATGGCTGCGGATATTTTGCTTTACCAGGCAAATATCATTCCTGTAGGGAAGGATCAAAAGCAGCATGTGGAGGTTTCCCGTGATATTGCCGAAAGATTTAATAATATATTTGGGGAAACATTTGTTATTCCCGAAGCGAGAATTGATCCCAATGTTGCCGTTGTGCCTGGATTGGATGGTCAGAAAATGAGCAAATCCTACAACAACACCATTGAAATATTTTTGGATGAAAAGACACTTTATAAGAAAGTCATGAGTATAATGACGGATTCGACTCCTGTTGAAGAACCGAAAGACCCGGATAAATGCAATGTGTTCCAACTTTATAAATTATTTGCAGCTCCTGAAGAAATCAAATCATTGGATAATGATTACCGGAAAGGCGGGATAGGATATAATGTGGTTAAAAGAATGCTTTATGAAAAGATCTTGGAGTATTTTAAACCGTATATGGAAAAAAGAAAGGAACTGGCTTCTGATAAAAAGAAAGCAGAAAAAATTCTTGCTCAAGGTGCTGAGAAAGCACGATTTATAGCCAATAAAACACTTCGTAAAGCACGCCGTAAAACAGGTCTGGAATACGTAAATACGTAAAATAAGAACAATTTTTTGGTTATTTATTGTGACCATGATGTTGTTCGGAATTGCAGTAATTTTTTCAATCATCGAAGGATATCATAAATTCCGTCATCCTGAACCAATAAAGCATATCAGATTGAACTACCTGTCAAGAAGAACTCTTTGGATTCTCTATAGCATCCAGAGATTTGTTATTAAGCTAATGCCTGTTTATTGTTATAATGATTGATCAAAATGGAAAAATGTCAAAACGGATATTCAAAAGAGCGGTATTATCCATATGGAGATAAATACACAGGAACAATTTAAAGGAGGTTTGAATATGGTGGAAGGGAAAGAACAAAATAGAAATTATATTAAATTGACATATGGCATGATCGGAGGCGGTCAAGGAGCTTTTATCGGAGATGTGCACCGGAAAGCTATTGCCATGGATGGAAAAGCAGAGATTGTTGCCGGATGTTTTTCTAAAGATATAAAAAATACCTTAGAAACTGGTTTTCGGTTGAATCTTGATCAAGACCGTCTCTATCCGTCCTTTGAGGAGATGTTTGAAAAAGAAAAAGGAAGAAAAGACGGAATGGACTTTGTGATCATTGTGACTCCCAATAATTGGCATTATTGTATTGCAAAATTGGCTTTGGAAAGCGGTTTCCACGTTGTCTGTGATAAACCTCTTACTTTGAAAAGCAATGAATCAGAGGAGCTGGTAAAACTTGCTGATGAAAAAGACTTGCTGTTTTGTGTCACCTATACCTACACCGGATATCCCATCATTAAGCATATGAGGAAAATGATAGCGAATGGGGATATCGGATCAATAAGATTTGTCAATGCGGAATATCCTCAAGATTGGCTGGCCACTTCCTTGGAAAAAACAGGCCACAAGCAGTCGGCATGGAGAACGGATCCTACCCAATCCGGAGCTTCCAACTGTTTGGGGGATATCGGCAGTCATATCGAGAATATGGTCTCCTATTTGACAGGATTGAATATGGCATCCCTGTGTGCGAGATTGGATATCTTTGGAGAAGGAAGAAGACTTGATGACAATGCCTCCGTACTCATTGAATATGATAATGGAGCCAAAGGACTCTATTGGAGCAGTCAGATTGCCTTGGGGCATGACAATGGGTTGAAAGTTAGAATATTCGGATCCAAAGCTTCTCTGGAATGGTGCCAGGAAAATCCAAATTACTGTAAGATTTCCTATTTGGACAAACCAACCGAAATCATTTCCCGGGGAAGAGACAAAATGTATCCTCGAGCAGAAAACATTTCCCGTATTCCTGCAGGCCATCCGGAAGGGTACTTTGAAGCATTTGCCAATATTTATTCCACATTTATTTCCGCATTGTCCAAAAAATTATCTAAAGAGCCGCTCTTAGAGGATGATTTAGATTTTCCCGGTGTAGAAGAAGGGCTACAGGGGATACGGTTTATTGAAAAATGTGTCGAAAGTTCTCAAAAAGGAGCTGTGTGGATTGATCTTTGATGGGATTATATAAGGAGGATAAAATGATGAAACCTATAACTCTTTTTACAGGCCAATGGGCAGATTTGTCATTTGAAGATATCTGCAAAAAGGCGAAACAGTGGGATTATGACGGGCTGGAAATTGCCTGTTGGGGTGACCATATGGAAGCTCGTAAAGGCGATAATGACGAGAAATACATTGAAAAGAAAAAGCAACTACTGGATGAATACGGGCTGAAATGCTGGGCTCTGGGATCTCATCTGGCAGGCCAGTGTGTGGGGGATCGGTATGATGAGCGGCTTGATGCGTTTGCTCCGAATGAGGTGAAAGGGAATCCGGAGAAACTGAGGAATTGGGCTATAGAGGAGATGAAATCCATAGCCCGGGTTGCTCAAAAAATGGGATGTTATGTGACCACGGGATTTATGGGGTCCCCGATATGGAAATTCTGGTACTCCTTTCCTCCAACCACAGAAGAGATGATTGAAGACGGATTCCAACAAATTAAAGAACTATGGACACCGATTTTGAATGAGTTTGATAAATGCCAGGTGAAGTTTGCACTGGAAGTTCATCCAACCGAAATTGCTTTTGATTTTCATACCACCAAAAAACTATTGGAAACCTTTGAATACAGGCCTGCTCTTGGTCTTAATTTTGATCCCAGCCATCTTGTATGGCAAGGGATTGAGCCTCAGCTTTTTATCCGTGAATTTGCCGACCGGATTTACCATGTTCATATGAAGGATGTCGCAGTCACTCTGGATGGAAGATCGGGAATTCTGGGGTCTCATCTTCCATTCGGGGATCTGCGCCGGGGATGGAATTTCAGGTCCCTGGGCCATGGAGATGTTGATTTTGAGGAAATAATCAGGGAATTGACCAGCATTGGTTACACTGGACCTCTATCAGTGGAGTGGGAAGACAATGGAATGGACAGGGAATTTGGTGCCAAAGAATCGGCAGAATATGTGAAAACCATGAATTTTTCCCCTTCAGAAGTGGCTTTTGATAAAGATATGAAAACAAAAAAATAAAGATTACAAAGCCCAAATTTTTCGTTTAAGGGGTCGCACCGTGCTATCTTCACTTTTTTCAATAGGTTAAATTAATCTGAGTCACAAATATTAGCGCTTAAACATCTTTTTTCAGGGAGGCAAAATAGCGAATAAGATGTTCCTGTTTCTCTCAGCTTAAAAGATCCTGACCTCTCGATGATACGTCTTCCTTTGGCTTTAACTCCCAATTTTTTTTTAACTCTTTCAACAAATTGCTTATTTCCCACTGCTATACTTTCTGTCCAACAACTTTCTCTATAAAAATTTTCTTGTTCTAAGTAATCATTAATCCATTCATTATATATCGCCGGAAAATTATTCTCTTTTATTTGCAGGATCTTTAACAGACGTCTTTTGTTGATAAGTGTATATCTTAGTTTTTTGTTAGTAAGCTCCTGATACCCACAATACGGCCACTCTGCCGGATGCATCACAACTCCTGCTCGAACCATATTCATATCTATATAAATCATGCACTGAACAAGATGATCATCTGTTTCAACTGCTGTGGCATGATATCGATCTTCCCAGAAAGCACCCTTTCGATTCCTGTTATGATTGAACTCCCAGGCTGTTCTTCCCGAAACAAGGTGCATAGTTCTTGCAATGTCATTCTGCTTTCCATCGCTCAAAGCAAGCAAATGAATATGATTGGATGTAATCATATAATCTAAGATAGAGATGCGGAATTGTTGTTTCGCTCTATACAGCCAGTACATCCATCTCTTCTTATAGTATTTGAATCTTAATAGGAACTCCTTTTTATGGCAGCGTTGAGTAATATGCCAGATACATCCGGGTAGATAATGTCGGTGAGCTCTTGCCATCTTATCTCTTTTATAGAGACGATACCAACTCCCCAAGAATCTCATTTTAAGAAAGTTTTTCTGTAGTTAAAATTGGGTTAACTTTATTATAATGAATAATTTGCTTCGGTGCGACCCCATAATGGATAATGGGAATCCATTGCCTAGTGTGAGAAATCAACCAACTGAATTCAGTCTTTATTATGTGAATAGAGATAAATGTCCTGATAAACCAGTCCGTGTTTCCATTGGGTTGAACAAAAATAAAAATATTTTGGATGAAATTTACTTTCTAACCATTTGCACAAACCAAAGGATTTGTTATTTTGGAGATATTGTGGACGGAACGATGATTTCTTTCTCTATCTGTGAAGCGCTGAGGGAAATGTGGCAGGAGATTACCAAGAAATTCAATGATGTCAGACAGGATATGTTTGTCATCATGCCCAATCATATTCATGGAATTTTGTGCATAAATGGTTATCGCTGCTGTGGCACTAACAAAAATGAAGAATTGTCTAATTCCCAGTCCGATCAAAAAATAAAAGAATTATTATTAAAAGAACAATCCCATTCCGTTCTTCATGAAGCTATCAAATTTTTCAAAACCAGAACTTCAGAATTGATCCATAATTCAGGATGTGATTCGTTCCAATGGGATAAAAGCTATTATGAATACAAGGTGCAAACAGAGGAAGAACTGGAATCAATAAGAGAATACATTATAAACAATCCTATTATATGGATGTGGGATAGAGAAAATTGTCTCTCCAAGAATTATGGAATGGATATAGAACAATATTATTCGTTCATTTTAAAAAAATAAATTGTTTTCATTGCGGGAACGTCAATCTTCAACAACTAAACGATGGTATTTTTTCTTTCCGGCGCGAAGCAGGATACCATCAGGGGTGAGGTCCTCTTCATTTAATAGATATTCTAGGTTTTCAATTCTTTGGTTGTTTATGTACATTCCTCCCTGTTGAGCTAGACGCTTTGCTTCTCCTCTGGAACTGGTCAATCCTATTTCTGCAAACATAGCCATAGGGCTTATTCCGGAAGAAAGGCGTTCCCGGCTAATCTTTGTAAATGGAATGGCATCCATTTCCTGTTTTCCGGTGGTGCTGTCAGTTCCGAAGGCAGCAAAAGAAGCTTGTTGGGCTTTGTCAGCGGCTTCTTTTCCATGGGTGATGAGAGTCGTTTCATAGGCTAAAACTTTTTTTGCTTCCCTAATGTCGCTTCCTTCTAAAGCATTCAATTTGTTGATATCTTCAACCGGAAGAAAAGTAAAAAGTTTAAGGAATCTTAACACGTCTCTATCATCACAATTGACCCAGTATTGATAAAAGTCATAGGGGCTGAAAAGATCTGAATTGAGCCAGACTGTACCGGAAGCTGTTTTTCCCATTTTTTCTCCTGAAGCCGTTGTCAATAGAGGGAAAGTCATTGCTTCTACTTTAACTTCTTCCACCCGGCGAATGAGGTCTATTCCTGCCAAGATATTGCCCCATTGGTCATCTCCGCCCATTTGCAAGGTGCAGCCGTGCTTTTGATAGAGAGTTAAATAGTCATAAGCTTGAAGAAGCTGATAATTGAATTCTATAAATGAAAGTCCCCGCTCGAGGCGCTGTTTGTATGCTTCGACTGCCAGCATACGGTTGACACTGAAATGTTTTCCTATATTCCTGAGAAAATCAATGTATTTTAAAGGAAGGAGCCAATCTGCATTATCAAGAGCTATGGAATTTTCTCCGTCAAAATGGAGGTATTTATCGAGTTGATTGTGGATAGATTTCCCGAAGGAACGAATGGTTTCTTCATCCATCATCTGACGCATTTCGGTTTTTCCACTGGGATCTCCGACCATTGTGGTTCCCCCTCCAACAATGGCAATCGGATTGTGCCCTGCTTTTTGAAGATGCATCATTGCCATGATGGGAACTAGGCTTCCTGCATGGAGGCTTTTAGCAGTGCTGTCAAATCCAATATAGAAGGTTATTTTTTCCTTGCCAAGCATTGTTCTCAATGCGTTTTCATCGGAAACCTGCGCTATAAAACCACGTTCGTTCAATGTGTCGTATACATTCGGGCTCATCAGACTTTCTCCTTAATTTATAACCGAGTAGTTTCTTGTATCTTTGATTCAGCAGTATAATTTATATATCATAATATTAACACAGGCTCAATAATTACTGATATTGATCACTATGGATAAAAACTCTTCTTCCTTTTATTTCCAGCTTTCCTTCAAAATAAAGTCTTACAGCTTCAGGATATATTTTGTGCTCTTCCTTTAAAATTCTGCTGCTCAATGATTCCTCTGTATCATTTTGAAAAACAGGCACCACTGCCTGCAGGATGATAGGACCCATATCGACGTCTGCCGTAACAAAGTGCACGGTTGCTCCTGAGTATCTCACTCCCCATTCAAGGGCTTTTTTCTGTACATGTATCCCCGGAAAAGCAGGGAGTAGGGCAGGATGAATGTTCATTATGCGGTTTTTGAACTGATTGCAAAAATCCGGTTTTAAAATCTTCATATATCCTGCCAGGCAAATGAGATCCACATTTCTTTTATACACTTCTTCAGCAACTTTTTCTTCATATTCTTCGTGGCTTTTAAAGTTTTTCGGACGTAAAGTCAGAGTTTCCAGATTTTTTTCTTTGGCTATTTCAATTCCAGGTGCATTTTTTTTATTGCTAAAGACCAGGACGATTTCAGCATTGATTATTCCATCCAATATTGCTTTATGGATAGCCTGAAAATTGGATCCACGCCCGGAAATAAAAACAGCAATCCTTCCTTTTTTTTTCGGGGTTTTGAAACTGTTTTCAATCATTTTTATCCCCATATAACATAATTATAAAGTTGATCATATATAAAAAATCTAATATTACAGAATTTTTATAGCCTGATTTTGACACCTAATTTTATAGAAAATCCGCTGAAGTCAATGATTTCATCGCTTATAGAGCGGTAATTTTTTCCTGAAGGCTTGTTTTTAAATATCTGGAATTTTGATTGCCAGAAATCCAGATCCGGATTGTATTCTTCAAAGTAATACATATTTCCCGGATCTTCTTCTGTGTCTTCCTTGAAGCTGTTGATTTCAGCGAATCTGTAGCAGGCTTCAATAAAAAAATCCATGGATTCATCCATTTGATATTCGAAGCCCAGGCTTGCTTGATAAACAGGTGATTCTGCTTTCGCTTTCAATTCATCAGGATACTTATAAATTTCTTCTTTAATTTGTTTTTGACCATCTCTTTCTATATATTTTGCCCAGGCATATCCCGCTCCTCCTTTAACAAAAAGATTCATTTTATCTCTGGTTAAAAAATAATAATATACCGAAAAATAAAGTGGAATGGTATTGATAATGGTTTGCTTATTAAAGTTATAGGCGATTTCTTTTTTCTCTATGGTGACTTCCGATTGATCTCCTGTTTGTTCTCCGTAAATGTAACCTATACTGATACCAGCCGCTATCCGGGTATTAAAGGCTATGAGCAGTTCTGTTTCAAAGCTGGTTCCTGTATGAAATTTATTTGCCTTTCCTTCAATAAATGACCAATTTTTATGGAATAAAGCTTCTTTTTCTAGATTTTCTTTCCATGATTCCAATGAGCTGTTTATATTAGCGAGTTTTAAATAATTTAAACCTCCAGATAGTTTTAAGCTGATTTCTACTGGATAGGCATTCACCCCAAAAATCAAGGTACAGACTAGGGAAATGATAAATATTTTCATAGAAATTTTCATTTACCGTGAACCATTAATCAACATAATTATTCATCCTAATGCCAATCGATCCATTCCAATTCCTATTCATTTTAGATTTTGCTTTTAAATATATTGGGTATGGATTGTTTCCAGGCACTTAAGGCATCTTTGACCGGGACATCTATAACCTTGTTTTCATGGTGTTTGATGATTATACGGTTTCCTCCTGATTCCCCCAGTAAGGTGGTTTTAACCTTCTTTTTTTTGGCAAGGGAATGAAGTTGTTTCACATGATCTTGTTTGACAGAAACAATAATCCTTGACTGGGTTTCCCCAAAGAGCAAGGCATCCGTTCTTATAGGATCCTGAAGTTTGACGGAACATCCTATTTGGGATGGACTCATAAGGCAGCATTCTGCTAGACAAACAGCCAATCCTCCTTCTGAAATGTCGTGAGCAGACTGAACGAGTCTCTTTTTAATTGCTTCGATACACATATCCTGGACTCTTTTTTCATAATTCAGATCAATTTGAGGGGGTGATCCTTTTTCCTGGTTATATAAATATCTCAGATACTCTGAGCCTCCCAGTTCTTCTTTGTTTTCCCCTAATAGAATTATTGAGCTTCCTTCCTCCTTAAATTCCGGCAATACTGTATTGGAGATGTCATCAACAAGACCCACAATACCCAGAACAGGAGTAGGATGGATTGATTTTCCTTCTGTTTCATTATAGAAACTGACATTTCCGCCTGTTACCGGGATATGGAATACCTGGCATGCTTGAGCTATTCCTTCGATCACTTCTTTGAATTGCCACATAACTTCCGGTTTTTCAGGATTTCCGAAATTCAAACAATTCGTCACTCCTATTGGATGGGCACCAATACAAGCCAAATTCCGGCATGCTTCTGCAACTGCGATCTTTCCTCCATTTTGTGGGGCTAAATAGGAGTAAAGTCCGTTTCCATCTACAGTGAGTGCGATTGATTTTCTTGAATTCTTGATTCGTAAGAGAGAAGCACCTGTTCCGGGCAGGATTGCTGTGTTGATTTGGACCATGTGATCATATTGGCTAAAAACCCATTCTTTATTGGCAATGGTGGGTGATGAAAGAAGTTTGATGAAATTCTTTTCATATTTTTTATGGTCAGAAGGATGTTGGAATTCTCTGACAGATTTCACATATGAGGGAGTGAGAATTTTTCGTTCATAGACTGGACATTGGTCAACAATCGCAGTGACTGGTATATCAACGACCGTTTTTCCTTTTGATTTCACTATGAGATTTTTTCCCTTGGTGACTTTCCCTATAATAACAGCATCCAGGTCCCATTTGGCAAAAATCTTCTGCACTTCATCAACTTTTTCTTTGTGAGCGATAAGAAGCATTCTTTCCTGGGATTCAGAGAGCATTATTTCATAAGGAGTCATTCCTTTTTCTCTCTGAGGGACACGGTCGAGATCGATTTCAATACCTGTTCCGGATTTCGATGCCATTTCCGATGTCGAGCAGGTCAAACCAGCAGCTCCCATATCCTGAATTCCCACTATCAAATTTTTATTTGTCACTTCCAGGCATGCTTCCAATAAAAGCTTTTCTTTGAATGGATCACCTACTTGGACATTTGGTCTTTTCCCTTCAGAGTCTTTGTCAAATTCAGAAGATGCCATAGTCGCACCGTGGATTCCATCTCTACCGGTTTTAGCTCCAACGTAGAGAACAGGATTTCCCACCCCTTCTGCTTTGGCATAAAAGATTTTATCTTTTTGCACGATTCCAAGAGCAAAAACATTCACTAAAGGATTCTGGGAATAGCAGTGGTTGAAGTATATTTCACCACCTACAGTTGGAACTCCTATTGAATTCCCGTAACCGGATATTCCTGAAATCACTCCTTCCATTATGGATTTGTTTTTTTGTTCCGATAAAGGACCAAATCTCAGAGAGTTAAGAAGGGCGATCGGGCGTGCTCCCATAGTGAAAATATCCCTCAGGATTCCTCCCACTCCGGTCGCAGCGCCCTGGTAGGGCTCAATGAAAGAAGGATGATTGTGGGATTCTATTTTAAAAACCACAGCCAAGCCGTCACCGATATCAATAATACCTGCATTTTCACCGGGACCTTGAATCACATTTTTTCCGGATACAGGAAATTTCTTTAAAAAAAGTTTTGAACTTTTATAACTGCAGTGTTCAGACCACATAAGAGAAAAGATTCCCATTTCGGTTATATTGGGCTCTTTCCCTATCAGCTCAACGATCTTTTTGTATTCATTCTCAGTGAGATTGTGTTCATCAAGAAGTTTCTTATCGATCATTTTTTTTTACACCATAATCAGAATATCAATCCCTGTTATATCTTTGCATTTATAGAATAGTCTCAAATTCACTCTATTATTTTTTCAAAGAATTTATTATAGATTTGAAGATAATTTTTCCATCTTCACTTCCAAGGATTCCTTCAGAACAACGTTCAGGATGAGGCATCATACCAAGGACATTTCTGTTTTTATTAACAAGGCCAGCTATATTTTCGATGGAACCGTTGACATTGGTATCTTCATTGATTTGTCCTTTTTCATCTGAATATCTGAAGGTAATCTGGTTATTCTTTTTTATTTCATTAATCATTTCAGGAGAAGCAAAGTAGCTGCCGTCAAAATGAGCAACCGGTATTTTAAGAATTTGGTTTTTTATCCCAAAATTTGTGAAAGGAGTGGCATTATTTTCCAGTTTTATATGAATGAATTTGCAAATGAATTTGAGATTTTTATTTCTCAAAATGGCTCCAGGCAGGAGATTGAGTTCTAAAAGCACTTGAAAACCATTGCAGATTCCAAGAACAAGTCCTCCCTTGAGTGCGAATTCTTTGACTTCGTTCATGAGAGGGGAAAATTTTGAAATGACACCCGGTCTTAAATAATCCCCGTAAGAAAATCCTCCGGGAAGAATAACGCAATCCGCTTTTTTTAAATCGTGTTCTTTATGCCAGAGAAAAAATGCTTCCTGGTGAAAAATTTCTTTCAACACATACAATGTATCATGATCACAGTTTGAGCCAGGAAAAACAACAATTCCAAATTTCATTTGATCATTTCTCTTTTTTAATTTTGTTCAATCAAGTACTTAATTTGAAAGCCGATTGTTTAAAGTATTTTCCACTCGAACTTTTCAATTATGGGATTAGCCAGAACTTTATCTGAAATTTCGGGAATCATTTTTTCGATTTCTTTACGGGACAATCCTTCCACTTCCAGTTCGAATACTTTGCCTTGCCTGACATCCTTAACAGAGTTATATCCAAGTGTGTGAAGGGCATATTTCACAGTCTGTCCCTGGGGGTCAAGCACACCATCTTTAAAGGATACCAATATTCTAACTTTCATCTGAAAGAACTCCCTCGAATATATAATCTATTTTTTCTAAATAAGGTTGGAGAGAAAAACAATCATTAATCTCTTCTTCTGAAAGAACGTTTGTGATTTCTTTATCTTTTTTAATCAGTTCGAGAAAAGAGATGTTTTCTTTCCAGGCTTTGAGACTGTTTCTTTGAACAAGTTTGTATGCATCTTCTCTGGATATTTTTTTCTTTGTCAGGGCAATAAGAACCATCTGAGAGAAAATAAGCCCTTTGGTGGCGTGAATGTTTTCTTTCATTTTTTCTGTATTCACTTTCCAGTTTTTTATGATATCTATGGTTTCTGCCAGAATAAAATCAGTGAGAATGAACGAATCAGGGAAAATGATTCGTTCAACCGAAGAATGAGAAATATCTCTTTCATGCCAAAGAGGAATATTTTCAAGAGCGGATTGAAGATTTGACCGAACTATTCTGGAAAGACCGGAAATTCTTTCTGCCCGTACAGGATTTTTTTTGTGAGGCATGGAAGAAGAACCTTTTTGTCCTTTGGTGAAAGGCTCTTCCAGTTCAAGAACCTCTGTTCTTTGAAGATGCCTAAGTTCCACTGAAAATTTATCTAAAGAGGAGCTGAGAAGAGATAAGGTGGCAAGAACTTCAGCGTGCCTGTCCCTCTGGAGCACCTGAGTTGAGACTTTAGCCTGTTTCAATCCCAGTAATTTTAATGCTTTTTCTTCCACCACTGGATCAATATGGATATAAGTCCCCACTGATCCGGATATTCTGCCGACACTGATGACATCAAGGGCTCTGTCTATGCGAACGAGATGACGTTTGATTTCTTCATGCCAGACAAGAAGTTTGATTCCGAAAGTGATGGGTTCTGCATGAATTCCGTGTGTCCTTCCCACCATAATGGTTTTTTTATAACGGAGAGCCTCTTTTTTTAGGACATCCTTTAAGGATTTAAGATCTTTTTGAATTTTTTCTAATGATTCTTTGATTAAAAGGGAAAATGCAGTATCAACCACATCGTAGGATGTGAGTCCCAGGTGGATGTATCGGGCATCTTTTCCCACATTCTCCGCGACAGATGTGAGGAAAGCAATGACATCGTGTTTGACTACTTTTTCAATTTCTTCGATTCTTTCCAGAGAAAACGAACTTTTTTCCTTGATTGTTTTTAAAGATTGGGAGGGAATTTTCCCGATTTTATTCCATGCTTCACACACGGAAAGCTCAACCTGAAGCCATTTGTTAAATTTATTCTCTTCCGTCCAAATATTTCCCATTTGAGGTAAAGTGTATCGTTTAATCATTGAATTTTACACTTCATAAATTGAGTCAAGATAATATCAACATGTCCCCGATATGTCAATAATAAAAGAAGGGGTCAAGTCTTGATTCGGGACTCTCTTTGCTTAAATTGAGGGACCGGTTTCCAAACGGTCCTCATTTTTTGCGGTAATCCTTCTCATTGTTATGTCGCATTGTTAGCGTTTTATGCGTTGATTGTATTTATTCTGTAGGGCCCGATCCACGCATCGGGCCGTAATTCGTATGATCCAATCCTCGCATCGGGCTGTATTGTTTCGCACCATCAATCGTTTTTCATATCAACTATTAGTAAGATCGTTGGAAGAAAATTAAAGGAAAAGTCTCAATTCAAGACCTGACCCCAGTTTTCGTTATATTTGGCACATATTTTGCTTTTTATTCATATCAAAGGAAGGAGGTCGCAATGGCACGCACCGATGAACAAATTAAGAAAGATATTGTGGATCATCTCTATTGGGATGGAAGAGTGGATGCCTCCAATGTGAAGGTGGAAGTTTCAGGTGGAGAGGTTGTTTTGAAGGGCAAAGTATCCAATTTTATTTCCCGCGAATCTGCGGAAGATGATGCCTGGTCTATTCCTGAGGTCTTAGGCGTCGATAATCAGCTAGTGATTGAATATCCAGACCGGATCACAATACCTTCAGATGATGAAATCAAAACAAATATTGAAAGTATTTTTCTATGGAACCCCTATCTTGATGAAGCCAATATTCAGGTTTCTGCAGAAGATGGAATTGTCAAGCTTGAAGGATCAGTGGATTCCTACTGGAAGAAAGTGAGATCAGAGGATATTGTTCAGAACATGCTCGGAGTTATCGAAGTGGTTAACGAACTTGCTGTGGTTCCTGAAAAAGATGTCTGGGATCAAGTTATTGCTGAGGATATCATTGAAGCGTTCAAAAGAAATATGTATGTCGATCCTGAAGCTCTAAATATCGAAGTAGAGGAGGGAAACGTTACTATTTCAGGAGGAGTTTCTCATTGGGTTGCTTATAGGGCGGCAATTGACATTGTCCGGAATACGGCTGGAGTGAGAAATATTGTCAACAATCTCTATATAAAAAAATAAAAGAGAATTTCAGATGTGTCCTGTTTAAGTGGAGAAATCCTGTCATTCGAGACAAATAAAAAGTCATTGTCGTCAAGAAAAACGGAGCTTTTCTCTTGTGATGATAATCATCATAGGGATGGCACGTTTTTTGTAAAGATATAAATAAAGAATATCAAGAAAGGAGAATCATAATGAACACTATAAAAGTCATTGAATTGATTGGAATTTCTGAAAAAAGCTGGGAGGATGCCGCTAATAATGCTATCCTTGAAGCTCAAAAAACGATTGACAATATCACAGGATTAGAAGTTGTGGCACAGACAGCCAAAGTGGAAAATAACCAAATCACAATTTTCCGAACCAATGTTAAAGTTGCTTTTGTGATCAGTGAAGGATAGAAATTTTTAAAGGAGAAAAGGTCACGGGTCATCGGATTTGGTTATCTCAAGTAGAGAATTAAGGAGGAGTAAAAAATGGAACAACCTTTGGAGATTATGTTTAGAGACGTGGAACGAACCCCTCATTTGGAAAGTCTTATCCATCAAGAGGCGGAAAAACTGGAAAAATTTCATAACAATTTAATCCACTGCCGTGTTGCTGTAGAAAAACCTCAAGAGCATCAACAATCGGGAAATCCTTATCGGATTCGTCTGGAGATACTCGTGCCTAAAAATCCGGAAATCGTGGTTACTCGCGATCCCGGTAAGGAAGAGATGCATCTGTCCCTTGAATCCGTGTTAAAGGATGCTTTTAAAACCGCTCAAAGAAGATTGAAGAAATTGGAAGCTAAACAACGGGGAGAGGTCAAAAGCCATCCCCAGCAGGAATCCAATGCTGTTGTGGAAAAACTTTTCCCAGACAAAGGCTATGGATTTCTCAGAACAGTGGACGGACAAGAGATTTTTTTCCATCGAAACAGCGTTCTTTATAACGATTTTGAACGATTGGATATAGGAACGGGAGTGAATTTTATAAAAGAAATGGGAGAAAAAGGTCCTCAAGCAAGCACCGTCCGGATCGTAGATAAGCCTAGTTCCTAAAGAACAATTAAGAAAAAAGTGCATATTAAGATATTGGGAACGCGAGGAGAAATCAAGGATTCAGCCCCTTATCATTCCCATCACTCCGGGGTTTTGATTGACCAAACTCTGTTGATCGATCTCGGAGAGCGGGAATATTTGAACGCCAACCCAACAGCCATTCTCATCACCCATTTGCATCCGGATCACGCCTATTTCGTATCTGATAAAGAGGAGAGAGTGCCTTCGGATATTCCTGTTTTTGCTGCCGAAAAAAGCGGATATTCTGATATCAAATTACTGGATAAAAAAAAGAACATCGCCGGTTATTCTGTTTATCCCATCCCCACTCACCACAGCCTCAAGGTTAAATCCCAGGCTTACCGCATTGAGAGAGGTTCTCAAAAAATTCTCTATACAGGCGATATGATATGGATCAATAAAGAGTTCCACTCTCTTTTGGAAGGACTTGATTTGGTTATCACAGACGGGAGCTACTTACGCAAAGGAGGATTGATTAGAAGGGATCAAAAAACAGGGCGGATCTATGGACATAATGGAATCCCTGATCTCATTCATTTGTTCAAAGATTATTGCCAGCATCTTATTTTTATTCACTTCGGGTCCTGGTTTTATCAAGACACCGCCACAGCAAGAAAAAAATTAGACGATTTGGCTCGTGAAAATGAAATAATCATTACTGTTGGATATGACAATATGAGGATTGATTTATCGAGGACTCAGAATTAAGGAAGTCGTTCAAATTATTTTTTTTATTCTCAGATAAAAAAGATACCCTATAATGATTAAAAAATTGATAGTCAAAACCAGACCAGGACATGAAAGTTGCGTACATTTGCCTTACCATAAGGTCATAGAGGGAAAAGGCAATGATTGAGAAATTAAAAATCATCATTCCTCTCCAAAAGTATGGAAAAGAATGATAGTGATTGACAACAATCATCACCCCGGCAGCTGAAAAAATAGGTATTTTTATAAAGACATTGTTGATAATTACATCCTGATAAAAGGAAGCGGGGATGAATTTAGAAAACTCATTGAAAAGCATGGCAAATATCCTTTGTTGGATTAAAGGGAATCCTTATTTTTAGAGGAAATTCCGATTTTATGTTTTTTTTGTGAAAAGGCTTACTAAGATGATGGCTGCTGCTGAGCATAAAAAAGCAGGAATGAGTTCGTAGATGCCGGTCGGCTCTTTTAAGAATAATTTCCAGATGATGGTGACTGTTGTTCCGGTTATCATACCAGCGATGATTCCGAATTTATTGGTGCCTTTCCAGTATAGAGATAAAATGATGGCTGTTCCGAAAGAAGCTCCCAATCCTGCCCAGGCAAAGAGGACCAGCCAGAAAATCAAATCCTTGGCTGCATAAGCCATGATCAAGGCTATGAGTCCGGAAAAAACAAGCACAATTCGGCTGAGAGCCAATTTCTTATCTTCTCTGATCTTGGTGTGTCTTTTGATAATTTTTTCGTATACATCCCTCACCAGGGTTGAAGAAACAACCAGCAGTTGAGAGTCCGCTGTTGATAGGATAGCGGCAAATATTCCTCCGATAAGGAGTCCGTATAACACTGGACCGAAATATTCCGAAGATAAGACCAGATAGATCAATTCCGGATCACTGTCAGGAAGTTTATTAGCTAAAGGAAACAGAGCCCTTCCCAGGAGACCAATGAACACAGCCCCCCATCCCATAACAACATTCCAGATTGTCCCGATGATTGTCGATTGTCTTAGTTTGTCAGCATTGTTTATAGACATATATCGGACGATGATATGCGGCTGTCCTGGAGACCCTAATCCAATGCCCAAGAACCCTATGATGATGCCGAACCCCAATGAAAACGGGTTAATGCTAGAAGGATTCAATTCGGATAAAATATTAAGAAGAACTTTTAATCCTCCGATTTTTACTAATCCGTAGATGGGAAAAACAACCAGACCCATTATCATTATTATGGCGCGGACAGTATCGTTGTAAGAGACCGCGATGTATCCTCCCAAAACCATATAAACTATTATTAATAAACCGGAAATACCAAGAGAAATAAGAAGTGGGAAACCGAGAGCTGTGCTTAGGGATTTGGCTCCGGCGTTAAACTGAGCAGCCACATAGGATATGGTAAAGATGGTGATGATCACAGCCCCTGTGATTCTTATGAAATGTTTTGCATCATCAAATTTTGATTCAAAATAATCTAAGAGAGTGAGTGAGTCGTATGTTTCTGTATAGCGGCGGAGTTTTTGACCTAAATATATAAACTGGAACATTTCAGCAATGATATAGCCGGCAACAGCCCAAACCGCTCCTGTTCCCATTGTGTATGCCATACCGCTGACACCAAGGACAAGCCAGGATGACCTTCCGGAAGACACCGCAGATAGAGCCACCACAAATTTATCTATAGCTCTTCCTCCGATGAGAAAATCTGATTGATTTTTGGTTTTTTTTAGGGTTAAAAAGCCTATGAGTATGGGCAAAGAGAGAGTCAGCAGAAAAATAATTAAGGCAACCGGATCAACAAGTTTTTCATAAACTTCCATGTTTGCTATTGTTTTGGTTTTTATTTTTTGAGATGAAAAAAATTAAAACAGATGTTGTTATAATCAAAACAGGAAGGATGATTAAAATAAATATTGCTCCAAACATAGGTTAAAATTAATAGGACACTTAACTTCTTATTTGTTCATACAGAAAAGTGTCCCGCTTATATAGTTCTCGTCAGTTGATGTTGTTAGATTAATTCCGAAGGTTTGATAATATCATTTCCATATTTGTTTTTAAAATCAATGAGCTTTTGCTTCTGGTCTTTGAGGACATTCATAAATTGTTCAGGAATGCCTTCTTCTTCGGAGAAAATAGCCTCCATTCGTTCCATTTTTTCAAGCCATTTTTTTACTCTTATTGAGAATTGTTCCTCATAATCTTCTTTTTTATACTCTCTGTTGAACACTTTCTGGAATAAGTTCTTCAAATCTTCGTATTTTGGAATAAATCCAATGGGTGTTTCTATGGCTCCGTATTCATTATGGACTCTGCCTTCCATCCATATCAGCCATACCTTTTTATCGGTTTTTTCATTGAGAAAATTTCCCTCAGAATCTTTGATAAAATAATTGGTTGCAAATGTTAAGGGTGGAGTGGAGAGATTGTTTCCAAAATCAATATGATTCTGGATGTATTTTCCAAAAGGAACCACCAGAAAATCAAGATTTGCCATAGGGACATGTTTTCTCTGGCCTTCAGCGCCTAAAGTTGCGGCAGTGGTTTCCGATTCAATGGTGGCACCGACGAATACGCCGTGTTCCCAATTCAATGACTGGTAAACAGGGACAGATGTATCGGAATCCCGTCCCCCGTATATGATTCCTCTTACTGGGACTCCATCAGGATTGTTTAAATGTTCATCAGCATTTTCAAGTTCATTGATTCTTACTGTGTATCTTGCGTTTTTATGAGCCAGCGGTATTTCATTTCCTTTATCATCGGTTTTTCCCTCTTTCCATTCGCCGGAAAAATTCTCCCCCTCTTCAGGTGTTTCAATACCCATATTTTGCCAGTAAGGTTTATTATTGTGTATCAAGATATTGGAGAATATAAGTTCTCTCGGAGTGGTTAAGACCTCCCAGATAAAAGGATCATCTTTTTCATTGACATCTGTGATGATTCCGAATATTCCGTCTTCTATGTTCACGGCATGAGCTTTTCCGTCATCCCAAGCTCGAATATAGGATATGTCATCACCGACAACAGACATACCAGGAACCATGGCGGTGGAAGTCTTTCCACACATGCTGGGGAATGCGCCTGTGAAATAAGATTTTCTATCCTGATTAGAAGATTTGACTCCCATTATGAACATATGTTCGGTTAACCAATCTTCATTGTTAGATTTGTGTATTGCCAATCTGAGTGCCAGTTTTTTTAATCCCAGACTATTTCCAGCATACTGGTTGTTCACAGATATAACTCTATTTTCCTTAAGATCGATATAGATTCTTCTTTTATCCACATCTATTGAATTTCCTCTTTCATCCAATCTTCCTGCTGAGTGTAGGAAATAGAAAAAATTATCTGATCCGTTTAATCTTTTGAATTGTTCATATCCGGATCTGTAGAGAATATCTTCACTGTGGGCAACATAAGATGAATCTGTGATCTGTAAGGCACTGATGGAAAATTTCGAATTAAGTGGCCCCAAACAAAAGAATCGCACCAGTGCTTCTTTACCTTCCATTATTCCGTCTGATATGTCAAACACTTCTTTCAGTCCCTCTTCTCTATCAATTGTGTTTATGGCTTTGCTCATTTTCATGTTTGGAGTGACAAGAACCCGTGTGTTTTTTTTATCTCTTGCCTGATCATAAAATCCATCATAATGGATGGTGTGCCCCTCCATTTCCAGTTTTCTTTCTTCTCCGGTTTTTAAAGCCAGGTTACGGACATAATCAATATCTTCCTGACTGTCTGTAATGACAGTCACTTTTGCTGGTTTAGTGAGTTTAATACACTCCTCAACAAGCTGATTGACTTTGGGATTATTGAGTTCATTGATTTTTTTTAGATTAGTGCTGTCGAGAATTCGACTATCAATATCCATTTTTTTTTCCTCCATTTTGAAACATGTTAAAAAAATTATTAATTAATATAAATAAGTATTATATAATAATTAATTGTTTTTATTTATGCAATAAGATTTTAAGGAATCTATAAATATGAAGGTTTTGTTGTATATAGCAATAGTTCTCGCCTTGCTTTATTGTTTATTAAAACTAACCAATTATATTAGCTATAGAGTGATTAAAAATTATCATGGAAAGAAAAGACAATGGGATTTGAATATTTGTTGTGGAAAGACGAATTTTGGGAAAGTTAATGCTGATATAATATGTCATAAAGAGGTTCCCAATTTTGTGCTCATAAAAGATATTTACAATCTTCCCTTTCGGGATGGTCAGTTTGAAACGGTTTTTTGTTCTCATACCATTGAGCATGTGGATGATCCTGAAAAATTCAGAAAGGAACTGGAGAGAGTAGGGAATGAAGTCATTTATCTTCTCCCTCCTTTATGGGATCTGTCAGCTGCTTTCAATTTTATTGAGCATAAATGGGTGTTTTTTACCCTGAATTCCTATCATTCCAGTCTTCCTAAATATAAAAAGCTTCCTTTATCTTCAACCTACCAAAAATTATTCGGGGACAAAATAAAAGCTTAAGTGTTTTGTAAGGTTCAATCCCCGTATTGGACCGCATTATACCGGACTGTTCGGGGACCAGTCCCTACATGGATTTATTCTGTAGGCTAAATCCCCGTATTGGACCGTATTCTTTGATCCAGCATCCTTCATATTTTCTCTGCCGGAGGGTTCTTTATTCAATTCAACTGTCCGATTTTGAAGCCGAATTTTGTTTCTGTTTTTTCTCAATTTTTGCCCATGTATCACGTAAAGGGACAGTCCGATTGAAAACCGGTCTTCCTTTTGTGGTGTCGTCATCTGAATAAAAATAGCCTTGCCTGAGAAACTGAAAGTTTCTTCCGGATTCAACGTTTGCCAGACTGGGTTCTGCCATACATCCAGTGATTTGCTCACAGGAGTTGGGATTGAGATATGATTTGAAATCTTTTCCTTCTTCTATCTCTTCCAGATTAGCTTTTATAAACAGATGGTCATACAGTCGGACTTCAACTTTGACAGCATGGAGTGCAGAAACCCAGTGAAGAGTTCCTCGGACTTTTCTGCCATCTTTTGACCAGCCTCCTCGTGTTTCCGGATCATAAGTACAGTGCAGTTCTTTGATCTCTCTACTTTTTTCATCTTTAATGACTTTTTCGCACTTGATGTAATACGCGTATTTTAATCTCACTTCCCGGCCTGGTGCTAAACGAAAAAACTTTTTGGGAGGATCTTCCCGAAAATCTTCTCTTTCTATGTAAAGAGTACGGGAAAACGGAATCGTTCGAGTTCCCGCGGAAGGATCTTCAGGATTATTTTCAGCCTCAAGTTCTTCCACTTTATCTTTAGGATAGTTTATGATAACAACCTTAAGAGGTTTTAAAACCGTCATCACTCGGGGGGCTCTTCGATTGAGGTCTTCTCTCAAACAAAAATCAAGAAGGGCAATATCCACCAGACTGGCTCTTTTTGCCAGTCCGATACGATCACAAAAATCCCGGATCGATTTAGGTGTGTATCCCCTCCTTTGAAGACCGGAAATGGTTGGTAAACGGGGATCATCCCATCCATTGACATACCCTTCGTTAACCAGTTGCATAAGTTTTCTTTTGCTCATTACAGTATAGCTCAGATTAAGCCTTGCGAATTCTATCTGTTGAGGATGGAACACATCTAATTGATCAAGATACCAGTCATAGAGAGGCCGGTGGTCCTCAAATTCCAGGGTGCAAAGAGAATGGGTGATTCCTTCAATCGAATCCGATAAACAATGAGTGAAATCATACATTGGGTATATACACCATTTATTTCCTGTTCTGTGATGTTTGGATCTAAGTATCCGGTAAATGACTGGATCCCGCATATTCAAATTTCCGGAAGACATATCAATTTTAGCTCTTAAAACCCGGGAACCGTCTTCAAATTCCCCTGCCTTCATTCGTTGGAAAAGATCCAGATTTTCTTTGACCGGGCGATTGCGGTAGGGGCTCTCTATCCCAGCCTGAGTCAATGTTCCTCGGTATTCTCTTATTTTATCTGCTGATAAATCACAGACATAGGCTTTTCCTTTTTTAATAAGTTGGATGGCGTATTGATAGAGTTGATCAAAATAATCAGAAGCATAATAAAGTCTGTCTTCCCAGTCGAATCCTAACCACCGGACATCTTTTTTGATGGATTCCACAAATTCTTCTTCTTCTTTTGTGGGATTGGTATCATCAAAGCGGAGATTACAGAGTCCTTTGTATTCTGAAGCAATCCCGAAATTCAAGCAAATCGATTTGGCGTGTCCGATATGGAGATACCCGTTCGGTTCAGGAGGGAATCTAGTGTGCACACGTCCTCCATATTTATTTGTCATAATATCTTCTTCAATAATAGTCCGAATAAAATCTAATTGAGTAACAGAATTTTTGGAGGCTTTTCCTTCATTGTTTTTTTTCATTTCGTAAACCTTTTGAGATATTCTTACCTACCCTATTGGACAAAAAGTTTTTTAAGTAATATGGGAATGGAGATGCTCTCTGTATTTCTGGTTACTTCCTATTATTACTTTTTGGTTTAGGTATGGAAATGTCAATTTCATTTACTTCTCCCAGGGAAGATAATGGTTTGTCAAGTTTATCTTTATTTCCCACAACCAGAATTTGCACTTTGTCCGAATGAAGATATTTTTTTGCCACTTTAAGAATATCCTCTTTGGTTACATTCTCTACACCTTTTTTAATTTTTTCCATGAAATTCATGGGGTAACCAAAATAAGAATAATACATCATTCGATTGACGATTTTTGATTTGCTGTCAAAATTAAACACATATCCGTTGAGATATTTATCCTTAGCTCTGGCAAGCTCCTCATCACTCACTTTTTTTTCTGTTATCCTTTTTATTTCATTTAACATCAGTTCTATGGCATAAACTGTGGATTCGGATTTTGTTTGAGCTCCGCAACTGAAAACTCCCGGAGTAATGTATCCGGCACCGTATGAACCCCATACACTGTAAGCAAGACCTTCATCTGTTCTTATTTTTTTAAACATCCGTTCGAAAGAAAGGATGCTGTTCATAACGCTCAGGGCAGGATAATCCGGATTGCTCATTAATCCTCCAATATGACCTAGCATAATATTGGATTGATTGACATCTGTTTTTTGAATGAAATTCACTGTGTATTTGTAATCATAATTCACTTTCGGTAAAGAAGGGATATCCACTTCGGATTTTTTCCATTTTCCTAAAGTATTTTTTATTTTGGCAATCATTTCTTCGCTTTTGAAATCTCCCCATACAGCTATAATGGTGTTGTTTGGATGAAAATAGTCATTGTAAAACTGGACAATGTCGTCCCGGCTAATGGAATCAATGGTTGCGTATTCCGGATGTCTTGCATAGGGACTGTCTTTTCCGTAAATGATTTTCCAGAATTCTCTCCGGGTTATCTGTCCAATATCATCGTTTCTCCGTGAAATTCCGGATTTTTGCATAATTTTTGCCAGTTGAATTTTCTCCTCACTGAAAACAGGATTGATTATAATATCAGCAAGTATTTCCATGACTTTGTCAATATCTTCTTTTAAGGCTGAAGTCATGATGTATCCTGATGTTTGCCCTATGCCTGTGCTGATTGAAGCTGCCATTGTTTCCAGTTCTTTATCGATTTCATCACCGGTTCTCGTTTCCGTTCCGCCTGTTCTGAGAACCTGACCTGTAATGGATGCCAGCCCAATTTTATCTTCAGGTTCAAAAACAGAACCAGTGTGTATCATTGCCCTTAAATCTATGGTGGGATACTTGGATTCTTCGACAAGGAATAGTTTGAGACCGTTCGAGAGTTCGACTTTTTCAATATCAGGCATTTTTATCGGGTTTAATTTGGGGGAGTCAAATTTATCTTTTGGATTTTTCTGGGCAAGAATTCCATTTCCGGAGAAAATGATGAGAAATGATAGAAACAAACAAATGCCAGTCAGTTTTTTATATTTTTTCATTTTTTTATCCTTTGTGTTTCAAGTTTTTTTGGCTATTTAAAACCAGTTTACTTTCCTTTTTTTTCAGGGACAATTTCCCCGATAGTCCTGTGTTTTTTCACAAGGTATTTTGTTGCCACCTGTTTGATATCATCTGCTGTTATGGCATTGATTTCTTTTATTTGATTGAAAATCTTTTCGGGTCCACCCAAGACAACTTCAGCATATGTCAGCAATGCCGCCATTCGTGAATTGGATTTCATTTGGTCTATGATGCTTTTGACAGATGTTCTTTTGAATTTTTTCAGTTCTTCAACAGAAACAGATTCATTTTTAATTTTTTCTATCTCTTTATTGATCAATTCAAGACATTCTTCTGAAGTATGCCCTCTTGTTGGAACTGCGAAAAAAGCAATGAGATTGGGATATTTGTCCCCTGGATATCCGCATAAGCTTGAAACATTCACTGCCACCTTTTTTTCTTTCACCAGGATTCTGTACAGCCTGGATGAACGTCCCTGTCCCATGATATTTGCCAGGGCTTCTATAGGTAAACTGTCTTTATGAATCGAAGAAGGACAGTGATAACCAATAAGGATAATAGGCTGAGATTTCGCTTCAACTTCAATTCGTCTTTCTCCCCATTGTCCGGGTTCGATTGTTCTCACTCGTTCTGGAGCAGGACCACTGGGAATCCTGTTGAAATACAATTCTGCCAGTTTAAATACTTCATCAGGTTTAACATCTCCCACGATACCCACTATTAAATTATTTTGTCCGTAGTATTTTTTGAAATAATTTTTCACGTCTTTTCGGGTAATTCGTTCGAGATCAGACATGTGTCCGACCACTGAATGATGATATGGATGTGCCTTAAACGCAGCTGCCAGGAAATCTTCCATAAGGCGTCCCATAGGTCTTGTTTCAACCCCCAGCCTTCTTTCTTCCATAACAACATTTTTTTCCTTATAAAATTCACGGAATACAGGATTGAGAAATCTGTCAGAAGTCATAGCCATCCAGAATTCAAGCTTATTGGAGGGAAGACTGTTGATATATTGAGTGGCATCCGTACTGGTGTAGGCGTTGACTCCTTGATCACCTTCGCTCATCATCATGTCAAAGTATTCATTGTTGATCACATAGTTCTTTGCTTTTTTTCTAAGTGATTCAAATTCCTTTTCCATATTTTTGATTTTTTCTTCATCAGGATTTATCTTTGATTTCTCTTTTTTTAATTGGTTGTATAAAGCGTCCATCTTTTCTAGGATTTTTATTTCTTCCTTGAAGTCTTTGGTTCCTACTGTTTTTGTTCCTTTGAATGCCATATGTTCGAGTAGATGAGAAATACCGGTTATCCCATAAGACTCATTGGCGCTTCCAACATCAGCATAAACATGGAAAGAAACCACCGGAGCTTCGTGCCTTTCCAGAACGATGAATTTCATTCCGTTGTCCAATTGATGCATTTTTATTTTGTTTTTTATGTCATCAAAAGACTGAGCTGTGGAACTCAGAACAAAAGCTGAAATAAGAGCAAGGAAAAGAATACATTTGAGAATGTATCTTTTTTGGACGTTCATGTTTACTCCTCCTTCTTTGAATTATAGTTTGTTTTATTTAATAAATTCCTATTTTTGCACGAGGTCAATTAGAATATCATTTATTGGGAATTTTGTAAATATATATGAAAATTGAGAGAGCCTTTATGAAAAAATCTCTTGACAAAAGGAAATAAATCACTAGAATAATTATCTGAAAAACGGAAGGAAGATTTAATTGTAATGTTTAAGACTCACTCTTATAACTGTTATTGGTGGTATAAGAGGATGGGTCTATAATCATTCTTTTCCTTTCGTGACCTTCCAGTAAAGAATTAAAAAAGACCCACTCATAAAAAAAGAATGAGTGGGTCTTTTTTTTTATATAGGAGGTTAGAGGAATGAAAAAAGTAAAACTATTTCCTGTGTGCAGAGAAATCGGAGTTGATTTAGAAACACCTGTTTCTGCTTTTTTGAAGCTCCAAAAACAGGGAGCCAAGTTGCTTCTGGAAAGTGTGGAAAAAGGAGAGCAACTGGGAAGATATTCGTTTATAGGATTGAATCCTTCTTCGATATTAAAGATCGAAAACGACTCTATGAATTGGAACGGAACAATTTTCCCTTTTAAAAAAAGGGAATTTATTCAAAATTTCAGAAGGATCATTTATTCCCACCAAATGGACTCTGATCAGGAATTGCCTCCTTTTAGTGGAGGATGGGTTGGATATCTGGGGTATGATGTTAATAAGTATTTGGAGAATCTCCCTTCAGAACTGCCGGAAGAGTGGATTCTTCCTTTAGGAGTATTTTATCTGGTAAAGGATGTTTTAGTGTTTGATCATGTTAAACACAGAGCAAAAGTAATTTCTTTAGTCAGTTCCAGAGAAGAAGAACAAAATGCCTTGAAAAATATAAAAAACATACAGCTTGCATTAGAAGGACCTTTACCTTCCAATGGCAAGAATAGAAACATGAAACATTGCAAAGGTCCTCTTGCCAACTTTAAAAAAGGTGAATTTGAGAAAATTGTCAGATCTGCCAAAGAATATATTTTGGCTGGAGATATTTTACAAGTTGTGCTTTCTCAAAGATATTCTGGGGAAACAGATGCTTTTCCTTTTGATATCTACAGAATGTTAAGAATGATCAATCCCTCTCCCTACATGTTTTTTTTAGATTTTAATGATTTTCATTTAATTGGATCTTCGCCGGAAGCTCTAGTCCGCTTGAATGATAAAAAAGCGACTCTCCATCCTATAGCCGGAACAAGACCAAGAGGGGAATCATCTATAGAAGATAAAAAACTCGAAGATGAATTGATGAGTGATGAGAAAGAAAGAGCGGAACATGTCATGCTGGTTGATTTAGCTCGAAATGACCTGGGAAGAGTATGTTTGCCTGGCACTATTAAAGTGAAAAAAAGGATGAATCTGGAAAAATATTCTCATGTTATGCATCTTGTCTCTGAAGCAGAGGGAATAATGGGTCCCAATGTGGATGCTCTGGATCTATTGAAAGCTTCTTTTCCTGCTGGAACCGTAACCGGAGCTCCAAAGATTAGAGCCATGGAGATTATAGAGGAACTGGAAAAGGTCAAGAGAGGTCCTTATTCAGGGACAGTTGGATATTTTGGATTGGATGGAAATATGGACATGTGTATCGCTATAAGAATGATCATTTGCCGAGGCAAGAAATATCATTTGCAGGCAGGAGCAGGAATCGTCGCCGATTCTGTTCCTTCTCTGGAATACAAGGAAACCATTAACAAGATGAAAGGATTATACCAAGCGATCAAATACGCTCAGGAGAGAAGAAATGATTTTATTAATAGATAATTATGACTCTTTTGTTTTTAATCTGGTCCAAGCTTTTATGGAGTTGGGAGAAGAAATAGAAATAAGAAGAAATGATCAGATTTCCTTGAAACAGGCTAAAGATTTGTCTCCCCAGATGATGGTCATATCCCCCGGTCCTAAAACTCCCCAGGAAGCCGGGATTTCAAATGAATTAATCCATTATTTTTCAGATATCATACCTGTTTTGGGTGTGTGTTTGGGACACCAGTGTGTTGCTTACACTTTTGGAGGGAAGATAAAAAGAGCTGATAAAGTTATGCATGGCAAACTTTCAAAAATATATCATGATGAGCATATGATCTATGAGGGAGTGAGAAATCCCTTTTTTGCCACTCGTTATCATTCCCTTATTGTAGAGGAAGAATCCTTGCCTCCATGTCTTGAAATTTCATCATTCACTGAAGATGGAGAAATTATGGGTTTGAAGATGAAAGGGAAAAACACGTGGGGAGTCCAATTTCATCCTGAATCTTTTCTTTCTGAAGAAGGGATGAAGATATTAAAAAATTTCCTTTATCTAGGGGGACACTGATGATTAAAGAAACTATTGCCAATCTCTGTCAGGGGAATGATCTCAACTGGGAAGAGACAGAAAAAGTTTTAACGGACATTATGTCAGGGAAAGCGACATCTGCTCAAATCAGTGCTTTTTTGATTGCCTTGAAAGTCAAGGGTGAAAATGTTGAAGAAATAGTGGGAGCCGCCAGGGGGATGCTTAAGAAAGCCGTACTTCTTAAAACAAAAAAGAAAAATTTTATAGACTTATGTGGAACTGGGGGTGATGGTCACGCGACCTTTAACATTTCGACTGTCTCATCGTTTGTGACAGCCGGAGCAGGTATCAATGTTGCCAAACATGGAAATCGGTCGATATCCAGCCGTTGTGGCAGCGCTGATCTATTAGAGGCGTTGGGTTTTGACCTTTCCTTGAGCAACTCTGATATTGCTGAGAAAATGGATGAGACAGGTTTTGGTTTCCTGTTTGCTCCCAATTTTCATCCAGCAATGAAATATGCAATGCCGCCAAGAAAAGAAATCGGAGTAAGGACTATTTTCAACATAATAGGTCCCTTGGTGAATCCTTTTAGGGTGAAAAGGCAGCTTATTGGAGTTTACAGTTTGGATTTGTTAAAGACTGTTTCAAAAGCATTGCAGATGCTGGGAACAGAACGTTCTCTTGTCGTTCATTCCGACGAGGGGCTGGATGAAATTTCTTTGTGTGGACTTACCAGAGGAATTTTAATAGAAAACGAAGACCTCGAAGAATTCGAGATAGTTCCAGAAGATTATGGTTTCAACTCCTGTGCCTTGGATGAAATAAAGGTTAATTCGCTGGAAGAAAATGTTAGATATTTTATGGATATTTTGAAGGGAGAGAATGGCCCCAAGAGAGATATTGTTTTATTGAATTCAGGTGCAGCCATTTATGTTTCAGGAGCAGCAAGGGATATAAAAGATGGTATTGAGATGGCAAGAGATTCCATTGATTCCGGAAAAGCTCTTAATAAATTTTCAGAGTTCATAAGATTATACAGGAGAAAGAGAAATGACTTGTTTTATGGAAAATGTTTTATCCCATAAGAGAAAAGAAGTCAAAGAGAGAAAAAAAGTTTTGTCTTTTTATGAATTAGACAGATGTGTCAGGGGATTGAATCGTTCTTTATTGTTATCTCGTTTTATTGAATCAGGAAAAGCAATTATTGCTGAAATAAAAAAGAAATCTCCGTCAAAAGGATTTTTTTTCTCCAATGACCGGATTAAGGAATTGGCAATGATCTATATGAAGAACAATGTTTCAGCTGTATCTCTTGTAACAGAAAAACAATTTTTTAAGGGAAGTCTGGATGACCTGCGGCGATTGAAAATGTTAGTTAAAATTCCTGTTTTACGGAAAGATTTTATCATTGATGAGTATCAAATTCTGGAATCTAAATATGCAGGAGCTGATGCTGTTCTTCTTATTGTCTCTCTACTTTCTTTTGAGGATTTGGTGGAACTTTTATCTTTGACGGAAGAGTTGGGAATGGAAGCGCTGGTTGAAATTCACAATGAGAGGGAACTTCAGAAGGCACTCGATGCGGGAGCAAATATTATTGGAATAAACAATCGTGATTTAACGACATTAAAAGTTGACCTGAATACATCAATGAAACTTCTGCCTTTGATACCGGATGAAAAGATTAAAGTTGTGGAAAGCGGGATTAGGAGTGAATCAGATCTCAGCTTATACAAAGAGTTTCAAGTTCATGCTTTTCTTATAGGGGAGGCTTTGGTTACATCCGAAGATCCGGGGAAAAAGCTAAAACAATTTTTTTCTGTTCTGGACGAAAATGGTTAAAGTAAAAATTTGTGGAATTACCAATCTCAAGGATGCTCTTCTGGCAGCTGAAGAGGGAGCGGACGCACTTGGATTTATTTTCACAAAGAGTCCGCGTCAAGTAAAACCTGAAGATGTGAAAAAAATTGTATGGAAACTCCCTCCTTTTGTTTGCAAGGTGGGCGTTTTTTTTGAGGATAAAGTTACTGTGGTTAAAGAAATTATGGATTACTGTGATTTGAATATTGTTCAGCTTCACGGAAATGTGAAAAAAAGATATTTGAACAATTTTGATTATAAGGCGTTCAGGGTATTTGAAATGAACAAGGAAAATGTTTTGGAGGAAATAAAACAATTCTCATTGCCTTTGTTCATGCTGGATTTCCCAAAGAATGGAATACAAAGTTATTCGCTTGATTGGGATGTTATCAAAAAGGCAAGTCAATTAGGAAAAGTGATTTTAGCGGGGGGACTCAATCTGGAGAATATAGAAGATGTTATTAAAAATGTTTCGATATACGGTGTTGATGTTTGCCGGGGTGTGGAAAAGGAAAATGGTATCAAAAGCCCTGAAAAAGTTAAAAATTTTATTAGAAGGATTAAAAAATGCAACATGCAAAAATAGCGAGAAAATTTGGATGTTTTGGAGGGCAGTTTGTTCCTGAAACAGTCATGGAGAACCTATTTGAATTAGAAAAGGCCTATTTTCGTTTGAAAGACGACTCAGCCTTTCGACGAAGCTTTGAAAAATATCTTTCTCAATATGTGGGCAGACCGACTCCGTTGTATTTTGCCCAAAGACTGAGCAAAAAATACAAATGCAAAATTTATTTAAAAAGAGAGGATCTCTGTCATACAGGAGCTCACAAGATAAACAACGCTTTAGGTCAGGCATTGCTGGCAAAAAAAATTGGCAAAAAGAGAATTGTTGCTGAAACAGGAGCAGGACAGCATGGTGTGGCAACCGCGACAGCCTGTGCCTTGCTGGGATTGGAATGTGTGATTTATATGGGAGAAAAGGACTTTTTAAGGCAGGCTCCCAATCAGATGAAGATGAAGATTTTGGGAGCTCAAATAGTGAAGGTTGCTTCTGGGTCCGGGACTTTAAAAGAAGCCATCAATGAGGCAATCAGAGACTGGGTGACAAATGTGAATACAACTCATTATCTGATAGGATCTGTTGTGGGACCATTTCCTTATCCAGTTATGGTTAGAAATTTTCAGTCTGTGATTGGAGAGGAAGTCAAATCCCAGATGTTATCTGCTGAAAACAAATTGCCCGATATTCTGATTGCCTGTGTGGGTGGAGGTTCCAATTCCTTAGGTCTTTTCTACCCGTTTGTTTCTAAAAAAAAGATTAAGTTGATTGGAGTAGAAGCAGGAGGAACAGGAAAAGAAAATGGAGACCATTCTGCCTCTTTAACAATGGGAAGACCTGGAGTGCTTCATGGGTCCTATTCCTATCTTCTCCAAGATGAAGAGGGCCAGATATTGCCAACTCATTCCATCTCAGCCGGACTCGATTATCCTGGAGTTGGACCTGAATTAAGTTATTTGAGAGATAAACGGAGATTAATCATTGAACCGGTTAGTGATGACGAAGCTTTGGATGCCTTTTGGGAGCTGTCACGAATGGAAGGAATTATTCCGGCGTTGGAAACAGCGCATGCCATTGCCTATTTCAAAAAACATGTTTCCACATTTCCGGAAGGAAGTGTTGTTGTGATTAACCTATCAGGGAGAGGTGATAAGGATTTGGATATAGTGAAAAGAACAGGAGGATTTGTTGAGTAAAATAGAAGCAAGATTTTCAGATTTATTATCCCAAGGCAAGAAAGCGTTTATTCCATTTATGACTGCATTTTATCCATCGAGAGAAAAATTTCGTGAATTTTTATTAAGAGCAGATGATGCCAATGCCGATTATATTGAAATAGGAATCCCTTTTTCAGATCCCTTAGCGGATGGAAAGACGATTCAATATTCCAGTCAATGGGTTTTAAAGAGTGGATTTTTGTATTCACAATTACTGGAAGATCTTTACTGTTTGAAGGGAAAATTGGATGCTTCTCTGATTTTAATGCCGTATTTCAATTATATTCTCCAGAAAAGGCTAGATAAATTCAGTGTGGAAATGAGAAAAGCGAATATTGAGGGAGTGATTGTCCCCGATCTCGTACTAGAAGAAAGTTATCCCACCCGAAAAATGTTGGCAAAAAAAGGAATTGATTTGATTTACCTGGTTTCTCCTTCCACCTGTTGTGAAAGAATAGAAAGTATAGATAAAGTTTCAAACGGGTTTATATACCTTGTTTCCTTAACTGGTGTAACAGGGGTAAGGGGAACTCTTTCTGATAAACTGGCCGCTTATATCCAAAAAACTAGAAAAACCACTTCCAAACCTTTATGTGTCGGATTTGGAATTTCAAATTCTTTTCAAGCCCGAAAAGTAACCGAATTATCAGATGGAGTTATTATTGGCAGTGCGATTATAGATATCATAAGAGGAAAAGAAATGGAAAAAAATATTATTAAGAAAGTGGGAACATTTCTTATGGAACTTAGACAAGCTATATGAAATTGGTATTAAGGGAGGTTTGACATGATTATTGTGATGAAACAGGCTGCGTCTTTAAAGGAAATTTCACAGGTATTACAGGAAATTAAAACCATTGGTTTGAAATATTTTGTTTCAAGAGGAGAACAGAGATCAATCATTGGTCTGATTGGGAATGGAAGTAGTTCGGAGCTTAAAGAAAGATTAAGAATTTTATCAGGAGTTGAAAAAATTGTTCCCATCTCGAAACCTTTTAAACTGGCGAGCAGAGAATTCAAGTCAGAAAGCAGCGTGGTTCCTGTTAACGGTATTAACATAGGAGAAAAGAAAATCATTTTAATGGCTGGACCTTGTGCAATAGAAAGCAGAGAACAAATATTAGAGACAGCTTTTGCGGTTAAAGAAGCAGGTGTTAATATATTGAGAGGAGGAGCTTTTAAACCACGTACTTCTCCTTACAGTTTTCAGGGTATGAAGGAAAAAGGATTGGAACTACTCAAAGAGGTCAAAGAAAAAACAGGACTTTCTGTCATTACCGAAGTGATGGCTCCTCATCAGGTTCCAATTGTTGGAGAAGCCGCTGATATTTTTCAGATAGGAACAAGGAATATGCAGAATTATTCACTTTTAGAGAAAGTGGGGAAATCAAACAAGCCGGTGATGTTGAAAAGAGGTATGGTTGCCACCATTGAAGAATTTTTAATGGCTGCTGAATATATACTTTCCAATGGGAATTCAAATGTTATTCTTTGTGAAAGAGGTATCAGGACTTTTGAAAAATTTACTCGGAACACACTGGATCTGGCTTCCATCCCCCTTCTAAAACAGCTATCTCATTTACCTGTTTGCGTTGATCCAAGCCATGGAACAGGAATGAGTTCTCTGATTATACCCGTATCCAAAGCTTCTATAGCTGCTGGAGCTGATTGTCTTTTAGTTGAAATCCATCCGAATCCAGAAAAGGCATTGAGTGATGGTTTACAAAGCCTTGATTTTAAAGAATTTCATAGGATGGTCAAGGAATTAAAACCAGTAGCTAAATCAGTGAATAAAAGTCTATAGGAGAAAAAAATATAAAACAATATGCCTTCAGAGCCTTATAAAATTGGAGGAATTCCTATAATAAAATATTTTGACAAATAATGAAAAGGGGATTATAGTTAATCGAACGAGGAGATTTCCTATGGATACAAAAATCATGATTATAAATGGTCCCAATTTAAATCTTTTAGGAAAAAGAGAGCAGGAAATTTATGGTGATATGACCATTGATGAAATTGAAAAAGAGATAAAGAATTTTGCCCAGAATAAAGGTGCTGAAATAGAGTGGGTACAGTCAAATTTTGAAGGAGAAATTATTGAAAAGATTCAACAAGCAAAAGGGAATTTCAGTGGAATAATCATTAATCCAGGGGCATTGAGTTACACTTCATATTCTATTCTGGATGCTTTGAAATCTGTTAATCTTCCAGCCATTGAGGTTCATCTCTCTAATATTTATAGCCGGGAAGAATTCCGCCTGAAAAGCATCACCGCTTCTGCTTGTGTAGGAATTATATCTGGTTTTGGATGGAAAAGTTATCTTTACGCTTTACTTCATTTGATTGCGTAATATAAATTAATAAAATTCTTTATTGAAGGATTTAACTGTATTTTAATTCTTTTGTATTGCCAGTGATTACATACATTTTTCATCCGGTAAATATAATATAATCTCAAATTTTACTTTTATGATCCCGATCGGGGGATCGGCCTATGAGGCCCAATACAGGGATTAGTCCTTACAGACATGGTCAAATCCTGCGTGTTTTTGAACCCATTAACCTGATCCATTTCATTATTATTATCCTATAAAAAAAAATGGGGGAACTTCAACCAAAACAATATATTGAATTATTTGATAATTTCTGGTATTTTAATTAATTCGTAATATCTTATTTTTTTTGAGTAGTTTAATTAACAAATCAAACCAAAGGAGATAAAATCATTTGAAGAAGTACGGAGATATAGATAGTAAATTTAGATACATAATCCTCTCTGCCAAAAGAGCTTCAATGCTGTTGAAAGGAGCGAGACCAAAGATAAAAACCAAATCAAAAAATATGATACGGATTGCTCAAGAAGAAGTAAGAAAAGGCTTAGTTGATTATGAGTTCATTCAACCCTCAAAAACAGAAAGTCTTAAAACGGAAGATGAAGCCTTTATTGGAGAAGAAATAGTGAGAGAAAAAGAAAATGGTAATATTGATGAAACCAAGTCCGAGGATGAGGCTAAAGATAATTCCATAAAAGATGATACAAAAAAAGAGTGAGAACTATTTTATCTAAATGGATTGTTTATATATCCGTAAGCAAAGGGGAAAGCTGGGAACTGAGTCCTTTCAGGTTGAGTTCTTTTTTAAAAGTTGGATATAATCAGTTTTAATAAAGTCTTTTTTGGATAAATTCAAAGATTTTGCAAATCTAACAATATCACTTTGATTCCCTTCTAATTCAAGGAAATTCCCTATGCTTAATTCATCAAGAAAAATTTTAAGATTTTTGCTTTTATACACGGTTCTGTGCTTGTTATATTGAAAGACTGGTACCAGGTTTAATGACTTTAGAATTTTTTTAAATTGTTTTCCATTTTTAATTTCAGTTTCATATTCTTTCCTAATTTTAAATTTTCTAGAACGTTGAGGAGCGCCTTTATAGGTTAAGTAATATTTTTTATTGATTGTTCTAAGTCTCAAAGCTTCTGATTTTTTTAAAAGTGAATGATCGGGAAAATCAAAGAGTGTATTCTCTTCGTAATACCGATCTTTTTCTAACTTTGCTCCTGAATTTATTATTTTTTCTTTGATCGGACTAACAGCATTGATCTTTATTTTTACTTCAATTTCAACCATGCTTTGTTCCAATTTTGAGTTTATTCATTGATGATATCAGAGATAGATAAAAATGTCATTATTAGAGAGGTCATTCGGTGAATTGGCAAGATGGCTTTTTCACGCCATTGTTAGCTGATAGAATCTCATGGCAGTTGATTGGATCTTAGCAATATAGCCATTTAACAATTCAGAAATAATATATCTAGGAAATTCGAGTCAGTATAAATTCTGGTAGTAGGGAGAGAGTTTCTTTATATGTGGATTCAGGAAATTGAGAAACATTTTCTTTTGCTGCAGCTGAGAAATGTTTGGCTTTGTTATACATATAATCAAGAGATCCGTTCGATTGAACAATATCACATATTTCTTTTTTGTTCTCATTATTCAATGATTTCTTCTTTATCAATTTAGTAATATGCTCTCTGTTTCGTTTGCCATCGTTATTAAGAGTATAAATAAGAGGAAGTGTGATGTGGCCTTCACTTAAATCTGAAAGAATGGGTTTTCCAAGTTTATTTTCATCTCCTGTATAGTCAAGAAAATCATCAATAATCTGAAAAGACATTCCAATATTTATACCGTAATCAATTAAGAAGTTTTTGTCTTTTAGGGAAGCTTTTCCTAATATTCCTCCTATTTCACAGGAAGCAGAAAAGAGTGATGCTGTTTTCTTTCTAATGATGTTAAGATAATCATTTTCTTTGATTTTCAGGTTTCCACTAAAATAATATTCATCCAGTTCCCCTTCGATCATTTTTGCAGATACATCTGTAAGAATATTAACTATTTGCCGGTTTTTACTTTTAAGGGAATTGTTTATGGATTTTATATAGAGATAGTCACCAAGAAGAACTGTTATATTGGGTCCCCATTTTGTATGGACAGATTGCTTCCCTCTTCTCATATCTGAGTTGTCAATAATATCGTCATGGATCAAACTGGCTGTATGGATTGTTTCAACTATAGCGGATGTCAGAATGTGTTCTTTCCCCTTATAACCAAATAGTTTGGAGCAAAGTATGAGAAGAGCAGGCCTTATCCTCTTGCCAGCATTCTGAAAAAGATAGCTTCCTACTTCTGAGATAAGAGCATTTGATGATTTCGGCAATATTTTAAGATTTTTTTCCACTTCTTCAAGGTCATTTCTAATGGTATTGTATAAATTTTTAAGATTGTATTTACTTTTTATTGAGGATTTTAAAGAAGGTGCATCTAATTTTGTCATTTATGATTCTGGCAATTATATTAACATCTTATATTATTGATTTCAAACTTGAATAGCAACTCAAAATTATGGGTTGTTGTTTCTGCGATTTCATCAAGAGGAATATTTTTAAGTTCACTGAGCATTTTTGCTACTTCGATGACATAACCCGGTTCATTTCTTTTTTTTGTTTTGCGGAAGGAAACAGGAACCAAATAAGGGGAATCCGTTTCAATTAAAATTTTTTCCATAGGAATTTTTTTAGCTGTTTCCCGGATATCATAAGCGCTTGGATAGGTTAAAATCCCAGAGAAGGAAATAAAAAAGTTATAATCCATTAACATTTTTGCTGTCTGCCAGTCTTCAGTAAAGCAGTGAAGGACACCTCCCTGGGAAAAGTTTTCATTTTTCAAGGCTACAATAATTTCGGATCCGGATTTGCGGCTGTGAATTATAACAGGAAGGTGAAGTTGTTGAGCTATGATGAGTTGATGACGCAGTGCTGCCATTTGTTCTTTTTTCTTTGAAAAATTATAGTGAAAATCAAGGCCAATCTCACCCACCGCAACAATTTTTTTGTTTTTGTTCAATTTTTTAATTTCTTGGATATGTTGGTCTTTAAATTGTTTTGCTTGGTGGGGATGAACTCCGCTAGAAGCTAATAGGTTTTTAAACGTTTCTGATAAAGATAAGGTTTTATTAACATTTTCTGGACAGGTTAAATCTGAAGGACAGAGAATGGATTTGATCCTTTTTTGGAAGGCTCTTTGAACAACAAGTTGACGGTCTTGATCGAAATCTTCCATGCCCAGATGAGCATGGGAATCAACGAAAAATATATTTTCTTTTTCTTCCATACAATAATGGAATGATATTAGATTGCTCTCTTAATATCCAGCGAGCAGCCGAATATAGTATTAATTGTCTGCAACTCAAAATGTCAGGCGTCAGAATTTTTAAATTTAATTTTGAAATTTCTTTTTTAGGAAACGAATAGGAATCGCTCCATAACTGAGCAGTTCGTTTAAAAATTCTTTTTTGCTGTAAGAATCGCCAGCAGAGTTTTTGTAAATTTTTTCCATATCCAGGATTTCTTGGAGTCCCACATAGGTGGTTACAGCCTCACCTGGATTAAGAACGATGTATTTCCATTTTCTTTCGGCTTCAACCTCGCTTTGAAGTCCACCTTTTGTCATATAATCAATAGCTTTTTCTTTTGTCATCCCTCCCTGATGGATATTGATGTCGAGTTGGAAATCTATAACAGCTTTTAATCGCATTTTTAATTGATTTAAACGAAGTCTGAGGTCATAATTGCCCAGTCCTGAATAGACGAGCATTTCTTCAACCATAAGAGGCCATCCCTTGATGAGTGGTTTGCTAGGATAAAGTTTTCTCAGGAGAGTTGCGTTTTGATTACTTTTGTAGAGTGGTATGCAATGACCCGGATAGACATTTCTTACTGTCCAGAAATAAAGGAGAAAGTCAGTGTATTCTTCAAAAAAACTATTTTCTTGTTCTGAAGTCCAATCGTCTGGTATGGGAGATATTTGACAAATATACTTTCCATTGCTGCTATATGCTCCCGGAGAAATAAGATTTATCCATGTTTTGCTTGTGTTTTCAGCGGGCATGGGGACTATATCTAAATCCACTTCGGGAAAAACAAAAAGTTGTTTTTCACTGACAAAATTCTTAATCTCATCCACAAGAGAATTGACTTTGCTGAAATAAACTTCCTTGGAAGTGTGATTTGATTGTATTTTTTCCAATACTTTTTTAATAATATAATTTTGATTTGCCTGATTACTTCTTCCTGCTGTGAGTTGTTCAATATTTATCTCAGGATACATAACCTTAAAAAATGGAAGACAAACTAAAGCCATTTCTCTTCTTATATTATTATAATCAGCGTCAGCTCTTGCCAGAAGTTGTTGGAGAGGAATATCGTTAAAAAGAGTTGCCCTTAGAAGTTTTAAATAGGCTTGTTCTCCGAGACGGAAATTACCTGTGGAGTTAGGAAGGAGTTCATTTTCTAAATAGCTTTGGTAGTCAATAAGGACAGGAATGAGATCAGTTAATTCCTCTTGAATGTCGGCTTTAATACTTGCCGGTGCATTCTCTAGTAATTGGTGGATGTCTGTCTTATAAAAATCAATGATTCCTGGAAATTGCTGGATTGCGGTTTCCGTAAAAAGTTTAGGGGGTGTTTCAAGATTCTTTTTTGCCTGGTCAATAAAGTCGGAGAGATTCTCAAGTCTTTCCTTGGCATTTTCAGCTCTTTGTTCAAGTGCTGCAAAGTCAGAGCTCAACAGGTGTTTGACACTGTCTAATATAATTTCATTATAAAAAAGCGGATTATAATTCCAAGGAAGAAGACTTTCGTGATTGAGTAATTCAAGATCCAATGAAGACCGGACAATTTCAAAGTCAATTTTATATTCTGGGCTCAATTTTTGACTGTTGATTTCAGCAATCAGTTTTTTGCTGAATTCAAGTATTTCTTCATACCTGCTGTCAATCTTTCTTTCTCTCAGATCTGCTAATTCGTCATCATATTCATGATAGCCTTCTTTAGTTGCCTGGGTAGGATAGAATTCCCATAATTTATCTAAATATTTTTCGAGTGTTTTTTGAAATTTCTTATCCTCTTTATTTTGTTGGGCATACATCATGCCTGTACAGAAAAACACAAACAGGATAATGATGGTTAGTGAGGTTATTCTCTTCATTTTATCCTCCTCTCTCAATACAGAATCGTGTTTTTTTACCGTCTCTATTTTAAATAAAAATTATTATAAAGCAAATTAGAAAATATTTCATTTTGCTTTTATTCTACCATCTAATGATTGAAGAGCCCCAAGTAAATCCTGCTCCAAAGGCAGTAATGGCAATAATGTCATTTTGCTTGATTCTTTGTTCATTTATGGTTTCATCAAGAGCGATCGGGATTGAAGCGGCAGTGGTGTTTCCAAATCTATCGATGTTTCTTATAACTTTTTCAACCGGGATCCCAAGGTTTCTGGCTACCATGAGGGAAATCCTGTCATTAGCCTGGTGGGGGATCAGAAAATCCACATCTTCAATGGTCAATCCATTTTGTTTGAGCCCAATTCTTACAGCTTCAGGCATTTTTTCTATGGCACTTTTAAAAACATTCCGTCCGTTCATCTTCGGGAAAAAACCTTTGTCTTTTAATATTTCTTGGGAGAAAATAGGTCTATCCTTTGGGGAGGGCTTTTCCATCCATAGTTCTTGAGCAAAACGGCCGTCTGAAAATATATGAGTAGACAGGATTCCTCTGCCGTCATCTTTATCATTAGGTTCTATTATGACCGCCCCTGCTCCATCTCCAAAAAGCACAGCTATGTCCCTTCCGTCGTCGGAATAATCAAGATTTGAGGATTGAACTTCTGCGGCCACAATAAGGATTTTTTTATAGGTTTGAGTTCGGATGTATTGATCAGCTATAGAAAGACTATAAATGAAACCGCTGCACTGGTTCCTTACGTCCAGCGAACCAATGTCATGAAGACCTAGTTTGTTCTGAACCAAAACCCCTATCCCAGGGAAATAATGATCTGGAGATAGAGTAGCCGCAATGATAAGATCTATTTCGGATTTGTCGATATGAGCGCTTTCTATCGCTTTTAACGCTGCTTCTACGGCTAAATCCGAAGTTCCCACTCCTTTATCCACAAAGCGTCTTTCGGAAATTCCCGTTCGTTGAGCGATCCATTCATCAGAGGTGTTCATGACTTTTTCAAGGTCATGATTGGTAACCACTTTAGGAGGAACGTAATGTCCTGTTCCGGTTATGATTGATTTTATATTCATCTTTATATTGTCGATAAATTATAATAAAATAAAAGTTAAAAATAAAGCATTATTTTTCTTGACTAAAAAAAAACTGAAATATAACATTCCAATTAATACTGGATGAAGGAGATCTTCTTTTGAAAAAAAGTATGTTATTCATTCTTCTTATTGTTATTCTTACAGTCATTGGCTCAGGAGAAGAAGAGAAGCTTTTGCAAGCAGATGTTTCCATAAAACCGATATGGCTTTCCAAGGGACAGGAAGGAAGGGTTGTTATTGAATTTGAGATTGAAGAAGGAATCACAATTAATCCCCAACCTTCATTTATTATTGAATTTAATCCGATAGAAGAAGTTATTTTCCCTAAGAACTTTTTTACTGCATCGGATATTGAAATTAAAACCCTGGAAGAGGAGGGAAAAGAATTTTTAGATTTAAAAGAGGAAATTGAAATTCCATTTAGTATAAATTTGGAAGCAGCTCCTGGAAAACACATTCTTGAGGGAAAAATTCAATATTTTGCCTGTTCCAATGATGAGGAATGGTGCATTAAAACCTCAACCAAGTTTAAAGCCACTTTTTATGTTAGAAGAAAATAGGGATCCCTTATTATAAAAGAGATCATTCATAGCCATTGATGATTTAAATACCAATCGATGGTTTCGTTTATGGCTTTTTGGAATGAATATTGGGGGATAAATGGCAGCATTTTTTTTGCTTTATCTGTATTGACAATCCAAGCTCGTTGTTTCAGTTCTTTGTATTTTTCTAAGTTAATAATACTGGATTTTTTACTGATTCTCATATGTATATTATTGATTAAGGCTGCAAGATAATAAGCATAAAGAGGGACTTGTAATCTTTTTAGCTTTTTATTCATTGCTTTCCCAGCTGCAATCCCTATATCATCCCAATCATAGGGATTGGAGTAAGCAATATTGATAATCTCTCCACTTTGAATGTTTTTTTGAGCAGATAATAAAAGCGATTTCACTAAGTCTTTGACATAGCACAAACTGATAAGTATTTGATTGGCTCCGCAAGATAGAAGAATCCCTTTTTGAATGGTTTTGAAGTAATGAAGAAAATCTGTATCTCTAGGTCCGAAAATAGCGCTTGCTCTTATAATCACCACAGGAATGCTTTTTTTAAATTTGAGGACTTCTTTTTCTCCCAGAAGTTTACTGCGTCCATAATGGGTAACCGGTTTGGCAATGTCATCCTCTTCAACCGGTTTTTTCCCCCAAGAGGGACCAGAGGCTGAGATGCTACTAAGGTATATTACTTTTTTGGGGGATATTTTTTGATCGGCTAGTGATTGAAAAAGACTTGCCGTTCCCAGTTGGTTTACTGTATAATAGCTTGCTAAGTCCCATGATTTTGTTGAGCCCGCTAGATGGAAGACGTAATCTAAATCAAGGGGAAGTTCAGGAATGTTGAAGAGATCTCCTTTGAGTAATTTGATATCGAGACCTTTTATCCATTTTAATTTATTAAAATCCCGGGCCAGTGCATATATTTCAAAGCCTTTCTTCAAAAGAGCTTCGATAAGATGGCTTCCAATGAAACCGGTTCCGCCTGTTATGAATGCTTTCATAGAAGTAAAGAATTGTAAAATAATTAGTTTTATCCGTCAAATAGACACTTTATAATTAGAATTCATTCAATGTTTAGAATTTCTTTATGAATCGAATTTTTGGTAAAATGAGTTAGAAAAGGAGGAAATGTTGTGAATATTCTGGATAAATGTTTCCATTTCAAAAGAGCTGAGGATGCTCAGAAAAAAGGAATGTATCCTTATTTCACTCCTATTCAAGAAGTGAACGGAACTCGAGTGAAAGTCAATGGAAAAGAAATGATAATGGTCGGATCCAATAATTATCTCGGTCTGCTCGATCATCCTGAAGTGATGAATGCTGCCAAAGAAGCTATAAACAGGTATGGCGTATCTACGTGTGGATCCCGATTTTTAAACGGAACCCTGGATATTCATGTTGAACTTGAAAAGAAACTGGCAGAATTTATGAAAAAGGAAGCGGCTTTGGCTATGAGCACTGGATTTCAGACTAATCAAGGAATTATATCAACAATTGTGGGAAAAGGGGATGCGATTATTTCAGATCAATTGGTGCATGCCAGTATTAAAGATGCGGCTCGTCTTTCTTTCGGGAATTCGTATAAATTCAAACATAATGATTTGGATGATCTTGAAAGAATACTTTCTTCTTTAGATGCAAATGTGGGAAAGTTGATTGTGGTTGATGGAGTTTTCAGTATGGAAGGGGATTTAGCTAATTTACCAGGAATCATCCAATTGGCTAAGAAATATGATGCCCAGTTATTGGTTGATGATGCGCATGGGATAGGAATAATGGGGGAAAATGGAAGGGGAACAGCTGAACATTTTGGAGTTGAGGATGATGTTGATTTAATTATGGGAACCTTTAGTAAATCAATTGCATCTTTGGGTGGATTTGTTGTAGGGAAGGAAAAAGTTATTTCTTATATAAAACATCATGCCCGGGCTTTGATATTTAGTGCCAGTATCACACCTGCCTCTGTTGCCACTGCCTTAGCGACGGTTCATATTATTGAAAAAGAACCTGAAAGAAGAGAGAGATTGTGGCAAATATCGAAAAAGATGAAATTAGGATTACAAGATATGGGATTTAATACAGGGCCGACGGAAACTCCAATTATCCCTGTTGTCATTGGTGATGATAATTTGGCTTTCATGTTATGGAAAGGCCTCAGGGAAATGGGGGTTTTTACAAATCCGGTTATATATCCTGCAGTACCAAAAGGGCAAGCCCTTATTCGCACCAGTTATTCAGCGGCTCAAAGCGAGGAAGAATTAGACAAGGTTCTTTCTGTATTTAAAAAATGCGGAAAAAGATTAGGACTTATTAATAATAAAAAATAGATATTGGTTAGATTTCTTTTATTTAAAATGTCACTGTTTGTTTGAATCTTTAATAATTTAGGAAAGAAGAAGAAAATGATAAAAAACATTAGGATTTTCATGTTTACCCTATTTTTATTTTGTGTTTTCATTTGTCAAGCTGATGTGCCCTCTTCAATCATTCCATTGGATGAAATTGAACCTGGAATGAAAGGGAAGGGAAGAAGTGTGTTTAAAGAAAACAAAATTGAGGAATTTGATATAGAAATTCTGGGAATACTGCGGAATGTGGAACCAAAAAGAAGTATTATCATTTCCAGAATAGAGAGTGATATTCTGGATAAAGCAGGAGTTACTCAAGGGATGAGTGGGAGTCCTGTCTATATTGATGGAAAGTTAATTGGAGCCATTGCGTACGGTTTCCCCTATGCCAAAGAGGCAATCGCTGGGATCACTCCAATTGAAGAGATGCTGGATATATCAAGGGAAAAGAAGTCAGAATCGTCTTTTTCAACTCAGATTCCGATAAAAAAACATCTGAGTCTTGAGGAGCTTTTTGAACTCAATGAAGGTCATTTTCTATCCAGTATTTATTCCCATTCGGATAACCAAACATTAGCCCCATTGAGTATTCCCATTGTTTTTGGTGGATTTTCTTCAAGAGCATTTAATAAAATCAAACCGATTTTTTCCAAGATGGGATTTAATCCCATAAGAACAGGATTTTCTAACGAATCCCAAGAAGAGTTATCACCCCCTGATATCAAACTTCAAGCTGGAGATTCAGTTGGAGTTCAGCTGGTCAAAGGTGATTTGAGTGTTGGAGCTGTAGGGACTGTGACATTTGTTGATGGAAACAGGATTTTAGCATTTGGACATCCTATTTTTAATCTAGGAGATGTCGATTTTGCTATGACAAGTTCAAAAGTCATTACCACGGTTCCAAGTTTATCGAATTCATTCAAGATTGCGACCACGGATTATCTTATAGGAAGATTTGCTCAAGACCGTAATTCAGGGGTTTCTGGAGAATTAGGAAAAATTCCTGATTTTATTCCACTGAATATTAAATTAAAGGATGCATCTGGAAAAGAAGAACAGTTCAAGGTAGAAATTGTCAATGATAAAATTTTATCTCCTGCCTATGTTAACATGTCTTTAATGAGTATTATTTCAGCAGAACAAAGGTCTTTTGGTGATTTATCCCTTAATATCAATGGAAACATTTATTTAGAGAATGGAAGGCAGATACCTATTGAAGATTTTTATTCTGGAAATTATGATACTTCCGTAAATGAGGTTTCAAATTTAGTCGCTGCACTTGTGTATTTTCTTAAAAATAATGAATTTAAAAATTTGGGTATTTTTCGAATTGATCTGTCAATTAAGGCTGTTGAGGAAGCAAGATTTGCCTACCTGGATAATGTTTGGCTGGATAAATATGAAGCTTCTCCCGGGGAAAGAATAAAAATTAAAATTTTTTTCCGCACATTCCATGGAAAAAATTATGTAAAGGAGGTGGGGATTTATACCCCTCATCTTCCTCCAGGATCCACGTTCCAAATTGTTGTCGCTGATGCGGCTTCCATACAGAGAATAGATATGGCTCGTTACATGAGTCAAGGTTTTACTCCCAGGGATTTAGATCAGTTGATTAGAATTTTAGGACATTTGCGAAAAAACAACCGGATATATTTTAAATTAATTTCTCCCAAACCTGGTCTATTTATGAAAGGAGAAGAAATGCCCAATTTGCCTCCAACCATGAAATCAATGTTTGTTTCTTCTAGAACCCAAGTTTCATCCCCCAGAGAGTTAAACAGATCCACTCTTGGTGAATATCAGATGAGCATACCCTATGTATTTCAAGGAGCGGTTATAGTACCTGTAAGTATTAAAAAATAGGAGAGAAAAGAATGAAAAAAGGAATGATAACAGTTTTTTTGATCATGATTGTATTGGTATCTCTTGCAAAAGGCGTATCTCCCAAAAAATATGAAATAAGAACTGTTGATGATTTTTTAAAAGGAGAATTTTATGGGATCTCTGTATCCTATGAGGGAATACTGTCCCTTTCTTTAAAAGAAGAATCCATAAAGGGACCTGAAGAGGGATTTTATTTGTCCACTTTGATAACTTCTTCAGGAACCATATATTTAGGGACAGGTCATGAAGGGAAAATATATAAAATTGGAAAAGATGATGAGGTGGAGCTTTATTTTGATGTGCCGGAAATGGATATTTATTGTTTAGCTCAAGGTCCAGATGGAAATCTCTATGCAGGCTCTTCTCCAAACGGGAAAGTCTATCGGATTTCAGAAAAAGGTGAAGGGGAAGTGTTTTTTAACCCCAAAGAGAAATATATATGGGATTTGTTTTTTACCGAAGAAGGCGATTTGCTGGCAGGAGTAGGAGAAAAAGGAGGAATTTATCAGATAAATCCAGAGGGAGAAGGAAAAGCAGTTGTGGAAATAGAAGAAAGTCATATTCTCTGTATTGAAAAAGGGGATGATGGCAAACTTATTTTAGGAAGCGGAGGGAAAGGTTGTGTTTATGAACTGTCCTCTGGAAATAAGGTTTCCATTTTATACGAATCCCCTTTTGAAGAAATCAAAAGTTTAACCTTAGATAAGGAAGGAAATATCTATGCTGGCGCATCAGGACATACCTTGGAAAATAAAACTGGGCTATCTCCCTCGGTTCTGGAAACAAGCACCAATGTTCAGATCGAAGTGACTCCTGATTCTACAAAAACAGTGAATAATTCCAAAACTAGCAAGAAAAATCCAAGTGCACTCTATAAAATAAATAAGACTGGAATTATAAAAAAATTATGGCATTCTGATGATGAAATGATTTACAGTCTTCATTGGGATGAAATGAAAGACAGATTGCTTTTTGGAACTGGCAACAAAGGAAGGATTTATTCGGTGGATAAGGATGAAAACATTTCTCTTTTGATTCAAAAAGATTCCGAGCAGGTTTATGATTTATATCCTTTGGGGAATAAGATATATATTGTTTCCAATAATCCTGCTGATCTCAGCGTTGTGGAAGCTGTGCAAAGATTGAAAGGCGAGTATGTGAGCAATGTTGTTGATAGCAAAATCATTTCTTCCTGGGGAAGACTGGCATGGGAGGAAGAAATTCCTTCTGATACGTTCATTCGGTTTCAGACAAGGTCAGGGAATTCAAGTGAGCCTGACAGCACCTGGAGTGATTGGTCTCCTCCCTACAAAAAAGCAGATGGTGAACCCATTTTGAGTCCAAGGTCTCGTTATATTCAGTTTAAAGTGATTTTTAGTGCTCAAAGCACCAGGGCTAATCCCATTCTCAGAGAGGTGTCGATTTTTTATCTACAGTCCAATATTCCTCCTAAGATTGAGAAATTGATTTTTCTTCCTCCGAATCAAGTGCTTTTGAAACCTCCTCAACAATCCAAAGAGGTGTGGGGAGCAGATATTGATTTTTATGAACAAGCGAAAAATGCCAACAAACAAAATGTTCTTTCTGCCAAAAAAGCAGAAAAAAAAGGGTATCGGACTCTTATTTGGAGTGCGTCTGATGAGAATGAAGATGATTTGATCTATTCCATTCAGATGAGAAAAGAAGAAGAAAGCCGGTGGAGGATTTTAAGAAATAGATGGCCTGAACGAATTTTCGCTTTCAACACCTTTAATTTTCCAGATGGAGTTTATTATATAAAAATCATTGTTTCCGATGCTCCTTCCAATCCGGAAAAAAAGGAACAAAAAACCGAGAAAGTATCCCGTCCGCTTATATTCGATAATTCTCTTCCGGAAATCAAAGAGTTTAGAGAGGAAATAAAAGGAAGGGTCTTGACTGCCACTTTTGTGGTGGAAGATTCGATGACTCAAATAAAGGAAGTTCAGTACCGTATCATGCCGGGAGAGTGGGAAACTATATTTCCTGAAGATGGAATTTGTGATTCAAAAAAAGAGAGTTTCAATGTGCAAATTCCATTGAAGCAAAATAGTGATAATCTTATCACCATCAAAGCAAAAGACCGGTATGACAATATAGGGGTGTATAGATATATATATAATGAATAGGGGACAAAAAAGAAATAAAGAGGTTAATGGGTTGGAGAAGGGATGGAGGCAATGTTTTTCTCAAACGCTCTATGCGGTGTCAGCTTTTAAATAAGAAAACAATTCGATCCGGAGGGAAATTCCTTTATTTAGTTATGCGCTCAAGATATTTATCTTCTCTGGTATCTATTTTTATGATATCGCCTTCTTTTATAAAGGGGGGAACATTCACGGTGATACCGGTTTCTAAAACCGCTGGTTTGCTGCTGGCAGATTGAGTGGCTCCTTTTAAAAAAGGTTCGGTTTTTGTTACTTTGAGTTCAGTGGTAAGGGGAGGGGAGACATTGACCGGTTTTCCCTCAAATTTTTCAATAATGAACATAGAATTGGGAAGAAGATATTTTTTAGAATCCCCTAAAGTTTCGGAGGAAATTCTGATTTGTTCATAGTTTTCCAAGTCCATGAAAATATAATTATCCCCGTCTTTATACAAGTATTCCATTTCTTTTTGCTCAACGTACACTTCTTCAACTTTGTTTTTTGAGCGGAAGCGATAATCGAGAAGGGACTGGTCGGATATCTTTCGTAACTTCGTCTGCATGAGAGCCTGGCCTTTACCGGGAGTGACATGGGTGGCTTCCAGAACATAAAATATTTCTCCTTCCACTTTAATGATCATCCCTTTTCTGATTTGAGTGGCATTGATCATGACCGCCTCCTGAATAGTCCTGTCATTGTGTTAGTGAATTGGCTGAAGTCATATAAGGAAATTTAATGATGATTATCTAAAACTCCAGCTACAGTTGATTGTAGGATATGATCTTGGTAAGGTCAATAGATATTAATGATTCCATTGGGGATTAACATTATGAACGGATTAGCATTTTCAGATTGTCAATGCTGATGACTTATAGTGCAAGCTCCATCATCCACCTGAATGATGGTGGCTTTGGTTCCCAGCCGTTCCAGGGTTTTTTTGACTTTTTCTGCCTTGTTCGGGGCATAGGCAAACATGCATCCTCCTGCTCCGGAGCCGTTTATTTTGGCTCCCAGAGCACCGGCTTCCAAAGATTGGTCAATCATTTTGTTGAGTTTATCTGTTGAAATTTGGAGATGGTCTCTCTGCACTTCATACTGTTTGAGCAAAAGTTTACCAAAATGATCATGGTCAAAACCTTTTGAGTTGAAAAGGTCCAATCCTTCCTTGGTTATATCTCTGGTGAGCAAGGTTCCTTTTAAAAGTCTTTGTGGCACTGAAGGGAGTTTTTCAATCTCAGCCATTATGTTTTTCCCTGCATGACTTCTTAAATGAAAATGAGGGAATTTTTTTTGAAGAATAGCTAAACCTCTATAAACATTGGTTTTTATATAGTGAAGCATGCCGGTGGTGTCTTTTCTTTGAAGAGAATCTGCCAGGACAAATTCTTTCAAAGGATTTTTAAATTTTTTTAAAGCGATATCTTTTCTGAAATCAATATATACGATATTACCCAGAGAAGAAATGTAATGGTCCATTTTCCCGCCTGGTTCTTTGAATTCAGCCACTTCGGCTGAATAAGCCAGTTCAGCAATTTTCTCATCGGATTGGGCTCGGTTGTCTTTGGTGGCTTCAAGTAAAAACTTGATCCATGCCACCACCAGTGCCGAGGAGCTGGCAGAGCCGGAATTGATAGGAATGTTGCCGCTGATTTGACAGTTGAATCCTGATGAAAAAATGACTCCTTTCCTTCTTAATATATTGACAGAGCTTTTCAAGTAATCCCTTTTTTTTTCATAGGGGAGTTCCTTATTCAGAGGGAATTCTTCCTTTTGGTTGATATCAGGCAGGTCGATTCTCATTATCTGATCTTGTCTTTTTTTACCGGATACACGGATTCTTAAATTGACAGCCGCAGCAATGATGGATAGGCCGAAGTAATCCTGGTGTTCTCCCAGAAGACATAGCCTTCCCGGTGCTGAAACAACAATATTTCCTTTTTCCATCGTTCTTTATTATAGAATGGAAGGATAAACTGTCAAATCGTGGATAGAGTCTGATTTTTTGGGGACAGAAATTACCTGAAGAATTATTGAAATCCGATAAGGAATGGGTTGATTTCGTCAGGGGATTTATTTATAAAGAAACAGAGTAAGAAAAATGAAAGAACTGGCTTTTTTGGGAACAGGAGGATCTGTTTCCTCACCGGAAAGAGACAACTGTTCTTTTATCATCAATTGTGATGAAACCTTGATTCTTATGGACTGTCCGGGAAGTGTCATACAAAAAATAAAAAAACTCAATTATGACCCGGAAAAAGTGAATCGAATTTTTGTCACTCACACTCATCCCGATCATATTTATGGGCTTCCTTCCTTTATTCACAGTATGATGCTTCATGAATTCACAGTTTTTATTTACGGCTCCGGGGAAACAATAAAATTTTGCAAGTCTCTTCTTGATCTTTTTAAACTCAGAGAAAAAAAAGTCAAAGTGAATATTGAGTTCATTCCCTTGAATCCGGGAGAAAATTTTGAAATAAACCAGTCCCTAAGATGCCAGACTTTTAATATCAAACACACGGCTTCCTCTCTTGCTTATAAATATCAATTCACAGATAAAAAAATAGAACTTCTTTATTCAGGAGACACTCCGTCTGCTCCCCTCCTTTTCAAGGAAAATCCTTCAGTGGATTATTTGATTCATGATTGCAGTGCTCCGTCCCGTTTTTTTGAAATATATCCTTCACTTTCTTCCATGCACACCAGTTCCTTAGAATTAGGAAGACTATCCTCAGAATCGGGGTCAAGAATTTAATTCCATGTCATTTTTTTGGGGAAATTGATTACCTTATGTCAGAAATTGAAGAGGAGATCAAAAGAAATTTCAGGGGGAAGGTGATCATCCCTGAAGATTTTCAAAAAATAAGCATCGATTGAGACGAAAAAAGTATTAACTCTGGAAATAGGGAGCAAATAGATATAAACTAATGGCAATAAATAAAAATATGGATAAAGATATGGCTGATCTGATCATTCTGAACGGAACAGTGTGGACAGCAGACAAAAAACATCCGCGGGCAGAGGCTCTGGCAGTCAAAGGAGATAAAATTATAGCTGTCGGTTCATCCAGAGAAATCATCAAAAAAAAGAACAAGGAAACAACACTGATTGAATTGAAGGGAGAATCCGTTCTCCCCGGATTTATAGACTGCCACACTCATTTTATTGAGGGAGCGTTATCACTGAGCAATGTTAACCTCAGAAAGGCAGCCTCCCGCCAAGAGTTTGTTTCCACTGTAAAGAAAAGTATTAGTAAAGCTGCCCAAGGGAAATGGATTCTCAACGGGAATTGGAATGAACAAAATTTTGATGTGCCTGAGCTTCCGCATAAAGAGTGGATTGATGGAATTTCATCTCAAAATCCAGTTTGTTTGACCCGCCATGATCAACACATGATTTTGGCTAACAACCGGGCGTTAAAGATGGCAGATATCACCAAAGATACGCCATCCCCTCCAGGAGGGGAGATACAGAAGGATAAAACCACAGGGGAACCGACAGGAATCTTAAAAGATTCAGCCATGGAACTTGTGATGAAGAATATTCCTGAACCTTCTATGAATGATAAAATGCTGGCGGTTGAAAAAGCTCAAAAATATGCAGCTGAGGTGGGAGTGACTTCTCTGCACGACATGGAATATTCATCAAATTTGCCTGTTTATCAGGAACTTTTAAAGAAAAACAAACTCGATGTCCGGATTATGATTTACCTTCCAATTATAGAATCGGAACTTTTTTCGAAACTTAAAATAAAGACTCCTTTTGGAAATAAATTTATTAAAATTGGAGGATTGAAAGGATTTATTGATGGATCGTTAGGTTCTTCCACTGCGTTGTTTTTTGAGCCGTATGAGGATGATTCCGCAAACAAGGGAATTTTTAGCCAGCAGATGTTTCCTGAGGGAACAATGGAAGACCGCATTGTCACCGCAGACAGAAATCAGGTTCAGGTGGCAATTCATGCCATTGGAGACAGGGCCAATCATATGGTTCTTGATATGTTTGAAAAGGCAAACTCAAAAAACCAAAAGTATGACAGGAGGTGGCGTATAGAGCATGCTCAGCATATTATACCGGAAGATATCCAAAGATTTTCAGATCTCAATGTCATCGCCTCTGTCCAGCCCTATCATCTTGCATTTGATGGGAGTTGGGCAGAAAATAAAATTGGGAAGAGGAGGAGCCGATATACCTATGCTTTAAAATCCCTGATAAATAATGGAGTGAAACTGGCATTTGGAACGGATTGGCCGGTGGTGCCTTTGAATCCTCTGGAAGGAATACAAACTGCGGTTACCAGGCAGACCAAGGGAGGCTCTCATTCCCAGGGATGGATACCAGAGGAAAAAATATCTCTGGAAGATGCTCTGAGAGCTTATACGATCAATGGGGCTTACACGGAATACTCTGAGAATGTGAAAGGATCCATAGAACCAGGTAAACTGGCAGACATTGCTGTTCTTTCGAAGAATGTGTTTGAAGCCCCCCTTAGAGAAATAGCCGGGATCAAGGTGAATATGACAATTTTTGATGGAAAAATCCTTTATCCTTCATGAGGAAAATCGTATTCATCATTCGTTCAAGAGTTGAATTTATATATAGAATAAAGAGAAATGATTTATTGAAGTTTTATTGTTTGATAGAAAAAGATAAAAAGTTGCATAACATCGACACAAATAATCCTGCCATTGATTTTTGTAGATGGTTCAGACATTTTATTGGATATTAATTGTGAATGAAGGAAAATGATTTATATCAATTTTTTACTGATCGCCATCGGATTTGTAGCTCTCTTTAAATTCGCTGATTATTTTTTAAAGGGAGCTATTGGAATTGCCAACATATTTGATATTCCAAAGATGATCGTGGGGATCGTTCTGGTTGGACTGGCGACCACGGCACCGGAGTTTGGTGTTTCCGTCATCTCCGCGATTCTGGGTGATTCAGAAATAGCTCTTGGGAATGCCGTGGGATCGGTCATTATCGATGATGGAGTGGCATTGGCTCTGGCAGCAATTCTTTCACCGACTGTCATAATAGTGAATTGCCGTTTGATAAAGATTATAGGGCTTTTTCTTTTGTCCGTTGATGTTTTTGCCTATATTCTTGCCAGAAACGGGACAATCGGACGGCTTGAAGGAGTCATTTTTATTTTTATATTGATCCTTTATTTTGTGGTTATAATAAAAAGCCAGAAAAAAAGAAATGATTTGGAATCAGAAAAAGCCGAAAAATACAAGATTAATCATTTGCAAAAAAAAGCAATGGTTCGAAAACACATAAAACTATTTCTATTTGGATTTATTGGAATCATTATTAGCAGTCGTTTGGTTCACTGGACGACAATTAATGTCTGTGATCATTTTTCCCTTTCTAAAACATTGATTGGTTCCACAATCATTGCTTTAGGCACCTCTCTTCCAGAAGTGAGCACCTGTATCACAGCCGCTCTAAAAGGGGAAGGTGAAATTGCAGTGGGGGATATTATTGGAGCCGATGTGTTGAATGTTTTGTGGATTATCGGGGCTTCTGCAATTGCCAATCCTATTACTGTTGAGTTGAATATCATCCACTTTATTTTTCCTTTTATGATTATTATCGTTGCTGTTATGCTTGGGAGCATGATTATAGGCTGCCGTTTGACAAAAACAAATGGAATCATTCTATTATTGTTATACTTGGTTTATTTGTTTATGAGCTATAAGATCTTCGTTTAGCACGGATTCTAAAAGAATAAAAATTGTTTCCCTGATTTTTATTGTCATATATCTTTATATTTGTTATCATTTGTGCCCTTATTATTTAGGAGGCGAACATGAATATAGGTGTTATAAATGAGAGCAGTAAAATTGAGAACAGGGTCGGATTATCCCCAAGCTGTGTTTCCATATTAACCGAAAGGAATAACACCGTTTATATTCAAGCGGGAGCAGGATTGAAGTCAGGATATTCTAACGAAGAGTATTCAAATCAAGGAGCAAAAATAGTATTCACAAAAGAGGAGGTTTTTGGACGCTCTGATATTGTGCTTAATATTTCTCCTCTCAATGAAGAGGAATGCAACTTTGTGAGAGAAAGCCAGGTTTTATTTGGATTTCATCATCTTGTTGTCGCCAAAAAAGATATTGTGAAAAAACTTTTAAAGAAAAAAGTTTCTATCATAGGCTATGAGATTATCCAGCAAGAAAACAATGAACTTCCTTTTATTGAGAGTTTGAGTGAAATTGCCGGTCAGATGTGTCATGTGATATCCGGTCATTATCTTCAAACAGTTCATGGAGGAAGAGGATTGGTCATTGGTGGAGTTGTCAGTGTGCCTCCTGCTACTGCCGTTATCATTGGAAGTGGAGTTTTAGCAAGGAGTTCGATAAAAGCCTTAATTGGAGCAGGAGCCCATACCATTGCATTGGGGCGTTATATGAATAGATTAAGAAATCTGGAAGAGTTGACTTCTGGCAGATTGATAACTTTGATAGCCAGTAAATACAATATAGCAAGAATGACAAAAGTGGCAGATATTCTGATTGGAGCTGTCCTTCGCCCCGGAGAACGGGCTCCGGTTATGGTAACCAGGGATATGGTTAAAACTATGAAAAAAGGGTCTATTATTATCGATTTATCTATTGACCAAGGAGGATGTATAGAAACCAGCCGCCTGACAACTCTTGAACATCCTGTCTATACTGAGGAAGGAATCATTCATTATTGCGTTCCTAATATCACATCAGGAGTTAGCCGGACTTCCACAAAAGTTTTGGCTAATTTAGTTACTCCTTACTTGTTGAGAATCGGGGAAATCGGTATAGAAAAAGTACTTAAATCTGAAAAATCCCTGGCACAAGGAGTATATGTTTATAAAGGTATGATATCAAAAAGGAAAATTGGAGAGAGGTTTAACTTGGAATATAAAGAAATCGTTTGATGGAGATAAGGAGTGAATGAGTATGAAAGAAATTCTCGATGAGTTTACTGGTGAACAAAAGGAATTGATTCATATCCTTCATAAAGTTCAGTTGAAGTACGGGTATATTCCTCCTGAAAGTGTTTCCACTATTTCAAAACATCTCCAGATATCAGAGAGTGAGATATTTGGAGTCCTTACTTTTTATAATGCATTTAATTTGGAACCAAGAGGAAAAAACATTGTCAAAGTGTGCATGGGAACAGCCTGTCACGTTCGGGGAGCACCTCATATTGTGGAAGAAATGGAGAGAGAATTAGACATAAAGGTTGATCAAACAACTCCTGATAAGAAATTTACACTTGAAACAGTGAATTGCCTGGGTTGTTGTGCGATCGGACCGGTTGTTGTTGTCAATGATGAATACTATTCTCATGTTGACATCAACAAAGTGGATAAAATTATAAATGAGCATAGGTGATCAATAATAGAAAGAAATGGAAAAAATAACTTATCCAGACCAATTGAATGAATTGAAAAAAGAAATTCTTTCCCGGGATTCCCCGGATAAAAAAATGATAGTGATATCTTCGGGAACTTGTGGGCAGGCAAGAGGTTCTAAAAAAATCATTGAAGCATTTGAATCGGAGATAGAGAAAAGGAACCTCAGTGAAAAGGTTTCAATTAAAATTACGGGTTGTCATGGTTTTTGCGAATTAGAACCCAATGTTATCATTTATCCGGAAGCAATATTCTATAAAAACCTAGAGCCCAAAAATGTACCAACAATCATTGAACAATCCATATTAAAAGATAAGGTTGTTTATGATTTATGTTATCAAGATAAAAAAGAAGATCTCAGAATCGAGAAACAGGAAGAAATTCCCTTTTACAGAAAGCAAGAGCGAATTCTGACTGAAAACAATTTAAAAGTTGATCCCACAGATATTACTGATTATATTGCCATCGACGGATACCAGGCACTTTCCAAAGTTTTTTTCAATATGACTTCAGAAGAAGTTATCAATGATATTAAGAATTCAGGATTACGAGGGAGAGGAGGAGCTGGATTCCCTACTGGATTAAAATGGGAAATATGCAGGAACAAAAATTCTGAGATTAAATATATTATCTGCAATGCTGATGAAGGAGATCCGGGAGCATATATGGACCGCAGTCTGCTTGAGGGAAATCCTCATAGTATCATAGAAGGGATGATTATAGGCGCCTATGCTATAGGTGCTTCAGAAGGTTTCATTTATGTTCGGATGGAATATCCTCTTGCAGTGAAGCATATATCTTTGGCTCTTGAACAAGCAAGAAAATATGGATTTTTAGGAAAATCAATTGTGGGTTCTGAATTTGAATTCAATATTCAGGTGGTAGAGGGAGCTGGAGCTTTTGTTTCCGGAGAGGAAACCTCTTTGATGGCTTCGATTGAGGGACGGAGAGCTTTTCCGAGACAACGGCCTCCTTTTCCTGCAGAGAGTGGATTATGGGGTAAACCTACAAATATTAACAATGTGGAAACTTGGGCGAATGTACCTTTGATAATAAATAAAGGTTCTGAGTGGTACTCCAATATAGGGACCAAAAAAAGCAAAGGAACAAAAATTTTTTCATTAGTGGGAATGATTAAAAACACCGGTCTTGTTGAAGTTCCTATGGGAATAAAGCTTAATGAGATTATTTTTGATATTGGCGATGGAATAAAAAATGATAAAAAGATAAAAGCTATTCAGACAGGTGGCCCTTCGGGAGGATGCATTCCTGCAGAAATGCTGGATTTGCAAGTTGATTATGAAACTCTTTCCCAAGCCGGATCTATTATGGGATCAGGTGGAATGATTGTTATGGATGAGGACACCTGTATGGTTGATGTCGCCCGTTATTTTCTCAATTTTACCCAGGAAGAGTCCTGCGGGAAATGTGTGCCCTGCCGTATCGGCACCAAGCAGATGGTTAATATCCTGGAAAGAATAACCAGGGGGGAGGGGGAAGAAGAAGATTTAGATAAACTGGAAGAACTTGCCAAGACTGTAAAGAATGCTTCTTTATGCGGCCTGGGACAAACAGCACCCAATCCGGTATTAACCACCCTCAAGTATTTTCGACATGAATATGAAGCCCATATAAGGGAAAAAAAGTGTCCCGCTCTTGCTTGTAAAGACTTAATCATTTATTACATTGAACCGGAAAAATGTGTGGGCTGCTTGTTGTGCAAGAAAAGTTGTCCTGTGGATGCTATAAGTGGAAACCGGAAAGAAGTGCATGTGATCGACCAGGGATTGTGCATAAAATGCGGGACTTGTTTGGATGTCTGTCCTCCAAAAGTAAATGCTGTGGTTAAGTATACAGGAAATAAGAAAGAAAAAATTCTGAGAAAAGATTCTTCTGAAAGAGCAAGTAAATGAATATTATTATTGATGGAAAAAAGATTGAAGCGAAAGAGAAAAAGACTATACTGGAGATAGCAAAAGAAAATAACATAAATATTCCTTCTCTTTGCCACCATAAAAGCTTAATCCCTTTTTCAGGATGCAGGCTTTGTCTTGTTTCTGTTAAAGGCAAAAAAGGTCTTCTGCCTTCCTGCAGCACCTATATTGAAGATGGAATGGAAATAAAGACAAATACTCCCACCATCAATAAGATCAGGCGTCAGATTTTAAGTCTTATCCTTTCTGAGCATCCCAATGCCTGCCTGATTTGTGATGAGAAAGAAAACTGCGATGAATATAAATCAACGATCAGAAAAGCCAGAGAAGTGATTGGTTGTGTGTTCTGTTCGAACAATGGAACATGTGAACTTCAAGAAGTTGTCGAATCACTGAATCTTAAAAAAGTGGAATTCCCCTCTATATATAGAGGATACGAAATCGAAAACAATGATCTATTCATAGAACGGAATTATAATTTGTGCATTCTGTGCGGAAAATGTGTCAGAATTTGCCACGAAGTAAGAGGGGCTTCAGCCATTTCTTTCACCCACAGGGGTTCTCAAACCATTGTGGGAACTGTATTTGACAAACCATTATTGGAATCAGGATGTCAGTTCTGCGGGGCTTGTGTGGATGTCTGTCCAACAGGTGCTCTGGTTGAGAGAGCTGTCAAATATAAAGCTCGTCCTGATAATGTTGTGGAGACCATTTGTCCTCTCTGTGGAATGGGATGTCAATTGGAATTGAAGCTTGAAGGAAAGAAAATTTATAGTTCCGCTCCATCCGAAAAAGGACCCGTGAATCTGGGGCAGGCATGTGTGAAAGGGCGTTTTATAATAAGGGACCTCGATGATGAATCTCAAAGAATTTGTAAACCTCTTATTAGGAGGAAAAACAAGCTTGAGGAAGTGAGCTGGAAAGAAGCCATTGAGTTTGTTTCTCAAAAGATGAAAATATACAAGGGAAAGGAAACAGCGATGATGGTTTCTTCTCAAATGAGTTGTGAGGAAAATTATGTTTTCCAAAAATTTGCTAAAGAGGGATTGAAAACAAATCAGATAAACAGTTCTGTCAGCATTTCTCCTTTTAAAGTTTTTAGAGATTTGATGAGGGAAAAATCTCTTCCTTTTGATTTCAATTTTGATATCCGGAGCATTTCTCATATGAAAACCATTGTCCTTTTAGATGATGATATTCATATTTCTCATCCTTTAATATGGATTGAAATAAAGAAAGCGGTTCAAAAGGGAGCCAGGCTCCTTGTTATAAGTCCAGGGGATTCCTTTATCAATAGATTTGCTTCTTCCTGGCTTAGGATCAAACCGGGAAGTGAAGCTCTGGTGTTTGATTATTTTTCTAAAATCATTCTTTCAGATGATTGTATAGAGAGTTTTGCTGAAATAGAAGGGTTCGATTCTTTTTTGAAATCTCTAGAAAACATTGATATTTCCAGAGTAAGTGAAGCCACCGGAATTAAAGAAGAAGAGTTAGATAGGAGTTTAAATATATTATTGAATGATAGTCCCAAAGCGATTCTTTTCAGAGGGGATGGGATTCTAATAAATGCGTTGAAAGATGATTTGATAAGTCTTTGGAATTTTTCTTTATTGAGCCAAGCCAAAATTTATCCTTTAGCTCGGGAAAACAATTCAAGAGGAACCTTGGAGATACAGAGTTATTTTCAAACTGAAGAAGCCAGAATCGATGAAATATTCGATTCTGTGTTGAAAAGAAATATAAAAGCTCTTTATTTATCCGGGCATTTTCCTGTTTTAAACGAAAAAAAGCCTGAATTTTTACTTGTACAGGATAGTTATATTAATGAAAACATGAAACATGCAGATGTGGTATTACCATCAGCAATCTTTTCAGAAGAGGAAGGAACTTATGTGAATACTGAAGGGAGAGCTCAAAGATTTGGGAAAGCATCCGATCCTTTAGGAGATTCTAAGCCGGGTTGGTGGATTATTTCAGAAATAGCAAAGAAAATGGGAAACAAAGAATTCACTTATAAAAATCCCTCCCAGATCTTAAAAGAAATAAGAAAAAAAATAACGAATTTTGTAGAAGTCTCCTACCCTGCAATGAAAAAAAATGATCAGATTTTTCTTAAGGAAGAAGAAAGAGGTGATGAACGATTTATCCCTATTCCAGTGAAAACCATGAAAGAGACGAGAGATAAAAAATACCCGTTTTATCTATGGATTGAATACAATTATGATTACTACAAAAGTTTGGATCTATCAAAACATAACAAGAAATTAGAGAGAGTCAGGGACTTGATGTGGATAAAATTATCCTCTGAAGATGCTGAAAAAATGGGTTTGGAAGATGGAGAACAAGTAAAAGTGGAATCTCCGTATGGAAAAATCAATGGTTTTCTGAAAATTACAGATTTGATTTTCAGAGGCTATGTAAAAGCAACTTTATCATGGGATTGTGATTATGGTGTTTCCTTTCTCTCTATTATTAATAAAATTTCTCAGAAATCAAAATCAATAAGAAGAATTCCATGTAAGATAAGAAGAGGAAATTGATGAATAAAATACTGAGAAAAGAAAAATTAGTTCCCAATATTTATCTGATTGAAGTTGAAGCTCCTGAAATTGCTTCAAAATGCCAACCAGGACAGTTTGTTATCATCATGCCCGATGAAAAAGGAGAAAGAGTCCCCTTGACTATTGCGGATTGGGATAGAGAAAAAGGCTCGATCACATCTGTTTTTATGGTTGTTGGAACTTCCACCCACAAGTTATCATTTTTGAAGGCAGGCGATGACGTCCCTGTCTTTGTCGGGCCGTTAGGGAAATCTACAGAGATAAAAAAATATGGAACTGTTTTATGTGCGTGTGGCTGCTACGGAATAGGAGGTATTTTTCCGGTACTCCGGGCTTTAAAAAAAGCTGGTAATAAAATAATTACTCTGGTCGATGTTAAAGCTCATTACCTGCTTTATTGGGAAGACAAATTGAAATCCCTAAGTGATAAATATTTTATTTCTTCGCGGGATAGCTATTTTAATTGTAAGGATTATATTCCCAAAGTATTGAAGGAAATCATTAAGAAAGAAAAAAAAATTGACCATGTTTTTTCAATCGGATGCACCTATTTGATGTATTCATGTTCAAGGGAAACGAAACCATATGGAATTAAGACCACTGTGAGTTTGAATCCTATAATGGTGGATGGGACAGGAATGTGTGGCGCCTGTCGAGTCACGGTGGGGGGGAAGACCAAATTTGCTTGCGTTGATGGCCCAGATTTCGATGGCCACTCAGTAGACTGGGAAGAATTGTTCATGAGAAGAAAATCTTACTTTAAGGATGAAACCCAGTCATTGTGTTACTGGGAAGATAATAATTTCCCATAGGACTATAAGTTAAAAGAGAAAATAATGGCTGAAACAAAAAAAATGCATGATAAACTCAAGGAAAGGCTCAAATCAGAATATAATAAAGAATGGCGTAAGGAATTGCGTAAAGCTGTTCCTGTGAAAGAGAGAATGAAAATTCCACGCCAGAAAATGCCGGAACGGAATCCGGAAGTGAGAAATTGTGATTTTGATGAAGTCAATCTCGGTTTGATGGTTGAGCTGGCTCAGAAGGAAGCCATGAGATGTCTTGATTGTGCCAATCCAAAGTGTGTCCTGGGATGTCCGGTGGGAATCGATATACCGACTTTTATAAAATTCATTGAAAAAGGAGATTTCGTTAACGGAGCCCGGAGTATTAAGAAAACAAATAGTCTTCCTGCCATTTGTGGGAGAGTTTGTCCTCAGGAGACTCAGTGCGAAGAAACCTGTAATTTGAACAAAGCCTCTGGAGTTCCAGTGGCAATAGGAAATTTGGAAAGATTTATTTCAGATTACGAAAGATTGAATAAAAAAGTCCATATTCCAAAAATCCCTCATTCCACCGGTCATAAAGTGGCTGTTATTGGCGCAGGCCCCGCAGGTCTTACTGTTGCCGGAGAACTGTCGAAAAAAGGCCATCAGGTTACAATTTTTGAAGCGCTTCATGTTGAAGGGGGAGTCCTTGTTTATGGAATTCCGGAATTCAGATTACCCAAAAACATTTTAAAAGCCGAGGTTGATTATCTTAAGAAATTAGGAGTAGAAATAAAAACAAATTTTATCGTGGGTTTAACAGCCACGTTCAAGGAACTGAGAGATGACGGATATGAAACATTTTTTATTGGGACCGGTGCCGGATTACCAAGATTTATGAGAATTCCAGGGGAAAACCTGATTGGAATCTATTCGGCAAATGAATATTTAAGCAGAGTGAATCTTATGAAAGCATACAAATTTCCTGAATATGATACCCCTGTATTGAGAGGGAAAAGAGTGGCTGTTCTGGGGGGAGGAAATGTTGCCATAGATTCTGTACGGACAGCAAAAAGGTTGGGAGCAGAAATATCAGCGATCGTTTACCGCCGTTCCAGAGCTGAAATGCCAGCGAGAGAAGAAGAAGTGCATCATGCTGAAGAGGAGTCTATTGAATTTCATTTTTTAACCACTCCCAAGAGGTTTATTGGAGATGATAAAGGTACTGTTAAAGCGATGGAATGCCTGAAAATGGAACTGGGTGAACCCGATGATTCAGGGAGACGTCGGCCAGTACCTGTAGAGGGCTCTGAATTCATAATGGATATAGATATGGCTGTGGTAGCCATTGGAAATAGTCCAAATCCCTTGATTTCACAAACGAATCCTCAGATTAAAACAGGGAAATGGGGGAATATCGAAGTGGATTGGAATACAATGAAGACCAATATGGAAGGTGTTTTTGCTGGAGGGGATATCATCAGGGGAGGAGCGACGGTGATATTGGCTATGGGTGATGGAAGAATTGCTGCAGAGGAAATGGATAAATTTTTAAGAGCTAAAGGGTAAGATATTATCAATTGAAAAAGGAAGAATAGCATCAGAGATAAATGAAGGAACGCCAATTAATGGAGGATATTGATGCCTTGGGTGGATGAATTTAAAAATAAAAAAGTGAGTGCAGAGGAAGCTGTATCAGAAATAAAGAGTCACGATCGAGTTTATATAAGCGGAAACGCGGCAACTCCTTTTTATTTGATGAAGAAACTGGCAGAAAGAAAGGATGAACTGGAAGGAGTTGAACTTGTCCACGTTCTTCTCATAGGAGAAGACCCCCTATCCACACCGGAAATGGAAAAACATTTTCGCCATAATTCACTTTTCGTAGGCCCTGCTGACCGTCAAGCGATTAATGAAGGAAGAGCTGATTATATTCCAATATTTTTACATCAAATCCCAGCTCTTTTTTATTCTGATCAGATGCCTATTGATGTTGCCATGCTCCATCTTTCTCCTCCTGATGAACATGGATTTATGAGTTTTGGAGTTGAAGTTATGGCTTCAAAGGCAGCTGCCGAAACCGCCAAAATTGTCATAGCGCAGATTAATGATAAAATGCCGCGAGTTCTTGGTGATTCTTTTATTCATGTTTCCCATGTTGATAAAATTGTTGAGATGTCTATGGATTTACCTGAACTAGAAAAAAGACCTGCTACTGATGTGGAAAAAAAAATAGGTAATTTTATTGCCGAATTGATAGAAGATGGTGCGACTCTTCAATTGGGAATTGGAGGCATTCCCGATGCAGTGCTTCATGCTTTAGAATCACGAAGAGACCTGGGAATTCATACAGAGATGGTTTCAGATGGAGTTATGGAAGCCATAGAGAAAAATCTTATAACCGGAGCAAGAAAGACATTTCATCCTTATAAGGTTATTTTGACTTTTATGTTAGGTTCCAAGCAACTCTACGAGTTTGCTCATAATAATCCAATATTTGAAGCTCATCCCACAGATTACACGAATCATCCTTTTAATGTTTCCCGAAATGAAAATATGGTAGCCATCAATTCTGCTGTGGAAGTGGATATTACGGGACAAGTGTGTTCGGATTCCATTGGGACCTATATTTATAGCGGTTTTGGAGGTCAGGTGGATTTTATTAGAGGGGCAGCCCATTCCCAAAACGGTCTTCCTATAATAGCTCTTCCTTCCACTGCAAAAAATGGAGAGCTCTCCCGGATTGCACCTGTTTTGAAAGAAGGTGCAGGAGTGGTAACCACACGAGCTGATGTGAAGTATATTGTGACAGAATTTGGAGTTGCCTACCTTCACGGAAAAAATCTGCAGGAAAGGACAGGAGCCTTGATCGAAATCGCCCATCCTAAATTCAGGGCGGATTTAATTAGTGAGGCAAAAAAGCGTAATTTGTTACGTTGATGTCTTTCTGGATATATGTCTAAGTCTCCTTTATTGTCAGGTGAAATGAAAGGACATATCGGAGTTGATGAATCGGGCAAGGGAGATTATTTTGGTCCTTTGATTGTTGCGGGTATTTTTGTTCCGGATAACCAAAAAAAAGTCCTTCAAGAAATAGGAGTGAAAGATAGTAAACGGATATCTGATAACCGGATAAAAGAAATGTCTGATATACTAAGGAAAGGTTATCAGAATACAGTTGTGGTCATAGGTCCTGAGAAATATAACGAACTCTATGAAAAGATGAGAAATCTTAATAGAATACTTGCCTGGGCGCATTCAAGAGCCATAGAAAATATTCTAGAAGAAGTTCCTTGTTCCAGTGCTATTACGGATCAGTTTGGAGATAAATCATTTGTTCTCAATGCATTGATGAAAAGAGGGAAAAATATCGAGTTGATTCAGAAGACAAAGGGAGAAGAAGATATTGTTGTGGCTGCGGCTTCGATTATAGCCCGGGCTGAATTTTTAAAACGCCTTTATTTTCTTTCTCAGGATTGGGGGATGGAGATTCCCAGAGGAGCTTCTCCAGCTGTGGAAGAAAGGGGAATCAAATTGGCAAAAAAACATGGAATTCAGGTTTTTAGAAGATTAGCTAAAGTGCATTTCAAAACAACAGAACGGATTAAAAAGAATTTGTGATTCATGACTTCAACTAACAGTAAAAAGAATAAGGGATTAAAAACAAAACGCATTTATTTTGAAAACCCTTACAAAGCGGAGTTTGAGGCTAAAGTGGTTCAGAGAGAAAAAGTAGATAATAGGTTTGCTTTAATCCTTGATCAGACTTGTTTTTATCCTGAATCAGGAGGGCAACCCAATGATAAGGGAGGGTTAAATGGTGTGGAGGTAACAGAAGTCAAAGAAGAAGGAGATCAAATTCTTCACTTTGTCACTGAAGAAATCACCGCAAACAGAGTAAAGGGTAAAATTGAATGGGAAAGACGTTTTGATCATATGCAACAGCATACAGGACAGCATGTTTTATCTCAATGTGCTCATCGGATTTATGAAGCTGAGACTCTCTCGTTTCATCTGGGAGATGAGTATTCCACTCTTGAAATTGACAAAAGGAAGATAAAAGAAAAAGAAATTGATAAATTAGAAGATTGTGTGAATAAGATTATTTTCCTTGATAAAGAAATCAAAACCTATTTTGTCCATGAGGACAAAATAAAAAGTGTGCCATTGAGGAGACCGCCAAAAAAGGGTGGTGAGATCCGGGTGGTAGAAGTTGATAATTTTGAATATTCTGCATGTGGAGGAACCCATGTGAAAAGAACAGGTGAGATTGGATTATTTAAAATCACAAAATGGGATAGGATAAGGGATAATGTCAGGCTCGAGTTTTTATGCGGGAAAAGAGCTGTTGAAGATTATAGAATCAAGGATAGAATTATTCGCAGTCTTTCAGAAAGATTTACGGTTCATGAGAAAGAACTTTATTCGTCGATTGAAAAAAAATTGTCAGAACTGAAAGATCAAAAGAAAGAAATTAAAAAATTAAAATTGAAGTTAGCCGATTTTGAAGTTGAAAAGATAGTCCAGGGAGCAGATAATAAGATTATTAAGAAAATATACAATACAAAAAGCCGGGATGAATTAAAGTTACTTGCCATAAATGTGATAGAAAAAGGAAATTACGTTGTTCTTTTTGGACTGAGAATGAAAGAGGGATGTCATATTATTTTAGCCTGTTCTGAAGAAGCCGGTCTTGATATGAGGAAATATTTTTCGCAGGTAACATCAATGGTGAAAGGAAAAGGAGGAGGAAGCTCCACTCTGGTTGAAATTGCCGGTGAACAAAACGAAAATCTTGAAGAAGCTTTAGAAAAAGTAAAGAAATCTATTTATTTGTAGGCAGGACTGTTACATAGAGTGTTATGGATAGATTTTGAATTCATTAGAAAAAAATGTTTCCTTGTATTCTGGATTGATTTTATTCATACCTTAATGAAATGATGGGATTGAGCTTGGCTGCTTTTTGAGCAGGAACAAGCCCGAAAATCAATCCCACAGAAATGGAGACAAATAATCCCAGGAATATTGACCAGGAAGTAACAGAAGCTGGCAAGGGGGTGGCAGATTTAATAATAAAAGCAATGGAAAAACCAATGATGATGCCACATATTCCTCCGGTTCCTGTTAAAAATATGGCTTCGATAAGAAATTGTTTGAGAATATCCGAAGCTTTTGCGCCTATGGCTTTTCTTATTCCTATTTCTCTGGTTCTTTCCTTAACCGAAACAAGCATAATATTCATTACACCGATGCCTCCCACTAAAAGACCGATTGAGGAAATAATAATCATAACCAGATAAGCTGCTCCGGTTAAATCATTATATAGCTCGATTATGGTATCTTGAGTGTATATGGAAAAATCATTGGGTTCCCCGAATTTGACTTTTCTTCTTTTTCTTAAAAGATTTATTATTTGGTCTTTGGTTTCTTCTATATAACCTTGTTTTTTAGAACTGGCTATGATTTCCATTCTGGAAAGGTCATAAGGAAAGTACTTCATTAGCGTGGTGATAGGGATTCCTATGAAATTGTCCTGGGCTTCTCCGAACATGCTTTTTCTTTTCTGAAGAACTCCCACCACAGTGAATTTTTCAGGACCTATTCGTATCTCTTTTTCTAAAGGATTTGTATGAGGAAAAAGTGTCTCTGCGAGCTTGAATCCCAGAACACATACTCTGGAGCGATGGTTGATATCATTTTCTGTTAAAAATCTTCCTTGTTGGGGAAGATATATAGAAAGAACCCTAGGCCAATTTTCATTCATACCGAGGACAGGGGCATCCTGACTTATAGTGCTTCGATATTTGATGGTAAGAGGTGTGGATAGTTCAGCAACGAGGTCAACTGCCACCGCTTCCACTAACGAACATTCCGTTTCTATAGCTCTGGCATCTTCAAAAGTAAAATCTTTTCTTTTCCTTTCCTCTTCACTGAGACGACCCATCTGGACAGGATCATATTTTCCTATGATTATAATATCAGAGCCTAAAGATTCAAGTTCACTGAGAAAAGAACGGTTGATTCCCTGGATTATGGAAACCATCCCTATGACAGTCATAACCCCAATCATAATTCCTAAAAGGGTTAAAAAAGAACGCATTTTATGAGATTTTATAGAATCAAAAGCCATTCGGGTTATTTCTTTAATGATTCCAAGTCTCATTGTTCTGACCTCAAGGCATCGATGGGATTGAGTTTTGCTGCTTTGTTAGCAGGGTAAAGACCAAAAAATAATCCCACTGAAGTGGAAACAAGAATGGCAATGATTATGGAGCCGGGATCAATTGTTGAAGGAAGAGAAGTGGTTGCTGTTATGATTTTGGCGATTATGAATCCAATTAAGATTCCTAAAATCCCTCCCACTGTGGATATAACAGAGGATTCAACAAGAAATTGAAACATAATGTCCTTTCTACGGGCACCTATTGCCATACGGATTCCAATTTCTTTTGTCCGTTCTGTAACGGAAACGAGCATGATATTCATTATAACAATTCCTCCCACAATAAGGGCAATAGCGGATATGGCAATCATGGCAAAATAAATACTTGAGGTTGCCGATTTATAGATATCCATAAATGTTTCCGAAGTTCTAAAGGAAAAATCATCTTCTTTATTAAAAGATAAATGCCGTCTTGAGCGTAAAATAGTCCTTACTTCTTCTTGAGCTATTGCCATTTGTTCTTGAGATTCAGTATGAATATTGATATCCAGGTTTCTTCTTAAACCATAAATTTTTTGGAAGGTGGATAAGGGAATTCGCACATAATCGTCCTGACTCATTCCCAAAAGTTTGCCTTTTTTTTTGCCAATACCTATGACTAAAAAATTATGTGGTCCAATCTTTATTCTTTTACCAAGAGGATCCACATAAGGAAAAAGATTTTCATGGACATCAAATCCAATCACGCACACAAAGCGCGAATGTTCATCATCTTCCTTGAGAATATGTCTTCCTCTTTCCAGTTCCTGGACTGTCCCTATGAGATGATCGACATGAGTCCAGCCGGTGACTCTTATATTTTTTATGGATTTGTTTCTGAATTTTACGGTGCTTCTTGAGCTGGTGGATGCTCCCACCAGTTCGCATGAGTTGCATAGTCGGCGAATGGATTCCATATCTTCTATGGTGAGGTCTTTTCTTTTCAATTGTTCCCTGTAATCTTCAAGAGAGCCTCCGGTCATGGAAAACTTAGAAACTGAAAAGTCATTGGCTCCATAGAAGGAGAATTCTTCATAGACAAAATTATTTAGTCCCTGGATGACAGATACGACCGCAATGATGGTGAAAACTCCTATAATGATTCCCAATAATGTGAGAAAAGTTCTGAGTTTATTGGACCAGAGAGACCCCATAGCCATCCCAAATGATTCATTAATGTTAACTCGTGCCATTTATATCCATTTATCCTATAATTATTGTTACGAAATTAGAAAAGTAAAGTTTTTATTTTCCCAAAATAATGATTATAATTTTTCTGCAGGAGCAAGAATCTTGGGAAAAAAGAAGACCAATCCTTAGTAGATTTGACTTTTAGATGAATAATCATTTATTGTCTGTTTTCGGATGCCTATTATTGGTTGTTATATCAAGAGGTGCGATTTTATAGGAATACAGGAGATATAATGAAAAAAAAATTTATATTCAGTTTGATACTTGGATTTATATTGATGTCTTCTAACACTCTATTGGCAGACGGTGGTGTTTTTTTAGGAATTCTTGGGGGGATTTCAGCCCAGAAACCAAGCCTGGAAGATATTGAATTCAATACAGATACTGCTTTTCTTTACGGATTGAGAGCAGGAGTCAGATTATGGGTTTTCACTTTTGAGGGGTGCTATTTTCAGGCAGCCCACAATATGGAGCTTGAGGAAGCGGTTACCTTTAAGTGGAAGAACCGTCAGATTGATTACAGTTTCATCGGCTTAAATGTCAAGTATGATCTTTTCTCCTTTCCTTATTTTCATTTATTCGCAAGCGGCGGGTTCGGATACTATACAGCAGACATTCATAACATTGATAAAGATTCGGAGGGAGGATATAATCTGGGACTGGGATTTGAAATTAATATGGGAGAAAATTTTGCCATTTTAGGGGAAGGGAAATTTCATCATGTCAAAGTTATCATTGAAGAGAGGGATTTAAATATAGGGGATTTTTCTTTTTACGGCGGTTTGAGTTATTATTTTTAAAATAAATTTAGTCTGAACCATTCAAAAATTGAAGTTTTCTCAGAAAAGAGACCGCTAATATCTACTATAAAAATAAAAAAAATGATTGTCAGGTTAAATAAATATTTGTCTCAATCTGGAGTGGCTTCTAGAAGAAAGGCAGATGAAATGATTGAGCAGGGAAGAGTAAGAGTGAATCAAAAAGTAGTCCGGAAATTGGGAATGAAGATTGATGATAAAAAAGACCAGGTGATTGCAGACGGAAAAATAGTTGAGAAAGAAAAGAAAAGAATTACCATTATGGTAAACAAGCCTTCTGGATATTTGGTTTCGCTTAAAGATCCGTTCAAAAAACCTCTTATAAGGGATCTCCTTCCTTCGATTAAGGAAAGGATATTTCCTGTGGGAAGGCTTGATTATGACAGCGAAGGTCTTCTCCTAATGACCAATGACGGCGAATTGGCTTACCGTTTAACTCACCCCAGTTTTCAAATCACCAAAACATATTTAATAAAAGTAAAAGGAAATCCGAATCATTTAGATTTAAAGAAATTGGAAAAAGGAGTTATGATTGATGGGGAAAAAACAGCTCCTGCTAAGATAATTTTGATTAAAAAGGACGGAAAAAAAGCCTTGTTGAGAGTTGAAATACGGGAAGGGAAAAAGAGAGAAATTAGAAGAATGTTTGAAGTTATAGGCAGTAAGGTTATTGAACTGGAGAGAATTGCTTTTGGCGGATTGAAACTGGGAAATCTAGAGAAAGGAAGCTGGCGTTATCTCAAGATAAAAGAAATCGAGTATTTGAAAAAAAGGTGGGAATGAAGATTTAAAACTAAAAAAGTCTAAAAGTCATTCAATTTCCTTTTTCTTTGGCTGAGGAGGCAAATGACTTCCAGCTTTTAGCGAGGCGTTGGAGTTCCATATCGACAAGGTAATTGACTGTGTCTTTTTCAAAATTTCCCTCTTTATCCTTTGTTCCAGACTTGATTCCGGTTAATATTTCTATTCCTTCATCAATTGTTCTGACAGGATAGATATGGAATTTGTTTTTGTTTTTCTTTTTTTGCCCAGTAATTGGATTCCCTTAGAACATCGGCGATTATATGAAAACGAGTGGATATTTTTTTCTGCTTTCCAGCAAGCCTGGTTCCATATTCGGTCACAGTCGCCATTCCATCTTTATCAAAATCCATGAGTTTATCGGGAGAAAGAGTTTTAAAATTTGTTGCTTTTTTCATAGAACTCTCCGTTTTTTCCCTAATTTTTAGTTATTGATTCATGGACAAAGAAGTGTAAAAACCTCAATTTGAAAATATGCCTTTTATTTCTACCATAATACTGGCTGAAACTCAACAATGTTGAATCTCTTTTGCTATTCATAAAAACGGACAGATTGCTTTTATTATTTTTTATTATTTGATAAAATGATTAAAATTTGGAGAATAAAGAATTGAGTGGTATTCGGATAGAAAAGGTTAAAACAAAAAAGGATTTTATGAATTTCATCAAATTTCCGTGGAAAGTATATAAAGATTATCCAAACTGGGTTCCTCCTTTAATAATTGATATGAAAGAAAAGTTGAATCCTAAGAAAAATCCTTTTTTTGACCATTCAGAAATGGAACTTTTTCTTGCTTACAAAGACAATGAAATTTCAGGTCGGATTGCTGCGATTATAGATAATAATCATAATGAATTTCATAATGAAAAGATTGTATTTTTTGGCTTGTATGAAAGCATTGATGATTTGATTACGGCAAAAGCTTTACTGTCTGTTGTTAGCGAGTGGGGAAAAGATCGAGGGATGAAGTCTATTCGGGGCCCGATGAATCTTTCAATGAATGATGAATGTGCCTTTCTTCTGGAAGGATTTGACTCTCCTCCTGTATACATGATGCCCTATACTCCTCCTTATTACCTAGGTCTCATGGAAAAGTGTGGTTTGGAAAAGGCAAAAGACCTTTTTGCTTATATTATGGATAGAAGTCATGAAACAACAAAAAAAGTTAAAATGATCGAAGAGCAAATAAAAAATCAAACCACTGTGAGTTTGAGAAATGTTAATAAAAACAAAGTCAATGAAGAAACAGAAAAAATAATGCATATCTATAATAATGCCTGGGGAAAAAATTGGGGATTTGTCCCATGGACTATAAAGGAAATGCGCCATATTTTTAGAAAATTAAAAATATTTGCCGATCCTAAAATCATTATTTTAGCCGAAGATAAAGGGAAAGCCATTGGGTTTGCTTTTGCATTGCCAAATTACAATGAAGTTATCATGAAAATGAATGGAAGGATTTTTCCCTTTGGGATATTTAAATTCCTTTATTACAGGAGAAAAATCAAAGGAGTGAGAGCTGTTGTTTTTGGAATTCTCAAGGAATACAGATCATCCGGAATCAGTTATCTTCTTTATTCGCAATTGGAAAAAAATATAAGAGCCAGGAACTATCAATGGTGTGAAACCTCCTGGCAATTAGAGGATAATGAGGCTGTCAATAAATTCACAGAATCTATCGGAGGCAAATTATATAAAAAATACAGGATATATGAAAAAAAGCTTTATTAAATAACAACAGATTATTGGATTGATCGTTGTTGAAAGCTTTAGGAGGGAAAATGAATTATGAAAATTTACTTATTTCTAAAAAAGAAAAGGTTGGATGGGTTACCATCAATCGACCGGACAAATTGAATGCCCTCAATTCAGAAACGATAGGCGAATTGCATAAAGCCTTCACCTCCTTTAAGAATGATGAGGAAGTGAATGCTGTTATTCTTACTGGGGCTGGAGATAAAGCCTTTGTGGCGGGAGCTGATATTGGTGAATTGGCTGAACTGGACGAACAATCTGGAAGAGAATATGTATTAAAGGGACAAAAATTAACAAAATTAATTGAAAATTTCAATAAACCGGTTATTGCAGCGGTTAATGGATATGCTCTAGGGGGAGGAACAGAGCTTGCTTTGGCTTGTCATATCCGTATTGGCTCTGAAAATGCTAAAATGGGGCAACCGGAAGTGAAATTGGGTCTTATTCCAGGATACGGAGGAACGCAACGACTTTCCAGATTAGTGGGTAAAGGAAAAGCAATGGAATTGATATTCAGTGGAAAAACAATCAAAGGAGAGGAAGCTCATCAAATAGGACTGTTAAACAAAGTTGTTCCTCAAGAAGAACTGTATTCCACTTGTAAGAATTTCATTGACGAAATAACGGCAAATGCTCCTTTGGCTCTTGAATATGCTATTGAAGCTATCAATAAGGGATTGGATGAATCTCTAGAGAAAGGTTTGGATTTGGAAGCCGATCTTTTTGGGAAATGTTGTTCTACTGAAGACAGTAAGGAAGGGACAAAAGCCTTCCTAGAAAAGAGAAAAGCAGATTTTAAGGGGAAATAGAGGAGTGAAACATGAACATATATGAGGGAAAGCTTTCTGCAAAGGGTTTGAAAATCGGAATTGTTTTAAGCCGGTTTAATCAATTCATTTCTGAGAGATTAATGGAAGGAGCCAAAGATGCTCTTAATAAGCTTGAAGCGGAGGAATCGAATATCTTTGTGTATAAAGTTCCAGGTTCATTTGAGATTCCGCTTCTTGCAAAAAAGATAGCAAGAAAAAAAAATGTCGATGGAATAGTCTGTTTGGGTGTCCTTATTAGAGGAGACACTCCTCATTTTGATTTTTTGAGCGCTGAAGTGACCAAGGGATTAGCCCAGGTAGCTATTGATGATGGAATCCCTATTTCATATGGGATTTTAACTGTGGATACCATTGAACAAGGAATTGAGCGGGCAGGCTCTAAAGCTGGAAACAAAGGTTGGGATGCTGTGTTTTCTGTGGTCGAAACCTTGAACTTAATAAGAGAAGCGACTCTTGATTAAGGTTGATATGATTAATGGGACAGCGGAGAAAGGCTAGAGAATTAACACTGCAGATTCTATTTCAGTTAGAATTTCATGATTCCGATTTAAAGAAGGAAAAAGAGAAATACTGGAAACAAAGAAAGTTTTCACCAGGAATCAGAGATTATAGTGACTGGCTGGTGGACGGAATCCTATCCAATAAAAAGAAAGTGGATGAAATGATCGAGTCCGCTTCTATCCATTGGAGGCTTCCTCGCATGAATATAGTTGACCGTAATATTTTGCGAATGGCGGTTTATGAACTTTTATACGAAAAAAATGTTCCTCAAGCAGTGGTTATTAATGAAGCTATAGAGATTGCAAAGAAGTACAGCACGGATAATGCAGCAACATTTATAAATGGGATATTAGATCGAATTCGAAAAGACTTAGAGAAGAAAAAGATTAAGGATCAAAACAATGTCTGAAAAGAGAAATATTTCCAAAGAAGTTAAAGAAGGATTCTCTGATCAAGAATCTGTTAGGCGCGAAAAAATGGAAAGATTAGCTAAGGAGGGAGTCGAATTATTTCCTCATAATGCTGAGATAGATCATTCCATAGTCAATGTGGTTGACAATTATTCTTCCCTGTCAAAAGAAGAGCTTGATGAAAAAAAAATAAGAGTAAAAATTGCCGGAAGAATCAGTTCTGTCCGTAAAATGGGTAGGGCTACATTTTTTCATATCATTGGCGGTCAATTGCAGATTCAGATATATCTACGGGAAGATAAAATTGGAAAGAAAAAATATGATCTTTTTTCTCTTTTGGATATTGGCGATATCATTGCTGTCCAGGGAGGTCTGTTTAAAACAAGAACCAGGGAACTAACAGTTTTGGCTGATTCTTATACATTTTTAGCAAAGTGCCTCCACCCCCTTCCTGAAAAATGGCATGGTTTACAAAATGTGGAAATTCGGTACAGAAGAAGATATCTGGATATGATAATGAACTCTGATGTGAAAAAGGTTTTTATATTAAGAAGTCAGATAATTTCCTATATCAGGAAATTTTTTGATGATAGAGGATTTATAGAAGTCGAAACTCCCATGATGCATTCTATTCCAGGAGGAGCTTTAGCCAAACCTTTCAAAACATTCCATAATGCTCTAGGTATGGAGCTTTATTTGAGAATCGCCCCAGAGTTATATTTGAAGAGGTTGATTGTTGGAGGTTTTGAAAAAGTATACGAAGTTAACAGGAATTTTCGAAATGAAGGCATTTCATCGGAACACAATCCTGAATTCACTATGCTGGAATTTTATCAAGCATTCAGTGATTATAATGACATGATGGAATTAACCGAAGAACTTATCAGTTCCCTTGTTCATGAGGCTATGGGCAAAGATGAAATAGCCTTTGGAGAAAATAAGATTTCTTTAAAAAGACCATGGAAAAGAATGAAATTTAAAGAAGCTGTGGCTCATTTTGCAGGAATCAGCACTTCCAGAGTAGAGGATGAAAAGGAAGTGAGCAAATTGGCTTCAGCATTGACCTCTGAGGAGCAGCGTCTATCATATGGAAATGCTTTAGATGTTCTTTTTGATAAATATGTCAAACAAAACCTTATTCAGCCAACTTTTATTTTGAATCATCCCAAAGATATTTCTCCTCTGGCTAAGTTATCTAATGAAAATCCTGAAGAGGCGGAGCGTTTTGAACTGGTGATGGGAGGTATGGAAATTGCCAATGCTTTCAGTGAATTATCCGATCCTTCAGAACAGAGAAGTCGATTTGAGCAGCAGTCAAAGGAGAGGGACAAAGGAGATAAAGATGCTCATCGGGTAGATGAGGATTATATACAGGCTTTGGAATATGGACTACCCCCTACAGGAGGGGAGGGGATAGGAATAGACCGGCTTGTTATGATGTTTGCTAACGTTCATTCAATTAGGGAAGTTATCCTTTTTCCTTTGCTTCGGCCGAAAACTTGACCGGAAATGAAGGAATAACAAAATCAAAGTCATCTTTTTGTTGATTTTTTACTTAGAACGATTTAATTAAGAGTTTATTATGAGAAGATATGAATTTATTATAGCGAAAAGATACCTGACAGCAAAGCGAAAACAGGCATTCATATCGGTTATCACCTTCATTTCTGTCTTAGGTATTGCCATTGGGGTTATGGCTCTTATTATTGCGATCGCTCTCATCACAGGATTCCAAGAGGATGTTCAGGATAAAATCCTGGGAGCCACTTCTCATATAATGGTCCAGGGATTTTCGCACGAAGGGATTAAAGACTACGAAATCATAACCTCAAAGATTGAAGAATATGAGGATATAGAATCTGTATCTCCCGTAGTTTATGATACTGTGCTCGTCAAAGGTTCTTACAGGAGTTCAGGGGCTATGCTTAAAGGAGTTGATTTTGATTTGGAAAAGAAACACGCTCAGTGGTTAAGAAAATTGGAATCAGGGACTCTCCCGGAGACACAAGAAAGAGAAAAAGCGGGAATCGTCATTGGACGGGAACTAGCCTCCTCTATAGGAGCCCGAGTCGGTGATTCTGTTGTTATAATATCTTCTTCATCCCGGTTGTCACCCATCGGGCTTTTCCCAAAAACTCAAAGGTTTAAAGTGTCCGGATTATTTAGCTCAGGATTGTATGAGTTTGATTCTTCAACAGCTCTCATTTCCATAAGTGCTGCTCAAGAGCTGTTCGGATACAAGGAAAGTGTGAATCTTATTCAAATAAGGATTGATGATATTTTCAAAGCTCAACAGGTGGCGAGAAGGATTCAGGGTATAGTGTCCCCTTCAGCATTTGTGACCACATGGATGGAGATGAATAAATCTCTTTTTTCAGCATTGAAATTGGAGAAAAATATTATGTTTTTGACCATTTCCCTGATTGTTTTTGTTGCTGCTTTAAACATCATCGCTACCCTCATTTTGATGGTTATGGAGAAAACCAAGGATATTGGAATTCTCATAGCGATGGGGGCGACTCCTGATAGTATAGAACAAATATTTTTTCATCAGGGAGCATTGATTGGGGTTATAGGAACTGCATTCGGTGTTTTCCTGGGCTTGTTATGGTGCTTTTTGGCAAACACGTTCCAACTCATAAAAGTACCGGTCGATATTTATCAAATAGCTTATGTTCCTTTTCATATCAAGCCTCTTGATTTAATTATCATTATAGTGATCACTCTTTTGATTACGTCACTTTCAACATTATTTCCTGCTCTTCGAGCATCAAGGGTTGATCCTGTAACGGCATTGAAATATGAATAATTTATTACAAGTTGAAAATTTGTGTAAGGAATATCCTTTGCCTAAAGGAGTGTTGCGTGTGTTCGAAGGAATCAATTTCCAATTGAACGAAGGGGAACTGGTTGCCATCATGGGCATGTCAGGAGTCGGAAAAACGACTTTGCTTAATTTATTAGGGGTTTTAGACAGGCCGACAAAAGGGAAAATAATTCTTGAAGGAGAAAATATCTTAATGCGAAATAATGAAAAGATTGCAAAGATTAGAAATAAAAAAATCGGATTTGTGTTCCAGTTTTACCATCTTCTTCCTGAATTCACAGCTTTAGAGAATGTCGTTTTTCCTCTATTGATGAATCGCTTTGAGAAAAAGGAAGCTGAAGAAGAAGGCCGAGAAATCCTTAAAGAGGTATTTTTAGAGGAAAAAGCTCATAGCAAGCCCTCTCAGCTTTCAGGAGGAGAACAGCAGAGGGTGGCCATTGCTCGGGCTTTAGTCAATGAACCAAGGTTACTACTGGCTGATGAACCAACAGGGAATCTGGATTGGAAGACAGGAGAGATGATATTAAAAATGATTCGGGAATTACACAGAAAGAAGAAACTGTCTTCCATAATCGTGACCCATAATGAAAAGGTAGCACAATTTTGTAAAAAGATATTTTTAATGGAGAAAGGAAATTTGAAACTTTTATCCTCTCATTAAAGTTTTTATAAACGTAAATAATAATTAAAAAATGTTATTGATTTCTTGTTGAGATTCAACTGGCGTGAAATGATTTCAATTGTTCAATATCTGTTGAACCAAAAAAATAGAAATAAAGTCATTAGCCAGAGAGATTTGGAGCTCTTTTTGAAAAAAAAATGAGATTGTGTTATAAGGATAAATAAAATGAGAAAAATTAGCTTGATATTAATTCTTTTTATTCCGTTGTTTCTAAACGCTCAGGAAATCATAGAAAAACTCGAAATCATAGGAAATGAGCGTGTTTCTAGGGACACAATCCTCTATTATATTTCTGCAAGAGAAGGGGATTTTTATAATGAATCTAGGTTGAAGAATGATTTTAAGGTTTTATGGGATACAGGATTTTTTTCTAATATTAAAATTGAAGGAGAGGATAGTCCTGAGGGGAAAATTATTAAAATATTCATTGAAGAAAATCCAGTTATTAAGAAAATCGAATATAAGACGGGAAAAAAACTGAAAGAAAAGGATATTTTGGATAAGTTAAAAGAGAAAAATGAATATGTCAGTGTTCACTCTTATTATAATCCTTCCAAAATCCATAAAATAAAAAGCACAATCAAAGGATTGCTATTGGAAGAAGGACTTCATGATGGAAAAATCGAAGTTGATGTGAAAGAACAAAGGAAAAATGAAGTTGAAATTGTTTTTGATATTAAAGAGGGAACAAAAACAAAAATCAGTGATATCATATTCGAAGGAAAGTCCAAACTTCCGGATGCCTATTTAAAAGAAGCCATGAAGGAGAATATGGAGCATGGATTGATTTCCTTGGTTTTGGGAAAGGATGTTTTTAAACCGAATAAACTCAAAGAGGATTTGAAACATATAGAAAATAAATTTCATGAGTATGGGTATATGGAAGCGGAAGTTGGAGATCCGAGAATAGAAGAAATTACAAAGAGGACCATTTTTTTAAAAAAGAAAACAATGAAAGAGGTTCATATACCGGTCGAGGCGGGCTATAGGTATAGAATTGGAAGTGTCCAGATTGAAGGGAATGAGGTTGTTTCCACAAAGTTCCTGCGGAGCCTGATTGAATTTCAAAAAGGAGATATATATGACACCAAGATAACAGAACAGAGTATCGAAGATATTTCAAATGCGTATCGTGATATCGGTTATATATACGCTCAAGTTGTTCCCAGAGAGAATCTTGATCCCAAGAGGAAAAGAGTGAATTTGGTATATAACATTTATGAAGGTGAAGTTGCCTATGTCAGACGGATTAATTTCAAAGGAAACACTTACACAAAAGATAAAGTTTTAAGACGGGAAATGCTATTAAGAGAAGGAATGAGATTTCATTTTTCCTTATTCAAGAATAGCTTGTTAAGGATGAATCAGTTAGGACTGGTTGAATTGGAAGGAGAACCTGAAGTGGCTCCAGATCCGAAAGATCCTTCTCAAGTTGATATCACCCTTAATGTGAATGAACTGCAAAGAAATAATATTCAGTTTACTGCTGGATACAGCGGATATGAAGGTCTTTTTGCGGGAGTTAGTTATTCAACAGTTAATTTCCTGGGAGCCGGCGAAAAACTTGAATTGATGCTTCAGCACGGAAAAAGAATTAAAAACTATGTGTTTGGATTCTCAGAGCCTTATGTTTTTGATTTACCGATCAATTTAGGCTTTAATATCTATAAGCGCCATTTGATTTTGCCCTATCTGTATGAACGAAAAGGTGATGGAATAGATTTGAAATTTGGTGCTAGGATCATTGGATACTGGAGAACCAATCTGACCTATTCATTTGAAGATGTCAATATAATCCTTCCTGGAGAAGATGAAGAAGATGAGGAAGACAGTGGTATGACCTATTTTGATCCTATATATTACTCCATGTTTGGATTAGGTAATTATAAGATAAGCAGTTTAACTCCCATGCTTTATAGATCCACTATTGATAGTCCATTGACTCCAACCAAAGGAACGTTGTATATGGCTTCATGCAAATACGCAGGTTCATTTTTAGGCGGTGAGATTGACTTAGTTAAACCTCAGTTTGAGTTCACATTTTATCACCCCGTTGTTTCTAACCATGTTTTTGGAATACATTGGGAATACAGATTTATTCAACCTATCGGGGATTCGGAAATTCCATTTTGGGAAAGATTTTATCTAGGTGGAGAAAGGTCTATAAGAGGTTATGAAATATATACAATCGGTCCTCGAAGCGAACAAGGAACAAACATAGGAGGAGATAAAGCTTTTATTTTTAATGTTGAATATATAATACCGGCTGGAGGACCCTTGTATTTTGTGTTTTTTTATGACAGGGGAAATGCCTATTCTCTGGAAGAAAAAGTTGATTTTAAGAATATGTATTCTTCTCTGGGAATGGAAGTGAGAATATTCGTGCCAGCTTTGAGAATTCCATTCAGGTTGATTTTTTCTTATAATAATCCGACGATATATGCGAGTGATTCCAATTTTGCATTTCGTTTTGCAATCGGTACTACGTTTTAAATGTGAATAAATATATTTACAAAAGAATTTCTATTATTTAAGGAGGAAAAGATGAGAAGAATTCTTTTAGTGACAATTTTAACCGTTCTCGTTGCATCCGGAAGTATGGCTCTACAAGAAAACAATATAGGAGTGATCAATCCTCAGAAGGTGCTGGAAGATTCGATTGAAGGGAAGAGGGTTATTCAGAGGTTGCAGGAAAAAAACAATGAGCTTCAAACTAAAATTGCAAATATTGACAACGAAATTCAGAAATTAGAGACTAAGTTGAACACACAGAGGCTCACTTTAACTCAGGAAGCTGTGATGGCATTGTCTTCGGATCTCGATAAAAAGCGGACTGAGAGAAAGCGGCTTTCTGAAGATGCCCAAAGAGAAATTAATGAATTGCAAGTCAGGCTGTTTAATAGACTTCAAAATGAATTGCTCCCCATTGTGGAACAAGTGGGAAAAGAGAAAAAATTTGATGTGATTTTTGATGTCACAAAGCAGGGAGCTGTGGTCTATTTCAATCCTGCAGTTGATATCACTGATGAAGTAATCAAACGATATGATGCAGTCAAATCCAAATAAAAATTCCTTTATGAAGATAGAGGATATATTTAATTTCCTTCCTCATCGATATCCTTTTTTATTGGTAGACAGAATTTTAGAAATGGAGAAGGGGAAGTCTATCACTGGAATAAAGAATGTGACTTACAACGAACAATTTTTTCAAGGACATTTCCCGAAATTGAAGGTTATGCCTGGAGTACTTATTGTTGAAGCTTTAGCCCAGACAGGAGGAGTTCTTCTTTTTCATTCCATTCCTGATCCTGAAGAGAAGATTGTTTTTTTAAGTAAGATTGAATATGCGAAATTCCGAAAGCCTGTTGTTCCTGGCGATCAGCTCAAATTAAATGTTGAAATGATAAAATTAAGGAACAGATTTTGTCATCTCAAAGGAGCCGCTTATGTGGATGAAGAAATTGCTGTAGAAGGAGAAATCATGGCGTCTCTTTTCAAAGAGAAGGAATTTAAGAAAATGGAATAGTGTTTGGGTTGTTTATATCCTGATTCAAATTTTTCCGTTAACAAAGGAGATGGGAAACTAACTTTTTATCATAGATGATCAAAGGCTTTTGCCGGGAGAATCCATTATAATAAGTTTAAGACACCGTTGACTGTAAGAGAAATAATCTATTTTCATAATGGCTTGATTGAATTGAACAGAGAGTATTCGTAAAAACAGTCAATTTCACTTAAAGTTTGTATCAATGAAAAAACATATGGGGATTATTGCTGCTTCAGGAAAGATGCCTTTGTTGATTTTAGATGAAGTTAAAAAAAGAGGACATATTGCTGTTGTTGCCGGGATAAAAGGAGAAGTGGAATCCGGTATAAAAGATAAGGCTGACATATTCAAAGATTTTTCCCTTGGCGATGTTCAAAGTTTCATTTCGTTTTTTAATGAGAATAGGGTTAAAGAAATAATCATTGCTGGGAAAATTGATCAGAGAGTTGTTTTTAGTATGGACTCTTTTAAAGCAACTTCAAAGAATCTTCTTAAAAGCACACCGGATAAAAGACCGGCTTCAATTATCCATTCTGTTTTTTCTTTCCTTGAAAAAATGGGATTAAAGATCATTGATCCCTCTCCTTATTTAAAGCCTTGTTTTTGCAGAGAAGGGATTCTGACTGAAGGTGAAATGTCTTTAGAAACAGAAGAAGATTTGGATTTTGGGATGAAGATTGCCAGAAAAATCGCTGATTTAGACATTGGACAAACAGTTGTCATAAAAAATAAAATTATTATAGCCTTGGAAGGGATTGACGGAACAAATGAAACCATAAAAAGGGGAGGACAGTTGGCCGGCAAAGGGACAGTTGTGGTTAAAGTCAGTCGTTCAGCCCAGGATCCAAGAATTGATTTGCCTGTGATCGGTTTGGACACTGTGAGGAGTTGTATCAAGGCAGGAAGCAGGATTCTTTGCTTTGAGGCTGGAGCCATTCCATTTTTTCAAAAAGAGAAATCTGTTTCTTTGGCAAAGAAGAACGGTCTTCTGATTGTGGCAAAAAATATATGATTAAAAGTATAGAAATATGATAGACTGGCAAAACGGATAGTGTGTTATGGATAAAGTAAAAGTCGGGATTATCGGAGTCGGATATTTAGGAATGCAGCATGCTCGTATATTGTCTTATCTCGAAGATGCTGAATTGAAGGGAGTGGTGGATATTGATTTTAAGAAAGCGGTTCAAATTGGTAATCGTCATGGAGTCAAATATTATCAGGATTATAAAGAGATGCTGGATGAGATAGACGCTGGAATTGTGGCAACTCCAACATCTGAACACTTTTCAATATCCAAAATATTGTTAGAAGAAGGAAAATCGGTTTTGGTTGAAAAGCCCATAACTGAGACCATAGAACAGGGAGAAGAACTGGTTGAAATTGCCAAGAAAAAAGACTTGATTTTTCAAGTCGGGCATTTGGAACGATTTAATCCAGCTGTGGAAGCCATAGAAAATGTCATTTCAGAGCCAAAATTCATAGAGGTTCAACGGCTGGGTTCTTTTTCAGCCAGGTCTTTGGATATTGATGTGGTATTAGACCTTATGATTCATGACCTTGATATTATCCTTGCTTTGATCAAGGATGAGGTAAATTCCATCAAATCATCCGGGATTCATGTGCTGTCAAATAAAATCGATATTGCGAACGCAAGGATTGAATTCACCTCTGGATGCATTGCGACTCTGACTGCCAGCCGGGTTCATCAGGGCAAGGTGAGAAAACTTCGAATATTTGAACCCACTTCTTATTATTCGATTGATTATATAGACCAGCAAACTAAAGTCTTTCCTTTAAATGGACAACAAACAGCCATAAAATCTTTAAAAATTACCAAAGAAGAGCCCTTAAAAAAAGAACTCCAGAATTTTTTTAACTGCATACGGAGCAAAAAAACCAATAAAGTAAGCGGAGAAGAAGGCCTTCGTGCTCTAAAGCTGGCGTACCGTGTTCTGGAAGAAGCAACAAAATAGAATATTTTTCTAAAAGAGAAAAAAATATCTTTTTCTGCTGTTTTTTTTAGCTTGTTGTTTATTCTGTCATCTTGAAAAATGAATCTTTAAGTCCTGTGTTGTAATCGACTTCGGTTATATCCATTGTTAAAAATTCTTCACCGTCTTGATATATGGTGATTAAATGAGGAGTCATTATTCCTTCAACTTTTTTGTAATCAGATAATACGGATTCAGTCTCCACTTCAACTCCCATTTGATTTAACGATTTCCCTTTTGTTTTATATAGAAGATATGATTCAGGATCAATGTATATACTTACTTTATTGCCGTCATCAAAGGTCTGTTCGACAGTAAGATAGTCTTTACCTTCGATGGTTTCTGTCCCTTTGTATTCATAAGTGATCCCGAATTTTTCTGGATAAAGCAGAGCTGAATTTCCTATGGCATCTCTTCTTATTTCGCTTGCCATCTCATCTGTCATTTCTTCAGTAGCACCTGTTTGAGGATTGATATACCATCCTGTTTCTCCGTCATAAGCTTGAACTTGAGTCATTCCCATAAATTCCATTTCCATCCGCATTTTATTAGGTTCTTTCTGGTACATGGCTATTTGACCCTCTATACCCATTTGAATAATTTGCATTGAACCTGAAATAGTTGAATCTTTGACTGCAGCAAGAGCTTCTCTTCCCCCCTGAGCGTCAATGAATTTTTCGATAATATCTTTGGCATTCTGACAGAGAGCAGAGGAAGATATCAGTCCAACTAGAAAAATGCTTAAAATACTCAATGATATGATTTTTTTCATTTTGGTTACCTCCAAATGTTAAAGAGCTTTTAGCTCTCTTAAATCATTCTTATGCTAATGAAAACAGTAAATTAACATAATATATTACAAAAAACCACTTCTTTTTTCTATACGGATTTATTTATAAAAAGTTATCATTGATTTAAGATCACTATTTTCTGAAATTGAATTGAAAAGAGCATTGTGTTATCTTTTATAAAGATTTGTTTATTATCCAGGATGGAGATTGAGCTGCTCTTAAACCCGGTTTATTGTGTTGTTTTTTTTCAGTTTTGCAGTTATAAATGAATTTTAACCTCATAAATGATTGAATGGAGGAAATAATAATGAAAGTTAAAAAAGTTTTTTTTATGTGTCTTTTTCTTTTTAGCTTTTTGATTACGGTTCAATGGGCACAGGATAACTGCTCAAGTTTTTTGGTGACCAAAGGTGCCTCAGAAAATGGATCGGTTATGATTACTTATACCTGTGACGGTGAATTTCTCTACAAGCTTGATTATATCCCTGCACAAGATCACAAACCAGATGAATTTATAGAAATTAAAAGCTGGGGTGGTAAAGTCAAAGGAAAAATTAAACAAATTCCTCATACTTATTCCGTGGTGGGATTGATGAATGAATTCCAGGTAGCTATTGGAGAAACCACATTCGGAGGACGCAAGGAACTGGTTAATTCTGATGGATTGTTGAATTATTTCACTCTGATGGGAATTGCTTTGCAGAGAGCAAAAACAGCAAGAGAAGCGATTCAGGTTATGACAGAGCTGGTGGCAGAATATGGTTATTCCAGTTCAGGAGAGTCTTTTTCCATAGCTGATAAAAATGAAGCATGGATAATGGAAATGATTGGCCCCGGATCTGGAGGGGAAGGAGCTCACTGGGTTGCCTTACGGATACCGGATGGATATATTTCAGCTCATGCTAATATGTCACGAATTGGCGAGTTTCCTCTGGATGATCCTGAAAATTGCCTGTATTCTGAGAATATCATCTCCTTTGCCGAAGAAAAAGGCTATTATGACAGAAAATCAGGAAAGCGTTTCAATTTCCGTTATGCATTTGACCCCCCAAAGCCCTCCTCTTTGAGAACGTGTGCGGCGCGGGTGTGGAGTATGTTTCGGCGCAGTGCTCCTTCTTTAAATTTTTCTCCTGATTTCCACCGAGGGGTTAAAGGGGAAAAACCATATCCCTTATGGATTAAGCCAGACAAAAAGCTTTCTGTCAGCGATGTAATGAATATCATGCGGGATCACTATGAAGGAACAGAGTTTGATATGACCAAAGGAATCGATGCCGGCCCTTTTGGCTGTCCTGTTCGTTACAGAGGTTTGACCTGGGAAATAGATGAAAATACATACAGCTGGGAAAGGCCCATTTCAACCCAACAGACCAGTTTTTCATTCATATCCCAATCCCGTGATAATCTTCCGGATGCTGTGGGAGGAGTGTATTGGTTTGCTGTTGATGATACCTATACCAATTGTTATGTTCCCCTTTATTGTTGTGTGAATCGAATTCCTGAGTCATTCACAGTTGGTGATATTCAAAAGTTTTCATGGGATTCTGCCTGGTGGGTTTTTAATTTTGTGGCTAATTTGGCGAATTTGAGATATTCCTCTATGGTGAAGGATATACAAAAAGTCCAGAAAAAGCTGGAAAATAATTTTATCGCCTTTCAGCCAGTGATAGAAAAAACAGCTGTGGAGTTGTATAAGACGGATCCAGAGCTTGCCAAAGAGTTTCTTACCAATTACTCTGTGTCTCAAGGAGAAATGGTGGTAAGACGGTGGATTGATTTAGGAGAATATCTTTTAACAAAATACAATGATGGGTATGTGAAAGATGAAAAAGGGCGTCCCCGGAGTGAAGGATATCCTTCTGAATGGCTTCAAAAAGTACTCCAGCTTAAACCTGAACAGTTCAAACTGCCCGAATGGGGGAAGGATGAAAAAGACAGGCGATTGAACTGAAAATGTCATTGTTCGTCTTCTTCTAAATTCCCAGGGCGGCTGCGAATGAATTGGATATGGATCCTGTTTTTCAATTCTTCTTCGATACGGGCTATTTCAAATTTTGTATTGGAGAGGTATTTGGCGTGGGCTTTTATATAACTCAATCCCTGCTGGCACAGGAAATTCAGCCACTCACCGTGAGCTGTTTCATCCATGAGTTCGGGAACTTCTGATATATAGGTGATGCGCCTTGAGGGAGAAAGTTTTCTTTCTGTGGAGGAACGTCTTTTTGAGTAAAGATTCAATCCATCATAAATTTCAAGGTAATTCATATGGGGTTGCCATCTGGCTGCCCACCGGAAATAGCGATTATAAAATTTTCTGTTTGAAGAACTGATTTTTTCGCTGGCATTCATTTCCTTTATTATGAACTTTTTTAACTGTATGCCTGCCTTGGTCCATTTTTCGTATATAGGAAGGGAAAGAGCCCGGTAATAGGCAAACCAACCTCGTGGAATCCAGTAATCGCGAAACAAGTAAGGGGAATAGTTGGAAAACTGCTGAACCCATTCATGAGAAGGATAGCCATGGAGGTTGAGATGAATGTCCGGAAGCCATTTTTCAAAAATCTCTTTTCTTACTTTTGCTTCCGGTAAAATTGGATCAGGTGCATTTATCAGATATCCGATTTCTATGCCCAGGGGTGAATATCTGCCCGCATGAAGACTGTGATGAGGAGTGATTTTTTGAAGTTGATAAGCCAGGTCAGCTCCGTCCGGATTTTCCATGGGATGAAAAATAAAGTTTATTTTATTCAAATAGTTTTTAAATTCATCTTTTCTAGCAAGAAGCTCGGCAAATTTTAATATGTAATTTGTGGATGAGACTTCATTGGCGTGCTGCCGACCGTTTAAATAGAGAGTTGGCTTGAAGGTGACAAGTCGAGGAATGGATACATATTTTTTGTTAGGAAGGAAGCTTTCAATGACAGGGACTTTTCTTTCTTCATAGGAAATTCCTGCATTATAGCTGTGGATAACATCGAAAGAACTGAGTTTTTGAACAATTTCCATACACATCTGATGAGATAGGATTTTATCTGTAGGGACAATATCACCGTTATCGGTATCTGTTTTTATATTTTTATCGAGTATCTCCTTTGCAGAAGAAGTATCAAATATTTCATCTTTTTTAAGGTCATTCCACTCTATTCCCCAAATGATTGATTTCAGTTGAGGATAATCAAATGAGCATGGAATGATTTCAAGATTTTTTAGTTTTCTGTAATTGTTGATAATGTCAATAAGATTCAAATAATCTTCCTTTTGATTCAACTCGATTTTGGCATACAAGCGTTCTATGATGTCTTTGCTGCCATTATAGATTAAGGAAGGAATTTTAATAGATTTTGCCTTTATGGAAGGGAACACTATGGTATGAGTTAATTCTTGCCTTCCCTTTTCTTTCCATTTTATATTAATCTGTGGAGATTTGGATTTCCATCCTTCAAATTTGATTTTAATTCTGCCCGGTTCTCCTTCCGATGAGGGATGAATCAAAGGAAAGACATTTCCTGGAGCCGAATACCTCGAAGTATCGTCGGGAATATTTTTTTCTTCTTTTCCAATGCTGGTTATCCCTCTTAAAAAATCCAGAGTATCAAAATAGATTTCGTCATGAATGGCTTCGAGAGAACTGATTATTTCTTCATCCAGGTTGAGTTTATAGTCGGGTTCGCTGAACCACATTTCGACGAGCAGCCGTTTAAAGTAAGGTTGTTTTGAAAAAGTAGGTTCGTTTTTGGTTTTCTTAAGAATATATGAATGAACTCGTGTCAGTATTTCATTCTGGTAGTATTCCCAAAACTGTTCAAGGTCGGATTTTAAAAGGGTGTCACAAATAATTTGATTCCCTTGTTTTATTTTGAGCCAGTTTGTTGTCACAGTTGTTTTTCCCCATTCCGGAAGAACATTCAAATAAGTCCGTTCTCTTGTGTGCGGATAAAATTTATCCTGAAATATTATATTGTTGTTATTGTCATAGGCGAGAACTTCATAAGAAATCTTGTTGTCTTCTTTCATTTCAAAAACAATTTTTTCTAATGGAATATGAGTTTCCTCAGATATGATTTCATCAACCGGGTAAAGTTCCTTGAGCCAACGATAGGGCTCAGCATAAAATCGTTTAGGCTGGTTTAATGGGTCATTCTGGCGTGGAAATTTTATTAAAAGATGGTCAATCTTTTCAGACTGGATGGAGGGAAGAATTTTTTCGATTAACCAGAAAAATCCCTGTTTGTAGGATGACAGGATTTCAATGTCATATTCGAAAATATTTTTCTGCTCTAAAATGTCTTTTATTTGTTTTTTTATTTGATTGCGTACTTCAGGAGATTCACTTATTCCCAGGCTTATGGAAATACTTTTTTCTGAATTTTGCATTGGTTTGATTTGTTCCTTTATCAATTCAAGAGCATTATCCATTTCCCATTGGAAAGCTTTCTCTTCTTCAAAAATGAGTTTGCTTTCTTTGAGACTGGAGTTTTTGACTTCGATTTTATCTGCGTCAAGAGTTTCTTTCAAAAAATTTTTTAGATCTTTTCCGTAACAATAATTTTTTTGAGGAAGAATAATATCCATACTGAAATATTGAAGTTCTTTAAAGTCCATTTTTTCTACAAATTCTTTCAATTTTTTATAAAAATAGGATTCCGCACTTCCTTTTTCCCCTTTAAGAAATCCTTTAATATCCACAGGCACATCCTGGAATTGAGGATTTCCCATTTTATAGGATCCAAAATAGGGATAAATCTGGCTCAAATAGGAAAGTGCTTTTTCAACGCCTAGATTGTCTGAGCTGATAAGGGAAAGGGCATTGGATTTATTGAAGGCATGGGGGATAATCCTGACCATACATTGGTTTTGGTCTAGATCAGGAATGGTTAATTTTCCAGTTTTCACTAATGATTGATTAAGAGAATTATCCTTTCCGATGAGCACAGGACTAACCAGGCTTTCGTTGTTTTTTATTTCCTTATCCAGATAAAGAAGGGGAAAAGAAGCCCCAGCCGTTTCCAGAACCATCCTAGATGCCAGATATTCGGGTCCTTTTATGTTTGTCTCTTCAGGTAGTATAATGCAGGCATCTATACTGTCCGGAATTCGATCATCATTTTTGTCAGAATAGAAACCTTTATTTGAAAAAAGTTCAAGAAGGTCAAAATTTTTTCCTGAATCTTTTGGAGTGGGAGCTGATTTATAGGAGGGAGTGAGCATTCTTTGGGGATATCCCATTCGGTCGATAGTGATTTTTTTTATTTTTGAGCCGTATAAAAGTTCAAAAGTCAATTGGGAGCATCCTGCATAGGAGAGGAGATTTGTTCTTATTCCTCTTTTGTGATCAATCTGGAGTGTTTTAAAAGATTGAAGTGCCTTTTCCTGTTCATCTTCATTTTTAAATTGGATAGAAATGATTAAATTTTTTATTTCGCCTGTATGGAATTTCAGTTTTTGAGGATAATTTTTGTGTTCTGAAGCATTGATGAATTCATATATTGCTGATTTTATGATTATATTTTTAAATTCGGTTTTTTCATTTTTAAAAAAATCACCGATGTCTTTTTCAACGGAAGTGTACGTGTCTCCTTCTTTTCGGCCCCAGATATCCCAGATGTAAGGCCACCGCAAGAAGAAAGCCCTTCCCGTGAGAAGAAGTGCATTTCTCGATCCGGCTAAAAGCATTATCCCTGTTTGATTGTTTTCGGAAAAAACAGAAACGATTCCTTGATTGGATTTTAAGTCCTTATAACTTGAACTTTCTCTTTTTAACAGCTTTTTTGTCCATCGGAGTCTATTCCCGATGAGCACAGGAAAGAAAATATTTTTCCTGTACTTCACATCAGATTCTTTTTTTATGATTGAAAAGTCAACGGCAAGACTTTCGAAGTTAGCCCTGGCAGCCAGATCCCCGGCAACACAGATTTCGTAGGCATTCGGATTGTCAGGAATGATAATGTTGAGAGATATATCATCAGGAATCTGATCACTATCCTGATCTGTCATTCCTTTGCCTTGGAGAAAGACATGGGATAGGCTCAGGAGATGCTCTCCGGGTAAATATTGGGGAATGAATAGAAACAGTATGAAAACAAATAAATATTTTTTTCTCATATTTTTATCACCGATTGCTTATGCATTATTTTGTGAAAAGAATATTATATAATTTCAAACGTTGCAAGAGAAACTCCATAAAAATTCACTGATGTGCCCTGTCAAGCCATTTTTAGCTAAATTATAATTTAATAAAAATAAAAAGAATACGACATATAGTGTACATAAATAAGAGAGGTAGATTATATAGTTTTTTTCTTGACTTTTAGTAAGTTTTCGCTTACAATTTTACCATAGGCAAGTCAGCACATGAAAATATTCTCTATGAATCATGCCAAACATTTTATAGCTGTTTTTGTATGCCTGTTTATTGTAGGCGGGCAGCCGAATGAGTTTGGAGATGAGGAAACGTTTTTTCAGGGTTTTTTAATAAAAAAACCGGTGATCAAAATAGGACTGGGGATTAACCTTAGAAAGATAGAGATTCATGCTTCTTCAGGAATGAACATCTATGCCATAAATAGTGACTACAACCTTATTGCTGAAGATGCTGATGAAGCGTTAATAAAAGCCCAGGGTGAAAAACTTTCTGAAAAGTATGTCATCCAGGTTGATCACACTCAAAAAAGAGAAGAAGCTGAATTCATCGTTCAGGAGCTGGAGAAAAAAATAAATCACCATGTTTATATTTCGGAAAACCGGGAAAACAGGATTAAAGGATTATTTCAAATAAGGATTGGTGATTTCATCACAAGAGAAGATGCGCTCGACTATATAAAAAAATTAAATAAGATTGGAATCAAAAACACATGGATATTAAAGGAAGAAGTTGCAGATAAGGATTCAAAGCCTTTATGGATTCTGGTGAATGATGAGCTGAAAAGTTTGAACAATAAATCTGTCCTTTATTTTATACCCAGTGATATTCAGAGCTATTTGTCCTATGGCCACAGAGATTACCGGGGGCTTTTTGTGCTTAAACCAACCAAAAAAGGAATAGTGCTTATCAATATTCTTAATGTTGAGGATTATTTGAAAAGTGTCGTTCCCAGTGAGTTGTCTCCTTATACCTTTAGTGAAATGGAAGCCCATAAGGCTCAGGCAGTGGCTGCTAGAACTTATGCGATCAAGAATATGAAAACAAATGAGGATACTGGTTTTGACCTAAGGGATACACCGGCTGCCCAGTATTATAAGGGAAAAAGTGCTGAACATGATCTCAGTAATCAGGCTGTGGAATTAACCAAAGGAGAAGTTGCTTCATATAAGAATGAATTGATCAATGCTCTTTACACAAGCACATGCGGAGGTAGGACAGAGAATGTCGAAAATATATTTGGAGGACCCGCCCTTCCTTATCTGAGAGGCACCAAATGCATTTATGAGAGTCAAAAGAGCTGGATTATTCAAAGCAATCAAACCATTGCTCCTATAATGGTGAATGGGAATAATGTGAGTTCTGAAATAGCAAGCTTGATCAGTTTGAATGTGATTTCTCCTATTATTGATCCTGATTATTACCAGCGTGATGCCTCTCTGGAAGAAGGAGTTACTTGGATAAGAAATGCTTTAACTTTATTTGGAATTGACTATGTTGAATTCGTGAAGGATGTTTCTTCTATAGATTTCAAAACTTTAGCCCAACTTATTATGAAAGCTTTTAAATGGGAAAATAGAGTGGAGAATCTGTTGCAAGAGGATGAAATCAATTATGTTTTGAGAGACCTCGAAGGCTTGGAAGGGAATGTGAAAAAATATATGGCCTATCTGATAAAATCGGAAATTTTTCCTCCTCCTATTGATATAAAAGAACCTGATAGAGTCTTAAAACTTGGAGAGATGGCTTATATTCTCAACAAAGTGATTAAAAATTATATGGATTTTTTTGATAAGGGCTTATTTAAAGGAATTGATAAAGAGAATAGAATAATCATTGAAGAAGGAGATAAGGAAAAAAGATTTATTCTAAAACCGAATACTTTTTTTATTGAAAAACATGGGGAAGAATTTTCTTTTGTCTCCCGTTTTCATCTCTTAGGGGGTGAGAAGGTTCAATGGATTGGTGACGGAGAGAAGATAAGTCTTTTACAGGTGATGTATTCTCCTTATACAAATATTCTGGACAGAAATTCTGAATATCACAGTTGGCAAAGAAGAATATCGAGAAAAGACTTGGAAAAAAAGATTAACCAGTATTATCCCATAGGGACAATGATAGACATCAATCCTTTAAAGAGAGGCGTGTCTAAACGGGTGATTCAACTTCAGGTGAACGGGTCAGAATCGGATGTGGTGATTAAAGGATTCCGAATTCGCAGGATTTTAGGACTCAGAGAAACGTTTTTTGTTATAGACCGTGATTATGATCAAAACGGGAAAATAGAAAAATTTATTTTTTCCGGAAAAGGATGGGGACATGGAGTCGGTTTGTGCCAGGTAGGCGCCTATGGAATGGCAAGAAAAGGTGCCAACTATAAGCAAATATTGAAAAAGTATTATAAAGGCATTAAAATAGAGAAAATTTACTAGATGAGCGCACTTGTACCATTAGACTAAAAGAGTGATGGGTTCAGGCGAGAGGAGTTGGTGTTGATGCCTGTGAAAATAGAGGAAGGCGAAAAAACCAAGGAGATAGAGCTTGAATAAAAAGAAGATAGAGAAAGAGCTTATTGAGATAATAAAACAAAAATCTTTAATAACCAATGTTTCCCGAGTTTTAACTTCCGGGAAAAAAAGTCATTATTATATTGATGCTAAAATGACCACACTCGATCCTTATGGAGCCAATCTCACAGCCAAATTGATCTTAGAGACTATCAAACCATTCGATTTAGATGCCATTGGAGGCTTTACACTGGGAGCCGATCCCATTGTCAGTGCTGTGGCTGCCTTGAGTGCAGAAGAGGGGTGTCCCTTGCCTGCGTTTATAGTCAGGAAAGAGCCCAAAAAACACGGAGAAAGAAAGCTCATAGAGGGGCCTTTTGAGACTGGCTGGAACGTTGCGATTGTGGATGATGTGGTCACCACAGCTGGTTCGATTATAAAAGCATGCCAGGCTGTGGAGGAAGAAGGGGGATTTGTGACTCTTGTTTTGGCTCTTGTGGATCGTCTCGAAGGGGGACGGAAAAATATTGAAGACAAAGGATATGAATTTCTATCCCTATTCACCCGGGACGATCTCCTTTAAGCTATTAAAAACTCATCAATTGTTCTAAAAACAATCTAATTTGCTTTTTCTCTTTTTATCACGTAAAATTTGATAACTTTATTAAGAAAGAGAAAAGTGAAACAGAAGCCAAAAAAAATTTCTTTAGGGGTATCTCTTATTCCAGTCATCTTTTTGGTTTTTGCGTTATTGTATACAATTGGATTTCTGGGAAAATCTCCTCATATCCCTCTGATTGGTGCGGCTGCCGTTGCTGCTTTTATAGCCGTTATTCATAAGCATCCCTGGAAGCAGATTCAGTCAGGAATGGTTTATGGAATAACTCTTGCGATGGGTGCCATTTTGATTCTCATTGTTGTTGGGACCATGATTGGAACCTGGATTCAGGGGGGGATTGTCCCTTCCATGATTTATTACGGCCTTAAACTCCTCTCCCCAGGAATTTTTTTGGTGGCGACTTTAATCATTTGTTCGATTGTTTCTTTGGGAACCGGTTCTTCCTGGTCAACGGCTGGAACTGTGGGAGTGGCATTGATTGGAGTAGGAAAAGGGTTGGGAATTCCTGTTGTTATGGTAGCAGGAGCTATAATATCCGGAGCTTATTTTGGGGATAAAATGTCACCTCTGTCAGATACCACCAATCTTGCGCCTGCTGTTGCCGGAACGGATTTATTTTCGCATATAAGGCATATGATCTATACGACAGTCCCTGGTTATATCATCTCCATTGTCATTTATGCTCTTATAGGGACACGATTTTCCGGAGGCTCCCTTGAATCTCAAAATATCCAAACAATTCTTCTCACCTTAAAAGACCACTTCTTTATTCATCCCCTTCTTTTAATACCTCCTGTACTTGTGATTATCATGGTCGTTAAAAAAATTCCTCCTTTGCCTGCATTATTAGGGGGAACATTAATGGGAGGGATTTTTGCCATGCTGACCCAGTCCAAGTCAATGGCTGATTTTATTGAGGCTGCTCATTCAGGATATGTTTCTCAAACCGGAGTTAAAATGGTTGATAATCTGCTTACAAGAGGCGGGCTACTCAGTATGATGGAAACTGTGGCATTGATTATTTGTGCCCTTTCCTTTGGTGGAATTATGGAAAAAACAGGTATGCTCAATGTTTTAGCTAAATCGCTTTTAAAAAGAGTGAGAAGGACAGGTTCTCTGGTGGTCACCACAATTTTCAGCTGTATTGGAATGAATGCCATTGCTTCTGACCAGTATATTGCGATTGTGATACCTGGAAGAATGTATAAAAATGCTTTTGATGCGAAAAAACTTCATCCTAAAAACCTATCCAGATGTTTGGAAGATTCAGGCACTCTTTCCTCTCCTCTTATACCCTGGAATAGCTGTGGAGCATTCATGCACGCGACTCTTGGAGTCAATCCTCTTTTATACCTTCCCTATGCGTTTTTAAATTTGATGAATCCATTGGTTTCGATATTTTACGGGTATACAGGAATCACAATGGAAAAAGTTAATGAAAAGGAAAAAACAAATAGCAAATAATTTGGTGAGTTCAATTTATAATATTATTTTGATTCAAAAAGCTATAAAGCCTCACTCGTTTTTATATTTGAGTATGGTACTTTTGTGTAATACTTTTCTTTTCATTGCCCAGGTCATATAAATTTTTAATGTTTGGAAGATATTTGGAGAAATCATATGAAAAAGAGACCGAAAAAAATATTAGTAACAGGAGCTGCAGGGCAGATTGGTTCTGAACTCATATTGAAATTAAGAGAACAGTTTGAGCCTGAAAATGTTATCGCCTCTGATATCAAAAAATCTATGAATAACAAATCACTGGACTCCGGGCCCTATGAGATTGTTGATGTGACGTCACGAGGTAGCGTTGAATCGGTTGTGGAACAATATCAAATCAATACCATTTATCACTTGGCTGCTATTCTTTCTGCTTCGGGTGAGAAATATCCACTCAGGGCATGGGATGTCAACACAAATGGGCTGTACAATGTACTGGAAGTCGCCCGGGAAAGAAAAATGGTGGGTGTATTTGTGCCCAGTTCCATCGCTGTATTTGGGGCAGAGACGCCCAAGGAAAATGTGCCTCAAAATACGATTTTAAAACCTTCAACCATCTATGGAATCACAAAGGTGATTGGTGAACTGATGGGAGATTATTACTTTCAAAAGTATGGATTGGATGTGCGCGGTTTAAGATATCCAGGGCTTATAAGCAATGTGACATTACCGGGAGGAGGAACCACAGATTATGCTGTGGAAATATTTTATAAAGCCGTAAAGGGAGAGAAATTTGTATGTTTTTTGAATGAAAAGACTGTCTTGCCTATGATGTATATGCCCGATGCGATAAAAGCCACCATCCATTTGATGGAAGCGGATACAGTAAGATTGAAACACAGATCGAATTATAATATCTCTGCTATGAGTTTTTCAGTGAAAGATTTGGAATCTGAAATAAAAAAGCATATACCGGAATTTAAGGTGTCATACGAAGTGGATCAAAAATACCAGAATATAGCTGATTCCTGGCCTAATACCATCAATGATTCCGCAGCGCGCAATGAATGGGATTGGTGTTCTGATTATGACCTTGCTTCTATGGTTAAAGATATGATAGGGGTTCTCAACAAACGAAAAGAAGAAGGGAATCTCGAGTAACAATTTTCAACCCAAAGAAAAAAATGGGGGAACTTCAAATTGTTTTATCTCTTTACTTTTAACCACTTCCTTTTTAATATTAATATTTGCAAATCATAATAAGGAGAAATGAATATGACAATAATGGTTGAGGGCAGTGATGTGACCATTGAGGATGTGGAAGCTGTTGCTAGAAACAGGGAAAAGATATCCATATCCCCTGAAGCTCTGGAAAAAATAAAAAAATGCCGGAAACTTCTGGAGGACAAGATCAAAAAAAAAGAGGTGATGTATGGCGTTAATACGGGAATCGGAGAGCTTGCCGAAGTGGCTTTATCAGAGGAACAGGCTCAGAAATACCAGAGATATTTGATCTACAGCCATGCCGCTGGATATGGAGAACCTTTTTCCGAGGATATTGTTCGAGCTGCCATTTTTGGGAGGATTAATTGTCACTGCCACGGTCATTCTGGATTAAGGCCCATCGTTGTCGAAACATTAAAAGAATTTTTAAACAAAGGAGTGACTCCGGTTATGTGTGAGAAAGGTTCAGTGGGAGCCTGTGGAGACCTTTCTCCCATGGCGCAAATGGCTCTTGTTCTCATAGGAGAAGGAGAAGCTTTTTATAAAGGCAAAAGAATGCCTGCCCAACAAGCCTTAAAAGAAGCTGGAATCGAACCCATTGTTTTTGAAGCACGTGATGGTTTAGCTATGATAAACGGATCCAATGTCATTGCCGGGATGGGAGCCTTGGAAGTATATGACACCTATCAATGGGTAAAAAATTCGGAAATTGCCGCGGCGATGACTCTTGAAGTTCTGAATGCAAATATGAAGGCATTTGATGAGAGACTACATAAAGCACGTGGTTATCCCGGGGCGATAGAGTCCGGAGAAGTGATAAGACGCATCACTGAAGGAAGTGAACTTCTTGCTCAGAGTGGAAAAAAGGTTCAGGATGCTTACAGTTTGCGCAGTACACCCCAGGTCGTTGGGTCAGCCCGGGACGCCTATAAATGGGCGAAATATATGATTGAAATAGAACTCAGTGGAGTGGCGGATAATCCAACTTTTTTTCCGGATGAAGATCTTGTTCTCACAGGAGCCAATTTTCAGGGAACCCCTTTGGCATTTCCCCTTGAACTTTTAGGGACGTCTGTTACTACTGTCTCTGTTTTATCTGAAAGAAGATTGAACAGATTGATGAATCCGAATTTAAATGTGGGATTGCCTGCGTTTTTAACCAGAGGAGCAGGGATGTTCTCTGGGCTCATGCTTTCTCAATACACGTCAGGAGCCCTGGTGTGTGAGAATAGAGTGCTTTCTCATCCTGCTGCGACAGGTTCAATTCCTGCGGCTGCCGATCAGGAAGACTTTGTTAGTATGGGAATGACCACCGCCCTCAAAACACGGGAGATCATTGACAATGCCCAAGCTATTCTGGCTATTGAAATGATGGCTGGGGCTCAGGCTATTGATTTGCGCAAACCATTAAAACCAGGAAAAGGAGTCCAGGCAGCTTATAATGTGATAAGAAAACATATTGAATTTCTTGATGAAGATCGCCCTCTTTATAATGATATCAATACGCTTAAAAAAGTGGTGCAATCTGGCGAAATATTAGATGAAGTGGAGAAAGCGGTCGGTCCTTTAAAATGAGGATTCTTTTTTAAGGATTTGAAATTAGAAGATTTTTCTAATATTGATATTTCCTTCTAAGGATTGAATTTTTAACCGGGCTTCCCCTTTACCAAGAATTTGATTCCATTTTTGAACAGGAGTTTTCTCTTTGTTTTTATCTATGATTTCGGATTTGACCTTACCTTCAGCCGTTTCTGCTTCGATAGTGGCATTTATTTTTGTGGGAAGATATATATAGATATCGCCCTTTTGAGTTTTGAAAGAAAAATCATCTTCTTTTTTTATTTCATAAATCCGGGCAAGAATATATCCTTTTTGGGTCGATAAACGACATCTGCCGGAGAAATCTTCAAGTTCAATATGACCGGTTTCAATGTCAACATTCAATTCTCCATAGACTTGATTGGAAATGAAATTGCCCTTATTTATTTTAATCTGTTTGAATGTGATTTTTTCAGGAACCCGGAGTTCAAAATTGACAAAGTTCGATTTATCATTAAACCGGGGATAAAGGGTATTCATAGTGATATTGTTATCCTTTTTATCGAAGTCAATATCAATTTGCCGTCTTTGGGAATTGGTTCCGTATTTTGCTGCGTTAACAATCATTTTATTTTTTCCCCAGCCAAAAATTTCAAGAGATCCATGGATGTTTTGAAAGTAAATGTTTGTATTCCCTGCTATTGGGATTTCTTTGTGAAAAACATCCAATTTTGGTTGGGTTTCGAAAGTATAACAGCTTGCAGTAAAAAAAATGATTGATATCAGTATTGATGTTTTTTTCATCAAAACCTCCGTATTTAGGGAATTAATGATTCCTATATCAATTGTTGCCATGATTGGTTATCAATGTTTTTAGAATCTGCCTTCTGAAAAGATATCTTATCTGGAATTATTGGATTGATGGATTTGGAGATAGGAAATTCACCTAAGATGTTCATTTTTATTTGAAATGATAACATCACATCTAATAAGTTTAAATAAAATATTTATTTTCTTCAAGGTTTTAATTCAATGGTGTAAAATATGGTGAAAGCATGGAAGATAAAGTTGCGCTTATAACCGGGAGCAGTAAGGGAATAGGAGAGAAAGATTGCTTTGAAACTTGCCGGCGTTGTATCAGGGATAGCGATTCATTATATGAACAATGAAAAATCAGCCAGGAAAGTGCAAGCAGAAATGGAAACGAAAAAAGGGGAATTCTTGTGAATTTTTCAAAGCAAATCTGAAAATTGAAGAGGAAGCTGTTTCTTTAATAAAGGAAAAAATTGGGGACACTTTACCTATTCACCTAATTTTAAAGATCTCTTCTTTTAGTTTTTGGTATTCTTCAGGAAAGCAAACATTCAATTGGGCTCTTTGTTCACACTCACTCCAAGGTTGTAGCACATGAATGCGTATTCGTCAGTCAGTTCGTCGATCATCTTGGTGGTGGAGCTGGAGCCGTGACCTGAGCGGGTTTCAATCCGGATGAGCACAGGATTTTCACAAGCGTGTTTTTCTTGTAGGGCTGCAATAAATTTAAAGGAATGAGCCGGCACCACTCGATCGTCATGGTCTGCTGTGGTCACTAATGTGGCTGGATAACAAACGCCCTCTTTAAGGTTATGGTAGGGAGAGTAAGAGTAAAGATTTTCAAAGTGCTTTTCTTCTTCACTGGAACCGTACTCCACAACCCATCCCCATCCTACGGTGAATTTGTGATACCGCAGCATATCCATCACTCCCACTGCAGGGAGGGCTACAGCGAAAAGGTCAGGGCGTTGAGTCATGGCTGCTCCCACCAATAGACCGCCGTTGGAAGCACCCGCTATAGCTAATTTGTCTTTGGAAGTGTATTGTTCATCGATTAAAAATTCAGCAGCTGAAATAAAATCGTCAAAAACATTCTGCTTGTTGAGAAGCATTCCAGCCTCATGCCATTTTTCTCCGTATTCTCCGCCTCCCCTAAGATTGGCTTGGGCAAAGATGAATCCGTTTTCTAAAAGAAAAATCCGGGTGGAGCTGAAAGAAGGGGTGAGACTGACGTTAAATCCCCCGTAACCATAGAGGAAAACAGGATTTTTAATGTTTTTATTGATTCCTTTTTTGTGAACCAGAAACATGGGAACCTCAGTGCCGTCCTTGCTGGTGTAAAAAACTTGATGGGTCACATAGTCTTCTGGATTGAAGGGGACTTTGGTTTTGCGAAAAATTTCAGAAGTGCCGTCTTCAACCTGGTACTTGTAAATGGTGGGAGGATAAGTGAAAGAAGTAAACACGTAGAAAAGAGTCTTGTGTTCTTTTTTCCCGCCGAAACCAGAGGCTGTTCCCAAAGCAGGGAGTTCGATTTCCCGAACCAGATTTCCTTCTAAATCATGCTGGAAAACTTGAGTGTGGGCATCCTTGAGATAGCGGCAGAAAAGATAACCGCCAGCTGTGTTGGTGCTGTTAAGAACCTCAGCTTTTTCGGGAATGACATCAACCCATTTATCCCTTTCGAGAGCATTCGGATCGATTTTGACCACCCGGTAGTTGGGAGCATCGATATTGGTGTAGACTAAAAACTTCTCCTCGAGATTATCGATGATATAGCTGTCATTGTCAAAACCAGTGATGAGAGGTTTGAATTCCGCTTTTTCTTCCCCCAGTTCTTTATAGTGAAGTTCATTCCCGCTTGTCCCTTCGGAGACCACTAAAACCAGATACTTTGAATCTTCTGTCACATCTGCAGAGACATAGCGTAAGGGATGTTCCCTATCTTCATAAATTAGCTTATCTTTTTTTTGGGGATCCCCGAGTTCATGATAAAAAATCTTTTGGTGCTTGTTCTGTTCTTTAAGTTCCTGTCCTGGTTTTGGTTCATCATATCCGCTGTAAAAGAAACCATCCTGGTACCATGCAGCTCCACTGAATTTGACCCAACGGATTCGATCCTTTAGCTCTTTTTTGGTCTCGATTTCCATAATTCTGATTTCCTGCCAGTCTGAGCCTGCTTCGGAACGGGAATAGGCGGCATAGCGGTTATCTTTGGAGAAGCCAATAAGGTAGATTCTAATGGTTCCGTCAGGAGAAAGTTTATTGGGGTCAATAAATACTTCAGGCTCTCCATCCAGGCCTTTCTGGACATGGATAACAGACTGATTCTGCAGGCCTTCGTTTTTATAGAAAAAATAATAATCGCCTGCCCGGAATGGAGAAGAATACTTAGGATAATCGTAGAGTTCGGTGATGCGCTGCCTGATTTTTTCTCGAAAGGGAATCTGTTCCAGGTAGGAAAAAGTGACCTCATTTTGGGCTTTTACCCAGGATTTGACATCTTTAGAATTGATGTCTTCAAACCAGCGGTAAGGATCAGGAACTTCAGTGCCAAAATAATCATCCACCACATCAACTTTTTTTGTTTCAGAATAGATCAATTCAGGCTGCGGAAATTCTGGTTCTTGTTTACAGGTATTAAAAAAAAGAACCAGAGGAATAAAGGCTAAGATAAGCAGTCTTTTTTTCATAATTTCCTCCTCATATAAACATATGAATCAAATTTTGATCTTATTTTAATCTAAATCCAATTTTTCTTCTCTGGACACGGATATATAAGCCGGATTATTCCGGGATCAAGACTGCTGTGTCATTGCGAGCGATTGTAAAAGAAAGAGATAATCTCTGTCTTTTGATTCTGTCATTTTGATGTTTTTATGAATAATCCATACTAATAATACATGGAATTAGAATATTCAGTCAATAAAAAAACAATTGTTAAGGAAAACTGTTTTTAATTTTTAAATAGCATCTTTTTATTTTTTACTTGACAAAACCGGGTGAAATGCTTATTTATATATAAGGTGAACAAAATGGTGAACAGAAGGAGTGAAGAACTTACCGCCAGACAAAAAAAAATCCTTGAAGCGATAAAAAGATTCATCCTTGAACACGGATATTCCCCTACCATCAGGCAGCTTGGGTATGGGCTTGGTATTTCCAATCCATCCGCAGTTTTCAAGCATATTACGAGTTTGGAAAAGAAAGGTTATTTAAGAAAGCAGGAAGGAAAAATAAAACTTAAAGGCCTTTCGGATTCTTTGAAAACAGTGACCAAGGTGCCTTTGGTAGGGTTTGTTCCCGCTGGCCTGCCAAAGGAGGTTTTTGATTTTTCAGATGAGGTGGTGGATGTTCCTGACTGGATGATAGGGAAAAAGCAGGGAAATGTTTTTTGCATCCAGATTGATGGAAAGAGCATGATAGACGCTTATATTGATGATGGAGACCGGGTGCTGGTGGAAAGGACAGATAAAGCCAATTCAGGGGAAGTGATTGTCGCTCTTCTGGATGATGGTTCGGTGACTTTAAAAAGATTAAAAATAGAAAACGGAAATATCTTCCTTATTCCCGAAAATCCTGATTTCAAACCCATACAGGTGAAAGAATTGAGAATTCTGGGCAGAGTGGTAGGAGTTCTGCGGAAGTACTGAAAAGAGTCCTTCAAACGGATTGGGTAGGGAATTATAAATAATAAGGTTAAAAATGAAAAGAAGATGTATTGTCCATATCGATATCGATGCTTTTTTTGCGGCTGTTGAGGAACTGCTGGATCCTTCTCTTAAAGGAAAGGCTGTCATTGTCGGTGGCTTCCCCCAGGAAAGAGGAGTTGTTTCGACCGCATCTTATGAGGCGCGGAGATATGGTGTCCATTCCGGCATCTCTTTACAAAAAGCGTTCCAACTATGTCCCCATGGTGTTTTTCTGAGAGGAAACTATCAGATTTATAAGAATTTTTCCAGTGAGTTTTTCCGCATTCTATCCAATTACACACCGGATATAGAAGAGGCTTCCCTGGATGAAGCTTATCTTGATCTGAGCCGGTGTCGCCCCCTGTATTCTTCTTTTTCCCGGGCGGTTCGGGATATCAAACAAAAAGTGGAGGATGAATTGGGGCTCACTATTTCAGTCGGAGTTGCTCCCAATAAAATTCTGGCAAAGTTAGCCACCAATCATGCGAAACCAGCCGGATTATTCGAGATTAAAGCGGGAAATGAGGAAGATTTTTTAAGAAATTTGGATATTGAATCCCTGCCCGGAATAGGTCCCAAAACGCAGGTTATTCTCAAGATGCTCAATATCCGGAGGATTGGAGACTTGTGGGGCCTGCCAAAAAACACCTTGCGATCTCTTTTTGGATTGAATGGTGACGAGCTTTATCTTCAGTCCAGAGGGATCGACTCCCGGCCTGTGACCAGAGCGGCTACTCCGAAATCTGTGTCACGCGAGACCACTTTTCTAAATGACCTCTGGGACAGGCGTTTGCTTCTGGCTCATCTGGCTTATTTGTGTGACAGAGTCACCTTTCCCCTGCGGCAGGGGCATCTTTTTGCCCACATTGTTGAGGTCAGGGTGAGATATTCTGACTTTAAAACAGAAGCCCGGAGACGCCTCCTCATAAATCCTGTTCAGGAAATGGGGAGTATTTACAGGATTGCCCGTGAACTTTTTCTCCAGCTTTTTTCTTCTTCCCGTTTGTCCCTAAGATTGGTTGGAGTCAAAGTATCTGATTTGGTAAAGGCCCGGCCTCTTTCCCTCTTTGAACCTTACTCAAAACGTGAGGAGAGGCTGGGGCTTGCCATGGATCAGGTCAGGGGAAAATACGGATTTGGTTCACTGCTTACGGTGCGGGAAAAATTGCTTGATAATCTGTATAGTTTTGAAAGAAAGCGCGGTTATATTCTTAAAACAGCTTCTTTGACCAAGTAGAGATTCACTGGCAAAAAACCTGTCGGCGCAATCATTAGAACTGTTTGAATTAGATTGGAGTCAATGATGTTCATTCCTCTTCGAGTGCATTCCACCTACAGCAAAGGAAAAGGAGGGACCACTTTACAGGAGCTGGCTTCATGGGTTTCACAATGCAGACTTGCTGCAGCGGCTCTGACAGACATAGAAAACATCTACGGTTGGAACGAGTGGAAGAAAATCGCTCTTGACAGCGGTTTTAATCCTGTCTTTGGTTGTGAGATAAAGCTCCAAGGAAAGAGCCTGTTGTTTTTGGTGAAGAACAGAAAAGGTTACTGGAACTTGATGGAGATTCTAAACCAACGAAAAATAGAAAAAACAGAAGGATTGGTAACGGTTTTCATCCCTGATTCTTCGGATAAAGAATCAGGGGACAATATTTGTTTTTCACAGAAGGAAGATTTGTACATTGGGGGAGACTTTTTTAATTTGAAAAGAGCGGTGGGTTTGGCAAAAAAAGAAAATCTCCCGGTTGTATGGACAAATCCCTTGAAATACATACAAAGCCCTGAACGGTTGATTCTTCTTCATTCGATTCAGAAAAAAATTCCTTTCCCGCCTGAGTGGCAAAAGTTAAAGAATAGAGTGGAATTGTTTGGTCCAGCGCAGGAAAGTCGGGCTGTTGCCCAATTTGGCTCAGAAGTGAAAAAACTTTTTAAGAAGACGTTTGAAATAGCGGATAAATGCCGCTTTCCCTTTGAACATATTATATTGCCTCTTCCTCAGGGTCTTTTCTCAACCAGCTTGAGGGATCTGGCTAGGAGAGAATTGAAGGTCAGAAAAGATTTGAGCTGGAGAGAAAGGCAGCGGGCGAGGATGGAGCTCGAAGTTATTGAGCAATCGGGATTTGCCCCCTATTTCCTGATTGTCCATGATGTGGTCCGGTATGCCCGGTGCCGTGGAGTTCTTCATAATCTCAAAGGCTCCGGAGCTTCTTCTTTTCTGGCTTATCTTCTTGGAATTTCTCATATCAATCCTGTTGTTTATGATCTGTGCTTTGAACGATTCCTTAACAGGGGGAGGGCTGATCCTCCGGATATAGACCTGGATTTTGATTCCCGGCGGAGGGATGAAATGATTTCCTATGTTTTGAAAAAATACAGCAAAGGAAAGACAGGGGCTGCCTTTGTGTGCAGTCTTAAAAATTTCCGTGCCCGCTCCGCCTTGTATGAGACAGCAAGGGCTTTTGGTATTTCCCCGGAGGAGGCAAGAACTTTAAGCAAGCGAATTCCGCTGTTTGCCGAGCCTGTTTTTCTGAAAGAGAATGTTTCTCCTCCCGGCTATGCCAAAGTATGGAAAATGGCTTCCTTGCTCGATTCTGTTTACAGTGAGAAGTCATTGCATGTGGGAGGGATTATTCTCACTCCTGATCCTTTAGCCCGTTATCTGCCCACCGAGAAGTCAGCTAAAGGTTATCGAATGTCTCAATACGACCGGGATGCCGTAGAGGATCTGAAGCTGATAAAGCTGGATCTGCTTTCGGTTAGAGGATTGGCAGCCCTGTCTGAAACAAAAAAGGTATTAAAACTCAGAAATATTCCCCTTGAGGATGATGAGACCTACGAAAGGTTGAAAAAGGGCCGGACTATAGGCTGTTTCCAGGTGGAAAGTCCGGCAATGATGAATCTGCTGCGGCGAATGAGGCCAAAAAACATTTATGAACTCACTCAGGCATTGGCGCTTATCCGGCCGGGTCCGACCCGAAGCGGGATGAAAGAAGCTCTCCTGCGCAGCAGGGAAGGAAAGCCTGCATTCAAGGATTCTTTTATGGCCAAAGTCATTCCAGAAACGGATGGTATTCTTCTCTATGAAGAACAGGTTATGCAAATTGCGGAACGCGTTGCAGGCATGCTTCCGGAGAAAGGAGACTGTCTCCGCCGTGCCTTAAAGAAAAAAAAAGTAAAGCCAAAGCTCAAAAATCATTTTTTTGCGGAGGCAAAAGAAAGAGGTTATACCCTGGGAGAGATAAAAAAATTATGGAAAATAATGGAGGAATTTTCATCCTACTCTTTTAACAAAGCCCATAGTGCTTCTTATGCCAACATGGCTTATCAAGCAGTCTATTTGAAAGTGCATTATCCGGTGGTTTATCTTGGAGCTGTGCTGAACGCGGGGGGTGGTTACTATGGATTGGCTGAATATATTGAAGAAGCCAAGAGAATGGGAATAAAAATCTTAAAGCCGGATTTAAACCGGAGCGGTTATGGTTTTGAAGTGGAAGGAGGAAATATCAGGGTGGGCCTCCATTCTATCAAGGGGGTTGGGATAAAATTCATAGACCGAATAATAAAAGAGAAAGAAAACGGTGTTTATCTTTCTGTGGACGATTTTATCTCCCGGGTTTCCCTGACGAAAACAGAACTTTTATCGCTGATCAAGGCTGGGGTTCTGGATTTTCTGGAGCCTCGAAGAACCCGGCAGATTCTCCATTATTTCAGAGGACTCAAGAAAATGGGTGAGATTTCTGATCTGGATCAGAATCAGAAAAGGACAATGCTTGTGGAATCTTTAGGCTTTGAACCCGAAGGCGATTCTCTTTCTTTGTATGAAAAAAAGACCGTCTCTACGGATAAAGAATCTCAGAACACTTGTGGGAAGCCGGGTGGAGCTTCTGGTGAGAGTGGTGGATGCCCGGCAGAAACTTGTCAACAGCGGGCGGAAATATTTTTATCTTTTTGAAGATGAAACAGGATTGCTGGAAGGAGTGGGGGAAGAGAAATGTTTGACTTTTGGTTCTCCTCCGGTGTGTTATCTGAGAGGAGAAGTGAGAAAAGATGGAACGGGATCCATAAAACTGTTCAATTGTTCCTTTCCCCAATTTTTATAGTACCGGTGGTCGTTCAGTGGTTTTTAATTGACAGGGTGAGTTCCTTCTTATAATCTTTTTGGTGATAATGTTGAGAAAGCCCGGGTAAAGTAAAAATGAGAAGTCATTTTGGAAGACAAAAAACGAATTCCTTCCCTTTTACCGATTTTCACCCTCCATGCAAACCAATCCGCCATTCCTCAGGGCAGGCTTATAAGGTGAAGTGGAGAATAACACGGATATGATCGATAACATTGTGGCTTGGATTATCCTGCTGGGATTTTATTTGGGATTTGCCCTCCCTGTCTGGCGTTCTCTGTTCACATCAATCAGTAAACGGCTGGGAGATTGGTCGGTGGGAATCTTTTTGCTGCCTTATTTGTTAACGGTAAGGATGCAGCTTGACCTAGAAGAATTGCTGCGATTTGCGGTTTGCTTGGCTCTCCCCACCATCTGGCTGCGTTTGCGTCCTTCAAAAAACCGACCTTTTGATATCTATCATATTCTGGCAATCTTGTCCGTCTGGATACCTATGGAATTTGATTTGTTTGTGCTGCTCCTGAATCTGGTTTTCCCCTTTGTCAAATGGAATACCTGGCTCTCTGGTGTTCATTTGCTGCCTTCGGTTAACGCAGAACTTGCGCCGGGTTTATCACTGCCTGTGGGCATGTTAACAGGTGTATCTCTAACTCTTTATTTGTTTGCTGTTCATCATCCTTTGGATGGTTTTAACTTTACATTTCGCCTGGACTTTAAAGATTTAAAAAATGTGCTGCTCGGTCTATTAGCCTATGCTTTTGTTAGCGTTCCCTTAGGCATAGGGCTGGGATTTCTCCGGTTTGCTCCCAAGGCACCTCCTTTTCTACAGATGGTTTCTGTCTTGTTATTTGGATATTTTTTTATCGCTTTAATCGAAGAAATGCTGTTTCGGGGGGTGATCCAGAATCTGTTAATCCGGCGTTTAAAGAATGTTTATTCAGGATTGGTTTTGGCAGCAGTGATTTTTGGATTGTCCCATATCAATAATGCAACCATGGGATTTTCAGTGCCCAACTGGGCTTATGCGCTTATGGCTGGTTTAGCTGGATTAAGCTATGGTTGGGTTTGGATGCGAACAAAAAAATTCACTGCCTCAGCCATCACTCACGCTCTGGTGAATTTTCTTTGGTGGATTTTATTTCAATAATTTAGGAGAATGATTAAATTTGTGTGCCCTATGGACTCCGCTAACAAAGCTCGGCTTTTGCAATGCATATTACCCTAAAATATTGGACCGGTTTTTATTATGAGCAGATTTTATCCAATTGCTTTTTTGGTCCAATAACAACCAAAATATCACTGTCTTTTATTACAAAATCAGCTTTGGGTATCAGAGTGGTTTTTTCTGGAACCAAACCTTTGATCGCAATGACCTGGGTTTCGTATCTATTTATCAAATCCAATTCTTTTAGGCTTTTCCCCATAAATTTTTCAGGAGGAGCGATTTCCCTTATCTCAATTCCTGGGGATAATGGCAAAAAATCAAGTACATTAGGATTGCTTAATTTCATGCCTGTTTTAATAGCCATATCCCTTTCTGGGTAAATAACATCCGATGCTCCAACTGCTTCCAGAATTTTGACATGGTCTTCAGAGAGAGCTTTGGCTATGATCCATTCTATATTCAATTTAGAAAGATAATGAACTGTAAGGATGGAACCTTCCAAATTAGGGCCTAAACTCACTATGACGACATTCATTTCTTGAATCCCAACAGCCTTCAGATTTTCTTTATTAGCAGCCTCCATATGGACAGCACGAGAAGAGAAATTTTTAACCATATCCACTCTTTCTTTGTCATTATCAATAGCTAAAACCTCTTCTCCCATTTCAAATAAAGTTTTGGCGATGTAAAAACCAAAACTTCCCAAGCCAATAACTCCATATTTCATATTAGAAACTCCTCTTTAAATTCTTATCCAATCATAATTGATTCTTCAGCATATTTATATCTTTCTTCGAACCTTTCTTTGCTGAAAGCATAAATAAAAGTCAAAGGTCCAATCCTTCCAATATACATAGTCAGAATTATCACAATCTTTCCTATATCATTCAATTTCTGTGTTAAGCCAAGAGAAAGCCCCACCGTGCTAAATGCAGAGAAGACTTCATAAAACGCATCCTTCATATTCACTCCGTGCTGGCTTATAAGAAGAATAAAAGCCGAAGTGCATATCACACAAATTCCAAGAGCAATGGCAGTAAAAGCCTTTGTGATCAATTTATTTGGAATGGTCCGATGACATAGACTGACCGATTCCCTTCCTAAAATCCTTGCCTTTAAAAAAGCGATAGCTGTTCCTATAGTGCTGGTTTTAATTCCTCCCCCTGTTGAGCCTGGAGAAGCTCCTATAAACATCAACACAATTAAAACAAACACCATTCCATAACTGAGAGCATTTAAATCCATGGTATTGAAACCTGCTGTTCTGGGAGTAACAACCTGAAAGATAGAAGAAAGTATCTTTTCTTTGAATGAAAAATTGTTCAAAGAGTGGTTATATTCCAGAATAAAAAACAAAATAGAAGAAGATAGAAGTAAAACTAATGTCATTCTTAATACTAATTTTGTATGTAAAGAAAGTCGAATCTTTCTTTTTTTAAAAATACTGACAAAAGAATATGATGTTTCTTTTAATACGATAAATCCAGCACCTCCGAGGATGATTAAGACAATAAGATTGATGTTAATCCAGATATCTCCTCGGAATGACTCAAAACTGTCTTTATAAAGGCAAAATCCTGCATTACAAAATGCAGAAATGGAGTGAAATAGGGAATGAAAAACAGCTTTTTCCTCCGGTAACTTATGGTTGAATCTTAAATAAAAAAACAGAGATCCTAACAGTTCTAAAAATACGGTGTAAAGAAAAATATTTTTAATCAAGGATTGGATTCTTAAAGAAGAAGTATAAAGAAAATTTTCTTTGAGAGTGATGCTTTCTTTTATCCCTACCCTCTTTCCTGCTACCAGAAGAATAAGAGTGGAAAAGGTCATAATCCCAAGACCTCCAATTTGAAACAGAATCATTATAATAATCTGCCCAAAAGAAGAAAAACACGTGCCAGTGTCTCTGACAATAAGTCCTGTCACACAGACTGCTGAGGTGGATGTAAAAAGAGCGTCAATGAATGAAATACCATCAGATGCCGTACTGAATGGCATACACAGTAGAATGGTTCCAATTAATATAGTAATGATAAAACTTAACGCCACAAGTTGAGCTGGGCGGAACTTTATTTCTTTAAATATTTTATCACTTTTATTTTGTTTCATGGGCTTTTAAATTAAAACCTCAATTGTTTATATTATTCACTATAAGATTAAATTTGTAAAATATGAAATAAGAGTGCAATGCGTTTGCGGATCAATTCTTGTTTGGAAATGGTTGAAAAATCTGGAGTTCGTAGAAAAGTGAATTTTTATAGAAAATTGTTATCTTTGGTTTTTAGATTTTTAGTTTCTCGAAAGGGGAATGATTCTATTGTAACTTTAATAAATTCAGAATCCCGGCCATAAGCTCAGTTGAAGATACCAGCCTTTGTTAGGCCTGTCGAACGGCTTCACAAGATTGAGACCCAGGACCATGTATCCCAATAGATTGGTTCGGAGGCCGATGCCAGCACTGGAAAGAGGTTTGCGGTTTCCTCCGGAAAACCAGGGCTTGTGTTCTGCGTCCCAGGCTAGACCGGTATCAAAAAAAGTGATGAATTCTAAGGGATAGCTGCCGTAGTACCCTCTTCCTAGACCCAGTAATCGAAAAACAGGAAAGCGGATTTCAAAGTTGGCAACAAGGATTCTGCTTCCTATAAGACGGTCAAAATCAAAATAGCCCTCACCTTCATTCAGTTCTTCGGAATCGAATGACTGATAATTGTATCCCCTGATGAATGTTTCATAACCAAGGAAAAGGGGCCACAGCCTCTCATCTTCAGAATTTTTTCCATACCGTCCATAGTGGAGAAAGCGAAAGGCAACTGTAAAGGGGCTAATGGGAACGATATACTTGCGATAGTCGGCAAGTATGGTCTGTAAAGAAATCGATCCTATGGTCGGAGAATATTCAAGCCGGTAGCTTTGCCCGATTAGCGGGCTTGTGGCTCCGGGAATGGAGCTGTCATGGACAAAAGCGATACTGAGAGAGCCTAAATGAAGACTTTGGGCTGAAGGCAATTTTTCTTTTTCTTTATCCATTAGATACCCGTCCAGAGAATAGATATTTCTCCGGATTTCCCGGGTGAAATTGATATATGAGTAACCTGTTGAAAATTCAATACGCTTGACCTGGCTAAAGGGATAGGAAGCAAATAAAGTAAGCTGATTGTTGCTTTGCCGGTAAATGTATTCTTCTTCCACATAGACAGATTCTTCTTCCCTTTCATCAAAATAGAGCGCGTAACCTCCCATGAGATAGGGAATTCTCTGGGCAATTGCCCCCCAGTTCCAACGGGACTGGCTGTTTTGATACCCGATGAGAGCTGCCGTGTCAGGAAGGCGGCCACTTGCTTGAATCATAGTGACGAGATTGTGGTACCCCATCATATCACTCCAGAATAAGGCTGTTCCACCCCCGGCATAAGTACCAAAACTGTCAACACCTATGGCAATTTGAGGAGGGGTCATGTAATCGAGCTTTAATTTTGGCTTGTAATCATTTATTTCAAATGATGCTTCCTCAGGAAGTCCGAATAGTGGATTTTTTAGAAGTTCGGATAGATTCCCTTCTGCTTTTTGTCTGGGAGGAAGAATAGAAGGTTTAATGTCATCGAATAGAATTATTTTTTCACAGCCAGATATTTTTTCAGGATTATCTATAGAATAAATATTGTAATATCCATCTTCAAATGTGCAGTAAACAAGATGGCTGCTTTTGGATGACAGGGAAAGGGCAGGGCTTAATGAGGTGATGCTGCTGATACCGGTGAAAAGATTTGTGATTTGATACAGTTTGTATTGGAATAATTTTATCCTGTATATATTGGTGATGCCATTCAGATCAGAGATAAAATACAGACTTTTTGAGTCGGAAGACCATTGAGGATTTGTGTTATTGGCAACAGGAATTCCAGGAACTCTTTTAATCTTTTTTGAGCGAGTTTCTAAAAGAGAGATTTGGTAATTTCCGGGATTAAAGTGGGACATATCAGAAGTAAATCTATCAGAGACAAATGCAATATATTGACCGTCTGGTGACCAGGCTGGACTGAGGTCAGCGAAAGGATCATTGGTTATCTGTTTGAGGGCTTCTTTTTCAAGGTCATAGATAAAAATATCTGAAAATCCTCCGATCATTGCGGAGAAGGCAATATATCTTCCGCACGGCGACCAGGAGGGATTTAAAATTTCTTCCAGCTCTTTGAGCATAACTTCTTTTGTTATGGTGCCGTTTTCAATATTGATAAAAGAAAGAACGGGCTTGCCTTTTTTTATGGCTCCAAATACAAATCGGTCACCTTGAGTATTCCAGGATCCTGATGATTTAATAAACTGCAAGCTTTCAAATTCAGGATTCACATCTGTTCGGGTCAGTCTTTTTTTTATTGTTCCCTTAACGGCATCTGCCAAATACATATCAACTGAGAACCAGTCTCTTGTGGATAGAAAGATTAAACTTTTCCCATCTGGAGAAAGAGAGGGAGAAATATTGAGTTTCTTATCTTTATCCCCCTTGATCACGAGATGTTTTGAGTCAATGGAGACATGAGTGGATTGAGTCAAAGGCTTATAAGCTTTTTCCATTGATCTTATCCATTTTTCAGATATAGCCTCTAAAGGAATATCGGTGATCTTTTGAAAAGCAGTTTTATAGTCTCCTGTTTGGCATGCAGATTTCATAATGGTTCCTACAGCCTTATCTCCCCAAGTTCCGGTGATGTATGCCCATAGGGATTGACCATAACGGTAGGGGAAATATTTGGATGAATTGTTGAGTTTTTTTATGTTTGGAACTCTTTTCCTGTACCAGGCATCCCGCATCCACATAGAAGTATGAGAATCAGTCGGGCCAATGGATAAGTATTCTGCCATTCCTTCAATAAACCAGAGAGGGAGTCTGAATAAAGGGGATGTGGCAATCGCAAATTTTGATCTGTCTTGCATGGAAATGTCATATTGAAAAGCATGAACTAACTCGTGGCCAATAACATGGTCGGTTTGGGCAAGTGAGGCTCCCATGGGGATGACGATCCTTCTTTTTAAAAATTCTGTCACTCCCCCAGTTCCTTCTCCCATAATGCCTGGGATTGTGGTTGTCTGTCTGAAATGAGGCTGGCTGGCATAAATGATGAGCGGCTGACGTTGGTTAAAGGTGTGATTGAGAATCCTGGAGAAGCGGGCATACCAGCGCTCAGCAAGGAAAGCCGCCTGTTTTGCGGCTTCCTGTTCTTTAGGATAAAAATAGATATCAAAATGCTTTGTTTTTAGAATGTTAAAATCAAATTGTTTATATTGAACTTTATTGCGTCCGAAGTATTGAGAATAAGTATTGGAGTAACAAATACAAAAGAAAAGTAAGATCAATAATAAGGTGAAAATTCTATTATGGAATCTTAATCTCAGTAAAGAGTGGGGAAGCCTTCTCATGGACATTTTATTTTCTAGGCATATTTATTATAACACAATAAGCAAGCAATTATTCGGAGGCTTTCACAGATTTACAGAAAGAGAAAAAAATGAGACGAGACAATAAATAATAAATTGGAATTTTAATTATGAATTAAAAATCAGAATTTTTAAGAGAAATAGAAGAAGAACTCCACGAATAGGAATGAACAAATGGAGAAAAATGATGGATGTCGAAAGAGATGAGATTTGAAACGGATTGGGAGCAAGTAAAAGATCATTGATGTCCTATGAATTTTTTTTTGCAATCTCGTTAGTGTGCGGTTATTATATTGAAACAAAGGATATGACTCTATGAGAAGAAATAATCATAAGAAACTTGGCTTTATTCGAAAATATATCCTTTTGTTTTTGATCTCATTGATTGCCTATGGATGTTATTCCATCAAATACAGTTCATATCAAAAAATGAAACAATTCCCTGCTGTTGAAAAATATAGAGATGTGGAAGCCTTTTTGGATTATTTCAAAGACTCCAAGATAGGTGGCATTTATACGGATGAAGAATCCGGGATCAAAGAGATTTCCTATACTCAAAATCCTTCAGAACATCCCTCCGTGTCCATGGATTTTATTCAAATTTCAGACGTCCAGATTCGCAATGAGAGAGCTCAACTTTATGGAAGATTCATGAGTGGAATCCTGGATGCTTTTGTTCATTCCGTCCGTTTTAATAAGATCCAGGAAATCTATGACTACGCTGTTTTCATGTGCTTGATACTTGGCCTGGAAGAGTCTGTTTCCCGGATGAAAGATGATAAGCCATCATTTTTAATACACACTGGAGATTCAGTCCATGTGAGTCTTGTTTCTGAACTGTGGGAGTTCTTGTATATAATGGGTGAATGCTTCCATAGCATTCCCTGGTTCAATGTTATAGGAAATCATGATATCACTATATTTGGCAATTCCTCTTTAGGAAGGAATTCAAGATGGGAAAATCCCACTATGGCTACCATGCCTATCAATGTTCCAGAAAAGGGACAGTGGTATGCTCCAGATAATTATATAACCTTTCATAAAGCAGGTGGAGCTGTTATGGATGGGATTCCATTTCATGGTCCTCTGATTCACTCAATGTAAATGCGATTCAAAAGGAAATCAGAAGGGCTTCGCTACTTAAACATGCCTACCTGGCAAGAAAAGCAGCCATGAAGGACAAAAAAGAAAAGGATTATTCCTATATAGGAAAGAATTATAAGTTTATTCTTCCTCTGAAATAGGTTAGGGCGGGTTTTGCTGGGAATTTATCTTTTTTTATAAATTTCTTTTTTAAAAAAATGAAACAACATCAGGGCAAGAACCACCCCCAAAATATCCGAAGCAAAGTCATTCAGTTTGAACGAGCGGTAGGGAAGGAACAGTTGATAAATTTCTATAAAAAGGCCGAACGATATAGAGATGATTCCGATTTTTAGAAAGGGAAAAGATGACGGACTTCTTTTGTGATAAGCGAGGCATAAAAGAAAGGCAAAAACTCCAAAAGCGAAGGAATGCATGCAGTAATCCGAAAAGATGATTTCAAGTATATTGTTTGACCCTTGAATCTGCTGGATAGTCTCTGTGTGTAAGGACGAAGCGATAAATATCAGGACCGCAAAGATATAAGCGGGGAAAAAGTAAAGAATATGTTTTTTTATAGGGATGAGATTTCTAATTCTCATGTTTACCGACCTTCTCTTGGGACTGAGCGGGTTCCTGTTTGTAAAAGGCAAGTGTATCATCTCCACATCGAGTTTTCCGCAGGAGCCTGAAATATTTCGCATCGAATTGGGTTTTGAAATGGTGTCTTAGAATGATCAAGCCGTTTGTTTTAAGGATGTGTCTTTTCTTGATGACTTTCAAAGGATTCCTTTTATCTAGGAGTCTATAGGGTGGGTCAAGAAATATGATGTCAAAAGTTTTGTTTTCCTTGGATAATTTGATCACAGCTCGATTGAATTCTTTATGAATGATTAGAAAATTATTTTCGGGATTGCATTTTTGCAAATTGGATTTGATAACCTTTACAGCAGGATAATATTCCTCTATAAAGACAACAAATTCAGCCAAGCGGCTCAGCGCTTCAATCCCTACTGAACCGGTCCCGGCAAAGCCATCCAGGAAGTGACTTCCTTTGACTTTTTCCTGAATGATATTAAATAGAGTTTCTTTGACTTTTCCCGGTAATGGACGGACAAGAGGACTCCGGACTCTTTTAAGTTTTTTGCCTTTATAGAGCCCGCTGATTATTCGGATCATTTTTTTATTTGGTTCTCCATAATTTTTTGTTCCAGAAGTTTAATAATAAATCTCATTTGACATTAAATATTGATTACCAGTGAGCTTAAAATAAAAAGATCTAATTTTTTGAAGCCTTCAACAGGATAAGGGTCATAATTGATTTGTAGGCTTGCTTCCAGGGCAAAATGTTTATTGATGGATGCCGAAATAGATGTGAACGAATTGATCCTGAATTTTTTCAGTTCTTTCATTTTTAAGAAAATTATATCATGATGGGCTATCTTTGCTGAGTCAGAGAGGGAATAGGTGATTTTGGTTGAAATGACCGAAGACATAAAGGACTCGGAAACACTGTCTTTTGAGGGGCTATTCAAATGGTTTATTGAATTTTTGGTCATGCTTTCGATATTGTTTTCACTGCTCCATCCAAGGGTAATTTCCGAAAGAAGCTCCAGATTTTTGCTTTTAATCCATGAGTACCCGGCTCCAGCTGCGAGAGCAAGCCGGAAATTATATCCAGCAAATTTATTGCTTTCCATTCTCAACAAGCTCAATAAATTCAGTCGTTTGTTGATCCCCCGGTTGAATTTTAAATGGGAATAATAGATCTCATTCTTTCTCTCTCCCTCGGATGTCGAAAAAATGATGTTTCCGTTTAAATTGAGGTTATTTTTATCAAATTGAAGGTTTTGTTCTGTTTTGAATCCGAAGTTAAAGCTGTCATTATTTCCTTGGGTTAACAGCAAAGATAATGAGGTGGTGGAAGAGTATTTCAGCTTTTTTTCACTCGCTTCACTTTTATTCTCTCCATTATCAGAATATGTTTCGACAGGTGCTAAGACGGTAAGAAGAAAGAATGAAAAACAAAGTAAAAGTTTTGCAGAATTTATAGTTAAAAATCTCAATTAAAACACTCCAAATAATTTTATAGCCATTATCAAAATAGCGACAGCCAGTATGAGTCGTATAACTTTTTCGCCGCCTTTGACAGCAATTCGGGCACCCCACCACCCTCCGAGTGCATTTCCAGCAGCAAGGATAAGACCCAATTTCCAGTCTATATTGCCTGTGCTCATAAAAATGATGATGGCTGGAATTGTGTATATCAAAATAATAAAAACTTTATGCATATTGACTCTGATAAGATCAAATTTTGATAAGTGATACAGAGCGGCCATGAATAAAAATCCCACTCCTGCCTGAATAAATCCTCCATAAAAACCAATGCCAAACAAAGCAGGATAAATAAACAGGTTTTCGTGTATTTTAGAGGATTTTTGTCTTTTTTTATAGGTGTGGGTTAGGAACATGGAAGATACAATAAAAATCAATACAACAGCCAGAATTCGCTGAAAAAGAAGATTGTTTACTTTAGTTGCGAGTATGGCTCCGACGATGGCTCCGGGTAGTGTGAAAACCGCATATTTCATGCTTTTTCCAAAAGCGTGGAAATTTGACTTTTTGAATGAAGAGACAGCAAAGATGTTTTGAATCAAAATAGCAACTCTGTTTGTGCCGTTTGCCAGAGCTCCATCCAGTCCCATGAATATAAGAGTAGGAAGAGTGACGGAAGAGCCTCCTCCTGCGTTTACGTTGATGAAACCGGCAGTCATTCCGACTATAAAAAGTAAAATCAAATTAAGATTATTCATTTTCTGTTGTATAGAGGGAACCCAGGATTTTTATTTCTCATTGAAAAGGTCAAGTTGGCCTCTATCTATTTTTTTGACGATATCGTTTAGTACGGGATATTGTTTGAGAAGGAGTTTTGGAATGTCAACTTTTTCTCCAGTGATCATGTTTTTGATTTGCAGGGCATTTGTTAAGGCTTGTCCCCTATAGTGATTATTAGTTATGGTGATGACTTTTTTGCTTTGATTTCCTAAATCCTTGATTTTTTTTACTAAATCATCAAGTTCTTCCTTTTGATAAAGGTAATTATATCGTTCATCCCGGCCCGCATTCTTTTTGAACCAGGTTCTGTAGTTGCGGCCGTGCAGTCTTAAGTATGAGAAATCAGGGTGAGTGACAATGGAGCTTGGTTTTATGGAGTTTTTAAAGATAGGCTGGTCAATATTGCAGAAACATACGCGGTAATCAGAAAGAAGTTTAAAGAAATCGGAATTGTTCCAGGAAAAATGCCTTACTTCAAGGGCAAGAGGATAATCGGAAAAATAGTTAAACAAACGAAATAAATAGTCCATATGAGACTGGGTGTTTATAAATGACCATGGGAATTGAAGGAGAATACAGGCCAGCCTGTTTTTTACGTGAAGGGGTTCGATGCCCAATTTGAAATTATCAATATCTTTTTGAGAGAAATCCTTTCTTTGATGGGTGAATATTTGATGCAGTTTTACTGAAAAAATGAAGGATGGATAATTTTCAATCTTTTTTGTCCAGGAAAGAGCCATACGGACAGCTGGTGCCCTGTAAAAGGTACTGTTTATTTCAACCACATTGATATATTGAGCCAGAAAAACAAGAGGATGGAAGTTGGATTCCCTTTTCAGTGGATAGACAAGACCTTCCCAGTCTTTGTAACTCCAACCAGCAGTTCCTGTATAATATTCGGTCATTTGAACTTATTTTAGGGAAGGAGGATAAAATTGTAAACACATTCTTGATTTTAATTCCATTGGAAATCAATTATCCGGAAAAAATGTTTGCTCAATATGACATTTTTGATTATTATGTTTATTTAAATAAATAAATGAGTATAAGAAATAAAATTTTCATAGTGTTGTTAGTTTTATTGACGTGTTTTTATAGCTGTTCCCGTCAGGAAGATATTTACACCATCGGAATTTTTCAGGTTAACGATGCTCCGACCTTAAATGAAGTAAGAAAAGGATTCATTCAAGCGTTGAAGGATAATGGATTGATTGATGGTAACAACATTCAACTTATTATCCGAAATGGAAAAGGAGACATTTCCAAAGTCCATAGAATTGCTCGGGAATTTGTTCAAAGAAAAGTGGACATGATTACTGCCCTTTCCACTCCATGCCTTCAAGCTGCTTTGATATCCAATAAGAAAATCCCGATTGTTTTTTCTTCTATTGCTAATCCTTATATTTTAGGAGCTGGGAAATCACCTGAAGACCATTTAGACTTTGTTACCGGAGTGTCTTCGAGAGGCCCTATCGAACAAGCTTTGCTATTCATTAAGAGAGTTGCTCCAGATGTGAAAAGGCTTGGTACTTTATGGACTCCGTCTGAAAAAAATTCAGAATATTATTTAGAGATTGCCAAAAGAAATGCGGCCGAACTAGGGATGGAAATAGTACCGGTTGCTGTAAAAAACAGAAGAGAGGTCTTTCTTTCTGCGCAGATATTGATAAACAAAAAAATCGATGCCATATATCAAATATCTGATAATACGATTAACAATTCGTTCGAGATTGTCGGTAAAGTTGCCGAAGAAAATGGGATTCCCCTTTTTGGAGGATTTGTGTATTCAACAAGCCAGGGAGCCTGTGCGGCCATCGGGTGGGATTTTTTTGAGATGGGTTATAAGACAGGGCTGATTGCTGTGAAGGTAAAAAATGGAAAGGATATAAAAGATATTCCTATTCAGTATATGAAGAAAATAAAACTGCATCTGAATTTAAACGCTGCAGAAAAGCAAGGGATCCAATTTCCAAAAGAGATTGTAGAGGAAGCCGATAAAATAATAGGCCATTATAACCACGCAGAAAATAATTGATTGTTAGAGGGGGATTTTATCTTTATCCAAAACCGAAACTTGGCTATTTGAATTGTTCAGGCTTAAGGGAATGGAAACTAATAAGAGATTGCCCCTGCCCAAAAGATAAGGCGTTCGTTATTGCGTTTTGAATAAGATTTGACGCATTAACACAGGCCATTTCCAAGTTGTCTCCTTTAGCAATGTATCCAAGGATACTTGAGGAGTAAAAACAACCTGTCCCATGGACTTTTTTCTCTTTTATTTTCTTTTGAATATATTGACAGCTTTTTCCGTCATAGAGAAGGTCAAGTGTGTGATCCTGAGAATAAAATCCTTTTATCAAACAGGGAAATTGGAGTTTGGAAAAAATTGTTTCTGCTGCTTTTTCTAAATTTTCACGATCGTTAATTTTTATGCCGGATATGATACGAGCTTCTTCCAAATTTGGAGTGATGAGGGATGCTTTTCCACTGATGTGTTTCATATACAAAGAAACACTTTCCTTTTCAAAAAGCCATTTTCCGGAGCTTGATTTGATAACTGGATCTATTACTTTTGGAATATTAGGGTTGCTGTCCAGGATTTTTCCGATGGTCTCCATTATATTTTTGTTGCACACCATGCCTATTTTTATTCCTGAAATAGGAAGGTCGTCACAAAGGATTTTGTATTGATTCCATACAAGGTCAGCAGGTAGACAATGAATACTGTTTACTGTTTTTGTGTTTTGGGAAGTGACCGATGTTAAAACACCGGTACCCTGAAAGCCCATAAGTTGAAATACTTTTAAATCAAGGGAAACTCCGGCTCCTGATGTGGGGTCATAACCGGCGACTGTGAGAAGTATTGTTTTCATTGCTTTTTATGACCTTGTACCATAAGGGAATGTGAACTGCAAGTATTAAGGAATATTGAAGTTCCTTCTTTAATAATTATCAGGAGTTCCCCCAAAAATTGCCCTTAGATCTGTATAAATTATTACTAATCAAT
>CAZPBN010000003.1:0-155520 GCA_964584935.1 uncultured Eubacteriales bacterium | reverse complement strand
AGGGAATTAAGGTATTTGATATGGTTAAAGTAAAAGAGGGAGAATTCTGGCTTGGATGCAGTTCTGGAATCGGAAAATTTGACGGAAAAGAATATGAATTTTTTGGATTTCATGACGGTGTTGCTGTGGAAGAAAGCAACACAAACGCTATTCTCTGTGATCAAAAGGGAAGAGTGTGGATAGGAGGGAAAAATATAACGCTTGTCTATCCATTTCTTATTCAGAAACCTTCTCCTCCTAAACCTTTGATTATCAAGGTTGTTGCAGGAAAACGTGTCTATACTCTTCCTGAATCGATTGAGCTATCTCCAAAAATAAGAACGATTGAAATTTTCTTTTCAAGTCCCAGTTATTTTAATGAACAAGGTCAGGTCTTTAGATATCGATTGAGAAATATTGAAAAGGAATGGTCGGAAACAAAAGAGGAACATTCTGTGAGGTATGCCAATCTTCCTCCAGGGGATTTAATTTACGAAGTTCAATCCAGGCAGAGACATGGAGACTGGAGTGGATCAATTTCCAGGTTGGGAATCAAAATGCTGCCGACCTTCTGGCAGACCGGTTGGGCAAAAGCAATTATTGTCCTCATATTAGTCACACTAGGATTCATAATAAGTTTTGTTTGGGTCATGTATCTAAAGTCTCAAAAAATAAAACTGCAGAAATTGGTAAAGAAACAAACCAGAAAAATTCGCAGTCAGAGAGATATGTTGACTAAATTGGCTTCTGTTGATGAACTCACTCAACTGGCTAACCGGAGGAAATTTTTTGAGACTATGGAAATTGATATGCTGAAGGCCAGGAGATATAACCGCCCCCTTTCATTGTGTATCTTTGATATTGATGATTTTAAAGACATCAACGATAGGTGCGGCCATTATGCGGGTGATAAAGTGTTGAAATTTGTGGCTGAACGGGGAACAGAATCTATTCGAGTAACAGATCTTTTGGGAAGATGGGGAGGGGATGAATTTATCTTATTAATGCCGGAAACCAATAAATCCCGGGCAATAAAAATTTGCCAGCGACTAAAAAATAACATCGAGTCTTCTCCTGTTATTCTTTCGGACGAAGCAACCATCACCTTTACTATAACCGGAGGAATTTCTACTTGGGATCCTGACAAAACCGAGTATAAAAAGAGTGAAGATTTTTTCAAGGAAGCCGATATTGCCTTATATCAAGGAAAGGAATCTGGGAAAAACACAATAAGCGTTTATGAAAACCATCAAAAGAAAGAAGCATAGGATATATGGCTTCCTCTCTTTCCCTCTGTTCATCCAGTGATAGGAGTCAAGCTTTATATGTGTTTCAGAATTGAAGGAACTTTAATTTATGATTTGTTGATATAGCCTATTTTTTATGCTAGGTTAGAAAAAATAGAGGAGGAGTATATAGCTTTCAGAGCGAGTCGTATAAAACGAGGAGTATAGACCAAAATGAAGTTATTTAGGTTCATTATTTATTTATGCTTGCCTTTGATTTTCTTTACCAATTGTTCTCAACAGGAAAAAGCTTTTGATTTGAAAGAAGAATCTTTGTATGCACACAAAAAGCAGGATTTTATATTTATAGATTATATGAAAAAGAAGTCAAGTTTTTATTTGAAAGAAGGGTGGAGTCGGCTATCTAAAAACAATGCTCGAAGAGGTATTTATCCCCGCTCCCGTTTGTATTTCAATTCGGACACAAAGAGCCCAGTTTATTTATTTTGTTATTGTAAACCGGTTCCTGAGAGTTTATATTCAGCGCATAATTTGACAGTCCAAGTGAACGGAAATGAAATTGACCGAATTCAATTAAAACCCAATTTGCTGCGGTATATCAAACTGAAACTTCCTCTTAAATATTTAAGAAATGGAAAAAACATACTTGAATTCAAATATCATATTTCTCCTTATCGGAAAATAAAATCTAATGAGAGAACAAAGAAAAATAATTTTTCTCTTATATTTTATGATTTGATTCTAACTAATCTGAGAAATAAAAAAATGATGGAGCAATATTATAAAGCTGTTGAAAAAGAAACGAATGTGCTGAAAAAAACTCATAGAGATATTTTCCTGCAAAAAGTGCCCAGTGAAATCGATTTCTTTCTTAATCTTCCACCGAATTCTTCGTACAAAGCGAAATATCGTTTTTCTAAACTGAAACCTATACCGCCAAATTCTCCAGAAATGAGACTTCAATTGATCGTTCAAGAGGAAAGAGGAAAAGAGCAATTGATTTATGAGGAATTTCTTTCTGTTCGCAGCAAGCATAAACGGTTGGAAGTGGGCCTTCATGATTTTGAAGGAATTGTTAAACTGGGGCTAAGAGTGACAGCAGACAAAAAAGAATTTCCGCTTCAGGGTTTTCTAGAATGGAAAGATGCCTCTATCATTTTTAAGCCGGAAAACACTAAAAATTCCTCTTTACCTGTCCCAGCCCCGGAATTATCGGAATTAAGGGAATCCCTCCAGAATAAAAATATCATAATTGTGGTTTTGGACGCGGCCCGACCGGATCATTTTTCTGCCTATGGATATTTTCGTCCCACCACTCCCTGCATTTCTCAGTTTGCCCGGGAATCTGTCGTTTTTTCAAATGCCTTTAGTGAGGCATTGACGACCCGGAGCAGCATCAGCACTCTTTTCACTGGTTATTCGGTGGAAGTAACCTCCATTAAAGGATTTTATAGTAAGCTTCCCCCTGATTTGCCCACTTTAGCTCAGAAGTTTAAGAAAATAGAATTTCACACAACTGGATTCACTGGAATGGGCAATACCGGGTCTGTTTTTAATTTTGACAGAGGATTCGATGAATATTTTGAATTGTATAAATATGAAGGATTCTACAGGAAATCTCAGGAATATATTCCTTATATTTTCAAATGGCTGGAAAAAAATACAAATAAGAATTTCTTTCTGTATATCCATTTTAAGGAACCGCATGCTGTGTATATCCCGGTTCCCGAATTCCGAGGATTGTTTTCGGGGTCCTATAAAGAGAAAGTAGGTTTAGAAAAAGAATATATAGAGAAATCTTCCAGTTTGACTCCCGGTCAGATTCAATATGTTCATGCTTGTTATGATGAAACATTAGCCAGTGTTGATTCTGCTTTCGGACAGTTTGTAGAAAAATAGAAAAAATTGAATTTGTTGAACCAATCCATTGTCATGTTAATTGCTGATCATGGGGAGTATTTGGGTGAAAAGGATTCCTTTGGTCACGGGATCAGCTTTGATGAACCAGGGATTAGAATTCCATTTATAATCCGTTTTCCAGATGCTATCCAAAAGGGGTTACCATCTCAAGTGAACTCTGTGGTTAAAATGACTGATATTTTTGCCACGCTGGTTGATATCTATCAATTAGAGAATGTTCCGGATTTGGGAGAGGGAAAAAGTCTTCTGCCGCTATTGATCAATCCAGAACAGGAAATCAATTCCGGGATAATCCTGGGGAAAATGGGATTGCCCGGTTATTGTTACAGAACAAACCAGTATAAACTCATGTATTGGGAAGATGGGCAAATTAAGTTTTATGATTTGAACAAAGATCCTCAAGAACAAGTGAACCTTTATGCTAAAGAGAATATAAGAGCCAATTATATGCTGGGAGAATTAAAAAAATGGATTAATAAACAACGGAATCTTAAAAAAATACTCATCCAGAGAAAATCGCCCCAAGGAAAACGGAAATCAGAAATTGATGAAAAAACACTGGATAACTTGAAAGCCCTGGGTTACATCAAATAGAAAACAGGTTGATCTCTTAATGATTCATAAGTGAACTTTAGAAATTTGGGAGAACTTCCCCTTCTTATTCCTTGACAAACGATTGGAGAAATTATAAAAAAGGCGTGGAATTATTTTGTTGATAAAAGGAGGAAAAATATGGATCAGAATAATTTGTCAATAGGACAGGCTATTAATGACGGCTGGAATGGATTTAAAGAATATCCGGGTCCTGCGATCGGAGGATTTTTTCTTGCCTGGGTCATTTTATTTGTTCTTGGATTTATCCCACTTATTAATATCATCAGCTCTTTTTTCATTACACCGGCTTTTGTTGGAGGCTTTGCTATTCTCTCCTTAAACCTGAAAGACAGAAACGATCCTCAAATTTCCAATGTATTTGACGGCTTTTCAAAATACGGAAGATTCCTGGGACTTTACTGGCTTATTCTCCTCATTGTTATAGGCTGTTATATTCCCGGTGGGATTCTAGTCATTATAGGTGCTGCTGTTGAATCGACGGCTCTTATTGTCATTGGAGCAATAGTTGGCATCGTTGTTGTGATTATCGCGGGGATAAGATTGTGCCTGTGTTTTCTTATTGCTTCGGATACAGAATTAACCGCTCCTGCCTGTATACAAAAGAGTTTTGAGCTTACCAAAGGGAATAGTCTTACCATATTTTTGTGGGCATTAGTGGCATTTGGCATCACAATCCTCGGTGTTCTCTGTCTTTTTATCGGTGTTTTTGTAACCACACCTATTATTTGGATTTCATTGGCTTCAATCTACAGACAGTTGGCAGGAGAGAAACAGGAAGCAAAGACAGAAAAACCGGCAGAATCAAAAGCATAAATTAATGATTGATTATCCGTAAAGAACAGGGGATAATTTTTTCAATTATTATACTGTAAAGCCAAACGATATAATTCTATCTAAAAATTCAGTTTGAAGGAAAAATAAATAAGTTTATCATCTTTGAACGCGCCGAATTTTGTGTCCTGAGCATCTCCAGAAGAAAGAAAAGCTCCAGCTTGCAGTAAGGCATAATCCCATATTCTATATTCAATAGCAGGCATGAAAGCAATGGCTGTTTCATCGCCTGTAAACTCTACCATTCCTCCGACTTCAATTTTTAAATTGTTGTTCAGCATTTTGTATTCCGCGCTGGCAATCAAATAATCCTCCAGCTCTCCAAAAAACATTCCTTTCTGCATTCCTAGCATTTGTTCTGCCTTATTGGAATAATCCTTTTCATCAAAGAAACCATGGAGATACTGCATATTTAAATAAACTCCGTTACCAATTCCAAAAGTATAGTCCATTCCCAAGACATATTGAAAATAGCCGCTTTCAAACAGGAAAAAAACCTGTTTCATAGGTGACAGATTTCCATTGACCAGGAAAGGAAAGGCGACAAAACCTTTTATATTTTCGGGCTCGACATAAGCGGCTTCAGCCCAAAAGCCTACAGAAAAAAGCTCTCCTGCCAAATCCAGTCCTAGAATATCTTTTTTGGGATATTTATAGTAAAGCTTTGTGTTTCCAAAAAGCTGAGTGGTCATGCCATACAAAACAGGTAGATGAAAGTTGCCGTGGTAATAGCTCAGCCCAATGTCCATATTAAAGACAAAAGAAGAAAGCCTTATTCCCAAATTCGTTTTTTTGAGTAAAGATTTTTCCGTGTCAATTTCAACTTCAAATGGGGATGGAGCCAATATCTGTGAAATTCCAGCAGGAAGCGGGGAAATCTGTCTTGAAGGAAGCCAGACAAGTTGGAATTTGATCTGTTTGGGCAGGTAAAATTCCATATTGACAGCTGTTTGGGGACGACGTTCGCCAAAGTAGTCAGGATCAAAAGTGAAAAAGTTGGCAAAATCTATAGGATTGAGATTATCAACCACATTCATCTTGTCGGCTGTCCCCCAATGGATTCTATGCTTTCCGACTGTGAGGTCGAATCCTTTGAAAAGAAAATCTGAGACTCTGATGTATGCTTCATACATAGAAACCTCAAATGGTTCTGTCTGAGAAGGAGTTCCCAAAATGCTTGATTCAGGGAACGAATCAGAATCGAATAAAGCATCCGGGCGGGAAAAGGCATCAAAACGGGTGGAAAAACTCACTTTATCTGACAGAATGCCCCCAATTTGGAGACGAGTCTCTAATCTTTGTAACGCGAACTCGTTTTTTTCATGAGAAAAATATGTTCCTTCAGGATTGCTACTTGTATAAACAGACGAGAAAAATTTAACCATTCCGTAGATATTCAAATCAGAACTGAAGGCATTGGAAGATAATAAAAGCAATATGAACAGAATTCCCAGATATTTTTTCATATGACTCTCCTTTTCAAAAATCGAGTGGTAAAAATTGAATCATCCAGATTCTGATCCACTGAAATGTCTTCCATTGTCATAACCGTATAGGATCCGTTTTTTTTGTCTTTCATGGTGATCTGAACGGGAATCCAGTAGTCTCCTTTCTGTTTGATTTCCTGAATCGTTTCTTTCCACACTTTGCCGGAATCATCGTACATTTCCGTCTTCCAGGGAAGCCCGGATTCTTTAGATACCCACATTTTTAAAGACTTATAGGGTTTGTCTTTTCCAGGCTTTTTTTCTAGCTTTAACACCCAGTTCATGTCATCTTCTTTTAAAAGACTGGAATTGTAAAATTCAGAGAACCCCGATGTTCCCATATCGTAGTAGGAAAAATCGGATCCCATGAAACTTTCCTTTTTGCTGTGGGAAGCGATTCTTCTGATGCGCCGGAATTCCGGAAGATAAAGGTACATCTGGTTTTCATCCAGAACAAGGAATCCGATATTTCTGACGTCGGGAGGGGATAAAAATTTCATAACCCGAAGGTCATTTTTTTCCTCAAGATTTTTTGACCATGCCTTTATTTTTCTTATTTTTTCATTACCGGAAGAACTGACAATCTTCATAGTTATGGTGGCTTCCATATCCTTTGGTGCCTGTGAACCTATGGTCTTTTCATCCACTTTCTTAAGTATTTCGCTTTCAGAAAACATCCAACTGGTGGATGTCAAACAAAAAATGAGTATAAATATGAAACTAGATTTTATTTTCATTTTTTACCTCCAAATTTTGGTTTTATAACTAAAATGAGAGAAGGAAGCAAAGTCAATGCAGACAGAGCCGCAAGAAACATAGACCCAGCCATCAGGCAACCAAAATCGCGCAGGGGGCTTAGAGATGATAAAAGAAGAACAAGGAATCCCATGAGAACCGCTGTTGAATTTGTAAGAATAGGCTTCCATTTTTCAGTAAAAGCGCTATAAACAGCTTCTTTTAGTAAAAGTCCTTTTTCCATCCCTTTTCCAACAGCGTGAATAAAATGAATTGTGTAATCAATTCCCACACCAATCGATACTCCTGCTATCATCATGGTGGCATAATCCAATGGGATTCCTGTCAAACCTAAAAAACCATAAATAACAGCAAGACAGAACCCTATGGGTATAATGGCTACAATGCCCATCCGTATTGACTTTTTCATTAAAGAAACAATCAAGAACGTAAGTAAAAAAGCAAAAAACAGGGATTGATACTGGGAAACATATAATGAATGGTCCAGACTGTTTAAAAATGCGGGGAAACCACTCTGATCTATTCGGTCAAAAGTAACTTTATTTCCAGGGATTCTTTGTGATTTTAATTGGGGAAGAACGGCAAGATTATCTGAGATTTCATGTAAAAGTCCGCGAGCTTTTTTACAAAAGTTTTTATTGTTTGTTGAATCCTCAGGGAGTAAAGAAAAAATATGATTCCAGGCTCTCTCAGTGAAAGAAATTCTTGAAGCCTCCTCGATCCTTTGGATTAGGGTTGAAGCAACATAGGAGGCGATTTCGGAATCATATTCCTTCGATGGGATTGTTTTGGACAAAATCTGTTCGAAATTATCCTGGGAGTCTTTTCCTCTGGCAACTTCGGTTATTAAACGTTCGAATAATTGTTTTTTTGTTTTATCTGAAATGATGAAATCAAAATAATCCGAATAAATATAGGATTTGAATTTTGATTGGATGATTTCTAAAACGTCATCGTCTTCAGGTTGAGGCATGAAGTTTATCAGTGATTCTAATTTCTTTCCGGATGTTTCAACATTGATTCCTTTGCCGCCGTAATAAAAGCTCAACCATGAAATTTCTTCAAGGACCTGGTAAGTTTCTTTTCTTCTTATTAAAAGAGCTTTTTGTGCGGATAAGTCCTCAAGGCTGTAGGCAAAAATATCCTGGGAAAATTCTTTGGAGAGGAAGGATTCAATATCCTTTTGAATTTTTTTCATGTATTCGGTTTTTGTTACCGGAGTTTTAGATACAACCAAACTTTCGTTCATGTCCTCAGTGACAAGCTGTTTGAGTTCTTTTCTTCCCTCCAGGAAAAACCAAAGATTGTTGACCCTGCCATCAGAATCAGGAATACTGTAAAAGCCATTCAGTTCAAAATTTAAGTTCTGAACAGTATCAGAAATTGAAAAAGGAACATTGATGCTCTCGATGCTGTAAAGATAGTTTTCTGTTCTCCGTATCAGGCGCAAACGGCTGGCTGATTTTATATTTTCTCCTTTAAAGTATAAAGTCAGAATATAGCTTCCTCCAAAATGTTCCTTGACAATGTTTCTTGCTTTTGTTGGTTTGCTATCGATAGGATAATATTCGGATAGATTCACTTCTCTTTGTATTTTGAAAACACCTGAAAAAAATATAATAAAAAGCACAAATGATGCGATGAGTATTGTTATGGGGTGCTTTATTACAAAATCTGGTAAAAAACGAACAAAAAGAAAAGTCTTTTCTTTTTGTTTTTTGGGTACAGTTTCTTTCTTTTTTGATAGGATGGCTTTACAGGCTGGAATGAAAGTGAGAGAAATCAGAACAGCAAAAACAATACCTGTCGCGGAGAGAATACCGAAGTCTCTTATTATTCTGAGTTTTGCTGTGATGAAAGATATAAAACCTGCCGCTGTTGTGACTCCTGCCAGAATGACAGGCAAAGCGATGTGGGACATTGATTTGGTAAGATTTGAAAAATCTGTTTTGGAATCTTTTTTGTCCGTAAAAATTTGATTCATGATATGGATGCCATAAGCTGATCCGAGGGCAATGAGAAGAACAGGCATACCAGGCGTTATTAGATTCATAGGGATATCGAAAAGTCCCATTAGTCCAAAAACCCAAGAAGTAGCAAGAATCACTACCATTAAAGGAAAAAGGACTCCATAGAACTTCCTGAAACTGAGTGATAAAATGATGATCATTAGTGAAAGCACTGCAGGAACCAGTTTTAATATATCAGTGCTGATGAATTTATCAGCATAATAGGCATCCGAAGGAATTCCCGAAAAGTAAATATCAACCTTGTTTTTAAAGTGATCTTCAATGACTGGCTTTATCTCTTCTTTAAATTTCTTGACATTATCTCCTTTTTCTTTGAGATAAACAGCCAGAGCTGCCCATTCCCCCTCTCTAGAGATGTAATTATTGATATAATTTTCTTTTGAGAGAGCTTCTTTTTTTAATTGGTTTAATCCCTCCTTGTCTTTAGGTATTTCCCAAAGAAAGTTTCTTATATCAATTCCACCTTCAATTTTTGTAATAAACGGAGCATCAGCAAGGGAGGAGACTAAAAAAACGTTTTCATTCTGCTGGAGCTTTTCCGTAAGGGTTTTAATTTTTTTTAGAAAAAGTGCTGAAAATATATCCCTATCAACAGGTTTGAGGACAACCATGACCAAGTTGTTTGAACCGAATTTTTCTCCGGTTTCAAACATCAGCTTAACGGCTGGATCATCTTTGGAAACAAATTTTGTGAGGGCATTGTTGAAATGAAGATTTTTTATATGAAAAGAGAAGAATATGGTTATCAAAATAAGGAGTGACAAAACAATCCACCTTCTTTTTATGATTGAATGCAATATTTTTTCTTTCATTTTAGTTCCTTTTCCTCAAGAGTGAATATTCACTCACAAGCCAGGGGAAAATTTTTTAGCTTCATTTTTTAATTCCGGACAACAAGTGATCCAGTAAACTTTCACCAATTTTGATAATGGATGATTTCCGATCGTTAATGGTCCAATAAGTAAAAGCTGTTTGAACAATTCCAAGAAAATTAATGGCTAAAAGATCCATATCAAAACCTTTTTTTAGAACTCCTTTTTTCACTCCTTTTTGAAAGATTACTTTTATTTTTTCGACCATTTCTTCGACCAGCAGGTTGAGCTTTTTAAGAAGAAGCTCATCACCAATATGTATTTCATCGGAATGAACGATCTTAAATAATCCAGGCATATCTTCAAGGGCTCCCAAGTGAATTTTCAAAAGAAGTTTTAATTGTTCAATAGGATCATCGGAGGTTTCACTTATTTCGATAAAATTTTTTTTCCCTAAAAGAAGATATTGATCCAGAAGGAATGAAATGATATTTCTCTTCGATTCGAAATGTCTGTATAGCGCTGATTCCACAAAACCGACTTCTTTGGATATGCGGGAGATTGTCAATCCTTTGATTCCATACTTGTCTATAATCTCTAAAGCTGTTTGTATAATTTCTTTTTTTCTGGAGTCTTCTTCCAGTGAAAAAATTGATTTAGCCATGAAAGTGAACGCTCACTCACATTCTATCTGAGATGTTATGTGTTGTCAAGAAATTAATTTCTCTAATGAAAATTGATAATTTTAAAATATTTTGTTTAATGCTTTAAATCCAAACTATTTAAATTGTATTCTTTTTGGTATGGGCTTTGGGAGCCGAGATAATAATTAATTTTGATTTGCATAATTTAAAAATAATTTTTATACTAGTCATTGAATGAAAAAAATTGCGAGATAACTTTTAAGGGGAGGATTTTAATATGAAGAATATATTCGTTATTATTTCAATTCTTTTATCAATTACTTTGGTTTATGGAACAACAAGTGATGCCGAGGATTCCATTCCCGCTCCTTCTCCATGTCCAACTGGTTTGACGTTTGATGGAGAAATGCTTTGGAGTCTGGACAGAAAAACTGATCAAATCTATCGGATCAATCCTGAAACCGGTGAAATTGATCGTCAGTTTGATGCCCCAGGATACTTTACCACAGGTCTTGCCTGGGATGGCAAACATTTATGGATATCTGATATGGATTTTACAAATACAGAAACAGAGTCCTATTCAGGTAAGATCTATCAAGTTTGTCCCCAAAGTGGTAAACTCCTTAACGTCATTATGGCTCCGACTTCTAATCCCCAAGGACTGGCATGGGATGGAACCTGTCTTTGGGTTTCAGATAATGGAGATGACATGATTTATAGAATCAGTCCGGAAGACGGAACCACAATTGCTTCATTTCGTTCTCCGGCTAGAGATCCCAGAGGAATGGCATATGATGGCAAATACATATGGATTGCAGACCGTTCTTTCGATGAATTGTATCGTGTTCATTCTGAAAGCGGAGTGGTTGTTATGATACTTCCATCTCCGGGACCGTATCCATGGGGATTAGCATGGTCAGAAAATAAGCTCTGGGGCGTTGATTATCAGACAGACAGCCTGTTTGAAATTGATGTTTTTAAGGATGTTTCTTATACTAGAACCAATGAGCGGTGGGCAAAAATTGAATTCATAAGCGACATCATCAATTACGGCCCCGCCACTCTTCATGATTTGAATATATACATAGCTGAGCCTAAAAACAGAAGCACGCAGAATATCATAGACATTACTTACCCCAAGAAACCAAGTGAGTTCTTAACGGATCAGTACCAACAGCGAGTTGCCTGTTTTCATTTTGATGAACTCAAAGCTGGAGATAACTGCTCGCCTGTTATGAGAGTTGAGGCAAAGATCTACGATGTGATGTATCATATCATCCCCGAAAAGGTTGGTTCATTAGCTGATATTCCCCCAAATGTCAAAGAAAAATATCTTCAGGATAACGAAAAGTACTGCCTGGATGATCCATATATTCAGAAATCTGTAAAAGAAGCGGCAGGAAAGGAGTCAAATCCTTACTGGATAGCTCGAAATATTTTTGATTACCTGCGTGAAAAGCTATTTTATGAAAGAACCGGTGGCTGGGATATTGCCCCCACAGTGCTCAAGCGGGGTTCTGGTTCCTGTTCGGAATACACATTTGTCTATATTGCCATGTGCCGGGCTGCTGGAGTCCCAGCGCGTTATGTGGGCTCAGTTGTTGTTCGGGGAGAGGAGGCCTGTTTTGATTATGTGTATCACCGGTGGGTCGAAATCTATCTTCCCGGTTATGAATGGATTCCTGTTGATCCCAGTGGAGGAGATAGAACATGGCCTCGTGATCAGGCCATGGGTTTTGGTCATCTTTCCAATCGATTCCTTATTACAACGGAAGGAGGGGGAGGCTCCCAGTATCTTGGATGGAATTATAATTCATCTGAATCTTGGCAGGCAGATGGACCAGTCCAACTCAGGGTTGAAAAGATTGCAGAGTGGGATAAGGTAAAAAAGGATGAGAAGGAATAGGAGTTCCTTTCCTCCAACAATTTTTCCCTTCTAATTATTTTTTAAATAGATTGCTTACTAGATTTATTTATTATTTTTCCTTTTTTTGTCTATGGGGTATTCCTCATGTTGAGGCCATTCTATTTTTTCCTGCTCCAGTTTTTTCTTTAATAACTCAACAGCCTTCATTAACTGGGCATCGTAGCCTTTTGACATTTCTGCAGGATCCAAATCAACGTTGATGTCGGGCTCAATTCCAATATTTTCCACAACCCATTCTCCTTTTTCACTGTAAACCCTGTAATCCGGGGCAGTTAATCCACTGCCATCAATAAGTTGGATGAACATAGAAACCCCGACAAGTCCTCCCCATGTTCTTGTGCCAATAATGGGACCCATTTTTCTATGCCTGAATTCATAAGGAAGCATATCGCCGCCAGAGCCAGCCTGTTTATTGGTTAACAAAGCATAATGGGCTCTCATCGCTGTGGGAGGACCAATCTGATCATGAGAATATCTTCTGGTCCAATAGGTTCTGACTTTTTTATCAAGTCTTCTCAAAAATATATCCGGATCCAATCCTCCTCCATTGTATCTTCCGTCAATGATCAATGCTCTTTTATTGAGTTGGGAAAAAAAGTATTTGGGAAATTCAACGCATGAGCCCAAGTAAGTATCCGGTAAGTGAAGATAGCCGATTCTTCCATCTGATGCTTTGTCGACTTTTAATCTATTATTCTCTACCCAGTCTCGATATCTGAGAGTATTTTCAGAACGGATCGGTGTTGCCATATACTCTTTGGCTCCGTCCATGGTGGGATTATCATTAACTATAATACTCACCAGATTTCCGGCTAATCCTTGGAAGTAGCTGTATATGTTTTTATTTGTGGATACTTTTGTTCCGTTTAATTTGAGAAGATAATCTCCTTCGTTTATTTTTATTCCTGGTTTGGATAAGGGGGGGATGACTTTTCTGGACCAGTCAGCAACTTTGTATATTTTTTTAAATTGATAACGTTTGTTGTTTTTATCCACTTCCCAATCGGTTCCCAGCATGCCTATATTCAACCTTTCGGCTTCTCTTTTGACATCTCCGCCATAGACATAAGTGTGGGACGTGTTCAACTCTCCTATCATCTCACCAATAAGGTAACCCACATCCTGTCGGCAGGAGGCGTAAGCAAGCAGTTTGCCGTATTTTTCCTTCATGGCTTCCCAATCAACGCCGTGCATCTCCGGTTCATAATAAAAATCCCTTTCCATTCTCCATGCTTCGTTAAATATTTGTCTCCATTCTTTTTGGGGAACAATTCTCATATGAAGATCCGAGAAGTCTAGTTCATGTCCTTTTGAGTCTCTGTCACTGGACTTGATTATTCCGATTTTATTTCCTTTCTTATAAGCGATGTGCGTTCCATTTGAAGATAGTTTATAATCATCGATCCCTTTGATCACCAACTGCTGTTTTCTATCTTTCAATGAAAAAGCGTAAAGATTTCTCGGACCAAGGTCTCGGTATTTGAAACGGTTATAATCACCTTCCTCAGAGTTTAAATAAAAGACAAAATCTTCATTGACCTTTAATTCCCGGTAGTTCCCCTTGGGCAGAGGAAACATCTCTATTCTGTTTTCTATCCCTTCAAAATCTATCAAGACTTGATTGTCATCATCTCCTTTTTTAACTTCATTGTCTGTTAATCCCGCTTCGTCACTTTCAGGAGGAAAGAGAGAACTGCCCTCTTTACTTAGAGTCACACTACAAATAGTAGCAATATCCTTATAAACCATTTCCCAAGCCATATCTGAAAAAGTGGGATTAAAGCTTCTATTGGAAACAAACAATAGATGTTCCCCGTCCTTTGTAAAAACAGGATGAAAATCATTGAACAAACCACTGCTTATACAATGAATTGTCTTATTTTTCAGGGAATAAACATAGACCTTTGTGACCAGGTTTTTATCCATTTTTGAATAGGTTAGATATCTGCTGTCAGGAGACCAATTAAAATCATATATAGGTTTGTCTTCCAGATCAATATCAACATTCTCATATTCAGCCTTATCCACCTTTGTTATTTTTTTTGTTTCCATATCGATGTAATATAAACTCAATGTTTGATCGGCAAAAGCAATTTTTTGACCATCTGGAGACCATTTCAAATTCTGCCTGTATCCTCTTGTATGGGTTGTCAATTTAGTGGGCTTATTCAATCCTTTTGAATCTGTTATATAAATTTCATATTCTCCACTTTTATCGGAAATATAGGCAATTCTTTGACCATCTGGAGACCACACAGCACCTCGATCTCTGGCACCAGAATCATTGGTGATGTTTCGAGTAGGGCCATTTTTACGAGGAACCGTAAAAACTTCTCCTCTTGCAACAACGATCGCTCTATTTCCAGAGGGGGAACAATCAAAATTTGTGACAAAATTTTTAACATTTTTTATATAGGGCCTTTTTTCCGGGGCATCGGACCTTATTTTGACACCAATCTGTTCTGAAGTTTCGGTTTCTATATCAAATGTCCTCAGAGTTCCTCCATATTCATAAATTATTTTTGTTATTCCTTTGCTAGGTCGCCTCACATCATATTCTTTATGGGTTGTGTGTTGAGTTATTTGTTTGTTTTCTGTATCGAAGGAATAAATATTCAAAACTCCATCTTTATCTGAAGTAAAATAAATTCTTTTTCCAATCCACATTGGTATTCGATCTGTTCCTTTAAAATCAGTGATTTTTTTATCTTTTTTTGTGTTAAAATCAAAAAGATAAATATCCTGTGCTAACCCTCCTTTATATCTTTTCCAGGTTCTGTGTTCTCTGGCTACTCTGTTATAAGCAATCATAGATCCGTCTGCAGAAAAGCTTCCCGCCACCGCTTCATGGAGGATTAATTTTTCGAGATTTCGTCCATCAGGATCAATCATAAATAATTGATTGTACCTGGAGGCGCTTTCTCTATTTGATCGAAATATAATTTTATTTTTCTGGGGATGCCATCCTACAACTTCATCGTATCCAGGATGATAAGTCAGGCGGGTTATGTTTCCCCCATAAGGGTTCATAATATAAATATCAGGATTCCCATCGTATTCACCTGTGAATGCAATCAACTTGCCATTGGGAGAAAACTTGGGAAATCTTTCCTCACCATCATGGATGGTCAGCCTTGTTGCGACTTCTTCATGAGGAGAAAATTTCCATATGTCTTCTCCATACACAAATACAATATTATCCTCATAAATATCCGGGAACCTCATTAGAGGCCTTTCAATGACGTTCTCTGAATTTGCCTGGATGACGTTTGTTGTGATAATTATTAACCCGAATAAGGAAATTAATAATAATAGAAAATATTTTCTCATTTTATCCTCCTTTAATTTGAAATTTTAACAAATATTGTAATTGCAAACAAATATCTTATTTTCCTAAACAAGGGAACAATAGACTATAATTGAAAGGGATAAGAAGTAAATTTAGAGGAAATGACGGAAATATACTCACAGAAGCCAATGAACTCATGGAGAAAAATAAAGCAGAGTTGATTTGTGATCGGATAGTGGGAATGGCTTGGTATTGTCTTTTAACAAGATATCAGGGTATAAATAACCCTAGAAAAAAGAGAGCAAGAGAAAGCATTCTATTTATTATTTATTAAGTTGGGCACCATTCCACCTTTACCCGAATTGTATTTTGAATTGGGATTTCAAATGTTTTCAGCGAATTAGAATCTCTCGATCACATCGTATACAGAGCGGTCTGAATTGAAAATTTTTATTTTTAAAGGCATGTTTCCGGGAAGGGAATGAGTGGCACAAGCAAGACAAGGGTCATAGGCACGAAAAGCCATTTCCACCTTATTAAGCAGCCCATCATTCACTTGAAAGTTTTTGATTACTCCCTTGGCAGCCTTTTCAACGCTCATGGCAATGGGGGCTGAATTATGAACCGTTGCGACCAGCAAATTAGCTTTTTGTATAATGCCTTGTTCATCAGTCTTATAGTCGTGTATCAACACTCCCCGAGGAGCTTCCACCACACCCACACCTTGGGTGGGATTGGAATCAGGAAGAGTTCGGATATCAGGCTTGAGAATGTCCTCATCATTAGCCAGTTCTTGCAGCCGTTCGCTGGCATACAAAAGCTCTACAACTCGAGCCCAGTGAAAAGCTAGAGTGTGGTGCACAGGTTTCCCACCAAGGGTTTCGTACATGTACTCATATTCTTTCTGAGCCAGAGGAGTCGCCATACCATCAGATACATTCAACCGAGCTAAGGGTGCTACGCGATAGACCCCGCTTTCTTTACCATCGAAAAAACCTTTCCAGCCGATATTCTTAAGGAACGGAAACTTGATATAGCTCCATTCTTCCACATGTTCGCTGATGTGGTCTTTGTAGTCACGGACGTCGAATTTGTCAAATTCTTTTCCTTCAGGATCGACCACGCGCAGTTTCCCGTCATAGAAATTGACATGGTTGTTTTCATCCACCAGTCCCATGTAGTAAGTTTTATGAGTGTAGGGATCAGAAGTGATGATGTTCACGTATTCATCATTCTTCAACACAATGTCTTTAAACAGCTGAACCGTAAATTGAGCGAATTCCACTGCTTCATCAGCGTATTTTTTGAATTTTTCCTGGTCTTCTTTGGTTATGCCTTTGGATACGCCACCGGGCAGTCCGCTTACGGGGTGGATCACTCGTCCGCCCAGCTCTGTGATAATTTCGCGGCACTGCTTTCGGTTTTTGATGACCACTTTTCCCGCATCCAGTCCGACTTTATCGATCACACCCAGGATATTGCGTGAGCTTTTGGGACCTTCAGGACCTACCACAAAATCGGGTCCTCCCAGAAAATAAAAGTGAAGAGCGTGATCTTCAATCATGAATGCTGAATACATCAGCTCTCGAATTTTTTTCGCAGTTAAAGGTGGATCAACATCATAAAGGTCATCAAGGGTTTTCTGTGATGCCATATGATGAGCAGTCGGGCATACTCCGCAGATTTTAGGGGTAATGCGAGGCATTTCCACACAGGATCTGCCTTCGGAAAACTTTTCAAACCCCCGCAGTTCCGGCACCTGAAGAACAGCCCGTTCCACATTTCCCTCATCATTTAGAAAGATCTCGATGTTTCCGTGACCTTCCAGTCTTGTGATGGGTTGAATTGATATATGTTTATTTCCCACTTTTTCCTCCATCTAATTTGCTTTTTCTTTAAAATGCTTGAGTGTCATTGTTATTTTCCTGGTTCTATTCAATTTTCTTACGGAATAGAATCGAACTGGGCAATCCATACATGTAAAAAGAACCGATTAAATCGGGCAAAGTTTCAATGACTTTTGGGATCTCCTTTTCTTCATTAGGCTTGATGAGAGAAGCTAAAGCGCTCAGCATCCCCAACCCCTGGTCTTTAACGTCGTTTGGCGGCCCATAACAACCACGACAGGGCATATTGGCATTGATGCAGCGTTCACCACATCCTCCTCTTGTTGCCGGCCCCATACAGATGATGCCTGCTTCCAGAAAACATCTTCCATCATCAAGCTCATCATAGTGTTGAGGCTCCACGAACTTTTCAATCTCTATTCTATCCGGTTTACTGTCTTTTCTGGGACAGGTATCGCACAAGGATTTTGTGGGGCTGAGCACACTGCCTTTTTCCGGAAGTTTACCCTCAAGAATTGCTGTGAATGCATCTTTTATAGTATCAGGAGAGGGAGCACAGCCAGGAATGTAGTAATCCACTTGAATGATCTGGTCCAGAGGATAAACAGAATTATAAAATTCAGGAAGTTCGAGTTCGTATTTATCTTCTAAAGAAAACTCAGTCTGGGGAACGGTATTTTCAGGATTATCATTGGATTCGATCTCTTTATAGACTCTTTTGAAAACTCCTTCCCGGTTGGTCATGTTGGCAAGCCCCGGGACTCCGCCCATGACAGCACAGCTTCCAAAAGCAAACACAAGCTGAGATTTTTTTCGAAGCAGTTTGACAATCTCCTCTTGTTCGGAGAGACGAATACCTCCGTTGATAAAGGATGCCAGAAGCTCTCCATCTTTGAGTTTCCTCACATCATCATACTTGAAATCCATAGCCACCGGCCAAAAAACAATATCCACCGCATCCACTACATCAAGAATGGTCTCATTTAAATCCACGATGGCTTCTTCACAGCCACCACAGCTAGAGCACCAGTAAATTCCGATTTTTGGTTTGTCGCTCATGTTTATGCCTCCCTACCTTGGTGTTGGCCAATGACTTTTTCCCACTTCAAAGGCCCTAATTGAGTGATTCTTTCGTTCATCTCTCTAGCCACACGGGCGAATTTTTCGCCTTCTGAGGCAGAGACCCAGTCAAGATAAAGCCGATCCTGTTCTATATTAAACTGATCCAGCAAGGGTTTGAGCATGTTGTACCGTTTTAATGCCTTATAATTGCCTTCTATGTAATGACAGTCTTGTGGATGGCAGCCCAGGACCATAACTCCGTCAGCTCCTTTGCGGAAAGCTTGCATTATGAATTCAGGATCAACACGCCCTGAGCACATGACCCGGATTAGTTTGACATTGGGCGGATAATGCAGCCTCATACTGCCTGCAATATCAGCTCCACCATAGGAACACCAGTTGCAGACAAAAGCGATGATGTTGGGTTCAAATTTTGTTCCTGTCATAACAATCCTCCTAATTCAGCTAAAATAGTATTATCTTCAAAAAGTCGAGCGGTTATGGCGTTGGAAGGACACGCAACCACACAAGAACCACAGCCCCTGCAGAGAACTTCATTGATAACTGAAACGCCCTTTTCGCTGTCATAACTGATCGCTTTATACGGACAAATAGTAATACAGGTCTTACAGCCTGAACATAATTCTTCGTCAATGATGGAGATCAGAGTCTCGATTTCAAGTTTTTTCCCGGGCTTAAGTTCGGATGCTATTTTACCAGCAGTGGCTGAACCATCGATGATCGTATTGGTGATGTCTTTGGGATAGTTTGCACTTCCGATGACAAACACTCCTTCTATAGGAGTGGAAATGGCATCAATTTTTTTATGGGTTGGCATCACAAATCCTTCCTTATCCTGGCTTAACATCAACATTTCAATAAGATTATCTGCTTTTTTATTAGGTGTCATGGCAGTGGCTAGAACAGCCATATCCGCGGTTATCATTTTTTCAGGAAGAGTGAGCTGGACTTGACCGTTCTTTGTATTGAGAGCAATATCGTTAGGATTGGGGACCTTGATGAATCGGACTCCTTCGTCATTTAGTTTTTCATACATAACTTCCATACCTGTGGATCCGATAGTCAAATCGCGGTACACGTGGGTGATCTGAATACCCTCAGCCATTTTTTCTTCCAGAATCTGAGAACTCATTTTCAGAAGAACCGAGCAGCAAACGTTTGAGCAGTAATTTTTGTAACGCTTATCACGGCTTCCCACGCAGTGAACCATAACCAAAGATTTTGGTGTTGTGCCATCACGTTTGGTGAGTTTACCCGCTGTGGGGCCTGTATTGGAAATGAGACGTTCAAACTGAAGAGCGGTATAGACCTCTGTGCCAGAGGAATAGTTTAAGTTTGGGATTTGGGAGGGATCAAACGATTCGAATCCTGTCGCCAAAACCACAGCTCCTACTGGGATTTCGATTTTTTCATCCTGATCATCATAGTTTATGGCATCAAACAGACAGGCATCTTGGCACTTGGTGCAGTCCTGCCCTTTAAACCTCAGACAATTTATATTGTCGATAACCGGAAGATTTGGTGTGGCGCCTGTAACCTGGAAATGGATGGCTTTGCGGGTTCCAAGAAAATCATCATATTCATTGGGGACTTCGACCGGACAAGGTTCTATGCATTCGTTGCAGCCAATGCATTTATCAGGAATAACATATTTAGCTTTTTTGTTGATTGTGACTGTGAAATTCCCAAAAAAACCCACAATATCCTCCACAACACTGTAGTTAAAAAGCTCAATGTTGGGATTTTCAACCACTTCTTGCAGTTTGGGCAGAATCATACACGAACAGCATTCTAGTGTGGGAAAAGAACTCTCGTATTTAGTGGTTTGCCCTCCCAGGCTTGGATTTGTTTCCACCAGGTAGACTTTTCTTTCCTCAGAAGCCAGATTAAGAGCAGCTTCACATCCGGCTAACCCTCCGCCCACGACCAGAACATCAGCTGTCACATCGATTTCTTTTTTTTCGAATGCTTCATGGAACTGGACGCGATTATAAGCTGCTTTCAACAGAGCCAAAGCTTTGGCTGTTGCTTTGTCTTTATCATCGGTTACCCAGGCAACATGTTCGCGAATATTGACCAACTGCATGAAATAAGGATTTAATCCTCCCTCTTCCAGAACTTTCATGAAGGTTTTTTCATGCTGCTTTACAGAGCAGCCTCCGATAATGATTTTGGTGAGATTATGTTTTTTAATACTTTCGATAATTTCGGTTTTTCCTTCTGCCGAGCAGTACAGGTTGGTCACTTCAGCAGTAACCACGTCTGGCAGTTTCTTCAGTTCTTCTTTAATTTTATGAACGTCAACTGTGCCAGAAATATTTTTACTGCACTCACAAAGGAAAAATCCTATACGTTCTTTCACATTCATATTTTTCCTCCAGCATCGTTTTGTATTTTATTTAATAAATGCCTGCTGATTCCCTCAAGTTTATGATTGAGTTCATCAGAAAAAGACTCGGATACAGTCTGATTATCAGAGACATTGATGCCAAAAATCTGAACGTTTTTTGATTCTTTTTGGTAAAGCTTCTTCCCGATGTTGAAGATAATGGGTATCGTAATTCCGTGGGAATAGGAAGGATTCTGTTGGTATTCAAGGTCGTTTAAGGTGAATTGAACAACCTTCCCCATGGGAATTTCAGAATTACAAAATGAATCAAAGATGTAGATGATCGTCTTATCGAGAACCAGATCCAAGAGTTCAAGGGAAAGATGGGTGATTGACCTATAGGGGAAACCGAGCTTTGTTCCGATCTGTTCTGCTAAATAAGGACCCACACCATCATCTGATAGAAGATTGTTTCCAATCCCAATAATAACGATTCCATTCCTTGTCATAATATAAATATTATTTTTTTAATGTTTGCAAAATTTTAACCACACGCTTATCTATAACTTTATAACATATCTGCACACCCTTTTTTTCCCCGTCAATAATCCCTTGACTCCTTAATATATGGAGGTGCTGAGAGATTGTGGGTTGAGGGATGTCTAATTTTTTCTGTAGGGAATTGACATTGCATGCTTCTGCGGGGAGTCTTAATAACAGCAGATCTATGATTTGCAAACGGACAGGATGAGCAATGGCTTTCAAGATTTCACTTTCATCCCTATATTTCTCATTCATTTTAGGATAATCCTTCCTTGGTTGATAACATTCGGATTATTTATAAAATAGGATCACCATTATCTTTTATTGACTGTTTTGTTCGTTTCTCGAGTAAAGTATTCATTTATTTAAATATATCAATAATGCAATGTCAAGAAAAAATAAATTTTTGTTACCGGTAACCTGATTATTGAAATTTACCGAACGTATCTTAAGACTTCATCAAAAATGGTTTCAGAAATGTGTCTAGCCAATACATCGATCAATCGATCCACCATTCTTTGTTCTGCTCGATAGAGTTGTTCTCTATCAAACAATTTCTGTTCAGATAAAGACAAATCCAACTGGTGGGGATCTCCATCATAGATCCCCCTCCTGAATTTATTCTTGACTTCAGAAGTAATGGTTTCTTTATCCATCACACGTCCTCTTCTTGAACTGATCAGATGAATCTCGACCGAAGCAGTCAATATCAACCTATATCTTTGTTCCAAATAAATTTTGGAAGAGGCAGGATTGTTCTTAATTTTAACCCTTCGTTCTGTTTCATCCAAAATTACTTCTTTTCTTGAGAAGGAAGAAATCTTTCCGAACACCACAAAATCTGTTCCCAGGGAATTCCCGATCCGAGAAGCCATTCCTGGGATGAGATGCTTTTCTTTGATATGGAAACGTCGTACTTCCCGATGGACTCTTCCTACATCAACCACAGCCACAAAAGGAACGGGTTTAGAAAGGTATTCATACATAAGGATGTCATATAATTCATTCTCTATTTCAGGAAGAGCCTCATCTTCTGTTCGTTCAAAGAGCTCAAAAGGAAGAACAGCCACGCTCAGCGTTCCTGCATTCAAAGCCGCCTTCTGAATTTTCAAAGCATTCTGACTAATGGGATCCTCTGGTCCAAAGATGTCCACAACTTGTTGGGAATGGTTAAAGGCTGCCATGTAGTGTCCCTGAGCGTAATCCTGCTCTGCCCAATGGGTAAAAACCCGGGCAACCGCCTGATTCACTCTATGGACTTGAGCGGAAGATAAGGGATAATTTCTCTTAAGATGGTCGTATTCTCTCACGGCTTTATGCCAATTCTTATTTTTCTCTGCCTGGAGCGCCCGTCTAAAAACAGATTCCACAGCATGATCAACCATTTCCTGGCGAAATTCATTATAATCCTGGGGAAGAGGAAGGATCACTCCCACATCCTTCGCGCGGAGAACCAGATCATCCACGCGGAAAAGAACCTGGGCTGCTTGTTCATACGCCCCAGCAGATTTATGGGCATAGGCCTGTTCAATAAGAATATCCACTGACCGGGATCCCACATCCTTCAGCCGTTCACGCGCTTCTTCCCAGGTTGGTTCTCTTTTTAGAACTTTAATATAATAAATAGCTGCCTCTTCAAATCTTCCTTCCTGTTCCATCATCAGTCCCTTTTCAAACTGCTTTTCCACACTAACACAACTCCATAGAGATAGAAAAAGGAAAAGAACAATAAAAACAAAGCATGTTTTTTGATAGGAAATTGCTTTATTCGGCTGATGAGATTTTTGCTTGTTTTTTCTTATTTCTGGACGTTTCAACATTTGTATTAAAAATATTACAGGAAAACAGTATCTTGTCAAGAAAAGATTCAAAAAGAAAGTGTGAAAAGAAATAGAGGAAGAGAGATAACTAGCAAAAATGAAGATGGAGATGAATGTTTTTACGTTAGATTCCTGCCACAGCATAAATCAATAGTCCAAAAAATAGGTCAAAATGACAGAAAGGCTAAAAGTCATGAATTTCCTTTGGAAAACGAGTCATGTCATTATCATCTTTTCTTATCTTCTGATAAGAGAATTTCAATTGGAATTCAAACTTATTTGATCTTTTCCTGAACGTTCCATCCGTAATCGATATACTCATAGTCAAATTGATCATCTTTTATTCTTATGATGAGAAATCCTTCCTCCACTCCATGATAAGAGCCTTTCCACCAGTTTCCTGACACAGCTCCCCCTGTGATGAATGTGATGTTGTTTATTCGAATCTCTTCTAAAACATGAAGGTGTCCCTGCAGGACTAATTTCAGGTTGTATCCTTCATAAAGATCCAGGACTTCCTTTGAATTGACAATGACCCAGTTGTCTGGATTTTTATACGTAGATCCTCTGTTAATTTGAGTGACAACACTGAGGAGGGGAATATGTGTGCTTATGACTATGGGCGTTTTTTGTTCTACTTTTTGAAGATCTTCTTCGATCCAATCCATCTGTTCGGCTTCGACCCAGCCGATATATTCTCTGCTGACAGTTCTGCCTATCGAATCGAGCACCATGAAATGCCAGCCGTTGTAATCGAAGGAATAGTATGTTTTACCTAATCTCTCTTCATACATTTTTTTATAATATTCTGGATGGGAAGGATTAATACTGCTTATGTTATGCAGTCCAAAAACATCACGGTTTCCAATGGTGTTGTATACAGGCATATTGAATTCTTTGTTTGCTTCGATATATAGATTATAAAGATTATCTGCTCTCTCGTATGATTTTCCCAGAGCGTCCATGATCAAATCCCCACCGGTTATCACGAAATCCGGATTGATCATATTAACAGCCTGGATGGCTTTTTTATAGCCTTGGAATGCCTGGCGTTCTGGCTGCAGGTGAATATCGGTCAAAAAGGCAAAAGAAAATTCCTCGGTTGACTCTGGGAATGAAAGATTGAATGAAATGAACAACAGAATAAGAAAACTGATCATTTTGAAAGAAATTATTTTTTTATTCATACGATTCACTTTTTTCCTTTAAAAAGATTCTTAAATCTCTGGGCATATGGATTTCATTATTTGAACAGGGATTTCCTGTTCCTGAAAAATATATAGATTAGTATTCTTCCTTATTTCTCAAAGATTCATTTAATCAGAAAACAGATTGCCATTCAACTATAAATTTATTGGATACCTTTTGGTATATCTATGTTTTTGCTATACTTATGCTTCTGTAAGGATATAAATAAAAAATCCACACATGAAAAAATTAATAGAGAAGATTATTTATTCTTTTGGAATCAATATTTCTGCCTATGATGTGGAATTTGAAATAAGATTGCTTAAAAAGAAACTTCCTCCTTCTTTTTACGGGAGAGACGTTGTGGATATAGGCTGTGGAGATGGACGGGTCAGCAAAAAGTTGATAAAGGTTTTAAAGCCGATTTCCTTTAAAGGAGTGGATTCTTCTTCTTCTTTGATTACGTCTGCCAAAGAAATGGGGATCAACGTTGAAGCGAAAGATGTTGCCAAACAGGACTTAAGAGGTGATCTTGGTGTGTTATGGGGGGTGATTCATCATTTTGAAAAACCAGATATCACTCTTAAGAAACTATATGATCATTTCAATTCCTTGATCATCCGTGCCCCGGTTGATGAAAAGAGACTCTGTGAACTCGGTCATAAATTCAACAAAAAAGAATTCATGGAGATCTTATGTCAGGCTGGAATCAAGAAAGAAAAATGTCAAATCATAGAAGTGGAAAAGACAACCTCACTTATTATTTTTGTAAATCGATTATAAGAAAGTTTTTTATATAATAAAAGTCATTTTAATGGTGAGAGGCCTCAATTTTAGATTAGTCCTTATTTGTTACGTGGATAGGAAGCTTCTATTATTGATTTTATTCCCCCTCTTGGATTGAACTCTCCTGTAACAGTGGCTTTAACAGGACGGCATGCTTTAACAATATCGTCCAATATTCGATTCACTGCGTTTTCATAGAAAATCCCTAGATTTCTATAATCCAGGATATACATTTTAAGTGATTTAAGCTCAATACATTTTTTATCAGGCAAATAACGAATAGTGATAGTTCCAAAATCAGGAAGGCCTGTTTTAGGGCAGAGAGAAGTGAATTCTGGAATTTCAATGGTTATTTCATATTTGGGAAACTGATTAGGGAATGTTTTAATAGAGGAGAGCTTTTTATCTAATCCGGCTTTTGCTTCTTTTTTAGGATCAGATGGCATTGGATTTTACCTCGTTCTTCACTGGGTGTATGAAAGTATATAACAGATAAAATAAAAAGACAAAATATTTTAATCAGTTACTCTATAAATTGGTGAAACTTCAATCAATATTTCTCTTGACAATATTCCGTTTTAGGCTTATCATATTAATGATAATGATTATCGTTAACAATCAAAGGAACGACGATGATACGTGATCGCAAATGGCGTAACCGGTTCAAAGGACGTGTATCGCGTTGGACTGCGCCAAGAGAAGCAATCCTAAAACTTTTGAGCCGGACAAAAAAACACATGAGCGCAAAGGAAATTTATGCTTCTCTTTATAAGATGTACCCGGGAATCGGATTGACAACAGTTTATCGAACACTTGATTTACTGGAGCGAACTGGTTTTTTAGATAGATATACTTTTGGAGACGGACAAAATCGATACGAATTTAATCCGGGGGGAGAAAAGGAGCACCATCACCATCTTGTTTGTACCAAATGTGGCAAAATAATCGATTATAGTGATTTTATTAATGAAGAACTTGCTCTGGTAAAAAAAACAGAATTACTATTAGAAGAAAAATATAATTTTGTAGTTCATAGTCATAATATTGAGTTTTATGGAATTTGCAAAGATTGTCAATAATTTATTATTTTTTTAAAGGAGGTGAATAGAATGCCTAGAGGAAATAGAATGGGACCTTATGGAATGGGCCCAAGAACAGGACGCGCATTAGGTTATTGTGCAGGATATCCCCATCCTGGTTATATGTCGCCAGGGCCGGGAATGGGTTATGGTTTAGGTTATGGCCGTGGATTTGGCAGAGGTTTCGGTAGAGGTTTTGGGTGGGGAGCAATGTATGCAGGGGTTCCCCCTTATTATCCAGCGGCAGCGCCACAACTTACTAAAGAACAGGAATTAGACTATTTGAAAGAGGAATCCAAAGCCTTAGAACAGCAGATGAAAGATGTGCAAAAAAGAATCAGTGACCTAGAAAGCAAAAAAGAATAACTGATTTCTAAACAATAAAGAGAAGTAACTATTCAGGAGTGGAGGAATTTAAATTTATCATTCAGAATTTTAATTAAGGAGAAAAATACAAAAAAAATTGTATTTTTGATTTAGAACGATATAATATTAGTTTATTCATTTCTTTTCTTCACTTTGTATTATCTAAGAATATCTGTATTTACGAACAAGTGATATAAAGACGAGGAGTATCAATATGAAAGTAGCCATTTCAACAGATAAGGAGTATGTTTCTCCCCATTTTGGGAGATGTGAGTATTATACTATTGTTGAAGTTGAACAAGAAAATATTCTAAAAAAGGAAAAAATTCCTAATCCCGGACATCAACCTGGTTTTCTCCCCTCTTTTCTTGCTGAAAAAGGTGTGAATACTATCATTGCCGGAGGAATGGGGCGTAGAGCCCAGGGATTGTTTGCTCAAAAAAACATTGAAGCCATCATAGGAGTCCAGGGGAAAGTTGATGATGTCATTGATAAATTCGTAAAACGGGAACTTGAAGCCGGTGAAGATCTATGTGAACATGAAAATAGCGATGAGGATATCTCTGACTCTCATGATTCGCAAAGTCAAGGTGGAGAGGGATTGGACGAAAATATATGTATAACTTCCCAAGGAAATAGTCTTGAATCTGAAGTTGATCCTCGGTTTGGAAGAGCACGTTATTTTTTGATAGTCAATCCTGAGACAATGAATTTTGATGTGGTGGAAAATTCCAATATTGATGCTGCTCATGGAGCTGGAATACAATCATCCCAACTTGTAGCGAACAAGAATATAAAAGCCGTTCTCACAGGAAATTGTGGCCCCAAAGCTTTTCAAGTACTCCAATCATCTGGGATTAAAATAGTTACCGGTATAAGCGGAAAAGTAAAAGATGCCGTCGAAAAATACAAAGAAGGAGATAAAAATGGCTGATAAAAAAAACGAGGAAAATGAAAAACTCTCAAAGGTTCTTGAGAGAATAAAAAAAAGACTTCTTGTCTTCAGCGGAAAAGGGGGAGTAGGAAAAAGTACCGTTGCAGCCAATCTTGCTCTTTCGCTTGCAGATAAAGGTTTGAAAGTGGGGCTTTTGGATGTTGATATTCACGGTCCCAACCTGGCAAAAATGCTGGGTGTTGAAGATAAAAAACTCAATGTTTCATCCAAAGGAATTAAAGCTGTTCAGTTGAATGAAAACCTTAAACTTGTATCGATGTCTTTTCTTCTTCAAAACCCCAATCTTCCTGTTATTTGGCGCGGTCCGATGAAAATGAAAGCTATTCAGCAATTTTTAGGTGATGTGAATTGGGAAGATTTGGACTGGTTGATTGTCGATTCACCTCCAGGAACAGGAGATGAACCTCTTTCCATTGCTCAATTGATTCCGGCGACAGGCGCTGTGGTGGTTACCACTCCTCAAGAAGTGTCTCTTATGGATTCGCGAAAAGCGGTTGCCTTTGGGTGGAAACTTAATCTAAAAATATATGGAATTATTGAAAATATGAGCGGAATGGTATGTCCCCACTGTGGAAAAAGAGTTGATATTTTCAAAGAAGGGGGAGGTAAAAAAGCGGCTGAAGAGATGGGAGTTCCTTTTCTGGGGAAAATACCTATTGATCCGGATATTGTACAGCTTGGAGATAAAGGGAAATCTTTTGTGGTGGCAAAACCGGAATCTGAGGCAAGTAAAGCTTTTAGAGAGATCGTTGATAAAATTATTGAAACAGAATGACACAATAATTTTGGATAAGAGGAGGGTTATATGAAAAATATAGGAATAATAATATGCGGTCGTTATCAGGATTGCGGAGGTGGAAAGTGCTTTCGTGCATTGAGAGAAAGAACAGGAGGATTTGCTCGATATCCAAAAGATGAAGATGTTGAAGTCGTTGGTTATTCTTATTGTGGGAATTGTCCGGGAGGAAATGTTGAATATGTCCCTGAAGAAATGAAAAAGAACGGTGCTGAAGTGATTCACCTAGCCACCGGTCTTGTAGTGGGATATCCTCCCTGCCCTCGTATAAGACATTTTAAAGAGTTTATAGAAAATGTTTATGACATTCCAGTGGTGATAGGTACCCATCCCATTCCACTGAAGTATTATGAAAGTCATAAGAAATTGTCTTTTTGGAAAGATACAAAGATGGGAGATATTGCAGGAGATTTAATGAAGGAAGATAAGAAAATTATGGAAGATTACAATTAATGGTTCATCATTTTAGGTTGATGATTTAAGCCCATGAGATAGTTTGGAAGGAGGAAAAAATGATAGCTAGAGGACAAGGACAGGGAAGTGGAGGAGGCCGAGGCCGTATGGGGGGAAGAGGTCTAGGTCCTGGAGGGACTTGTGTGTGCCCTTCATGTGGTAACAAGGTTGCTCATAAACAAGGTGTTCCCTGTAATCAAATAACCTGTCCGAAATGCGGAGCCAAAATGACACGTTAAAATGAAAAGAGAGCCAGTATAGTGAGTTCAAGTGCAAAGAATAGAGGAAATTCAATATGTTTTTAATGAAAAAAATAATCCTATGTGCGCAATGATAAACTCGTTCCCAAGGGATTAATTATTTTTAATGTATTATTATTAAGTGGAGTTAAAACGGTTTTTTTTATTTTTGTAATTTCTAATACAGTTATTCAATTTAAAGAAAAATAGATAATGAAGAAAGAGCAGGTCATCCAAATAAGCATTGTTTATGATAATCTTTACTATGACAAAGGTTTGGATACTGATTGGGGTTTTTCCTGCTTTATAAAAGGAATAGAAAAGTCAATTCTATTTGATACGGGAGCCAAGGGAAATATTTTACTTTCCAATATGGAAAAACTTAATATATCTTCTTCTGATATCGATTTTGTATTCCTGTCTCATAATCATAAAGATCATACTGGAGGTTTGGATAACCTGATTGAGTGCAATTCAGAGATAAAAGTGTGGGTGCCGGAATTTTTTCCTTCCGTTTTTATAGAATCAATAAGACAAAAAGGAAGCATCCCATTCAAAGTCAACGATTTTCAAAAAATCTGCGACCGGGTTTATACAACCGGAGTAATCTCTGGATGGATAAAGGAACAATCATTATTATTGGACACAGATAAGGGACTTATTCTTATAACCGGATGTTCTCACCCCAGGATTTTGAATATAATCTCAATTGTGAAGGAAAGGATGAACAAAGATATTTATCTTGTTATGGGTGGATTTCATCTGGCTGGTTTTAGTAAAGATGAACTTTCTGAAATCATTAATGGATTTAAATCAGAGGGAGTGAGAAAGGTCGGACCGTGTCATTGCACAGGAAGCGATGCTATTAAATTATTTGCACAGGAATATAAAAACGATTTCATTGAAGTCGGAGCAGGAAGAAATATCAAACTGTAATGGTCTGTTCAGTAATGAGCATTTGAATATAGGAAAAAGGATCTCTCATCCAAAAAAAATCAATTTCAATGAAGGAAACAAGAATTGTTGTGTCTTTATTTATAGAAAAAAATAGAAAAAATATTTGAAATGTGTTACTAATTATTATATAAAGATTTACTAATATGCTTTTTTAAATTATTTGTGATTTGTAGTGAAAACTTATGAAAAACAAAGAAAATAAATATAAAAAAGGAATCCTTATCCTTAAACTCCTTGATCGTTCTATTCGGTTGTTGATCGCAGAATGTTTGTTGGTGAAAGAAAAATGCGTCAACAACATTCAGAAAGGCATTATTTCCGTCCATCCCAATATTTCTCAGCACTGCAGCCCACTGACGTTTTCAAGGATTGGGGATTTCCAACCGAAAGGAAATTTGTGCTGTTATTTTTTAGTCGACTCAGGAAAGACAAAAAATACTTAATTCTATTTAATAAGTTTTATTGATCAATTAATAAATAAGGAGGTATTAATGGCTAAATTTGCAATTACAGTCAACGGTGCAGAGCCTGGAAATGTATTTCCACCTTTTATATTGGGTTCATCCGCTGTCGCCTCAGGAGATGAGGTTGTTATCTTTTTCTGTCCAGGTGGTGCACCTGCAATGGTGAAAGGAGTTATTGAAGGATATGAAGTAAAGGGACTTCCGAATCTTGTTGAGCTGTATGAAGGTGTGAGAAACATGGGTGGGAAAATATATGTTTGCGAGCTCGCCTTGGATGCCAAAGATATTAAAAAAGAAGACTTCAGAGAGGGAGTGGAAATAATTGGTGCCACAACTTTTGTGAACGAGATCAAAGACGCAACCCTTACATTTTCTTTTTAAAATGCATTTATAATAATTCAATTTATTAGAAAGGAGAAAAAAATGGCTTTAAAAACATTGGATGCGTTAGGATTAAAGTGCCCACAGCCGATTTTAAAAGTGGCTGTGACAGCTAAACAACTTCAGCCCGGAGATATCCTTGAGATTCAAGCTGATTGTGAATCATTCCCTAATGACATCAAAGCTTGGGCTCAGAAAACCGGGAACACATTGCTTTTTTGCAATGATGAAGGAGGAGGAAAATATAAAGCTCAGGTGCAATTCTAAAATAATAATCATTTAAACGAATAAATTTATATTTTTCACGAATCCTTTACGGAAAGAAATAATAAACTATGAAACAAAATTTCAAACCAAATTTAGTAGGATTTTTATGTAACTGGTGTTCTTACGCTGGTGCGGATCTTGCAGGCTCAAGTAAATTGGAAATCAAGCCATATATGTCTGTTGTGAGAGTTATGTGTTCGAGCCGAGTCAATTCAAATCTGTTATTGTCAACATTCCTTTGGGGAGCTGATGGGGTTCTGATTGCTGGGTGTCATCCTGGTGACTGCCATTATGAAAAAGGGAATTATTACGCACGAAGAAGATTTGCTCTTATTAAAAAAATAATGGAGAATCTAAATTTAGAACCTGAGCGTCTTCAGCTTTCCTGGGTATCTGCCTCTGAAGGAAAACGTTATGCCGAAGTTGTTAATGATTTTGCTGAAAGAATCATTCAATTAGGTCCCAGCCCTTTGAAAGATGATCCTGATATTTAGCCTGGATATCTCAGGCTGGTGAAGAGGAAAAATAATATGGAAAAAAAAGATGTTTTAGTAATAGGAGCAGGAGTTGCAGGGATGGAAGCAAGCCTATTATTGGCTAAAGCAGAGAAAAAAGTTTACCTTGTCGAAAAAGATTCATTAATTGGAGGCCAGACTATAAAATTTGAGGAAGTCTATCCAAATATGGAATGCGCAACCTGTATGGTTGCCCCTAAACAACAGGAAGTGCTTCATAATAATAATATTGATTTGTTATTGCTTAGTGAAATCAAAGAAATAAAAGGTAAAGCTGGCATTTTTTCAATAAAGATTAAAAAGAAAGCAAGATATGTAAGTCTGGACAATTGTATTGGATGCGGTGAATGTTACGAGCCGTGTTCGGTGAGCCTTGATAATGAATTTGAAGAAGGGCTTGCCAAAAGAAAGGCAATATACACTTCCTGCCCGGGTGCTCTCCCCAATGTTCCTGCTATCGATCCAGAAAATTGCCTCCGTCTCAATGGTAAGAAAAAAGACTGTAAAGCCTGTCAGGAAGCATGCATGTTTGACGCCATAGACTTTTCTGAAAAAGATGAAATGATTGATTTGCAGGTAGGAGCTGTTCTTGTTTCAACAGGGTTTGATATGTTTGATGTTCAGAAACTTCCTGAATATGATTATAAAAAAACAAAAAACATATACACAGCCCTGGAATTTGAAAGACTCTATGCTGCGAATGGACCAACTGAAGGGAAATTAATTCTGAGAGATGGCTCTTCTCCAAAATCTATAGGAATTATTCACTGTGTGGGAAGAAATGAACAGGGATATTGTTCAGCCGTTTGCTGTATGTATTCCACAAAATTTTCTCATTTTTTGAAACATAAGATACCTGATGCTGAGATTTATGAATTTCACTCTGATCTCTGTGTCCCAGGTAAATCGCATGAAAAGTTTTATAAAAAGGCAGTGGATAATGGAATAAATTTCATTCGCAGCAAGGATTACAAATTAGAAAGTAAAAATGGCAAAATCCAAATCAATTATAGTAACGGAAAAGGAGAAAAAGAATCGTTCAAAGCAGATATGGTTATTCTCTCTCCTGCTATGATAGCCAAAGAAGGAACAGGAGAATTGGCAAAGATTTTTGGAATTGTTCAGGATGAGAAAGGTTTCTTTTCAACTGATACCGGAAATCTCTCCTCTATTGAAACGTCAACAGAAGGTGTTTTTGTGGCTGGTTGTATTGAAGGGCCTAAAGATATTCCGGATTCCATAGCTCAAGCAGAAGCCGCAGCAGGGAAAATTCTATCTTTTTTGGAATAAGTCATAAAATTCTAGAAAATTTTTAAGGTTAGGACAATAAAATGGATAAAAAAATTGGTGTCTATGTTTGTGAATGTGGTCCAAATATAAAAGAAAGAATAGATATTGATGCCGTTCTAAAGGAAATTTCTTCTATGGAAGAGGTCTCCGTTGTCAAGAATTATTCACTTCTTTGTTCAAATGACGGGAAAAAATTTCTCGCAGAAGAAATAAAGAATGAAGGATTAACTCATCTGGTTGTGGCGGCTTGTTCCCCAAGAGAACATGAACAGACTTTTATGAATGTCTGTGAAGAAGCGGGCTTGAATCCTTATTTGATGCAAATGGTTAATATACGGGAACAATGTGCATGGATCATTCCGGACAAGAATGAAGCAACACGTATGGCCATAAAATATATTAGTGCTGGTATACACAGGGTCATGTTACATAACGAGCTTTTTAAAAAAGAATTGAGCAGCAATGCCGATGTTTTAGTCATTGGAGGAGGAACATCAGGTATTGAAACCAGCCTTTCCCTAGCAGGCAAGAAAAGGAAAGTTTATTTAGTGGAAAAAGAAGAATCTTTGGGAGGAATGGCAAAAAGACTGTCGAAAATTCTTCCTTATCAGGGATCGAATCTGTCTGTCATTGAAGAGAAAATTAAACAAGTTGAGAACAATGAACAAATTGAAGTGTTAAATTCGAGTGAGGTTACCGGAGCACGCGGTTTCCTCGGAAATTTCGAGGTTGATGTTGAAGTGAGAAAACAAGATGCGGATACAGAGTATAGAGAAATTCAAGCAGGTGCCATTGTGGTTGCTACAGGATTTGATTTGTATAATCCAAAAGAGTCTCCCCATTATGGTTATGGAGAGATAGAAAATGTATTGACCGCTTTAGAATTTGAAGAAAATGCCGGTTCAGGAAATATTGCTTTAAAAAATGGCTCTCCTCCCAAATCTGTTGGCATTATTCATTGTGTGGGGAGAAAAGAAAAAGGTTATTGCTCTAAGGTTTGTTGCATGTACTCCATGAAATTTGCCCGTCACTTAAAAGAGAAAATGAAGGAGACTGAAGTCTATGAATTTTACACCGACCTTTGTCTTCCTTATAAACACGACCAGACCTATTATGAAGAAACAAAGAAAGAAGGAATTCATTTTATAAGAGAAGACAGTGTGAAGGTTAGTTCGAAAAATGGAAAAATCAATATTGAACATCAGCCTTCTGATGGGGAAAAAGGTAGCCAACTCGTGGATATGGTTATTCTTGCTCCTGCCATGATTCCATCAGAGAAGGCTTCAAAATTGGCTGAAATATTCAATCTTCCTCTTGATGAGACAGGATTTTTTAAAGAGGTTCATGAAATGCTTGATCCTGTGTCAACTCCCATCGATGGAGTTTATATCACAGGTTGTGCCTTAGGACCCAAAAATATTCCTGATTCGATTATTCAATCCCAGGCTGTTTCAGGAAAAATATTTTCCACCCTGATTCCTGGTAAGAAATTAGAACCAGAAGTAAGAGTGTCAGAGGTGAGAACAGAATTTTGCACCGGTTGCCAGACATGTTTGTCTGTTTGCTTCTATGGAGCTATAAGTTTTGATGAAGTGGAAGGTGTATCCGTGGTAAATGAAGCCATATGCCGGGGATGTGGAAGTTGCGTTGGAAGTTGTCCTTCCGGGGCGATCATATCCAAACATTTTAAATATAAGCAGCTTTATCAGGAAGTCCTGGAAGCTATCGTTTAGTGAATATAATAAAAATAGGATCGTATTAAGGAGAAGCGAATGTCATCCACTCAAGGTGAAAATTTTAAATTCCCTGAAAAAGGTAAAGTTTTATCTGCTAAAGATGGAGCAAAAAAGGCTGTCATCGATTTCGTTAAAAAGGCAATGGACGGGAATTGTTTTGATGCTGTTTTATTGCCTGTGAGGGTTCATGATTCTCCTCATCATGCATGGGTATTTCTGCAAGATAAATCACTGCTGGATAAGGCTGATCCTTTTCCACCTGTCATGTCCATACAAGGAGGAAGAGCGCTCTCGAGTCTGACCAAGCACGGAGAAGCTTTTAGCAGAATAGCTGTTATTCTTAGACCATGTGAAATAAGAGCCTCCATTGAATTATTTAAACTCAATCAAATCAATCTAGAGAATATTTTTCTCATAAGTTTTGATTGTCCTGGTGTGATGCCCTTAAAGGACTATGTGGCGGATCCGGATAAAGTTGAGAAGCAGTACGAAAAAGTATTCGATAAATGGGGTATGGACTCTTCTTTAAGGCCAGCATGTCAGAACTGTACAAAATTCAGTCTTCCTCATTCAGATACTGATTTGCACATTGGACTTTTGGGAGCAAGTAAAGATAAAATAGTTTTAGTCCCAGCATCAGATAAAGGAAAAGAAATTCTTGAAAAACTAGATTATAAAGAAGAAGACTCCTTGCAATCTTGGTCATCTAAAGTTAAAGAAATCGAAAAAGAGAAAATTAAACAAAGAAAAGAATTCAACACAAAATTTAAATCAGGAGTTGAAGGAAGAGAAAAATTATTAAATTTCTTGAATAAATGCATCAATTGTCACAATTGCATGAGAGTGTGTCCCATTTGTTATTGTCAGCATTGTTACTTGGATTCTGGTGCGCTTGGTTTTTCTCCTGAAACATATATCAAAAGAGCAGAATCAAGAGGTTCTATACGGTTTCCGCTGGATACTCTTCTTTTTCACTTGGACAGAATGTCTCATATGGTTTTATCCTGTGTTTCATGTGGTGCCTGTGAAGATGCCTGCCCGGCTTCCATACGCATTTCTCAATTATTCAGTTTCGTGGGAGAGAAAACTCAAGATGCTTTTGGATACTCGCCTGGCAAGAATAAAGAAGAACCATTGCCTTTACAAGATTATATGGAGGATGAATTTCATGAAGTTGAAACGCCATCTGAAGAAAGTGTTGGTGGGGAGGTCGGATAAATGGCTAATATTTTGACATTAAATAAGAAAGCAGAGGAAGGATTCAAAGACTTTTTATCATTCTTATTGAAAAGTGAAAAGGTTAAAGGAATTTTCACTTTAAAGAAGATGGATAATGATGATTCTGTATCTTATTCCTTCATCACAAGTCTGGATGAATTAAAAAAATCAGCTCCTTTACACCCCTTGATGCCTGTTAATGCAGGAAAAGCTCTTTCTCGTTTTACTTTAAATAGCCCTTTGAAAGAACCGGTTGCTGCAGTTCTGCGTCCTTGTGAACTCAGGGCATTTGTGGAGTTAGTGAAGCGAGCTCAAGGAAGCGTAGACAATATTCTTCTTATCAGCCTAACCTGCGGGGGTGTTTTTCCTATGGAATCAATCAACCGGGATGAGTTCAAAAAAAATCTTCCTGGTTATTGGGAATCTGTCAAAAAAGGCGAAAACAATTCTTTGATAAGACCGACCTGTTCCATATGTCAACATTTCATTCCTTATACAGCAGATATGGCTGTCGATCTTGTTGGAGATAAAAACATTGAGAGTCGATGCCAAATAGTTTTGAATACAGACAAAGGAGAAGAATTTGCCAAAGATGCCCCTGGCAGTATCAGTGCGGGGAAAAGTGATTATGAAGGATCGAAAAATTTAAATGAAAAGAGAAAAGAAGAAAGAGACAAAGTCTTTAATAAGTATGATAAAGACAAGATTGGCATAAAAGGTCTTGTCGATATATTTGCAGCTTGTTTGAACTGCCATGGATGCAGTAATTCATGTCCTATCTGCTATTGCACATTGTGTGAATTTGAATCCAAGACTGCTGAATACACTCCAGCGAATTTTGAAGGAGAAGTCAATCAAAAAGGAGGAGTCCGCGTTCCTCCGGGGACATTATTTTTTCACACCGGAAGAATGCTTCATATGGGAGTTTCCTGTGTGAATTGCGGAATGTGTACTGATGTGTGTCCGGTTGACATTCCGGTTGCCACCATATTTTCTTATATTGGGGATTCCATTCAAGAGGCGTTTGAGTATATTCCGGGTAAAAATGTGGAAGAGCCTGTGCCTTCCAGCACCTATAAAGAAGAGGAATTTGGTGAACTCGGAGAAGGTATATAACTCAAAACATTGTTAAAAGATGTTGATAAAAAAAGGAGGATATCATTATGAGTGAAGAATTTACTCCCAGAATTATCGGTTTTCTTTGCAACTGGTGTTCTTATACAGGTGCGGATCTTGCTGGAGTGAGCCGGCAAAAAATTCCTCCTTCCATGAGAGTGATCAGGGTCATGTGTTCGGGAAGAGTTGATCCCCTTTTTGTTTCCAAAGCCTTTTTAAGAGGAGCTGACGGAGTGATGATCATGGGCTGTCATCCCGGAGATTGTCATTATCAAAAGGGAAATTACAACACCCGGCGCAGATATGTCTTGATCGACACCCTTTTTAAAACTCTTGGGCTGGATTCAGAACGAATTGGATTATGGTGGGTGTCCGCTTCAGAAGGTGTCCGATACGCCAAAGTTTCTAATGAATTCCACAAAAAAGTAGAAAAAATGGGCCCAAGCTCTGTGAGCAAGGAAGTCTTTCTCTAAATCCAATTTATAAAAAATACAATATCCTCATTGATTCTGTCTGAAAGCTGAGAATTATTCTATTCATGGAAAATTTGAAGTTTATTCTTTATTCCCCCTTATATTGTCATTTTACCTAACATTCTCTTATCTTCTTTCTTTTTTTGCGTTTTCTCCTTGGCAGGATACTTTTATTTTCTTTAATATCGTTAAGGTAGAAGTTGAGAGGAGAGGGAATGAGTAGGAATCAGTAAAAATGAGTCAACATCTAAGAAAGCTGAAAAAAGAAATTCCTTCTATGATGATGTGATGCAAGTTTTTCTTTAGCGCCTTAGAAAGTCCTTACTTTTTAATTGATAAATTCCCCAAGTATTTGCACTAATTGTTTTGCCCGATGCTGATATGTGTGTTCTTGTAATATACGCTGTCGTGCCTGTCTTCCAACCTTTTGCCGCGTCGCCTCGTGGGACAACAGCCATTGATAGACTTCGAGAACTTCTTCCGGAGTATTCACCATAAAGATCTCTTTTTCAGGCTCCAACCATTCTTCTAAGCCCGGATATGGGTTACAGACGGTACAGCACTCCATCGCAGCGAGTTCAAAAGGACGGGTTGTCGAAGATCCGTACACCGAGGCATGCCCGTCTCGAACAATATTCAGGTTAATCTTGCTTCGGCAGCAATATTCTCGTAATCGGCTGACTGGGATATCAGGAAAGATATGTGTATTGCCGAGATCAAAGTTAAAATTATGACCACGAAGGGCAAAATAACAGTTTGACATCTGTTGACTTGGTTCCGTTAGCATCCATCGCATCCAATCTTTTCGACCATCAGCAGCAAATCCGTAGAAGAATACATCAATATCTTGTTCAGGTATCGGCATAGGAGCACAGACCAAGGGATTCGCCGCAAACAGGAAGATTCGTGTCATGGGTGCTCCTAACGCCTTTAACTTCTCCGCTCCCCCAATGGAAGGGCAGAGAAACAGATCATACTCACTCAGATCCGCATCATCATAAATTTGAAATCCTGATCTGAATCCATGAGAATCCGGCAAGCTGACTGGTAAATCGGAGTCATAAAAAATCACCGGCAGATCATAGCGTTCATGAATGGCTGTAGGAATCCCTCTTAATTGGTTCAACGGCAAATTGATGAAAAGTACCGCATCAATATCGCGATTTCGGTCCATAATATTGAGAATATGCTTCCGCCAGCGCGGACGAATTAATGTTCTCGTCATTGCTAACGTCGCCTTATTCGTCAGGTCACCGTGTGGTAACGACTTCTCATTATCAGCCGGGAAAACGCGCTGTCGCCATTTTTTTAACTTCGCAAAGGTGTATCCTTCCCAATAACATGGGTTCTCATAGGATTCCCAGTATGGACTGGGGATCGTTCGTCCTTGATACACCGTCACCAGTAAATCCACATGGTGTTCATATAAGGCGGTCAGAAGATGCCACCACACATTGGCGCCACCATAGGGTAACCTCAAATCGAGAACTGATGTCACAATCAATAATTTTAACGGTGATTTTCTCATTTTAGGCCTTTTCAACTTTTGGATTAAAAATTTTACAGGAAAACAATATCTTGTCAAGAAAAGATTCAAAAGAAAAAAGCAAAGAAAATAGAATATCAGTAAAATTGACATAATAATAGGTATAAAGAATACACTTCAAACTCATAGAGTTTCGTTATTAATATTGAACTCTTTTCTCAGCTGCCAAATAAAGCGGGATTTATGCGAGAAGAGGGAGTTATGGCTTAAAGGTCAGGTGAAGGGGATCGATAATTCTGCAAAGTCTCGGAATTTAATTGATAAAAAGAAAAAACGAAGGAGAGGATAAATGGAAAGGAAAATCCCGCTTATTATTTTTTGGGTGGAGAATCACCCACTGGGTTGGTTATGCCGTTGATTGATCTATTTGTGTTTTTTTTATCTGGTAGGAGTCCAGATCGGTTTAGTTTTAAAAGTTCTGGTTTTTTTTCTGTCAATGTTAAGTGTGAAACACCAGTAATTGACTGCTTTTCGGCTTAGATTTCGGCTGTTTCATTACTTTGAATCTTTTATTCTTGAATATGAAAACCGCTTTGAGAGGGAGTATGGCTTTCTTCGTTCAGTTGTTAAGGAAGTTGTAGAGAAATACCTGGACTGCGGCAATTCCAAGTGTGGATTTGCCAGGACAAGATGTTTGGATTGCGGAGAAGAGAGGCTTGTTATGTTTTCCTGTAAAGTTCGGGGATTCTGTCCGACGTGTCATGCCAAACGCCGTGAGGAATGGGGAGACCTGTCTGCGTGGACCGCACAGGCAGGGTGGATGCGGGAGAAACTCATCTTGGATACCCCTCACCGCCAAGTTGCATTCACCATCCCCAGGATGCTGCGGATATTCTTCAAGTACAATCGCTCCCTTCTTTCTGAATTATGTCTCTGCGGCAAAGAGGCTCTGGTTAAATTTTTCAAGGCAACCACAGGCAATTATATCGCACCAGGCATCATTGCAGTGATCCAGACGTTTGGAAACAGATTAAATTTTCATCCCCATCTTCATTTTTTGGTCATAGAGGGAGGGACAGATAAAAAAGGACAAGGGAGATTACTATTCTCTCTAAGCCTCTATTCCGCTGATTTTCTGATGTTCTTTCTTTTTTGTGGGTTTTTTGTTGACCGGACATGTTTTTTGTGTGTATGATGGGTGATGAAGGCGCGTAGAGCATGCGAATTTGATGAAGCGGAATAGTAATTGCTATTGAACCCAAAGCCTATTTAAAAGGAATCGGCCCCCTTAGACTTGAAAATGCCTATGTTATAACTGACACAGGATATAAGTGTCTTAATATAGCTGATCAGGACATTAAGTTTTTTTCCTAAGAATTGCGTTTTTAAAAAGTTCATGAAATTTGGCATCGGGATCGATACACTGGTGATTTTGATACCGATGTTAGTATTACAATAAAACAGGAGAATACAATGACAAATCAGAATTCTAAAAAACCTAAAAAATCAAGAGGGTTGCTGGTAGTTTTATTTATTATCATTATTTTTGCTGTATTGGTTATCTGTTTTAAAGACAGGATATTTATATCAGATACAGAAGCTGAAGGATCGCTGCTGGTAACTGGTCAGGGTAAAGATTTATACTATGTGTATGATGTCAAAGATAACAAAAAAATCGACTTTATTTCCACAGGAAAAACCATGTCTTTACCTGCAGGAAAATATAAAGTTACTCTGCATGACACTGGTCCGGAAATCAGAATAAAAAGCAATGATATGACTGTATTACAGACAGGTGTACTATTGGTACAAGGCCATGGTGGAAATCTGTACGAGGTCTGGGATAAAGACAAAGAAACTAAACTGAATTTTACCTATACTGGTAAAGGTTTAGAGCTCTTTCCTGGAACTTATACTGTAGTTCTGAATAACATCTCACAAAAAATTACTGTCGCCGCTGAAGATACTACCAGAATTACAACTGGACGTTTATTAGTATCCGGAAAATCTGAGGCATTGTACTATGTATTTGAACAGACCGGCAATCAACAGCTCGATTTTACTTCAGTAGGTAAGGAGACTGAACTTTTCCCTGGGAAATATATAGTCAAAGTGGAAAAGGATAAAAAACAAGTTGAAATTGAAGCCGGCAAAATCAATGAAATTTCATTTTAAATCACTCAGTGAAGAGAGAATCTGTACATAACTCGTATGAACCCTTTGTTTAAAAGGTCAAAATCAAGATCTGCTGAAAAACGGCCAAGTTTGTGAAATAAATGAGCGGCTGTCCCACCCTTGAAACCTAAGAAATGACCAATGGATGTATCTGTATAGATGTCTTTTAAAATCTGAAGAAGAATTGATTTATGAATATTTCGATCAAGCATGTTTGACTATTTTGTGGTATGAATTCAATCTTTTCTCCATTGCCTTGTTCTTGTAGATAGAGAGCATATCAAAGCATTGATCCCAATTTATGGATGACAGATTGTCAAAATAATAGTTTTTATTCAAATAAACAGTGTCCAAAAAAGCTCTTTCTCTGGATGCTATAAAATAATGCTCTCTTTTTTCAATGCCAAGGGAATTCGTTAAAATCCTGTCTTTTACTTTCCGAAATACATATTTCTGACCATCACAGGTAATCTCTCTCGTTAGATAACTCACCGCAAATATCTGGTCATAATGCTGAAAAACAACACCCTAGCTTCATGATTTTGCATCTTTTCTCTATTTTTTATCGTAAAGTATAGTAAAAATGAAAGTCAGACAAATGGCAGGTGAACTGTTCCCAATTTTTAGATTTTTTCTGTATTTTTTGTAATAATATGAATAAAGAGAGTAAGAAAGAAACCTGGATAAACTTTTCATGAATGATGAAAAACTGATCAAAAAGGTTGCCCAAAAAGACAAGCGCGCCTTTGAAGAGCTGGTAAACAGGTACGGCCGACTGGTGTTCAATGTTTGCCTGCGGATAACTGGAAACAGGGAAACCGCTGAAGATTTAGCTCAGGAAGTTTTTTTCCATGTCTACATTAAAGCGAAGACTTTCCGCTCAAAGAGTAAGCTCTCTACTTGGCTCTACCGGATTGCAGTGAACCATTCTCTTAATTACAACCGGAAAAACAAATCTCCACACCGGGTCCATCCATCCGGCTCATTTACAGAGAATGTTTCATCAAAACTTGAGGAAATCTCTTCTCCTCACGGCTCTTCTCAAGAAAAATCTTTGGAAAATAAAGAAGAGAAAGCTTTCATACGCCAAACCGTCCTCTCTCTTCCTGAAAAACAGAGCACAGCCTTTATCCTTTATTATTGGGAAAATCTTTCTTACATAGAGATTGCAGAAATCCTCAAAACATCCCTCTCCTCTGTTGAATCCAGAATCCACCGGGCCAAAAAAACTCTCAGAGAAATTTTCCTTGAATGGATTGAGAATAAATCAAAATAAAGATGCAAGTTTTTTGAAAAATTTGTGTCTAATATAATGGAAAGGAAATGAAATGAAAGAAACTTCCAATTGCCGGAAGGTGAAAATTCACCTCTCCGAAATCGCAGAACAAAAGACAAACCAGATACCTAACCGAAATGAACTTTTGTCTCATATCTCTTCCTGTCCAAAGTGTTCCCGTTTGGTTAAACATTTTTCCAGATTATGGAGTGAAATTGAACCTCCCCCGGAAAGGGAACCTTCATCGGATTTTCTTAATGGAATCATCCAAAAAATTGAAGAATACGAAAACAGGAAGACTTCGTTTAAAACCGTTTTTGGAGAGTTGAAACCCCTTCTGCGTGCTGTTCCCTTGGCCGCCCTAATCGTGCTTGGTGTCTTCACCGGAAAATACCTGGGAGATACCCAGCCCCAAACGGAGCCTCAGTCTTATTCCCAGGTTATTTCTGAGTATTCCAACGGATTTGAAAAGATTCCCTCAGGTTCCTTTGCTGAAGTCTACCTCAACTTAAACAGTGATGAAGAGGAGAACAACTCATGAGAAAAAGCAATAAGTTTCTGATTTACGCCCTTGTTTTCCTGTTGGCCATAAACCTCACTGCTCTTCTTACTCTGGCTTACAACCGGCTGCTTTTCCAAAAAAGCCCTTCTCCAGAACCAGCAGAAACTGAGAGCTCTCTCCAGGAAGAACTCAACTTAACTCCCCAACAGCATGAAAGATTGAGAGCTCATCGGAAAGCCTACAAACAGGAAATACAACCCACTGTGCAGGAGATCCAGGAAAAAGATAAATTGCTCCTTGAAGAAATCCAGAGTGAAAAACCAAACTTAAAACGCATCAACTCTCTGGTGGATGAAATCAGCCAGCTCCAGGCCGAGATCCAGAAAGAAGCAGTGAAAAAACTTCTCCAGGAAAAATCCATTCTTAATCCTAAGCAACGCAAACATTACTTCTATGTGTTCGAGCAACACGTCTGCGGCCATGGAATGGGAGCTCACCACCAATCAGGGAAAAACTCTGCCCCTAAAGAGAGGAAAAAGAAAAAGATAGAAAACGAATCTTGTACCAATCAAATGGTGCACCAATAAAAATCTAACGTTATTTGGAGGAAAAAATGAAAAATTTCAAAACATCAATGGTAGGAATGTTAGTGGTGGCTCTTGCAGCCGCTACTCCGGGTCTCGCCCAAAAGGCTCCGGAAAAGAAGCCTATGATGCATCAGGGAATGTCGTGTCAAAGCAAGCTAAACCTCTCCGCTGAACAGAAGGAGGAACTGCAGAAGATGAGGCTTGATTTTCAGAAAGAAATGCTTCCTCTGAAGACAAAACTTCAGACCAAGATGCTTGAATTTCGCCAGCTGAGATTAGAAAACGCTGAGACTGAAAAAATTAACGCCAAGATTGATGAGATCGCCCAGGTTCGAGCAGAACTCCAGAAGAAATCCTATGCGCATCATCTGGAAGTAAGGAAAATTCTTAATGAAGAACAAAAAAAGATCTTCGATAACGCCTGCGCTCATTTTGGAACACACATGGGAAGTGGTCACATGGGCTTTGGCCGGAGTATGGATTGCAAGGGATCACACCACGGACACGGCAAGATGGGCCACAAGAAGGAAAAGGGCCATACGAGTGGCCACCAAAAAAAAGGTTTATCACACTAATGAGTACCTAGTGGTATGGATGTTGTAGATTTTCAGTTTAAAGTAGTAGAGATCGCGATAGCCATAAGCCATTCGTTTAATCACCTTTATTCGATTATTAATTCCCTCCACTTTGGCTGTTGAAATACGGAAGAGAAAATAGTTAAGGATACCATGGGCATGACATGTGCCACAACTTTCCAATAGGTCACGCCTCTGCTGCTCCAACCCCTGAGATGATGGTAGCCATTTACCCCTAAACATTGGTACAATAACGAATGGGACATCGTTCGTTCCTCCTTTTTTGTGATAAATCTTATAAGAGGAACTTAATACGATGTCCTTTTTTTTGCAACTCAGGTATCCATTATTGCGAAGAACCCCCTTTTTTAACGTTTAAGAAAATTTCTACTCTAAGAAAAAAATAGAACAGCCTCTTTTGTTTTTATTTTCTTTTGGTTTTTCCATAGACGTCAATGATTCTTTTCCATTTTTTTTTGGAATAAGGGCTCAATCTGATTTCAGGCAATATGTCAGCAATTTCCTTGAGGGAGAAGTACTCAATAAGCATACTGTGTGATCCTGTCGCGGCATATCTCCGTCCGCGCTCCACCTAGCCCGTGGGGAACTTCTCCTGCTGTGTGCTGAGACACGCCGCTCCATAACTCTTCTGTGATTCCTCTTTTATTGAATTCAGGTATTTTTGCAATGGATTTATCCAAAAAAAATTAAAACAAGTGGGAGAAAATTCCCCTGAAACAGGCTTATTTATTCAGGTGTCATGCTTTAGGGATTGATTGTGAAGGGTTGATGGCAGGAACCAAAAAGGGGGTTGGGGGAAGGTCTAAGCTTTAAAGAAATCAATAATACAAATTCACTCCCAAAGAAAAAAAGTCCCCGGAAAACCGGTACTGGGCTGACTCAGTGTACCGGTAGTAAGACAGATGGATATAAACAGGGTCTTTAACAAACTGGATACGTATTCCCCATGAGGAGGCATTGACTTGTTCTGAATTCTTATAGAGATTAAAAGTAGGGCCTAAAGAAAGTCCCTCTAACAAAGTATACCTGAACTGGCCTTTAACAGAATACAAGGCAATCCGGCGGGATTCTTCTTCCGGATACCAGAGAATGGAATCTTCATTTAAATAATAAAATCCTATGGAAAAAGCCGTTCTTTTAATCAAACGGAGTTCTGTGCCGATGTCCAAGGCCAGAGCTGTGTAGTCATCGGTTCCTGAAAAATAACTGGCAGCAACATAAAAGTCATGCCCCCATTTCTGAGCATAGACTGCTGTAGTAAAGTTATTAAGCTGAGCCGTTCTCTTCTTTGTCTCTCCCAGCTCATCGAGGTAATCATACTGGAGGTTGTGAAGATAATATTTCACGAGGAGTGAAGACTTTTTGGTCAGATTGACCCGAACACCAGCCCAGGGAGTCAGAGAAAAGAATTTGTTAGGCCCCAGGTAACTTTCTACTCCAGCCTGAGGGCGGATTTCTGCCCCTGCGCAAATCACACTTATTAAAATCAACACCACACTTATTAAAGCGGTTTCTCTTCTTATCATTTTTTTTCTCTTTCAGCATTGAGTCATTTTTCCGACTCAATGCTTAAAATTCTCTTTTTTTTCTCTAGAAGAGGCAAACCGAGGGGTTTTCTCCCATTCAAGAGCTTTATTATTAATAAACTCTTGATAAAAAGCCCGACACACTAATATAATCCATCCTTGACAGTAAGTAAAGTACATCAAAACCACCACCCCTAAGTTATCCCAAAATGTCTCTTTTTCCAGGGCAGCTGTCATCATGATCTCAATCACAAATAAGAGAAAAGCGCATATCCAGACCATAAAGTAAGGGCCTGGGGAGCGGACCGCAATAAGCGCCACCCCGCTTGAGATAAAAAACAAATGGGAAAGCAGAATAGAGCCTAAAAATAAATAATACAGCAAAAATATATACCCCAGCTCCAGAATCACCCCAAACTTTTTCTGGCGAAGGGAAGGAAGTAAAAATTTTCTGAGAATATAGATATTTCCCCTGATCCACCGGGTCCTCTGCCTAAGCCAACTCCCCCATTTTTCTGGCTCTTCTTCCCATGTCACGGCATAAGGGACAAATTTGATCCGGTCCCCCTTTTGAAACATCCGGATGCTCAGCTCTGTGTCCTCAGTGAGAGCTTTTTCATCCCATCCCCCGTATTTTTCCAGGATGTCCCGGCGGATCACAAAATTAGTGCCCGGCAGCATGGCTAGGTTCAGAATCTGAGAGCGTCCAGCCTGAATAATAAGCTGGAACGAGAGCGTTTCCATGTTGATAAACCGGGTCAATAGATTTTTTCGGCGGTTTCGGGTCCTGAACTTTCCAAAAGCAGCTGCCAAGCGGGGGTTTTGGGTTATGTTCTCCATCAAATAACGGAGCGAAGAAAGCTCTGGAGTGTTGTCCGCATCATAGATGGCTATAAAGGGATGCTTGGCTTTGTGGAAGCCCAGATTCAAGGCATGAGGCTTTCCTCTGGCGGCTTGCTTTTTCGGGACATTGAATAGCCTGACCCGGGAATCTCTTAAAGAAAATGCCTTAACTATTTCGGGGGTAGCATCTGTAGAGCCATCATTGACCACAATGACCTCCATTTTTTCTGCTGGATAGTCTAAAGCTAAAAGAGACTCAAGAGTCTTCTCAATGACCAGAGCTTCATTGTGAGCCGGAATAAGGAGAGAAACAGGGGGAAGTTCTCCGGCTTTTTGTTTATCTAAGTCTTTTTTCTCTTTTAAAGAGTTTCTATAAAAAATAGATCCGGCAAAAGCGAAAAAAAGCTGATAAAAGATCATGGACCAGAGTATGGCCACAGCAGTTAAAAACAGAGCTTCCAGGAAACCGCTGCTAAAAGCCATTAGGTTTTCTTCCTTTGAATAATTCTTCTCATTTGCAGGATTAAAAATAAAATCAGTAAAGTGAATATAGCTAGAGCGCTTATAAGCACAATCAGATTGGATAAACCTAAGCTGAATACAGAGAGAATAAACTCTGAATGACTGCGGGTTATGACCTCTGCTGTTGCACGGCCCGGAGGAAGATAAAGAGTCCACCCTCTCGGCCCCTCCTCTATGAACAAGTCCTGTTTTTTTCCGTTTAAAAGGATTATCGAAGGTTTATCTGTTATCACCAGAAAAGATCCTCTCTCAGCTTCATAATCCACTGAAATTCCTCGCCATTTTACTTCAATCTTGTTGAGTTTGCCTGAAAAATCCACTACCCGGGTGGAGGATTTTAAGGGTTTGAGAAGTCCTGTAGGTCCGGATCTTATCTCAAGGACATGTTTGCCAGAAGGCACTATTAAGCGGTTTTTATAAAAAGAACCCGCCAGCTTTCCATCTAGGTACAGGGGAAGGGTTTTTTCGCCGGCTAAAGAAAACTCTCCTCCTGTTTTGGATTGAATCTGCAGCTGGTCTCTCCTCCACCTCAAAGAGCTTTCAGCACTCAGCACAAAAGGCATCATTTGAGTATCGACCTCATAGAGGGAGTTCTCAGAATAAATAATAAACCGCTGGTTATCATGGAGCAGATCTTGAAGCTCCTTATATAAAGCAGAGCCGGTAGGATAAAAAGTGGTAACGCCCGGAATAAAACTGTCGTGATTAGGGGGAGAGACATTGAGCTGAATGAGGTCAAAGCCCAGGGGAGGAGCTGTCCACTGCTTTTCAAATTCGGGGATATACTGCCAGAGAGCCTGATGCGAGGACTTTATTTTTTGAAGTTTAGAGAAAGAAATTCCTGGGTCTTTTCTACGGGCATCATAGGTGAGAATGAGCTCGATAGTCCTTTTTTGCTGTTCTCTGAGTTCTTGGAGCATGAGGAGAAGGCTTTCTAGATATTCCTCGGAAAGAGCGCGGCGGAAATCCAGATACTGATTTAAGGCAGAAGGGTTTGTTTCCCAGAAATAGGGCGATGACTGATTGAAAAGTTCAACCGGGTCAAATCCCTTTTGCTCTTTAAACTGCTGGCGAACACTGGGATGAAAAGGGGTCATGGTTTTGGGGTCCGGGGGGAATGTAGACTCAAATCCCAACCGGTTAACTGTCACTCCGTCCCACTGATATTCCTCCAGGATTCTCTTCCACTCTTTTAAAGCTCCTTTTCGTGCAGAGCAATCTCCTAAGGCTATAGGAAATCTCCAGGTCTCTTCAGGAGTCTCTCCTTGAGCGTTTTTCTCCCTCCATTCAGGATTGTCCTGCCAAAATATCTGATGGACAAGAGGAGGTTCCAGCCATGCATAGACCAGCATAGAATTATTGTGGGCCAGGTGGATAAGCTGCTCATAGTCATAAGTCCACTCCGGATAAATATGCCAGCTTGCTGCATGGATAAGGGTGACTCCGCTGCGCTTCCAGAATCTCACCAGGTCTTCTACAGCAATCTCTTCTCTTTCGGCTGGATTAAAAAAAACTTCCGTTCCCCTTCCCCGGAGAAGCGGGAACACTTCCAGGGTCCGGAACATGTGTGTGAGAAAATGAGGATACCTGGTTATCCCCTGAGTGCTCTCTGTGTCAAAAAGAAGACCTGAGTACAAAAATTTTCCTTTGCCTCTGGGTACAGAAACCATTAACGGCTTTCTGGTCTGGGAGTCCTGGTAAATGTATTCCGCCTCCCCTGGCGCTTCAAAAACTTGAAACTCAACTGACTCAGGCCAAATGATTTCAAGGTCAGGATAGGACAGGTCTTGAGGCTTTTTCACTTGAATCATTTGTTCGGTTTTCTCTATCCCCAGGGCATCTGAAAGAGGACTGTATCCACTGGTTATCACAGAAATCTGACCCTGTTCCAAGAGGTCTATGAGGACCTGGATCTGGGCATCTTGAAGCCCGAGGGCAGAAGCTTCAGGGATGACCAGGAGATTTATCTTTTCAGGAAGTCTTTCAAATTCAGAAACAGGCAGGAGACTCACTGATATCCCCACTGACTGGAGCACAGATTCATAGCTCATCCTTTCATTTTGTTGATGATCCTCTGCTTCGGCGGGATGAAGAAGAAGAGCGGTAGGGACTTCTGCTTCTTCGCCCTGGTAGTCTGCCACTTTTTTAAGAGCGTGAATCGGAGCTGGTTTTTTTAAATCCGGCCTTTTTTGAGCCTCCCGGACTGTCTCTTCAACAGGATTTAAGAAATGAAGCGCATAAAGCTCTTTAGGAGAGAGAGAAACTCTTTTTTCTATTTTCTCTCCTGGGAAGGCAGTGAACTCTTTCTGTTTCTTTAAAATTCCCGGGGAAAAAAGCAGCTTCTCCCATCCAAGAGAGTAGGGGGGACTCACAGTCACAGAGCCGCTGGAATTTTGAAGGAGGCCGAGAGAAGTCTTGACTTTTAAGGGAAGAGAGGCGGGATTAGTGAACACAAACCCCTCTTTCTGAAGCCTGCGCACAAGGGTTTTCAGTACTTCCACATCCACAAACGGATGAAAAAAGAAGGAAGCTACCCCATCCCGAACCACTTTCATATGAGCAGCAGGTTTGAGAATCACCTGAGGGTCTGGGTTGTTTAGGGGGACATAGCCCAGGTTTTCCGGCACCATAGTTTGGTTATAGCGGTCAGAAGAAAGAGTGTATGGAAGGTACTGATCTGTGCCGATCCTGTCAATGGCCTGCCTCCGCTCCATGGCTGTAGAAAATATCTGGCTTATCACTGAATAAAAATCTTGGGATGCGGCGTAGTGAGGAGTCTCCCATAGAAGAGGATACAGGCCGTTAAGCCAGCATTCCCGAAGTCCCCACTCCACACGCTGCTGCATGGTGGTTGGGGTTTGTCCCTGAACTGGGGCATCATTAACCGGATCCCAAAATTCATAGTCTGTAGTGGTTTCTGAATACCTTTGATGAGTGACTCCATGCAGAACCAGAACTCCCCCTTTTCTCACCATGTGTCGGAGAGCTGAAACCAGGGCTGGCTGTTCACTGAGGGATGTATGCAGGTTTTCTTCAGGATTCACATAGAAAGGGGTGAAAGCGACCTGAAATGGAACTTTTCTCCGGTAAAGAAAATTGGCTATTTTTTTTAGGTTTTGGGGATCTGAAAGAGGATGCACATCTTCAATCCGGACCATGGCAAGAGTTTGAGAAACATGGTCCTCTTCCAGAATATCATGGAGAAGGTCTGCAAACACCAAAAACCGTCCCCCTTCTACAGCATAAGAAGAGGGAAGGTCTGCAAACAGCCAGAAACGCCGGCCGCTGCGCAGAGCATAGGGAAATTCTTCACTTTGGTCTTTATCATAAGTAAAGGCCATGACTTGACATCGGAGGGGATCCGTGACCTTCACCAGCTGGGTCCAGGGGGCATCCTTAGTCAAAACCTGGTTTTTGTATTTGACTTTGACAAAACCATCTTTAACTGATTCGATGAACTGAATCCCTAATTTTTGTGAAATCTGAGGTTCAGAAAGAAGCTGCTTGACATTAAATCCCAGCCAGCAGAAGGTGGTCTGCAGATTTTCTATGTCCTCGATCAGTTCTCTGGGAATCAAAGTTTCCTGCTCTGTGCCTGCATAGAAGACATTATCATATTGATTGATCAATCCCGGTTGGTACTGCTCAAGCGATTTTAACTCCACCTGCGCATGGAAGTGTCGGAGCAGCTCACCTGTCTGGATGGCGTCATTTTGATTGGAGCCAGGGTCATAAAGCACCAGACACGATTTGACCTTGACCCAGCGGTCAACCTCTTTTAAAATACCCCATGCCCTTTTTTTATCCAGAAGACTGGAGCTGTACACATCAAATCCACTGGCTCCTGCTTTAAGGGTTTCCCGGAGGGAGGCGGCCAAATGCTGCCGGCTCACAGAAACATCGGGAAAATCAGTGGCCTCCAAATGAGGAACCACCTTCACTGGATAATTCAGGTTCTGGATAAACTCTTTATACGCCCAAGCTGCCCATTTGGGAGAAAAAACAGGGCTTTCCCCGCTTTCTTTATCAAACCGGCTTTTCCACTCCTGCCAGATAAATTCAGGGGAGATAAAATCCGGCTGCAGGGACCGGGAAACGGATAACAGGGAATCCAAATCCAAGCCAGTCTGCTTTTTAATTTCTCCCCAAGAAAAAAGCTCTCCGCTTTCTCTGGCAGTAGCCACAAAGGTGAGGGAGGCTTTTTTATGGAACTGATGCACCTGCAGGAAGCTCTGGTGGAGCAGAGTGGTCAAGGGCTGAGCTCTTATGTTTTCAGGATTGTCTTGAGAAGCTTTGGAATTCTCCTGTGCTTCCCGGCACAATTCACAGAAACAGGCGCTTTCTTCCTGCCAGCTGACTACAGGCTCGGCAAAGTCTACTCCAGCGAGTTCAGAGTAATTCTGAAGCAGGTCCTGAATAAATCCCTTCCACCAGGCGCGGGCATCCTCATTTCGGCTGCAAAGGGGGAATTCCAGTCCAGATGCAGAATACGCTTCGCCCTGAGCGTTTCTCTCCCTCCATTCAGGATTTGCCTCCCAGGCTCCCCTGTGATTCATCACAGGAAGCCAGGCAAAAACAGCTATTTTTTTTTTAGCACAGGCTTTTAAAATGTGCTTCAGCAGATCGTATCTGCCAAATTCCCCTTGCTTATTGTGCAGGTAGTTGGTGCGGTAAAACGCTCCATAAGAAGGGTCATAAGCGCGGAAAAAAACCAAATTGATTCCTGCCTCCTGCCAGCGGTGAGCCAGTTCTTTGGCCAATTCAGAGGGGCGTTTTCCTTGATAATAAAAGGAAGGGTCAAATCGGACCGCTTTGATCCTCTGCAGGGTTGGTTTGAGAGAGGGAGTAGTGATGTAGCGGCTGACATCGCGGTGCAGACTCCACTGGCGGTAAAACTTGATCCCCAGCACTGCCCACACAGCTATCAATATCAGGAGAACAAATAGGGAGATCTTTTTTCTGAGGGGCTTCTGAGGCATATTAAAGTTCCTCTTCCAGAATTTTTATTATCCTCAAGCAGGATTTGCCGTCTCCGAAAGGATTGACTCGGCGGGCCATTTTTTGGTATTTGCCTTGCTCCTTAATAAGGGCCAGGGTCTTCCTGACGATTGTTTGGGGGTTGGTTCCTATCAGCCGGGCTGTGCCGGCCTGAATGGCTTCAGGTCGTTCTGTTTTTTTTCTGAGGACCAGAACCGGCTTCCCAAAAGAAGGGGCTTCTTCCTGGACTCCTCCTGAATCTGTTAAAATAAGATAAGAGCGCTTCATCATCCAGACAAAGGAAGGATAATCAAGAGGAGGTATCAGGAATACAAGGGGAACAGAATCTAACTGGGACTTTACAGGCTTGGAAACTTCTGGATTGGGATGGACCGGCCAGACAATCCGGGCGTGGGGAACTTTGTGAGCTAATTCATAAGCCAGCTCTTTTATCCCCTGGCATACAGCGAGCAAATCCCTGCCAAAGCTTTCTCGGCGGTGAAGAGTGATGAGGATGATTTTTTGTTTGTCTTTGGGCTCATCCCATTTCTGTCCGGGACCAGGATCTTTTATGAAGCTGGGAAGGAAGGCTTCTGCCTCTTTCTCTGAGGAAAGGGATTTGAGCTTTTCCAGAGTCATAAACAGAGCATCGATTCCGGTTTGGCCGGTAAGGTGAATTTTTTGCTCTTCAATATTTTCTTTTCTTAAATTCTGAACGGCTTGTTCAGTGGGAGCAAAGCACCAGTCGGAAAGAGCATCTGTCATTCTACGGAAAAGCTCTTCGGGGAAGGGATTGTATTTATCTTGGGAGCGAAGCCCGGCTTCTACATGACCAATAGGAATCTTTTTATAATAGGCAGCCAAAGAAGCTAAAAAAGTGGTGTTGGTATCCCCTTGAACTATCACTGCATCCGGAGTTTCCTGATGAAGTACATGCTGGAGCTTTTGCAAACCGTGGGCTGTTACGTCAAAAAGGGTCTGTCCTTCTGTCATGAGGTTGAGGTCATGATCTGGAACAATATTAAAATGGACTAAGACCTGCTGGAGTATCTCTTGATGCTGGGAGGTCACACAGACCACAGGAATTAATTTCTTTAGTTTCTTTAAATTCTGGTTTTGGGGCTGCTGGGTTTTTGGGGTCTTTTGATTCTTTGGGGACTGCTGATTTTTCATCGCTAGAATTAAGGGAGCCAGTTTTATGGCTTCCGGTCGGGTGCCGAATACGAATAATACTTTTTTCATGGGAATTGCATTCCTTTTCTTCTTAGTGAATAATCCCTATGAATCTGAACCATTCATAAAAATAAGTCAATGTGTTTATTATTATTTTTTTTCATGGGAGTTTCAAGACTTTTCTAAGAATAATCCTCTCAACGATCTTCTTGTTCTTATTGATCTTTTAATCGCTATTTTTTTTATCTTCCCGGCGAGTCAAGATGAAATTCAGGTAAGGCTGGAGCGAGATTTGTTACTGTTTTTTTGTTTGAACTTTTCTCTGGAAGCATTATACTTTTACTTATCCATCGCCTTATGCGGATTGTTTTTTGTTGAGTCGAGAAAGAGGGGCTATTGGATCAGAAACATTCCGAAAGTCAAAGGATATGGATCAGGTCCGATAGAAAAAACCGTAGATATTACAGTCTCGAGACGGTTCAAGAAAAGAGGGATGAGTTGGTTTCGACATGGAGTCAATCCTCTTCTTCAAATGCGGTTGTTGAAACTTAATGAAGAATGGGAATTATATTGGGATCAAAGGAAAACGGAAGCAGCCAAGTATGCAGCTTAAATGCTATCACGGAAATAAGGATGCTTACACGGAGTTGTATTGATACTGAAAAGATGTTAAGTTAATGGAGACGAAAGATAGCAAATTGAGATTCAAGTCTTAACTGGGTCTTTTTTTTAACATCTTTTCATCTCCTTTTGTAAATATTTACCAAAGGGAAAAAAGAAACCTTGTTTAGGGTTCATAAAATAGAAATGTATAAATGGAGGTTTTTATGAATATGAAAATCATGACCACTTGTGTGCTGATTTCTCTTTTTATTTTTTCAGCTCCTTTATCGGGACAGGAACAATCAGAACTGCAGCAAAATAAGAAGCAAGTGGTGGCTACTATTGATGGAAAAGAAGTGTATATGAAAGAACTGGAACAAATGGCTAACCTTCAGCAAATTATGATTCAGCTGCAGCAGCAATATCCCCAATTCGTGCAGTTTTTGTACACTTCGCCGGAAGGTGAGAAGTTTCTCGATGCTTACAAAAGGAGTCAATTGAATAATTTGATTTCTAGAAAACTGTTGGAAAGAGAAGCTGAAAGAGAGGAAATTGAATTAACTCAAAAGGATAAGGAAAATTATTTCAAGGATCAATTAGAAATGATCAAACAACAGCAGAATATGAGCGAAGAAGAGTTGCTCAAGGCATTACAAAAACAAGGAATTGAATCTCTGGAGAAATTTAAAGAAATGTTTATCCAGCAGCAAAAAGACAGTTTGATAGTTCAGAAATTGATTGAAGAGATAGTCTTAGAAAAAGTAAAAATTACGGATAAAGAAATTAAAGAGCTCTATGAACAAAGACAATATCAGATGGAATTTAAAGAAGTCAAAGACCAGCTCAAACGATATCTGGCCCAAAAAAAATATATTGACCGATTGAAAGAAAAAGCAGACATTCAGATCCAGTTAGGAAAGTAAAAATCCTTTTCCATTTTTTCTTCCTGCAAAACCCTTTCCATTGAGAATTTCTTTCTATTATTTTCTCAATAATGCTGGATCGGGAAGAATTCAATCTAAAGAAGCTCAGTCAATCCTATAGGGGAAAATGAGTCCTATTCATTTGGACCCCTCTTTCAATTTTCATGACAGAGCTGGCTGTCACATTGGTAACCTTACTTCTTAAGGAGACAATAGAGCCTTCATCATGGGGATGAACCCGGTTGGTGAGCAGTATCACCACTGTTTTTGTCTGAACAAATATAGGTAGCATGATGATGTGATGCACCTCCTGCCGTAGTCTAAAGTATGATAGACTATCCGCAAGGTCAAATCTAAAAATTAGGAGGTGCACGAATGAATTATTTTGGAATTGACCATCATAATCAATACTCACACATGACTATGTCCGCGTTGCTAGAGGTGAGCATTTCTAATCCCGTGATAATATCTCAGGCATCCTCATTCGACTGGGAATCGAGGAAGTGGAAAGCTCTGTCCATATCTTTGTGATTGGCGACCAGAACAAGGGTGTCCCCTTCTTTTATTTTAAAATCTGGAGAGGGACTGGTGATGGATTCTTCTCCTCTGACTACGGCAATAATATTGGCTCCTGTTTTCTGCCTTATATCTAGCTCTTTTAATGTTTTTCCCGCAGCTGGAGAATCTTGAGGAATTAAAAAAGTTTCTGTCGTTCCAGCTCTGAGGAGTTCGGCTATTTTCTCCATAGTCCGCTTGGTTTTGGCCACTCCCCTCAACATTCCATAGCATTCGTTGCGAATGAGCTTGATCTGAGCATTAATGATGTTTCTGGGGATACGGAATTCCTCCAGGACTCTGGCAAAAATTTCAATTGAAGTCTCGAATTCCTGTGGAATCACCTGATTGGCTCCCAGTTTGTACAACTCATCTATTTCAGAAACAAATCTGGTCCTGACAATGATATAAACTTCTCTGTTCATTTCTCTGGCGGTCTTGATTGCTGTGTTTATGGCTATGGGATCACAAATGGCAAAAACAACTACCTTGGCCTGGTCGATTCCTGCAGCCTGGAGTACTTCCCGGGAAGAAATGTCACCAAAAATAATGGGTTCTCCATTCTTAAGAACTTTTCTGACCGTATCTGGATTGAGTTCAATGATGGAATAGGGAATCCCTGTTTCCTTGAGAACCCGAGCAAGATTACGGCCGTTCAGACCATAACCGCCGATTATGACATGATTTTTAAAGGTCTCTTCTTTTTCTTTCTGGACTGGTTTTAAATTTTGTTTTGTCTTAAATATTTTCTCTAATCCTGATACTAGAACTGGCGAGAATTGGAAAAGAAATGGAGTTGCCAGAATGGTCAAAATAGAAGAGGCAATAAAAATCTGGAAGATTTCTTCGGGGATAAGGCCATTGGCTTTGCCCACGCCTGCCAGAACAAAAGAAAATTCTCCTATTTGAGCCAGCCCCAGCCCGGTTATAAGAGCAATCCGAGTGGGATATCTGATGATTTTTATGATTAAAAAAACAATAAGAGCCTTCAGAAATAGGACAATCAAAACCAAAGTGATTATGATGAATTTTTCATTCCAGGCAAATTGAAGATTAAGCAGCATGCCGATAGAAATAAAAAATAGGCTGATGAAAAGGTCCTTCAAAGGCATAATCTCTGCGGTAACCTGGTAGCTGTATTCTGATTCAGAGATGATGATCCCAGCCAGGAAAGCCCCCAAGGCCAGGGACAACCCAAGGGACGAGGTTAAAAAAGCCATGCCCAGACATAGGAATAGGCTGGTGATCAAGAAAATTTCTCTTACCCTGGTCTTGACCATGAGAAACAAAATCCGCGGCATGAGGTGTCTGGCAATAATGACCACGGCTCCCACAGCCAGGATGCTTAAGGAAAATCTCACCAGCATTTTGGCTAAGGAATGAGTCCCTGCCTGACCAAGAAATTGGGTGATGACAATCATGGGAACAAGACTTATATCCTGGAAAAGAAGGATACCAAGGGAAATATTGCCCTGGGGGGATTCAAGCTGATTGGAGTCCGAATAGATTTTTAATACTAGGGCTGTACTGCTGAGTGAAATTAAAAACCCATAAACGATCAGTTCAGATAAAGAGAAATAAAAAAACTGCAGCACTCCGATAACCAGAAGTGATGTTAGGCATACTTGGAGTCCTCCACCCACCCAAAAAAACTTTTTCAGGTTGCCCAGTTTTTCAAAAGAGATATCCAGCCCGATGGTGAAGAGGAGCATGACCACTCCAATCTCAGCCAGTACATCGATGCTGTGGGTATCCTTTATCAGGCCAAACCCGCCGGGCCCGATAAGAATGCCTGTCAAGATGAAACCAGTCACAGTGGGCAGCCTTAATCTATGGCTGACAAAAAAGACACCAATGGCTGCCGCCAGAACAATGATAGTTTCTTTCAGAATAGGGACTTCCATGACTCACCTCCCTCAGACATTTTAATCTGACCTAACCTGAATATCAGTCTCAATCAATTGAAATCTTGGATCCATATATTTCTGAACCGAACCGGGTCTCCATGGTCCTGAAGAGAAAGGGGCAATCTCTGGGCATGAGGCTTATAAGAAGGCCTCTTTTTCCAGGCAGTAGGGCCTGTCAGCGCCACATCATGTTGGACCAAAACATGATTATGAAACACAGTCATGCGGGCCGGCTGTTTCAGCCTCTTGTTTTCACCAAACTGAGTAGCCACAAAGATAATATCAAAACACTGCCATTTTCCAGGCGGACGGCACACATTAACCAGAGGAGGATACTGTCCATACACAGCACCAGCCATACCATCCGCATAAGTCTTATTCTTATAATTATCCAGCACCTGAACTTCATAGAGGCCTATTAAGAAAACACCGCTGTTGCCTCTTGCTTGGCCTTCTTTAGAAGCTTCAACAGGTGAAGCCCATTCGATGTGAAGCTGACAGCTTCCAAATTTGAACAAATATAGGTATTTCCTTTTTCAGCTTTCTTAGATTTTGACTCATTTTAATGATTCCTACTAATTCCCTCTCCTCTCAACTTCTACTTTAACGATTTTAAAGAAAATAAAAGTATCCTGTCAAGGAGATAATTCAAAGAAGAAAGAAGAAGATAATTTTAGTAAAAATGACAATATAATAGCGATAAAGAATAGACTCGGACATTTAGATTCATAAAGGAACTAAGACTTTTATAGATATGGCACTTTTTTCTCAGCTGCCATAGGAAGCTGGGCTTGGGTGGGAGGAGGACATTTTGCCTTAAAGGTTAGTTTAAGGTGATCGATGATTCTGTCAATGACTTTAATTATCATCAAAATTAATTGTGGGGTAATCCAAAGACCAAATAGAGATACAAACCCAATAGGCAATTTCGACTTGATGAGCCCTATATCTCGAGTACGAAGTCTACCCAATCCTAGAAATAAACCACCAACAATTATTAGGATTACAACACATCCAAGCAACAAAAATGGATGTATAAGTCCGTTCATTATCTTGCAAATTTGGTCTCTTTGCCGGAATAATCCCTATTCTGTTTCATATAACAACCTTAACAAAGGTGGAATCGTTATTGTAGCAATGAGAAGACTGGCTATGATAGCCCAGTGAGTTTCTTTGATCCGTGAGAAAATATCAGGTTTTATGATTGGGGATAGTAATTTTTTTTCTTTGGACATTTATACTACTCAAGGGGTCATCGGGGCCTACCCCTTGGTCAAAGGAATGATCATGAAAAATATTCGGCCGGAGCCTCGGAGCCCAAGAAGAATTGGAACAGCATACAGGTCGAATACACGATAAAAATAAGATTTCGGGTTGATTTTGTTTAAAAAATTCATTATATTTCCGATAGTGGACAAAAATGTATAAATTTGGAAACGATGATCTCTTGTCTAGTCTTCATAACAGGGCCGCAGAACAAGGACTTCCTCTGAGCACTGTCGTCGCAGAGATCATGCACCTTACGGCGCTCGATTCCTTATTTTCCCTGCCTGAGAGCCAGCAAATCTGTTTTCAGGGGGGAACGTGTATCCATCTTCTCCACGGCGGATATAGGTATTCAGAAGACCTCGATTTTGCAGGATCTTCTATTGACCGAGAATTCACTCAAAAAATCATCGAGAAATCAGGATCATCCGTTGAAAAAGGAATGGTTCAGCTTCTGGGCCAAGGAGAGAGTGAGTGGAGGCTGCCCCGAAAAATGCCTAATCCTAGGGTTTTTACATATTGGTATCTCTTCCGCCCGCAAGGATCCCGGCTCAAGTTCCGACTAAAGATTGAATTTGGTCGGTATCCGGTCTACGAACCCAAGGTCTATCCTGTTGCATCTGACTTGGATCTTTTCAATAAGAGAACGCTCGTCATGGGAGCTGCGCCCAAGGAACTTTTAATCGAAAAAGTAATAGCCGTGATCAGCCGTCCTTATTTCAAAGGGAGAGATCTCTTTGACATCTGGTATCTCGATAAAGTCCTAAAGGCGCCCAGGGACGGAAAGCTTTTGGTCAAAAAGCTGAACGATTACGGAGAGCGGCCAATCTTGGAGGTCGTGGAGGAAAAACTCCGCAGCACCTCACCTTCACTGCTTGCAAATGAGATGAAGCTTTTTCTCCCTCAGCGATACCGGAGACAGCTGGAAGTATCGGGATACAGGGAAATTCGGGAATCAGCTTTGGCTGCTGTCAAGGCCGTTCTTAGCCCGGTGCATAAATAAGGGATGTAAGATGAGAGAATCGTTTACGCTTTCAGATTGGTTTTCCGTCCTCAAAGGAGGGAAAAAAATCTATCACTTTTCCGAACTTCTGCGTATTTCCAGGCTTTCCAATTCTGCCCTTCGAAGAGCGGTCCAGAGGATGCAGCAGAAAAAAATTCTTTTCCGGCTAGGAAAAGGATTATTTGCCAACTCATTCGCCCTGCCGAATCTGGAGGAAATCACAGGATTTCTCTATCCTCCAAGCTACATTTCAATGGAATCGGCGCTGTTCATGCATGGGATCCTGGATCAAGCCCCATATATACTGAGCTGTGTTACCACCAACAAAACGAAAACGTTTAAAACAGATATCGGTGAAATCCATTATTTACACATTAAAAAAGAACTGTTTTTCGGCTACGGGGTCGCAAACCGGATTCCCCTCGCCCACCCAGAGAAAGCTGCACTGGATTTTGTCTACATTCAAAGAAAAAATAGATTTAAACCTTCGCTGAATGAATGGAACTGGGAAAACTTGGATAACGATAAGCTGGAAGATCTCATGACAGTCTTTCCCAAATCTGTCCAAAACCATATCCAAAAATATCGAAAAGACTGAACCTTCACTGCTTGCAAATTGGAATCGCTGCTGGGAATCTCTTCTTTCTTCGCGAAGGATAGCATAGATAAAGGAGTCCCGCTATTTGTTTCGGATGAGTTTGTGTGTTTTATTTTTTTGAGAAAATTCTTTTTTTCAATCCGTCTTTTTTATGTTTTAGAAGAAGTTTCATTATTTAATCTGTGATTTATCTCAAAAAGGCGGTTCCACATGAATCGATTCAAAACATTCATTATAGTTTTTATCATTTTTATTCTTTTTTTGTCACTGTTTGCTTTATCTTCAGGGAAAGAAGAAAAAAAAATACCATTTAAAACAGATATTTTTTCGAGCAAGAGACAGGGATATAGTGCAGGAAAAATCTGTATTTTGATAATGGATTATGATTATCTCAATTGCTCACTATGCCGGAATACTCTTTTTCGATTTATAGAAAAAACAAATGAAAATAAGGCGGAAAATATTTTAGGGGTTGTGGTTTGCAGCAAGGATTTAATTGATTCGGAACAGAAAAGAAAAGTAGCACAAAAACGAATAAAAGGATTTTGTATTGGCATTGATGTCAAATTTCCAATGATATTAGATGAGGATCATATCTTTAGTTCATACAAAGGAAAGGAACCACGGCTTATTGTTTTGGATACAATACAAAAGGAAATAAACGAATTCTTATTGAGTGAGATCCCTTTTCATAAAATATTTTAAATTTTTAACAATTTGATTTAATTAAACCCTTTCTTTTTGATATAATAACTTTTAATATAATAATTGTTCTTTAATTATTTCCATATCAATCATGTTTTAGAATTCAGGGTTAACATCCAACAATAGAGGTTAAATGAAAAAAATGGATAAAGATAAAGAGATAGATTATTTTGTCCAGGAAACCCAAGAGCAGCTTATGAAACAGTTAAAAAAACAGTATTCTGAAACAGTCATTGAGCACTGGCAAAATCCAAGGAATTTTGAGAAATGTGATAATGCAGACGGTTATGCATCTGTAAAAGGTTCTTGTGGGGATACTATGGAGATGTTTGTTAAAGTCAAAAACGGCAAGATTGAACAATGTACTTTTCAGACAGATGGCTGCGGAACAACGATGGCTTGCGGAAGTATGGTTACAGAAATAACAAAAGGAAAATCATTTACGGAAGCCCTGGCTCTTGTGAATACAGAAGAAATATTAAAACGTCTGGGGGGACTTCCGGCTCCAGATGTTCATTGTGCCCAGCTTGCGTCTGGAACTTTGAGGCGTTCTCTGGCTGATTACTTGAATCATAGAAAAAATTTGTGGAAAAAATTCTACCGGAAAACATAAAAATAATTCATATAAGGAGTCACCATGGCAGAATGCAATATTGATGAAAATCTGAATAATTGCAACTGTACCTATGAACCCTGCAGCCGGAAAGGGAAATGTTGCGAATGCATTCAATATCATTGGCGTATGAAGGAACTTCCTGCTTGTTTATTCCCTGATGATGTTGAACAAACATATGATCGCTCCCTGAGAAGATTTATTGAAGTGTATAAAGACAGGCTGTGAAATGGGGCGTTGGTTTATATAGGGCTATGATGTTTTAAGTTTCAATGATTGTTGGAAAGAATAATGCAGGACTAATAACTTGAAAGAGAAAGATTATCATATCTATATTTATGGACCTGTTCCTTCCAGAAGACTGGGTTATTCTCTAGGAATTGATATTCTTCCATTTAAAACATGCACACTGGACTGTGTTTACTGTCAGTTATCTCCCACCACAAATAAAACCGTACAAAGAAAAAAATTTTTTCCTTATGATACGGTCATGTCTCAAGTGAAAAAGGCTGTCTCTTCAGATAAAAAAATTGATTACATCACTTTTTCTGGATCCGGAGAACCAACCTTAAACCTGGATCTGGGAAATATGATAAGAGAGATAAAAAAAAGCACATCCATTCCTGTCGCTGTTTTAACAAATTCCACTCTTTTTATAAGAGAGTCAGTAAGACAATCATTGATGCCGGCAGATCTGGTGGTTCCTTCCTTGGATGCTGCATCCCAGGATATTTTTTTGAAAGTCAACAGGCCACATAAATCCCTGGATATCAATGAGATAATAAAGGGACTTATCAATTTCAACAAAAAGTATAAAGCTTTGCTCTGGCTTGAAATTATGCTGGTTAAAGGATTGAATGACTCTCCCCAACATATAAAAAAATTGATTAAAGCCTCTTCAGCTATTGGTCCCAATAAAATACAACTCAATACAGTCATCCGTCCTCCTGCAGAAGAGTTTGCCAAACCATTATCTCGAAAAGATATGGAACAAATCAGGGAGATGTTTGGAGAAAAATGTGAAATCATTGCTCAATTTCATAGAAAAGAGCAGACTTCGCAATCCAAAAATCTTGAAAGAGACATCATTTCCCTGATTCAAAGAAGACCTGTAACCCTTTTGGATATTTCTCATTCACTGGGAAAACATAAAAATGAAATCATTAAATATATTGATATATTGATTCATGATGAAAAAATTAAAGAAGTCAAATACAAAGGCTTATTGTATTATGAGCCGAGAGTATAATGAAAGAAAAAAAAGATTTATCGAAGGAAGAGCTGCATGAGCTGTTGAAAGATGCAGCGAAAAACTGGCTTGCCCATGATGGCTTATGGTTTCAGGCGGCAGAAAAAAGGTATGGAATGGATGTCGCCATGGATCTTGACAGGGAAGCCTGGGAAAGTTTCACAGTGATCGAAGCCAGGAGAATAATGAAAAGATTAGGATTGAAACCCGGAGGCGGAATTTCTTCTTTGATTCAAGCGCTCAAATTCAGATTGTATGCTCATGTTAATGTCCAGGAAATTGCAGAGGAAAGTGAACGTCATTGTGTCTTCAGGATGAACAAATGCCGTGTTCAGGAAGCAAGAAAGAGAAAAAACCTTCCCGATTTTCCCTGCAAAGAAGTAGGGATTGTCGAGTATAGTTATTTTGCGCAAACAATAGATCCGAGAATAAGAACAACCTGCCTTATCTGTCCGCCGGATCCTCATCCTCCTGATGTTTGGTGTTCTTGGAAATTTGAGATTAAGGAAAACTTGAGTGGAGTACAGAAAAGATGATTTTATTGTCAGATTTTTTAAAAGATATCTTTTTTTTTCAATTTTTTTATGATAGTTTAATAATTTCCAGTCTTTCCAGTGCAAATGAAAAAACATCTTAATTCTCTTACTATAATAAATTATTAGAAGGAGTATAAATGTTTGAAAATACAAATTTTCCTAAGGCAAAGAAATACTGGTTTATGGGAGAACTTTATGACTGGTCCCGACCAGTGCTTCATCCTATGACTCATGCACTTCATTATGGGACTTCTGTTTTTGAGGGAATTCGAGCTTATAACACGCCTAAGGGACCGGCTGTGTTTCGTCTGGAAAAACATGTGGAACGATTTTTTCACTCAGCATCCATACTGAATATGGAGGTTCCTTACAGCAGAGAGGAAATTACAGAAGCGATTAAACTTGTTATGAGAGAAAATGAGCTTGATTCAGCTTATATAAGGCCTCTTTTGTTTTATTCCTATGGGAATCTTGGCCTTATTCCTAAAGATTCACCTGTGGAATTGGTCATTGCTGCTTGGGAGTGGGGAGCTTATCTGGGAGAGAAGGCGCAAAAAGGAGTTCATGCATACATCATTCCCTGGAATAGAGTTCATCCCAGTCAAATTGATATGTCGGCTAAACTAGGAGGTGTTTATGTTCAGTCGACCATCTGTGGAAACATAGCCCGCAAAAATGATTGTGATGAAGCCATATTTCTTAATATGGAAGGAAACATTGCGGAAGGTCCGGGAGAAAATATTATGGTTGCGAAAGAGGGAGTTCTGAAGACAAACGATAAAACAGAATCCGTGCTTGAAGGGATTACAAGGACCTCTCTTTTAGAAATTGCAAAAGACCTGGGAATCAATACATCGATAGGGCCAATAAAGAAACAAGAGCTTCTGGAAGCAGATGAAATGTTTTTCTGTGGAACAGCAGTTGAATTAACTCCTATTATAAAAATTACAGACGGTTCCGATCCAGATTCCCCGAAGAAGGAATATATTATTGGTTCAGGGAAAAGAGGAGAAATATCAGATAAAATAGACAAGATCTTCAGGGATACATTAACCGGGAAAATAGATAAATATGAACACTGGCTGGACTATGTCTATGATTGAATTCAATATTCCTGATCTCATAATATAATAAATGTACGATATACTGAAATATTAAAGTTTCCGAAATAAATGATATAGAATATGTGTCCCTATCTCCAACTAAGATTTTCAATGGATATTCGCCTGATAAAAAAATAGGAAAATTCATCTTGGAGAAAGTGAGTCTCCAAGAAGGTGAAAATAACATATTATTGAAGATTGAAGGAAAAGTTCCTGAGTCTAGCGGGTCAAACTTGGCTTTTATAGGATTGAGTTCGACATCAGCCTCACGAAGATTTATCACTGAATGGAATATCATAGGATCTTTTGATGCTCCAAATATGGATTTCCTTAGAAAAGTCTATCCCCCTGAGAAAGAGATTGCCCTTGTTAAGAACTACCAGGGAAAAAATGACTTGAGAGTCAAATGGGAGAGAATGAAATCAGAAGAAAACGGATATGTGGATCTTGCGAATATGCTGCCAGTCAAAGAACAATCTGTAGCTTATGGATTGGTGTATGTGTATTCATCAGAAGCCTTTGAAACCCAAATGTTGCTAGGGAGTGATGATGCGGTTCGTGTATGGTTAAATGATGAACTTGTCCATTCTCATGCTATTTATAGAGGAGCTTCCCCTGATCAAGATAAAATCAAGGTGAATCTAAAGAAGGGATGGAATAAAGTGTTAATTAAAGTCCTTCAGGGGTCAGGAGGCTGGGGTTTTTATTTGAGATTTGTGGATCCGGAAGGGATTTTAATGTGCAGTACAGATAAAATATAACCGGATCCCTTAAGCTGCTATTTTGATAAAAATAAGAAAAAAGAAAATTTTACTATAATATCGATATTGACATTTTGGAGAAAATTATATAGATTAACAAAAGAAGGTGTTTTATGAAAAATCAGGGAAAAAAGAGAAAATACGAAAAACCGGCTATTGAGCAGAGCGAAAAGATTAACAGAGCATTTCTTGCCTGCAGGAATGCAATGGCTGAATGTTCTTCAACTTTACAGGCATTGAATAGCTGTCCGACTTGATTGAATAATAATATTTAGCCCTCTCAAAATAGTCCATCCAAATCAATATTTTTGTAAAATGTGCCCTCTCCACTTTTTCCAGAGATAAAGAGGTAATCCTTTTAAGAAAAGAAACTGATTTTTTTTACTGTTCATTGCCAGAAGCCAGAGAAAATCTTTAGGAATTATTGTCAATTTTAAATAGGATCTAAAAATAAGTTCTGATAAAAAGTAAAAAGGGTATTTGTTTTTCAATTTTATCAACAAACAGGATGGAACTTTGACAGAATAGAATTTTTTCAAATAATCAAGGATTAAACCACACAGTTTGTCTGTACCAAAATTTCTGGCAATATCTATGAATTGATTCCAATCGATATGGTTTTCTTGCTTATTCAGTAATAGTTTTATGTCAATGAGCCATTTTTTCTGCAGAAATCGTTCTTTTAAAGAATGGAAACACAAGTAAACAAGAAGATCCTCAGGACACATTCCATAAACAGGAACATGTTTAATTTTAAATTGAGCGGCTCTTTGCCAGATAATCGTTTCATCGGGTGAGTAAATATATCGTTGGGAAGGACTTTTCTTGTTAACAAGTCTCCAATGAAGGTCAATGAATATATTTTTTTCTGTTTCCAGCGTGTAGACTTCAGAATTTGATTTATTTGAATAGAGCAATCTATAGTTGTTTTCTCTAAGAACTTTTCTTGCCTTATCGAGATCTCCTTGTTTTACGAGTATATCCATATCCTCCATAGACCTTTGGCTGATATCTTCATATGTGTTTTCCAGTAAATCAGCCCCTTTCAAAAGCATAACCTTCACATTTGATTTGTTCAGACTTTTGACCAAAGAAGCAATTTTATCCAGTTTCAATAAGTTTGATCCGGTACAAATTAAACGATTTTTATCACTGAACCATTCAAAAAAAGAATATTCCTGCTTCATTTATCTTATTGTATCATAATTTAGGGGACTTCAACTACAGGAGTTCCCCCAAAAATTGATCAAGTCTTAACGTAATGTATTTATAATCATTAAGTTAATCAAATCTTAAAGTGGGAAACCAATTTTTGGGGGCACCTTTTCAAGCCCCCTTCCCCCCAAATGAAGCTTCCCCCATTTTTTTCTTCATAAACTGGGAAATAAGAATTGAAGGAAAGTTCAGGAGTAAAAGATGAGAGGATCAGGTTATATGGGTGAGAAAACCGTTTGAAGGCCGAGCGGGCATGGTTCCTCGAAGAGGAGAGCGAGGCCTGAAATCGAGCTGGATTTTCATCGCTGGTGAAAATCCTGCGTGTTTTTGAACCCATTAACCTGATCCATTTCATTATTATTATCCTATAAAGAAAAAAATGGGGGAACTTCAAATTCAACTATTCTTGACATAAGGGAGAAGGTAGAATAAAATCTTAAATGGTTATTTATGCGGAATTTGCTAAAAAAGCTTTATTATTACAGAGATATAAAGCTTCTGGTTTCAATAATATGGGAATTGATGATGATTGTCTTATCTTCTCCGGAAATACGTTTTAAACTCGCTGAAGCCAACGGCATAATGAAAAAACCTTGTGATAAAGAAAAATTAAAAAAATATATAAATTTTTGTTTTTTTCTTTTTAAAAAAGCTGGCATAAGAATTTCATGTTTTAATAGCTCAGTTGCTATATGCAGAGTTCTGAGATCAAGAGGATCTGATGCCAAAATTGTCTTTGGTGCTTTGTTCAGCAAATCAAAATTGGAAGGACACTGTTGGATAGAAATGGAAAAAACAATTCCGCAAAAATTTTTTGAACCAATTTTTAAATACCCAAGAGGAGAATCAAATAAAAGATGAATCATTATAGTCGGTATTTCCATGTACCGTGGAGAGAAATAGAAAAAAAAGCTGTTGTGGTTTCAGTAAAAGAAAATGAAGTGATTGTATTTAATGAAGTTGGGACTGAAATTTGGAAATTCCTTGAAAATGAAAAAAGGCTTGATGAAATAATAAATCATGTTCTTACTCTGTTTGAATCGAATAGAGATACAGTTGAAAAAGATGTCCGAGATTTTTTAACAGAACTTCAGAAAAAGGAGCTTCTTGATGTCAAAGAAAAACCTGGTGGTTAATATAGCAGGGCTGAATTTATATTTGGAAACAGATACGGAGGAAGGATTTGTCATTCTGAATGAATGGCTGAAGGATTATAAAAGCAACGGGGATGCCGATTTTTCAATTCATTTCTATAAAGATAAAAAAATATTTGATTTTGTTCTGGAAGAAAATGGTTATGGAAAAGAAAAAAATATGAAGATGCAGGTTATGATGGGAAATGTGGACCTTAGGAAGAAATTTGCATTTGGACCAGATGCTTCTTATATAAACAGAGAACTTGCAAAATACCTCTACAGTAATTTTCTTAGGTTAGTGATGCAATATGTCCTGCCTGAATATCATGGTGTTTTGATCCATGCATCGGCTGTAATGAATGAAGGGGAAGGTTATGTCTTCATTGGTCCCAATGAAGGAGGGAAAAGTACTCTTGCGAAAAAAACTGGCAAACTTATATTATCAGATGATTGTATAGGCTTGAAATACTTGAATGAGAAATGGTATTCGTGTTCCACTCCATGGGGAGATATTTCAAGTTACGGAAATTTTCCAATGAAAGGAATTTATTTTATTAATAAATCAAACGCATTGAAAATTAAAAAAACTGAAAAGATAGATGCAGTTAAGACACTTTTTTCCAGTGTCTGTGTATCTTTTCCGAAATACCCCACTGAAAATACAGAGATGATTGAACATATACTTTCTTCTGTTGAACAGATATGTTGTAGAGTTCCTATCTATAACTTAGAGTTTAGAAAAAATGACAATGTTTTTGATGAAATATTCAAGGATTGGCAGCCATGAAACTCGGCGGTCTTTACAGAAAAATAGTTAGTAAAAATATACCTTTTTCTGTAGCTATTGAGGTGACCACTTCCTGCAACCAGAAGTGTGTTCATTGTTATAATGATAAAAGAAAAACCGAAACCCTAAGTTTAGATAAAATCAAAAGAATTTTGGATGAAGCTTCCGAACTAGGTTCTTTATTTTTGACAATTACAGGAGGAGAACCTATGATGAGAGAAGATATTTGGGACATATTGGATTATTCAGTCCAATCCAACTTCGCCACTCTTCTTTTTACAAACGGAACGTTGATTGGAGCCACTGAAGCGGCAAGATTAAAAAGAATTGGTGTTTACTGGGTTGATATAACGCTGTTAGGAGCTACATCAGAGACTCACGATAGATTGACCGGGATTTCCGGTTCATTTGAATCAGTTATGGATGCTATAAGGCTTTTGAAAAAGGAAGAAATTGGAATTGCCATAAAAACTCCTGTGCTCGCAGAGAATTTCAGTGAGTTAGGAAGAATAAGAGAAATGGTTTCTGAGATGAAATTATTACATATTTTTTCTCCTGTGATTTACCCGGGAGATAATGGAAATAAAGAACCAGTGAAACACAGGCTTACAAACGAGCAAATGACGGAATACTTCAAACATTATGAAAAAGCTTCGAAAATAAATCCAACCGGTTCGTTTAGCTGTGATCTCGGGAAAGTGATGTTTGCCGTTAATGCTAGAGGAGATGTGTATCCCTGCTTGAATGTTCCTTATAAACTTGGAAACATATCAGAAATAAGTATAAATTCATTGTGGGAAAATTCCTCTGCATTGAAGAAAATAAGAGAAGATTCTGAAAAGCCGTGTTATTCTTTTTCTAAGTGTAATAAGAAATTCTGGTGTTTCAGATGCGAAGGTTTAGCTTTATTGGAAAGAAAAAAAATGTTTGTGCCTGACAGTGAATCGTGTCGAATGGCAGAATTAAGAAAAAAGATAGATGTGGATAAAAAGGGAAGAACCGATCAGGATGAAATTGAATGAAACGAACCTAAATTAGGAATGGAACGGTGGAGTTTTTCAGCTATGAATAAAGTCGATTGTTTATTGATGCAAGCCCCTTTCTGGCGTCAGGGTATTTTGCCTCACAGCGACCGGCATACAGCAGGAGAAGGAATTCTTTCTATAGCAACCTTTTTGAAATCAAAAGGATATCGGATTAAAGTTTTTTTTACAGATGAATTGTTCTTAACAGATATTCCTGACAGAGGAGAAGATCCGTTTCCTTTTCATAAATTAGAGAAAGTTATAAGGAGAGCCGATCCCAAAATTGTGGGGATCGGGCCTCATACATGCCAGTATCCTGTCTCCCTTAAGATTCTCGAATTGTGCAAAGACATAAATCCGGAAATCACGACTGTTATCGGAGGTCCTCATGTGACATTTCTGGATAAAGAATGCCTCCAAGAGAGTAAAAATGTGGATATAGTGGTTCGCGGAGAAGGGGAATGGACAATGCTTGACATAGTCGATTGCATTCTCAGTAAAAAGGATTTGAAAAATATAGAGGGGATCACCTATAGAAAAAACGATTCTATTATAAGAAACGTAAACAGAAAACCTGGAAAATTAGAAGAGCTTCCGGCTTGTGATTACTCCTTAGTTAAGGAGAAATACTTGGAAAGATGTAATTTTTTCTTTACGTTTACAAGAGGCTGTCCTTTCAGATGTGTGTATTGTGTGGAAAGTGAATTTTGGGGACATAAAATGCGGGTACGCGCTGTGGATAAAATATCTAAAGAAATTAATTTTTTAGTTTCGAAATATAACCAGAACGATGCTTTTATCGGTTTTCTGGCGAGCATGTTTAATGTTCCGGAATATTTTTTCAATCACATGTGTCAAAAGCTAAAAAAAATTGATTTCAAAGACCACACAGTTGCGGTTTTAGCTCATGCTAATCACTTGCCGGAAGAGCATATTGAAATAATGAAGGATGCCGGTATAACAAGAATACTCATTGCCGTTGAAAGCGCATCAGAAAAAGTACTCAAAATAATGAATAAAAAGATTACTTTTAACAAGGTTGTAGAGAAATGTAAATTGATCAAAAAACATGGATTGGAAGCAGGTACTTTATGGATGTTTGGACATCCAGGAGAAACTCCTGAAACAGCTACTGAAAGTCTTAAGGCAATGGTTTATCTTTGGGAAAATGACCTCAATATGACTCAGGAGGTATCAATATTTAATCCCTATCCCGGTACTGCGATTTACAAAAATCCTGAAAAATATAATCTTAAAATTCTCACAAGGGACTGGGCTAAGTTCAGTAGGCTGGATGAACCTGTTATTAGCCTCAAAGGTTTTCCAAAACCAGAACTTCAAAAGTACTTCAAAGAAGCCCGAATGACAGCTCAATTTTGGGGTGCTATGAGAAAATATATTAATTCCCAGGAACAAATACAAGATTCATTAATAAAAAAGATACAAGGAACTCGTTCATAATTATATAAGTTGACATATTGGAAATCAAAGTATATTATCAAAACATAAATAAGGAGGGACGTATGATAAATAGATTGTGTGATTTGTTTATTATTGCCGCAGTCATTTGCATTATTTTCGGTATTATCACCAGAATTCTTTTAAAGCCATTCTTTTTTGGGATAACTGCCCAGGCTTACGTTCAATTTTCCCAGTTGTTACTTCTTTTTGCCATAGCGTTGGGAGTCAGAGAGTTTAATAGGGTAAAAAAATAACAAGTTTTTAACTTGGAAAGAGTGTATTTTTATTTTAGAGCATCATTTTTTCTTAAAAGTCACAAAGACAGGATTTGAAACTATTTTTTGATTTTTACTGTCCTTTGCGGTGATTCTGTAATATGTTTTTTTCCCGGCTTTATAATAATTATCGTGATAATCTATATGTAGAGGGGTTTTACCGGAGAACTTTTTTATCATTGTCCCAGACCTAATAAGCTGAACAATCACAGCATTCTCTGTCTTAGGGAAAGCCGTTTGAATAACAATGTGAATGTGGGGTTTTGTATCGCATATTATTTCATCTCCCATAGTCACATTTTGAGAATCGTGTGAATTTGAAACTGAGAATTCTTTCAAAACCAAAGGGGGATAATCAATATTTCCTCTGAAAGCATACATTTTTCCCTTTTCCATGGCGTCCAGAATACCTCTTTTGCTTTTTTCGGTTACTAGAAAAACCGTAAGAAAATTTCCTAACTTTTCTCCCGCACCGCCTTCTTTATGGAAATCAGAAGTAGAAATTCCCCACACAGGATTTTCCCTTTTTCCGGAACAGTACTCAAGCAAAACTTTATCCCATAGATTTCCAGGATCAATGATTGTGGTGCTGTCACCATATAAAGACGAAAAACCGGTATAATTCCTTGATTTGATTAATACTTGTGGATAAGGAGGTGTATTTCTATACACCGGGCCCATTTTTGAATAGCCTGATTTTGTCTCAGGATGATTCCAAAAAACCATGCCGCCGTGATTGATGACATAGTCTATAAAAACCTGATAAGGTGAAATCCCTTTATCTCCATGATACTGATCAAAAGAATAATTCTTGTAGAAATATTTATTGATCATAAGAAGCAAACAAAAAATTAAGATTATTATACCAGCAATTTTGATAGCTTTTTTCTTTCTTAAAATTATATATATACAAAATATTGAAACGAGTATTAATAGAAGCAGGGTGAGATAAGAAAATCTTTTTACATTATAAGTGGATTCATTGTGAATGGTAGGCAGATTTTTATAATCTGATGGATCCTCCAGACCTACCACTAGAAGATGCCTTTCCCAGTTTAAAACGGTTAAATTTCTTTTAATTATACTCCCCTTCCAGTAATAGAAAGGGCTGGATTCTGTTCCAGGAATTAAAATCATGTCCGGATTTTCTTTCGAGACTCGTTCTATCATGGATAAATACTTTAGTGCTCCTTTTTTATTAATAGAATCCCTCTCTACCTTAATCTTTAGAATGTTTTCAAATGGGAGCAATCCATACTCTAAAGCGACTCTGTCATGATCGGTTATAAAAAGAACATGGAATCCTCTCTTTTTAGCTAATTTCACAATATAGTCCAAGGTGTGAGCTCCATCGCTGTAGTCTGTCCGAATATCCATCAGTCCCAGCATCTGAATAGTATCAGTTTTCATCCCGTAAATATTAAAGAAATTTATTAAAACCGTTGAAATAAGGAGTAATAAAATCCTTTTCATATTGTTCCTCATTTGAATAATATATCTGTTATGGAAAAAAATTCAAGATGATTTGTGTTGAACTGCTTCCTGTTATTCAATTTTTTCTATTGAATGTGTAATGTAAATTTGACACTAATGATGCCTCTTATTGACATAAATTGGCAATATAGTAATAAATATACTATCAATAGGGGGGATTATTCCCTTTATTTTCTTATAAATAAAGAAGATAGAAAAAACCATTAATTGGCATATAAATTGCATTTGTTTCTATTGAATGATTTATGTAGAGGAGTCTAGATTGAATTTGATGTGAGTTTTTATTGATTTTATAATCATAATTTCAATCCTCATGTTTTAAATGATAAATATAAAAAAGAGATGATAACTATGTATGAACAATACTGGCAAATAAATGAAAAACCTTTTGAAAACACACCAGATCCCCGCTTTATCTATCTTTCAAGCGAACATGTGGAAGCACTCACCAGGTTGAGTTATGCTATAGAAGAGCAAAAAGGAGCCGCCTTGTTGACCGGAGTATACGGATGTGGAAAGACAGTAATCAGCAGAATTCTTTTTGAAATACTTCCTCAAGATAAGTATGATATCTGTCTTGTCACCAATCCCATGTTATCATCTGTTGATCTCTTGAGAGAAATATGTTTTCAGCTAGGAATATCTCATAATAACGGAAGAACCAAGCCGAAATTATTGCAGAGTCTGAATAATCATCTTTTTTCAAATATGAATAGTCATAAAGAAACTGTAATCATTATAGATGAAGCCCATACAATCAGGGATATAAGAACCTTTGAAGAATTAAGACTTTTATTGAACTTTCAATTAAACTATAAATTTCTTATGACTCTTGTTCTTATAGGACAGCCAGAATTGATAAAAAAAATAGAAGAACTTAAACCTTTGAAACAAAGATTGGCAACTAGATATCACTTAACCCCTCTTGAAAAGAGCGAAATCAAGCAATATATCAAACACCGGTTAGAAATTGCAGGAACAACACAAGACATCTTTTCAGATCCGGCAGTTGATCTCATTTGGGAATATTCTAAGGGTATCCCCCGTATGATCAATCATGTTTGTGATATAAGTCTTCTTATCGGTTTTTCAAACGATAAAGAAGAGATCGATAAAGACACTGCAGAAAAAGCTATCCGGCATTTGGAGTATTGATATAATGGTAAGACTGTCAGAATTAGTAAAAAAATCTAAAAAAGGGGATGTAAAGGGAAGAGATACAGTAAGGATAAAGGTAAATGAAATAAGAAAAGTTTTACAAAATCCTTCAGATATTAAAAAAATATATGAAGATTCTATTCGGCAGATTGAGAAAATAATGAAAGACCTGCAGAAAGATAAAAAAGCAGATGGGAAAATAATTATGAATCTTGCTGAAACTATTGTGGAAAAGCTTCATATAAAGCATGAAGTCTTTTTATCCCTTGTGAATGATTATAATTTATATAAACATGAGAGTGAATTTATGTATATTCACTCTCTAAATGTTGCCATTCTTTCTGTAAATCTGGGAATTTCTCTAGGATATAACAAAAAGGAACTCATCGACCTGTGTGCTTCGGCTTTGGTTCATGACATTGGTATGTTTAATACTTCGCAGGAGATAATAACAAAACCAGGAAGGTTAACCTTTGAAGAATTCGAGCAGGTGAAACAACATCCTTATAATGGATTAGAACTTTTAAAAAAAATAACGGATATGCCTCCGATTGCTTCTGAAGTCATAATCCAACACCACGAAAAGTTCAACGGTAAGGGATATCCAGAGGGGAAAAAAGGAAAGGAGATATCCAAATATGCTCAGATCGTAGGAATTGCAGAGGTATATGAAGCCCTCACACACGTAAGACCGTATAGAAACAACAGAATTATTCCTTTTGAAGCCGTAAAAATTATTGTTCTGGAGGAAAATGATTCGTTTTATCCGGAATTATTAAAAGCATTTTTGAATTATGTGACTTTTTATCCTATTGGGAGTTATGTCAAATTGAATTCTGATGAAATTGGGAAAGTGGTTTCTGTGAATAAAAAAATTCCACTTCATCCGGTCATTGAGATCATTCAAAATTCTGATGGAAGTCCAGTCGAAGAAAAAAGACAGATTGATTTGGCAAAGTCTCCCTTTTTATATATTGAAAAGGCATTGGATGAGAATGAGAGTTTGGCTGAATAATTCGGGAGTTAAGGTCTTTATTGGCTGTGATAATTCCAATTTGGATCCTAAAAATAGGGTGCTAGATATGAAGGAATAAACAGTCCTTGATCTATAAAAAAAAGATAATCTATTAAAATGCTAGTTTCCGTTCATCAACCTCAGTATTTACCATGGCTTGGCTATTTTGACAAAATAAGAAGAAGTGACATTTTTGTTTTTTTGGATAATGTTCAGTTCAAAAAAAATGAATGGCAAAATAGAAATAAAATAAAAACTGACAAAAGGTGGCAATGGCTGACTATCCCTGTTATTCATAGATTTCCTCAAAAAATAAATGAAGTGAAGATAAATAACACAGTTGCATGGAAAAAAAAACATTTGAATGCTTTATATAATCATTATTCAAAAACAAAATATTTTAAAAAGTATATTCCTTTTTTTGAAAAAACCTTCAATCGGGAGTGGGAGAATCTTGTGGATCTCAATATCCATATGATAGCTTATTTAACAGAAGCCCTGGAAATTCGTACAAAAAAATTCCTTAGGTCTTCTGAACTCAGGCTAAGAGAAGAAAGTACAGAGAGATTGATTGACATCTGTAAGCAATTGAATGCAGATGCTTATCTGTCAGGTAAAGATGGAGCGAATTATATGAACACAGAATTATTTGAGAAAGAAGGTATAGAGATAATTTATCAGGAATATAAGCACCCGATTTACCCCCAGATTTATGGAGATTTTGAGCCGTTTATGTCTGTGTTAGATCTGCTTTTCAATTGTGGTCCGGACAGTTTGTCTATTTTAGTAAATGAGAACTAAGATGAATGTTTTAGCACTTGGAGCTCATCCTGATGATATAGAATACGGTTGTGGAGGGACTTTTCTCAAAATGGTCAGAAAAGGAGTGAATATATTCTATATGATTCTGACTAAGGGGGAATACGGAGGTGATGAAAATATCAGGGAAAGAGAGCAAGAAGAAGCATCAAGAATGCTTGGAGTAAAACAAATTTTTTGGGGGGGATATACTGATACTGAGCTGCCGAATAACAGACAAATTATTTCCAGTATTGATAAGGTCATTGAGAAGACAAAACCTGATGAAGTCTATGTGAATTATATTGAGGACATCCATCAGGATCACAGAACCTTGGCTTCTTGCACTTTTGCTGCAACCAGATATATAAAGAAGGTTTTCTTTTATGAAGATTACACATCAATCAATTTTGATCCTGATATATTTGTGGATATTGAAGATGTTTTGGAAGAAAAGCAGAAATTGATCAAGATTTTTGCTTCCCAAGTAAGCAAATCCTATCCCACTAACCTGGATATGGTTGAAAGTGTCAAAGCGACAGCAAATTTTAGGGGATTTCAAGGGAAAGTCAAATATGCGGAAGCATTTAAATCATTCAGATTCTTACGTGATCTATAATGGGGAAAAAATTTATCCCGCATTCCAGTCCATTTATAGATAGATCAGCCCTTGAGAGGGTGGATTCGACTATAGAGTCAGGACAACTTGCACAGGGGCCAAAAGTAGCTAAATTTGAAGATATGTTTCAAAAGTATATTGGTGTGAAATATGCGGCAGCTTCAAGTTCCGGAACATCTGCTCTGCATATGGCTTTAAGAGTTTTGGAAATAGGAGAGAAGGATGAAGTTATTATTCCTTCCTATGTTTGCACAGCAGTTCTCAATGCAGTGAACTACACAGGAGCCACTCCGGTTATTGTTGATATCGATCCCTTAACTTATAACATTTCTATCGATGAAGTAAAAAGAGCTATTACAAAAAAAACAAAGGCTATTATTGTTCCTCATATGTTTGGATGCATTGCCGAAGTGGATCGACTAATGAAAATAAATATTCCTGTGATTGAAGATTGTGCCCAGGCGGCAGGTGCTGTTTATAAAGGAAGGAAAGCAGGAAGCTTTGGTTTAATGTCTGCATTTTCTTTTTATGCGACAAAAGTGTTAACCTGCGGCGAAGGAGGGATGGTATTAAGCAACTCAAAAGCTCTTATATCCAAGATTAAAGACATCAGAGATTATGATAATAAAAAAAAATACATACTGCGTTATAATTATAAAATGACAGATATCCAGGCATCTCTGGGAATGGATCAATTATCAAAGTTGGATAAGTTTATTGATAGAAGAATAGAGATAGCCAGGCATTATTTCAAGGAATTCAAAGACTGTGATTTTTCGTTGCCCTTGCGGAGAGATAACAAGAGCCATATCTATTATCGTTTTGTTATTGAAACAAAGAGGAAAGCCACTGAATATTTAAAAAAGCTAAGAGTGAGAAAAATCAGATTTTTACCCCCTGTTTATAAGCCGCTTCATGTGTATTTGAATATACCAGGTTTCCCAAATACCGATGCTGCCTGGGAAAAAACAATATCCATTCCTCTGTATCCATCCTTAACCCAACATGAAATAGAAAGAATTGTCACTGCGGTTAAAGAGATTTTCAAATGTTCTTAAAAAAGCCATGAGATATATTCTAGATAATATTTATTTTTTTCTTTCGGAAGAACCGTTGAGATGGCTTTATCTTTTACTTTTTTCTTTTCTCATAGCTTTCATACTCACACCATTTATAAGATATATTTCTGTGAAACTCAAAATCTTTGATGTTCCTGAAATAAGGAAGATACACAACAAACCAACCCCTCTTCTTGGAGGATTGGCAATATATATCTCATTTGTGACTGTTATATTTTTGAATTTTAGTTTTTCAATTGAATTAAAAGGTGTGGTTACAGGAGGAACCATCATATTACTTGTGGGTTTGGTAGATGACATAAAGAAAATCCCTGCGGTTTGGAAATTATTAGCCCAATTTGCTGCCTCCAGTGCTCTGATTATATGCGGAGTACGATTGAGTTTTCTTCCGAACACATGGCTGGGGAATCATGGAGAAATTTTTTTAACTATTTTCTGGGTCATAGGAATTACAAATGCGGTTAATTTTTTTGATGGAATGGACGGCCTGGCTACGGGATTAACCATTATCTGTTCGATTTCCTTTTTTGTAGTGGCTTTTATAACCAATCAGTCTTATTTGAGTTACCTGACAATTGCATTGGCAGGAAGCAGTTTGGGATTTATTAAATACAATTTTAAACCGGCAACCATCTTTCTCGGAGATGCAGGAAGTACTTTTTTGGGATTCACATTGGCGGGAATAGCAGTAATGGGAGGGTGGGCTGAAAAAAATCCAAAAGTTGCCTTGGGCCTGCCTATTTTAATTTTAAGTGTTTTTATTTTTGATATGATTTACATAACTATTTTCAGAATAAAGGAAAACAAGATAAAAAATTTTAGAGAGTGGCTGGACTATACAGGAAAGGATCATCTCCACCACAGGCTGATTAAGCTTGGATTTAGCGAAACCCAAACTGTTCTGCTAATTTATCTGGTTACGGCCTGTATTTGCATCAGTGGGATCATTCTAAAAGCAGGAACCGACCTCAGAATATATCTTTCGCTTTTTCAAGGACTGATAATTTTTGTTATCATTGCCATTTTAATGATTGCAGGAAAAAAGCTAAAAGACAACTCAAATTGATTATACAAGGAATGTTTTGTTGACAATCCGAGAAAGAGATAGAAAAGGGATTTTTCAATTCAATTTTGTTATGATTTTATTGAGGTGTTCATTTTGATATTTGCGGGTGGAGAGGGGGCTAATTTTCAATTGTTCCATTAATTGATTGAAAAATAATCCAACATTGAATTTTTTATGATGTGAACATAAATAAAAAGAAGGTCATACTTATAAATAATAAAAGAAATAATATCAAGAAATTGGTAGCTGTTTTGTTTATTTTGAAAAGACGAATAGTGAAATAGGTAATAATTATAGAAAATGGTAGTATTAAAAAAATGATATAAAATATTTTTTCAAGAAGTGTGTTCACCTTGAGACTCCAATAGTTCTTTGTAGAGAGCTTTTATTTTTTTGACCATTGTTTCGGCTGTGAAAGACTCAGCTTTTTTCTTTCCTTCTCTGCCCATTTTATTTCTCATTTTATTATTTTTGATAAGTTTTTTTATTGAATCAGCCAGTTGGAATGGATTTTTTGCAGAAACCAAATACCCGTTTTTTCCATGATCGATCAGGTCAGGGATGCTTCCCACGTTGCTTGCCACAATTGGCTTTCCCAGCGCCATCGCTTCGATTAAAACTCTTCCCATTCCTTCATTAAGGGAAGGAAGAACAAAAATATCATATATGGACATAATTCTGCAAATATCTTCCCTCCACCCTAAAAAATAAATATTTTTTAATATTTTCAATTCAATAGCTTTTTTTTCTAAATTTTTCCATAAGTAGCCGTCTCCTGCAAAAATGAATACTGTATCAGGATACGAAGACAGGACATGTTTTGCTGCTTTGACCAGGTATTCAGGCCCCTTTACAGGAACAAGCCTTCCTGCTGTTCCAACAACCACCGCTTTTTCCGGGATACCAAGTTTTTTCCGGGCTTTTACTTTTTCTCGAAGAGTTGGTTCTTTAAAATTTTCCATTTCAATTCCACTGGGAATAACTCTCAACTTATTTTCCTTTGCTATTCTATAGTGGATATAGTCGTTTTTTTCTTGTTTTGCCAGGGCGATGAGTGTATCGGTTATTTTTGCTGCTAATCTTTCTAGAACCATGAATAGCTTTGTTTTGAAGCAGCCAAAATATCCAGAGAATACATGTCCGTGGGGAGTATGGATTATATGAGGAACTTTCTCAATTTTTGCTGCTATTCTTCCCAGGAATCCTGCTTTGGAAGAATGGGTATGAACGATTGAAGGTTTATTTTTTTTTATTGTCTTTCTGAGTGAAACAAATGCTTTGAAATCTTTGATAATATTTATTTTTCTTGTTAAGAAAGGACATACAATGTATTCAACACCGTATGCCCTGAGCTTTCTGATGTTTTCATTCCTTGACTTGAGTTCTTCTTGATTCATTTCAGATTCAAAAGACAATCCGGCTACCAGGGAGAGCTTGAAATCTGATTTTGTTAGATCCCGCAAGGTGAGGAATGTATTGTAAGCTGAACCGCCTTTATCAAATCTGGTTATGATATGAAGGACTCTAATTTTATTCAATTGATTAAGGTTGAAAATATTTTGAATACCAGGCTTGGAAAATAATTAAATTCCACAGATGCCAGGAAGTATCAAAGCGGTTTGAACTGAGATTTTTAACCAATCCATCGATTACTCTGAAATCAAATAATTTTTGTTTTTTTATTAAATTTTTTGAAAGATATTCATCTATTAGAAAATTTAGATCCGATTTTAGCCATCTGCTTATAGGAATTTCAAATCCCCATTTTGGTTTTTTCAATAGGCTGGGAGGCAATAGGGGTTTAAACGTTTCAAGAAGAATGTATTTTCCTTTTTTGGCTCTGAGTTTCAGGCTGCCAGGCATTTGAAACACATACTCCACGACCCTGTGATCAAGAAAAGGAACTCTGACTTCTAAAGAATTTTTCATGCTCATCATGTCAACCTTGGCAAGCATATCACTTGGTAGAGATAGTCTTAAATCCGTATATAGCATCCTGTTTATCTTATCGCTGTAAAAACAGTCCATTTTTTTTTCTATCATATCTTTTCCCAGGCTGAAATTTATTGTGGAATCGTTTGGTTTTTCTTTAATGAGTTTTCTCCGGAGGCTTTCACTGAATATTTCGTTCCATGAAAAAAAACGGTTTTCTAAAGTATCTTGTGTTCCTGAAATAAATTTCTTCATTCTCCTTATATGTTCCAGAAAATATATATCTCTGGAAGCAGGGAGCCATTGAAATAAAGGTTTAATAAGTTTGTTTCTTATTAGTGAAGGAATCAACCTGTAAAACGAATACCAGTATTCTCCGGAATACATCCTGTAACCGGCAAACAATTCGTCTCCTCCGTCTCCTGACAGTGCTACCTTTACATATTTGCTTGATTCCCGGGAAACAATACAAGTTGGAATAGCTGAAGAATCTGCAAACGGTTCGTCAAAATAATTTAGAATTTCAGGGATGACATTTAAAACATCCTTGCTGGTTAGCATTATTTCATGATGTTCTGTATTATTTAATTTAGCAACTTCCTGGGCATAATTGGTTTCATCGAACAAAGGCATATCTTTATATCCTATGGAATATGTTTTAACAGGCTGACTGGAGATTTGGGACATCAAGCCAACGATTATACTTGAATCTATTCCTCCGCTTAGGAATGCTCCTAGTGGGACATCTGTGATAAGCCGTTTTTTTACAGAATCTTTTAAAAGCCCATATAAGTTTTTTTTATAAACATCTAGGTTTTCTGCATTGTTTTCATAAGGTCTTTTGTCGTTTCTAACATCCCAATATTGCTTTTTTTGAAATATGCTTTTCCCAAATTTAATGAAACAACCAGGTTCTAATTTTTTTATATTTTCGAAAATGGTATAAGGAGCAGGAATATAGTTAAAAGTTAAATAAAGATTCAATGCATTCCAGTCTATCTCCTTTGGAACCTGAGGATCGCATAAAATACTTTTAATTTCAGAAGCAAATATCAGTGAATTTGCATTCCGGTAATAATATAAAGGTTTAATTCCCAATCTGTCCCTGCATAAATATAGGATTTGTGCTTTGCTGTCCCATAAAGCGAATGCAAACATTCCATTCAACTGATTTACGGATTCTATTCCTTCCTGTTCGTATAGATGAATAACCACCTCACAATCTGTTTGGGATTTAAAATGATGCCCATAATTTTCCATTTCTTTTTTCAGTTTGATATAGTTATAAACTTCGCCGTTAAACACCATCCAGAGGGATTTATCTTCGTTTGACATAGGCTGTCTTCCAGCTTTTGAAAGGTCAATTATACTTAGTCTCTTATGACCCAGTCCTATAGAGATTACAGGGGTTGAACTTCTATGAGGCTTATTTTCAATATAGATTCCTTCATCATCGGGACCTCTGTGGGAAAGGAGTGAATTCATTCTATCGATTGATTTTCTTTTGATTTCTTTTCCTTCAGTATCGATGATTCCACAAAATCCACACATGGTTTATTTCTGATTTATTAATTTATTGAATAGAACTTCTGTTTTGAAAGCATTTTTTTCCCAGGAATAATTGTTTTCAACATATTTTCTGCTGCGTTGGGACAGCTTTTTATACATATCGGGATTTTTTTTATAATACTTATATTTTTGTAGGATCAATTCTATTATTGATTGAGGACTTATATCTTCAAACAAGAAACTGGAATCAAATCCATTTAAAATTTCTTTTGTTCCACCAACAGGAGTTCCCAGAACAGGTGTTCCGCAAGCCATGGCTTCTATTGTCACCAGTCCAAATCCCTCCATGCATTTTGTGGGCAATATAAAAAAATCAGATGCCTGATAGAAAAGAGGTAACTTTTTATGGGGAATGAATCCTGTGAGTTCTATATTTTTTTCCAGATTTAATGATTTGATTAAATTAATCAGCTTTTGTTTTAGGGGGCCTTCCCCTCCTATTATAAGATGAATATCTTGGTAAGAACTTTTTATTTTTTTCATAGCACATATCAAATTTTCAAGGCCCATTCTTGGAACCAAGTTTCTGACTGTAAAAGTCAAAAATATTTCGGAGGGAACACCTAAACGTTGGCGGACATTTTTTTTATCATCAACATATTTGAATGTATCCAGGTCCACTCCTCCAGGAATTTTATGAATTTTTTCTGGTTTTATTCCATATTTTTCAATGAGTGAATGTTTTGTGAACTCGCTCAAAACTATTATCAGATCACTTTTTGAAATACTGAATTTTTCCATGATTCTTCGGAGATAGGAATTTATCTTATGAGTTATTCTGGGGATTATTTTATTAGGGGCTGGATTGCGAACCTCAAATTCTTTAAAAGATAAAGATAAACAGGTGTATATTTTTTTACTGAGTCTGCTTTTTTTGGTCAGGTTTATTCCCAATGCAGAAAAAGGTTGATGAAAATTGATTATGTCAAAGTTATATTCCTTATTTAATCTAGAGAATAATTTTATTGAATTGATAAGAGAAGACAAAAGGAATGAAAAGTTGTTTTTTCGATTGACCTGATATCTGAATTCTTTAACATTTTTTATCTGTTCTTGATCTTTCATATGAAAAGGAAGTTTTCGAGTGATGATGCAAACATGGTTTGCTCTTTCAGCGAGTCTTGTAGTTTGTTCGTAAAGGACTCTTTCAGCCCCGCCAATTACTTCTTTAATCGACACATCCGAGATGAAAAGAATATTCATATTTTTTGCTTCGATTATATTTTTTTTTTATAAAGGGGTCAAGTTTTCTAAAGGGATTAAGTCTTTGCTTGACTCAATTGTTTTTTTTCCATATATATTTTTTGTGTCCAGACGTTAAGAATTCAAAAAGAAATATATTTCATTGAGGAGTATTGTTCCTGGTTTTCATCGAAAATTAAAGGAAGATAAGGTTCTTGCCAAGAAATATTATTCAGAAATGGATTCATTGAGCGGAGTCAATTTGAATTTTTTATAAAAAAATGTTTATAGGAACATAAAAAAGTTGTGCAAAGGGAAGGACAACTTTATTCACTGGCTGAATCTTCTGAAAATTCACCAGGATCCGATTGTTTGGGGAAATATCAATGAGCGGGAAGAAATATCCGGAAAGTTGTGCCAACTCCGTGAGTGCTTTCCAGCTCAATTTTTCCCTTATGTATTTGAATGATGTGTTTAACAATAGAAAGGCCCAGTCCTGTCCCGCCGCTGCGGCGTGATCTGGATTTATTCCCAACGTAGAATCGTTCAAACACACGGGATTTTTCTCTGGAAGGGATGCCAATACCTGTATCACTGACTTCAATACAAAGGTTGACGTTATCCTTAAATGCGGAGAGAGTAATTTCCCCTTCCTCGGTATATTTGACTGCATTGTCCATGAGGTTGATGAGCATTTGTTCTAGCCTGAATCGGTCTCCTGTAACAGGAGGAAGTTTCTTGGGTAGATTTAGGTGCAGTTCGAGATTTTTTTCTTTGGCACGCTGTTCGAAAATTTTTGAAGTCATAACTAACAATTCCCTGATATCTATTTTTTTCAGTTCGATTTTTATCTCTTCTGTTTCGAGTTCTGAAAGAACCAGAAGGTCTTCAACGATCTTGATCAACCTTTCTGTGTTTCGTCTGGCAATGTCTAGATATTTTCGTTGTTTTTTATTAGCCTCGTAATAAAAGGTCTCCAGATATCCTTTGATTGATGTCAAGGGAGTCCGTAATTCATGAGAAACATTAAGCACAAATTCCTTTTTTATTTTCTCCAGATTCTTGATTTCAGTGATATCATGAAAGGTGGCAACAATTTCTGAACTTTCTTCCAGTCGATTCACAGTACAAGCATAGATACGTCCGTCCAGAATGATTTCTTTTGAATGGGAGCTGTTGTCTTTCTGTACTTGATGTATGAGCTCTCCAAAATCAGATTCTCTTAAAACTTCCCAGTAATACTTCCCTGCAATATCCTTTTGATCGACAATATGAGCAAAACTAAGATTTCCCCGAAGAATTCTGTTATTCGAAATATTGATTATAACCAATCCTTCTTCTATTGAATCCATTGTGCTGTTGAGTTTTTCTTTCTGAGAAGTCAATTCTTCAAAAAGATCGCAGATTCTTTCTGACATAAAATTGAAACTGTCCGCTAATTTACGCAGTTCGTCCTTGTTCTTCACGAATACATTTACTTTAAAATTTCCAGAGGCAATCTGTCGGGAAGCATGGCTGAGTTTCCTTATGGGACGGGTTAGGTTCCGCGTGTAAAAAAGGGCTACAATCAGAGAAAGTAAAAATATAACAGCGAAAAAACGAAAGAGATTGGATTTGAGGTTCCCCAGTAAGCGCTTTATATCATAAATGTACAGACTCAAACGAAGGACATGGGTTACCTGACCATTTTTTAGAATGGGAACGCCAACATAAAGCATATTTTCTCTGACTGTTTTACTGAAACGGATAGATTGTCCGATAAATCCCTCAAAGGCTCGGATAACTTCTGGACGAAACTTATGATCCTCCATAGTCTCTGGATTTTCATCCGAATCTGCGAGAACAGTTCCCTTTTGGTTAATTATTGTGATCCTGGTTTCGATTTTTGAACCCAAATCTTTAACGTAAGAATCAAGTTCAGAGAATAATCCCTGTTCAAGCATAGGAAGGATGTTTGGTTTCGACGCTTCAGATAGCTTCACAAGATCTCTAACCAGGGTGTTTATGTGAAAAGATTTAACATTGTTATAATAGATAAATGCGGTTATTCCTGTAAGGAGGAGGGTGAATAAAAGAAATCCGCTGAAGATTTTCAGAAAAATCGTATTTTTCATTCCTGGATTTTATATCCAACGCCTCTGACATTGACAATGAGAGAAGACTCGGATCCTAATTTTTCTCTAAGATGCTTTATATGCACGTCGATACTTCTGTCTACAACAACTTTTTCCTGTCCCCAGAGAGAATCAAGGATTTCGTTTCTAGAGAATACCCATCCTTTTTTGGATGCAAGTAAATGCAGAATGCGGAACTCTGTCGAGGTTAAATTGATTTTCTTATTTTCAACCTGGAGTTCATATCGATCAATGTCCATCTTGATTTTTTCACCAATTTTTATTTGTCTAGAGTTGGTCACATGATTTGGCCTTCTAAGGACAGCATTAACCCTCGCCACCAATTCCCTTGGAGAAAAGGGCTTTGTGACGTAGTCATCTGCGCCGAGTTCCAGCCCTAGGACTCGTTCAGCCTCCTCTCCTCTAGCTGTCAACATTATAACCGGAATATTCATATATTTATCTGACTTTTTAATGTCTTTGCATATCTCAAGGCCGTCCATATCTGGAAGCATAAGATCAAGAATAATAAGAGAAGGATTGTTAGTCTTCAGAGAGTTATAAAATGACTTCCCATCAGTGAAAGCATCAACTTTGTAGCCGGACTTGCGAAGATGAAGAGAGACCAATTCCAGAATATCCGGTTCGTCATCAACAACAACGATTGATTTAGCTGCATCCATTTTTCTGTATTATATCCTTTAGTTTCTTGTTGTCAAAACTTCAATAAAAGTTAAACGGTAATTTCCTATTGATATTTTATTCCTATTTTCAAATTGAAAGAGCTCATATTGAATAAAAACTCCTCCTTGCTTGTACCCAGATTCATATCAATTATTATGGTTTCTCCTTTTGCTTTCCTGAAAGAATAGAATATCTCTCCTGATAATTGAATTCGATTGCTAATCTTTATAGAACTTCCTATTCCTGCTTGAAGACCAACGCCTGTTCTGACTTTTTGGGTGATTGAGACTTCCGGAATAGTGATCAGATCTTCGATTTTAAAGTTGTTGAAAATGACTCCCAATCCGGAAAAGATATAAGGACAGATGGTTTTATTCTTCATAAAACGATAATGAATGGATAATATAAAGGGTGAGACAGAAAGCTTTCCTTTATACAAACCGTTTTCTTTTCTTTCCACACTGCTTTTCCAGTGTGAAAAATCCAAGTAAAGGGAAAATTTGTGGTTCAATGGATAGAAGAGTCCAAACCCACTTTCAAATGAAGTATTTATGTTTTTTTCTTCCGGACTTGTTAAACCAGCATGAACAAAAATTCCAAATCTGTTTTTATAGGCTTGTCCGTTAAGCACACTCAGACAAAAAATTGAGGTTATTATCAATAATCTTTTCATTTTCTTAAAATTAAAAAATTCATATTTATTCTCTTTTAAAAAGATGTTATTGTCAATAAGGCTATCATTCAAAATTCAAAAGAAAAAAAAGGAACAATGAGAGAGTAGGATAGAAATGAATGGAATAGTGAACCATTCCTTTATTTCATGGAGATTAAGAGACCTGTATAAAAATGAAAAAGATAAAATTTCTATTTGACATTTGATTTTATATTTTTATAATGATTTTAAAGGAGGTTCAAAATGCCAAAAATTATTAGTTGGATTGCTTTAATTTTAGTGGTTATCGGAGGATTAAACTGGGGTCTCGTTGGAATTTTTAATTTCAATTTGGTCTCATGGATATTTGGAGCCATGTCTGTCGTAAGTCGTATTATATACATCTTGGTAGCGTTGTCAGCAATAATTATTCTTTTCTTTCCTGTTAAGAGTGGTAAATAGTAACTCCTAGACTTCTTACTTTTTAATTTATCTTCCTATATTTTTAAGAGGAGTGGTCTATAATTCAATTTATTTGAAGAGAAATGGATTTTTCTTAACAAAAACTTGTTTTTGCGGGAAGCAAAAAAATGGTTTTTCGTTAAGAGAGTAATACCTCAACATTTTGAAGGCTAAGCCCGCTATTAAAAGGGCTTATTTAATAAGAAATTATTTTAGGGAACCAGTTTGTATTGATTGCTTGATGTTTTTATCAAGGGGGATATCTCTATGGTTAACGTTTTATTCGCCAATGTGCGGCTGTTAGCTAAAGAAATCACAAGAGTGACTCCGTTTATGACTTCAGATATCCCGTTGATAGATTTGATTTTGTCAATCTCCAGGGTTGTTCCTTCATAAGTATCATCCAGATTAAATTGGTCGTAGGATTTTATGGTCTTTAAATATTGGATCAGAGTTTCAAATTTTCCTAGAATGTAATCCTTGTAAGAAGTATAATAAGCATCCTCATCATATAAATGTGTTTCCCAGTTGAGGTATTGATAAACAGATTGAATCTTGTTTTTGAGTTCAGAATATTCCTGTTCTGTTAACAGACATTCTTCAATGGCAGATATATCATCATTTTTTATCGCGTTGAAAATTAATTGTATGACAAGAGTTGGAGTTTTTAAACTTTGCTGATCTTTGATTTCTTCGAAAAAGAATGTTTGGCTTTTTTCAGCTTTTATTTTTTGATTTTTTCCTAAAAAATAACCAAGACTCAATAAGGCAAAAATCAGAATTATGACAATGAAAAACCCCCTGTTTTCCCTCAGAAATGATTTATTATTTTCCATATCAATATTCTCCAGAAATTTTTTTGACTGTATATTTTTTTTAGTTTACATCATAGCCTGAATGTCTTCATCCATTTCTTTATAATTTGCCATTGCCGATGCCATTGTGCTCACAGAACTGTTTTTCAAAATCCACTTCAGGGCTTCTTTATATGAAGGTTTGATATTTTTGGAAGGAGAATACGGTCCTGCTGAACAGGTTTTCATAGCAACAATTCCTATATTGTTTGTTTGAGCTTTCGCCAGTTCGATTTCGAGTTCCTTCTGGTTCCATTCACTGTAGTGACCGCTGCCAGAGTGAATATAGGAACCTTTGTGATTGTAAGGAACCATAATGACCTCGTAAAAATTTTTTTTATTTGCTTCTCTGAGCAGTTCAACCTGATTTGAATGAGATGAAAACCCGTACGCTCTTATTTTTCCTGATTCCTTTGCTTTTTTGAAAAAATTCATAACCATTTCGTGATGAATGATTTCTGATGAACGCGCACTATGAAAGAGAATAATATCAATATAGTCAGTTTGAAGGGCTCCAAGACTTTTGTTCAAAGAACGTTCCATTGATTTTATTATTTCCAGAGCTTCTTGTGAGGATTTTAGTAATTTATTCCGGTTATTGGAACGTATGCTGATTTTAGATTGAATCACGATATTTTTTCTTATTCCTTTTATTGCTTTTCCGACAGCATATTCATTTTGTCCGTTGAAATAATGTCTGCCAGTGTCGATGAAATTGATTCCTTTATCGATTGCTCTTCTTATCAAGGATGATTCCATTGTCCGTGAGGCTCCATATCCTACCGGAGCAACTCTGATTCCAGTTCTGCCCAGAGTTCTAAGTGGGAAGTGAACACTTTTCTGTTTTCCAGGAAATAAAAATGCCGGACTTTCATTTTTTAAAAGCCCCATGCCTAAAAACGCAAAAGATGCTTTTTTAAGGAACTCTTTTCTTGAAATTGTTTTTATTTTTTTTACCATGAGGCGAATTCTCCTTTTTGAAAAGAAATTCTGATATCACGTTATTTTACTATATATTAAAAAGGTATTCAAAAGGGACACTATACCTAATGACCCAATAAATAAAAATAATGGGATTAAAATGTTATGGAAACTCCAGCTAAATATCCATTGGAAAAAAAATAGCACATTAGATATAATACGGTCTGATTTAGTAAGAAAAAAACAAATGAAAGATTTTGTATAAGAATGACATTCCAGGTGAGATGAAAGTGAGCAAAAGCCAAAAAAAAGATGAAGCCTTTGAAGCTCTCGAGAAGATTAAGTCTACAGAAGAAAAAGCGCAGAAAATAATCCAAACTGCCAGAGATGAAACGACAGCTGGTATTATTCAGGATGCATATAGTGAAGCAAAGAGAATAAGAGAAAATCTCCTCAATGAAGCCAGAGAAAAGGCTGAAGAACAAAAAGAATTGATAATTAAGAATGCTAAAGAGGAAGCTTTGGGAATAAAAAAGGAGACAGAGGAACGTATTGCTTCCCTGTACAAAAATATTGAAAAGAAACTATCTGATGCGGTTGAAAAAACCGCTGATAAAATAAATAAATATGTGAAAGAGGAGTCAAAATAGTCTATGGCTATAGCTGAAGTCCAGAAGGTTAAGATTCTAACCTCCATCGAGAAGGAAGAGGAGTTTCTCTCTTCACTCCAGAATGAAGGATTGATTGAGATTGAGAAAACAAATACCAGTGAACTGGGCCTTAAAACACCAGAACCTGACACCTCTCAATATGACCATACGATTTATCGTTTATCTCATGCTCTGAATTATCTTTCTGAGTGGGAAGAGAAGAGTTTTTCTGAGAAGCTGTTCAGCGAAAAACCCAGGTTGTCCCGTCATGATAAAAAAGAAGCACTTGAGTTTGATTACCTTGGTGTTATTGAGAACGTTGAAAAACTTGAATCTAAAAAAAATGAAGCTTTATCCCACCTAAATTTCTTGAAGAGAGAAAAAGAATTCTTGGATACACTCAAAAATCTTGAGATTCCTGTCATGTTAACAGGAACAAGAGGGGGGGTAGAGGTTATTCCTGGAGTGTTGCCTTTATCCAGATTTGAAGAATTTCAAAAATTTGTTTCTGAATCATCACTCTGGTATTCCCTTATTGAAAAGGGAAAAAGAAAGATATATGTGTTGGTTATATATTTGAAAAAAGAAGAAGATATCATGTTCAAAGCCTTTAAAGATTTGAATTTTAATCTTTTATATTTTACAGATTCTATACTGAATAAAGCAGATGATAATGATAGAGTAGAGGACGTTATAAAAAAAATAAATAAAGAGATAGAAAAGTCGGAAAGCCTCATTGATACTGTTAATGAGGGAATTAAAAATCTCGCCTCCAATATCAAAGAGCTTAAAATAGTCCATGATGTTCTCATCAATGAAAGAAAACGCTTGGTTTCTTTAAGGGATCTTGGTCAAACAGAGAAGATTTTTTATATTGAGGGATGGATTCGTGCCAAGGATAGGGGAAAATTAAAATCGAAGCTTAAAGCCTATGAAGATGTATCGGAAGTTTATTTCCGTGATCCTCTGGCTGAAGAAAATCCTCCTGTGATTCTGGAAAATCCCAAACCTACCCGGCCTTTCGAGATGATAACCAAGCTCTATGGTCTTCCCAGACAGGGAACAGTGGATCCCACTATTCCGCTTGCCCCTTTCTTTTTTATCTTTGTGGGATTAACAGTGAGTGAAGCAGGATATGGATTTTTGGTGGGCTTTTTAAGTATTTTATATATAAAGTTCGGCAAACCAAAGGGAGCTTTACTTCAGTTTATGCAGCTTCTTCTCTTTCTTTCTGTTGCCAATGTCATTCTTGGTACACTTGTGGGAGGATGGTTTGGGTTTCCTCTCCGGAAGTTGATGGTTATTGATCCTGTGGAAGATCCCCTTTCTTTTTTAATCTTGTCTCTTGTCCTCGGTTTTATTCAGGTATGGGTTGGAACTTTAATAAGGATGATATCATTGATTAAAAACAGGGAATATTTGCAGGCGATATTTGTGCAGGGAGGTTGGTTGCTGCTGCTGCCTTCCCTTGTTGTGTATGGTTATTTTAAGGTGCCGTTAGGAGGAATTTTATCCCTTATCGGCGCAGCAGCCATCATTTTTTTTGCTGTCCCCAGCCGGAATCCATTTGCTCGATTTTTCGGTGGACTTTATAGTTTATATGATATTTCCCGCTATCTTGCAGATATTCTGTCCTATTCCAGACTCTTAGCTCTGGGACTGGCAACCAGTGTGATAGCTATGGTTGTCAATACACTTTGCAAGACAGCCCTTGGTATTCCATGGGTGGGATGGCTTTTTGCAGCGTTGATATTTACGGGAGGGCATTTGTTTAATTTAGGGATCAGCTTTTTAGGAGGATTTGTCCACTCAATGCGTCTGCAGTTTGTTGAATTTTTCAGTAAATTCTTCATCTCCGGAGGAAGGCCTTTTAAGCCTTTCGAATTAGAGAGTAAGTATATTGAATTTATCTAAATAAAATAATTTAAGATAATATAGGAGGAGGATATGTCGTTAGGTATGACACTCGCTATATCAGGAGGAGCACTTGCTGTTATTCTGGGAGGAATCGGATCTGCTATAGGGATTGGACTTGCCGGTCAAGCTTCTAGCGGGGTAATGAGTGAAGCCCCTGAGAAATTCGGAAGCTTGCTCCTGCTTGTCGCTCTTCCGGGAACACAGGGCATTTATGGATTTTTAAGTGCATTTTTAGTCCTCCTTAAGGTTGGACTTGTAGGGGGAGAAATGGCGACTCCCACAGTTTTCCAGGGGTGGCATATTCTTATTACCTGTCTACCTGTGGCTTTAACTGGATTGGTTTCAGGAATACATCAGGGAAAAGTCTGCGCTTCTGGAGTTTATATGGTTGCCAAACAACCCAAGGATTTGATGAAACCAGTCATTATGGCTGCTCTGGTTGAAACATATGCTGTACTTGGACTTTTGATAACCATACTTCTTCTCAATGGAATATCGTTGTCCTAGAGATTATTCTGACCGATGTCAATGTGTTTTTTAAGGGAAGGAAAATCATATTTCTAACTGTTTAAGGAAATTTCTCATACAAAATTTCAGGAGGATGTCCAAAAAATATGAGTTTAGAGAATATTTTGAATAAAATAATAGATGATGCCCAAAGGGAAGCAGAAAAAATAATTCTTGAAAGTAAAGAAAAGGCTGACAGTATAAAAAAGGCTGCGGAGAAAGAAGCTTCAGAAAAAGCCGAATTGATACTTAAAGAAAAAAAGAGAAAGGCGGAACTGGAGGCAAGCCGGATTGTTACAGGGGCACGTCTTGAAATGAAGATCAAACTTTTATCTAGTAAAAAGAAAATAATAGAGGAAGTGATTGAAAAAGCGTTTAAAAAACAAAAGATCGGAAAATCGGCTTTAAAAAGAAAAATCATTCTTAAAGATGGAGTTAAAGAAGAGCTTTATGATGAGGAGAAGATGAAAGAGGAGATCAGGCCTAAACTTGAAAAATATATTACAGAAATTTTAGGGATATGAAACAACCATCAAGGCTTGATTATCTTTATTCAGTAGGGCGTGTGCGCGTTTTGGAAAAAAACCTTGTTTCCAAAGGAGTTTTTCTTGAAGTGGCTAGTGAAGAAGACATAAGGTCTGTCTTAAAGATGATATTTGATGCGGGGCAATTCTCAGAAGAGATAATAAATGTGAACAACTCCGAGGAACTTGATGAATTCATTACAAGAGAAAAGAATGCACTTGATGATGAAATATCAAAAATAGCTGTGGATGAAAAAATCAAAGTTCTTATTGACAGAGCCAATCATCCTCAAAAAGCACTATTGCTGGCTGAAGAAATGGATTGTTCCTTTTTCATCAATTATTTCAGACATAAAATAGATCTGACTAACATTAAATATTATTCAAGAGCCACCTATCTTGGTTTTAACAAAAATAAACTGAAGGAAATGCTCATTGAAGGTGGTTTTCTTGATGAGACAACTTTTATAAAAGATTTTGAACTTTCTTATGCTGAATTTGGAGAGAAACTTCGTGCCACACCTTACTATGAAATCTGGGATAGGGCAACGGATACACTTGAGGAAGAAGAGACTTTTGTCGAGTTTGAGCGCAGTTTTGAGGACTTTTTAATGAGGATCTTGCAGAAAGCAAAATATATAGTATTCGGTCCTGAGCCTGTTTTTGCCTATGCTCTGGCTAAGCAAAGAGAACTAAACCTGGTCAGACTTCTGGGAATCGGGAAATTGAACAAAATACCTTCCCAGATTTTGAAAAAAAGGATAAGTGAAACCTATGTTTGATAAAGTAGCTATAATAGGAGATATTGATCTTGTGTTCGGATTTAAAGCGACAGGGATGAAGATATTTTCTCCAAAAAATTCCGAAGAAGCCAGAAGAATTTTATACTCTCTGGAAGATGAAGGGATTGCGCTTTGTTTTATGCATGAGAGTTTTTTAGAGCCTTTATCGGAAGAGCTTAAGGATATGAAAAAAAAATTTTGTCCGGTGGTTGTTGGTTTCTCCGATCATAGAGGGATCACTGATTATATGGAACGTATGATGAAGGATATAGCTATAAAAGCCACCGGATCGGATTCGTTTGTCAAAGGAAGAGGGAAAGATGAAAAAAGGTAAAATCATTCGAGTTGCTGGACCGCTCGTGATAGCATCCGGTTGTCTGGGAGCAAAAATGTATGACATGGTGAAAATAGGGGAATTGGGATTGATAGGCGAGATCATCGAATTAAGGGAAGACAAAGCTTTTATCCAGGTTTATGAAGACACAACCGGAATTGGTCCTGATGAGCCTGTCTTTCTCACCGGAAAACCTCTAAGCGTGGAACTGGGGCCCGGACTTATTAGCTCTATATATGATGGTATCCAGAGACCTCTGGATGTTATTAGAGACAATGAGGGAGACTTTGTTACCAGAGGTATTGAAGTCCCTTCTCTTGATAGAGAGAAGAAATGGGATTTTACGCCAGGTGTGAAACAAGGAAAAACTGTTGTTGAAGGTGATTTTTTAGGAGAGATTGAAGAGACACCTTTGATAAAACACAAGATAATGGTTCCTCTCGGGTATTCAGGAAAAGTTATAGAGATAAGAAAAGGAAAGTTTACGATAAATGAAACAGTCGCCCGAATACAGTCCAGTGAAGAAACCAAAGAAGTGAGAATGTTTCAGACTTGGTCTATTCGAAAAAATAGGAAAGTTCAGGAAAGGTTAATGCCCGATGTTCCTTTATCAACGGGACAGAGAGTGCTGGATACGCTTTTTCCTCTGGCAAAAGGAGGAACAGCTTGTGTGCCCGGTCCTTTTGGCAGCGGGAAAACAGTAGTGCAGCATCAGCTGGCAAAATGGTCTGATGCCCAGGTTGTTGTATTTGTCGCCTGTGGAGAAAGAGGAAATGAAGTGGCAGACCTCTTGCTTGAATTCCCGGAACTCAAGGATCCGCATACAGGCCGCCCTTTGATGGAAAGAACGATTATTATTGCCAATACATCTAATATGCCTGTTGCAGCCAGGGAAGCTTCAATCTACACCGGAATGACCATAGCAGAGTACTTTCGTGATATGGGGTATTCCGTAGCCCTTATGGCTGATTCGTCCAGCCGGTGGGCCGAAGCATTGAGAGAAATATCCGGCCGGATGGAGGAGATGCCAGGGGAAGAGGGATATCCGGCTTATCTCGCGAGCCGTCTTGCTGAATTTTATGAGAGGGCCGGAAAAGTCGTCTGTCTTGGATCAGATAAAAGAAGGGGGGCTTTGAGTGTTATAGGGGCTGTGTCTCCCCCTGGAGGAGACCTTTCAGATCCAGTTGTCCAGTCAACTCTTAAAGTAGTGAAAGTGTTCTGGGCTCTGGATGATAAACTGGCTAATATGCGGCACTTTCCCGCTATAAACTGGCTTTTGAGCTATTCTCTTTATGAAGAAAATATAAAGGCTTACTGGGATAAAGAGGTTAATGAAGAATTTTCGGAACTCAGGCAGGAAGCCATGCATCTGCTCGAGGAAGAATCCGAACTTCAGGAGATTGCCAGGCTTGTGGGAGTGGAATCCCTTTCGGATAAGGAACGCCTTATTCTGGAGTCCTCCCGTTCCATCAAGGAAGATTTTCTCCACCAGAATGCATTCCATCCGCAAGATACCTACACTTCTTACAGAAAACAATACCAGATGCTCCGTTCGATAATACATTTTCATCATGAGGCTCTGAAGGCTCTTGAGAAAGGAATTGAACTGGAAACAATCATTGAATTGGAAGTGAGAGAAAATATATCGCAGATGAAATATCTCCCTGAGGAGGATTCAGGCATAGTTGAAACATATATTGAGATTGATAACACTTTTAAAACCTTAAGCAAGGACAAGTCATGAGAGGACAAAATGCATAAAGAATATATAACCGTATCCAATATAGTCGGCCCTTTGCTCATTGTGGAACAAATAAAAGATGTTAAATACGGGGAATTGGTAGAAATACAAACAGTTGAGGGAATCATGCGCCGGGGAACGGTGTTGGATGTCTCAAAGGAGAGGGCTGTTGTTCAGGTTTTCGAAGGAACGGTCGGGCTTGATGTTGATCAATCACGTGTTCGTTTCCTGGGGCGTTCGCAGATGCTTGGTGTTTCAGACGATATCATTGGAAGGGTGTTTGATGGTTCGGGAAGGCCTAAAGATCAAGGCCCCCAGATTATTGCAGATAAGATGGTTGATATAAATGGAAGTCCCATCAATCCTCAAGCCAGGGATTATCCCTCTGAGTTTATTCAAACAGGATTGTCCTCGATTGATGGAATGAACCCCCTGGTCAGAGGACAGAAACTTCCACTCTTTTCAGGAAGTGGATTGCCGCATGCCAGAATTGCTGCCCAGATAGCACGGCAAGCCACTGTGCTCGGAAAAAAAGAAAAATTTGCGGTTGTTTTTGGTGCCATGGGAATTACCTTTGAGGAGGCAAATTTTTTCATTGAAGATTTCCGGAATACTGGAGCGCTGGAAAGAGCTGTTCTTTTTTTAAACCTGGCGAATGAGCCTCCCATTGAAAGGATTGCCACTCCCCGGCTGGCTCTGACCTGTGCGGAATATCTTGCCTTTGACCTTGACATGCATGTTCTGGTGATACTGGTTGACATGACTTTTTATGCCGAAGCGCTTCGGGAGATATCAGCCGCAAGGAAAGAAATTCCAGGAAGACGCGGGTATCCAGGATATCTTTATACTGACCTTGCCTCCATGTATGAAAGGGCTGGACGCATCAAAAACAAGAAAGGATCCATAACTCTTATTCCGATTCTCACCATGCCCGAGGATGATAAAACCCATCCCATTGCGGATTTAACAGGATATATCACAGAAGGACAGATCATGCTGAGCAGAGAGATTCACCGCAAAGGAATTTATCCCCCTATTGATGTGCTCCCCAGTCTCTCCAGATTAAAAGACCAGGGAATCGGTGAAGGCAAAACCCGGGAGGATCATGCTGATGTGCTGAATCAGTTATTTGCCTGCTATGCCAGAGGTAAGGAAGCAAGAGAATTGTCGTTGATTTTGGGAGAGGCAGCCCTTTCAGAATTGGATAAACTGTACTTGAAATTCGCAGACCAGTATGAAGAAGTATTTGTTCAACAGGGTGAATTCGAAACCCGCTCTATCACAGAAACCATTGATTCCGGCTGGAAACTTCTTCGGACCATTCCCAGGGCAGAACTGAAAAGGATCAGACCGGAATATCTGGAAAAATACTATTCTGAGGAAAAATGAAACTGAATGTCAATCCGAACCGTATGGAGCTCTTGCGTCTGAGAAGGCGTCTGGCTTTGGCTGAACGGGGGCATAAACTTCTAAAAGACAAACTGGAAGAGCTGATGCGCCGGTTTCTGGAATTGATGAGGCAGCTCAATGAGATACAGGAAAAAGTAGAGAAAAAATTCCAAAAAGTCATGCTTTCTTTTTGTATCGCCCGAGCCTACAATTCAGAAGATGATTTGAAAAAACTCCTTCCAGAGGGGAAACTCACTGTGGAAGCCCAAAAAGACAAAATATTCAATATCTCTATCCCCAAGTTTCAAATAAAGGAATTTGAAATCTCTGATTATGATTTTTTAAACACAGACAGCGAACTGGATGTTGGAATAAAAAAGACAAAGGAATTGATGGAAGATTTAGCGGAAATGGGGCGGCTCTGGAAAGCTGTCGAGCTTCTTTCCGATGAGATTGAAACAACCCGGCGCAGGGTGAATGCCCTTGAACACATTCTTATTCCCAATATCAAGGAGACCATATCCTATATTTCGAGCCGTTTGGATGAGATGGAACGCTCCTTCCAGGTTCAGCTTATGCGGGTGAAAGAAATCGTGCGCAGTCATTAGTTCTTCATTTCTTTTATGCATAGTTAACCACTCAAAACACGAGAGTTGACCTCATGACCAGAAAGATTAATTTTTGATTCATTTTCATCACGGCTTTTCATAATCCGCACACATTTTGATAACTCAAACAATATGAAGGGATATTTCAAAGTGGATTTAAAATGTCAAGAATTGCCTCAATCGATTTTTAAGTTAAAGAATTAAAATATCAAGCAATATAAAATAAGCAGTTAATAATTTAGGACATTTTTCAATTTTTCTAAAGCTTCAATACGTTTCTTTTTTGACATCAATGTGATATTTTTGAGTTTCCATTGAACTGCTGGTAGATTATCAATTCCTTCAATCTCCATTAATTCCCATTTAGGTGACCTTTCTTTGATGGAAATAAGAAAGGATTTCTCATCAGCGGTCAATGTGCTGATAAGGGCTGAATGCATCTGGTTTCTACTTTTTATCAATTCATCATAGGAAACTGGTTCAAACGGCATGCCCATAAAATCATTTTCATAAATAGATCGGAAATCTTGCCATCGAGGTCTTAGCAATTCATTCATAGGACGGTTATGTCCAGCTAAATAAACAACAAAGGCTTTTCGTATTTTATCTGTAATTCCTTCGTTCTTCATTAATATCATTAAATCAAAAAAATCTCTAGGATGTTGACGATCTAGTGCCGCACAAAGTTTGCCACTATATAAATCTTCAAAAGAAAGGATTTTGGCATCAACACTCATTTGGAATAGTCCCTTTGCTTTTTGGGTTAGAGTACTCTTTTCGCAAGGATATACGGCTCCCCGAAATATTAAATTTGGTTCAATCCTGATCTCTGTACCTTTAAAATTAATCAACAGCTTTGAATTTGGGCGCAGTAAACATTTTGATTTAGGTATTGCTTTAGATATTTTATTTTTGATTCTTTTAACAGCAGAATTTATGTTAGCCAAAGCTGTTTCGCGATTTTCTAAAGGAAGATATACTAAGTCGATATCAACAGACAATCTTGGCATGTCACGTACAAAAAAATTGATAGCACTTCCCCCTTTTAAAGCAAAACATTTTTCCTTTGTTATAAATGGTATGAGCCGCAACAAAATTTCGGCTTGTTTAAAAAAAATACTATTTTTCATTATCTTTAGCTGATTTATGAATGTCTTCACCAGTATAATTCACTTTAGGCACTACAATTTTATATTTGGAATCAAACATACCGCCTATAACGATAACACGCTTTCCTTTTCCAAAATTCACATTTGTCAAATCAATCTTTTGAATCCATTGATGTTGAAACTTTTCAGCTAAGTACATAAATAAACGCTTCACTCTTATTGAATTACAATTTTCTAGTAATTCCTGGACTAATTTAGGACGCAAGGTAGCTGATACTAATCCCTCCATAAAAAAGATTGCTTCTTCAAATGATTTCCGCTTGGGAATAAAATAGAGAAGTTCCATGATAGCTCTTTCTGGGGAAGATATGATAATAGAATAATCTCTCATGGGCCATGAAGTTAGTCCCAATTGTTTGACAGTCCCAAATAAATTTGTCATGGTATAATGTATTTTTACATCCCATTTATATTCTTTGAACCATTTTGGGAGTTTTGCTCCTGTTTTTCCAAATAGAAAAACATTTTGTCCCTTGCCAAGTGGGATCTGATGAGAAATCCCGGATATTTGCAAAGCTGTTTTACTCCCAATATGAATTGGAAGTTTAAGCTGTTCTTGAATAGCATATAATCCACCTGTCCAATCAACAAAATCATCTGTTCGTGAATATGCTCCTCTGCCAATCCTATTGACCCATTCTGATTTCTCATATGAATCAAGCAACTGTCGAGATATGCCCTGAGTCTTGAACCATGAACTCACAGCAATAGTGCCCCGAGGCCACATTTTAAGAATTTGGTTTAATTTGCTTCTAATAGGTAAACTCCTTATTGACATAATAGCAGAAAAATAAACTAGGGTCAAACCATAGGTTTATTTTATTGCTTATAAGTCATTCATTATTGGACAAATAGGTGTTATATTAAACTTATTAGAGATAGTAATAAACCTTTGTTGAGGTTATTTGGTTTGCGTCAACAGTTTTATTACCATCTATTTCTTTTGTATAGAACCTGGATGTCCGGTTCTTATTTTTATCAGAACTGGCCGATTGATGCCATCGGCTCTCCCGGGCTCATAGGCGGGGTGGCAACGATGTAAAGCACAATTCCGTCATAAGGGGCTCTTGCTTCCTGGATCCTGTTACCGAAAAAATCGGTGAGGTAACCTATGAGCTGACCTTTTTGCACATGGTCGGCTCTGCTGACCAAAGGGTAAAATATACCGGTTTTCTCGGAGCGGATAATGGTGTATTTCTGCACCCATACAGGTTTTGCATCAATCTGTGGTTCACCTTTGATCATGTTCAGAACTTTCATCACATTGAGAGTACCTGTCACAACTCTTTTTATATCTATTTCATCTGTCCTGCCCAGTTTTCCGGATTCTATGGTGATCGCAGGCTTGCCTCTCACTATGGCTGTGTTCCCCCCATACACAGATTCCTTGATATCTGTTGGCCTTCCTTTTTCATTGATAGCCAGGGGAAGCCCATAATTCTCTGCCATCATCTTTGTAGCTTTATCTATACTGGCATCCCCTGTCTGCAGGCAGTAAAGATAAGGCATCAGGTCTTCGTTGCCGTCACCGCAGTGGTTATCAATAAGATAATCACATTTATCGATGACCTCTTTGGTTATCTGGAAGGCAATGCGTTCGGACATCGTGCCGTCGATTTTTCCGGGGAATACCCGGTTCAAGTTCTTCCAGTCATGGGGGCCATAATAAATTGTGCGTTTCAAGAATGAGGGGATGTTGGCAACATGAACAAAGATCAAAGCGCCGGATACCTGTTTCGGGTCGATGATTTTTATCAGCCTCTGAAAAGCTATGACCGGCGGGTATTCGTATCCGTGAATAGCTGCGGTTAAGGCAAGGACAGGTCCTTTCTTTGTTCCGTTAATGACGGTTACAGGAATCTTCACTTCATCACCGTCGGACCCTTCAGGCACGATAATAAAACCGTCGGTTCTTTCGCCCGGTTTTGCTGAAATTTCACCGACATTCAATGTCTGCCCGAAAGCGGAAATATTGAATAAAACTATCAATACTATAAATAAAACAGAAATCTTTTTTAAAATACGCATGATAGAACTCCTTGTTTATTTTTTTGACCGGTCTCTGTTTCCCATTTTGCCCAGCTGCCTCCAAACGGTTTCCTCAGTTTCCTGACTCCTGACAGAAGAAAGGGACATAAGGGATAAAATCAACAGGGCAACTGCAAAGAAATATGTTTTTTTCATCATTGACAGCCTCCAAAAATTTTTAAATACGATAAAGCTTATTTTTGCTAAATCCAAGCCTATTCACCATCTGCGTTTAGAATATTACAGACATAAAGCTTCTTGTCAAGGAAAAGAGGGGAAGTAAGATATAAACTTCCCAGAACCTGATTTCTTCCTCATTAATCCTGGAAAAAAGAATATATCATTCACTTTCTTTTGATTTTTTTAAGATAAAAAAAATTAAAACATATAAGTAACCTTCAGGAATAATGTGTGGCCCTGTTCTCCTTTTTCTCCGAAGGCGGCTGTTCCTTTCTGGTAAGCCAGCTGAATAAAGCCGAACGGAGGCTGAAACCGGTAAACAAACAGCACCTGTATATTTCTTTTGTCTATGGAAGTGTTCACCTGGTAGAACACTTTTATGAATAAATCATTGGTGAAATACTGTGTTGCCCGGATAACATGAATCCAGGTGCTTTCATCTTCAGGATCTGGATCAAAGATCAATCGCGACACGTTATAAGAAAGGGAAAAGTCTTCTGTGATTTTATAGTTCACACTGCCTTGGATTAGTTTGAAATCCAAATCGTAATTTTTACCAAAATTGTATGTCACTCTAACTGATTGCCATTCTCTTGTGTTGTATCCTAAGGAAACACCGGTTCGGTTATTTCGGAATTTTTTCTCATAGAGCTTGTATTCCTGGGAATGATCCACACCCAGCATGAATTTATTTTTCAGGTCGAAATTAAGCCCTTCATCGATTTTCCAGCTTCTCAGGGTCCCATCCAATCCCCAGTATATATTGTAATTGGAATCGTAGGTGATCCGCTGCAACCCCCATTTTTTGATCCAGAAAGTTTTCCTCACTGCTGAATCCAGCTCTCTTCGATTGTCATCACGGACAAATCCGACCTGATTGGCATTATCAGCAAAATATTTCCCGATCTGAGTGTAACGGAGATGGATATGGAACGTTGAGGAATCGTAGCTAGGACGGAGGAAAAATGCCAGGTTGCTTTTGTTGTTTTCGCCGTAGCTGCAGGCGAATTGCCCGGTGAATTTAAAAGTATCTGAAAAATAAAGTGATGTGTCTATTCCCGCAGTTCCCCTATTTTTTCCATTGACCAGTTTGTTGGCAGCTAAAAAACCGATAGTCGAGGATTTCATAACATCCTTTTTTAAACGGAAGACGGAAAAATTTGCTGAGCTTTCATTGATGGATTCATCTTTTTTTGTCTGGACTGTCATTCCTGAAAATTCATATCCTCCGGCCTTTCCGTAGACTTTTGCTCCCCCGTAGATATCTGAAATTCTTCGGGAATAAAAAAGCCTGATTCTCTGGCGGTAAATTTCAGAACCTTCGAGGAAAAAATTTCTTTTTTCTGGAAGATGAAGTTCAAATCGAGTCAGATTTACTTTTTCCTGGTCAGCTTCCACAGTTGCAAAATCAGGATTTATTGTCAAATGGCCGGATACCATCTGGGACATAGCGTATCTTGCATCCACGCCTGCGTTGAGTTCTGCTTTTTCGCCCTCTTCCAATTTTGATATGAGATGAGGAATCACCTGTAATTTCTTCTTGGCTTTTTGAAGATCTAAATGCTCCAGTTCACCAAACTGGGAAACTTTGTAAGGAGATTCCTTGGGTCCTGTCCAGAAGCTGAATTCCAATTTCCGGGGAATTCCCCTTCCCAGTCCCAAACCCCATGTTTTATTTTGACCGGGCTCATATTTTAAACATGAAAAAGAAATAGCAATCTCGGCTGTCCATCCAAATTCTGTTTTTTGGCATTCACAGCTCCAGATTCCATCCCAGGTGTTATCATTTGTTTTTCCGTTTTCTGTTATTCGTCCGTCCAATTGAGTGCCCAGAAGGTTTGTGGAAAAATAATAGCAGTTTCTTTTGTCATTATAGGTGTCGATCATAATATAGATGGAATCGTCTGTCCTTAGATCTGAATCTCTTTTGGATATTTGGGAAGCAATCTTTTTTGGTTCAGGGTCATGACACAAAAATCCGAAGTATATGAAATCATTGTCATACATGATCTTGACAACTGTGTTCAATGATGCTGGTTTGTCTCTTTCTGGTTGAAACTGTATGAAATTCTTAGCTTCAGAAGCTTTATTCCAATCTTGTTCTTTCAGAAATCCATCAATGTGCACTGGCTCGTCTGTTTTGAATGCGGTGGTTTTTTTTATTTTCCATTGTCCGAAAACAACAAAAGGGATTATGAACATTACCAATGAGAATATAATCATTCTTTTCATATCTTGTTTCCTTTAAATAACAGCCTCTATTGTAAAGGTTTTTGAAAGGAAAAAAAATTTTTTTATGTATTTGTATTCATTGATGTCTATCTGACACTTAGAATCTATTTTTGCCCCCGGTTCTTCGCAACAATGGATACCTCTGAGTTGAAAAAAAAAGACGTCTTATCAAGTTCCTCAATGGCAAAGGCACCGTCTCTGTTCAAATAGCCTCGAAGTTTGGATTCGATGTAGGCGGTATTGATGCTATGTCTGAGTTTCTCAAAAATGCAAAGAAAAAGTCATCTGAAAATCAGGCATCTGATTTGTGTGCTTTTATGGAACAGGATAAGCCTGACTCTATTCTGTCTCACAAACAAGATCCTCTCAGTATGATAGATGACGAAACAGACTGTTTCATATATTGAAATTCCTTTTATTATGAAGTTGATCCTCTCATTTGTCCTCAATGCGGTGGTCAAATGCCTGCCTGTGCGCTCCAAAACCTACTTTTCTAACTCTGGGAGTGATACAATGATTGGGGGCAGGTCATTTGAAGTACAGAGAGAAAAAAAAGAAAAAATAAGTCCAGTCAGCTAACTAATTTAAACTATTTAAAACTTTTTATTATTTTAGTTTGTTATTATTTCGGTTTTGTGTTAATCTTTTACTGACATGTCTAAAACAACATTTGCTGTTAAGGTTAATGACAAAACCGTAAATAAGGTAAAAAAGTTCTGTAAAGAACAAGGGATCAAGTACGGCTTTTTTGTAGAAAAAGCCCTTGAAGAGCGGCTCGAGAGAGAGGAACTGAAAGAAGATTTATTGGATTTAAAAACCCTGCGCTCTTTAGAAAAAGAAGCCATTCCTATCGAAGATTATCTAAGAAAAAGGCGTGTATAAAATACTCCTTCTACCCCAGGCACAAAAAGACCTAGATAAACTTAGAGGAAAAACATTCGATATTCTTGTTAGGAAGATCACTTCCCTTAAAGAAAATCCTAGGCCTCATGGTTGCCTTAAGCTCACAGCAGAACAAGGATATCGCATCCGGTCAGGAAACTATCGGATCATATATAGAATCAATGACAAAAAAAAGGAAGTCTTCGTTTATCGGATCAAACACAGAAAAGAAGCTTATTGAAGCTGCCACTGCTAACCCTTTGGATTCCCTGCGGTATGAGTGAATAAAAAGGAAGGGGAACTTTTTTTTAATTTGATACGTCTCTTATATTAAATCAATCGAGAAAACTCCTTAAGAAAGAGAGTGAAGATATTCCTCAATGAAGCGCCGAGAACCTTACGAATGCCGATTTCCCTTGCTCTCAGAGGAGCCAAAGCCGTAGACAAGTTGATAAAATTCATACTGGATTTAACGTACACAGCAAATTAAGAACTGAGAGCAAAAAAGAGACAGCACAGGTGGGAAAGTATATGATCCGGCCTGTCCTCTTCACGCAGACAGGAAAATCATCTCCTTTATCAAAGATCACAGAGTCATTGATAGAATCATCGATCACCTTAAACTGACCTTTAAGGCAGAACGTCTTCCTCCTGCACAAATCCAGCTTCATATGGCAGCTGAGGAACAAGTGCCATCTCTATAAAAGCCGGACTTGTTTTATTAACGTTAATGTCGAAGTCTATTCTTTATTCTTATGATATTGTCATCTTTACTAAAAGTATCTTTTATTTTCTTTCTGGGGCATAATCGCTTATGAAGACTAATCCTGGAAATCCCTTGATCTTCTGGTAAAGCTTTTTATCAGCCGTGATCAAATGGCATCCCACATTCTGGGCAAAACTTAGATAAGATGAATCATAAACAGTGATATGATACTGCGGAGCAATGGTTACAGCACGGGTCATGACAGCAAGATTAACAGGCAGTAAAATATCCATGTCATAGATACTTGAAATGGCCTTATGAATGATGTCTTCACTCAGGACTTTTTTGTATCTTAAGACATTGGCAATTTCGTATATTAAAAGTTCCGGCGCATATAAATTTATGTTTCGTTCCCTGAATTCTTTCCGAAGTTGAAGAGCTTTGTCAAGATTGTTTTCATCAGCTTGAGAAAACCACTTCAGGATAACAGAAGCATCAATGACATAATTTCTCCTGCAGGCAGCATTCATTTGCGTTCATCTCTCCATTTTCTCAATTCTTGGATGAGGTCGATATTTCCGATCTCATCACGGATTTCTTCCTGGATCTGAATGGCCTTTTCTATACTTTTCTGCTTCTTTTTCTCTCTATGTTCCTCTTTTAGGACATCAAGATAGATTTTGAATGCCATCCGCAGTAGTTCAGAGCGGGATTTATTCTCCTTTTTACTCACTCTATCGATCTCATCCAATATTTCTTGGGGAATCGAGATATTGATTTTAGTCACTTGATTCTGCCTCATTTTTATTATCATAATTATACCTCTTATTGTCAATACCATATTCTCTCCCATAGTGGTTATTTTATGAGAGGTAAAGAGTATTAAATCAGGCTAGTTTATTCAATCTATTGACGCATAAAAACATATTGCATTCTCATAGTATGTATATCTTCTATTTAGTTAGAAGCTATTTTGGGGCCCTCCAGAATGTGTTCTGGAACCAAATAACATTGGATTATTTAAGTTAACTTATTCAATTTCAGTAAGGTATGCTAGACAAGGCATATAGTATATAGTAGAAAGAGGCTATTTTATATCTACGATCTTTACCTCAAATATTAATTTCTCACCTGCTAAGGGATGGTTAAAATCAATCTTGACACTTTCATCAGTCACATTTGTAATTTTAACCAGCATTGATTGACCTGAAGAATCCAATGCTTTTAAGACTCTCCCTTCCTCAGGTGTTATGTTTTCTGGCACTTTAGAGCGAGGCACCTCTCTAACAAGGTCTTCTTTTCTGGCTCCATAGGCGTTTTCAGGTTCTATTTTAAATTCCTTTTTTTCTCCAATTTCCATACCTTCTACCGATTTTTCAAAAGCCGGAATAACTTGTCCATTGCCAACAGTGAATTCAAATGGCTGTCCTTCTTTTGTCTTGTCAATGATTTTGCCGGTTTCTAAGCGTCCTTCATACTGAACTTTGACTTGTCTACCTTTAGATACAATCATTGTTTCCCTCCTTTTTACTACCTTTCATATAGGATTCACTTCATTTTTTTAATCATTTTTGTTATATAAGGCAGCTAAAAATAGTGGTATTAGTGAATGTCTACTGAATATCCCCATATCTTATCTATTGTTCATTTTGTTAATGAAATAAATTGATTGGGGATCTTCTGATTTTGTAATTAAGAAATATTAGTATTTATTGTAGTGATTGTTATGGCTATTATTTCTTTACAGTCGTTCTCGGGCTTCATTTACTTTCAAAGTGCGGCCATGATATTCTTTTCCGTTGAGTTCTGATTCTGCTTTTTGTGCTTCTTCTGGTTTAGAAAATTCAATGAAACCAAATCCTTTGGAGCGATCCGTGTATTTGTCTTTTATAATGACTGCATCATTAATTTCGCCGAACTGAGAGAATAGTTCCTTTATATCAGCCTCTTTGACTGAATAGTCCAAATTTCCTACATAAAGCTTCTTGCCTTTCATTCTATTTTACTCCTTAAATAATACTCTAATTTAAATACTCTTAATGAAAATAGAATTTAAGCTCACTCATTTTCAGAAAAAATATCTAAATGCTATTTGCCTTACGATAACATATATTTATTCATTATGCAAATAATTTAACACTTTTGTAAACTCAGGATTCTTGTTAAAAAATCATTACCGAGAGATAAATCAGATAAAAACCACAAAAAATTAATTCCACTTTTTTTCTGGAATAATTAGAATAGAAAAAAGGTTTTTTTAATAAAATATAATGAAAGGGCATTCCCTTTAGGAATCTCTTTTTAGGATTTTTTAGGAACTCAAAAAGAAGCCTAAGGAAACGCCCTCTCGCCTGGTTTCAGCTATTTCTGCTCTGGTTTTTTTTCTTCTTCTTTTTCTTTTTTCTTGTTCCGGATATACTCCTGGTATCTTGCTTTTCCTTCTTCCTCCCAGAATTGTTTGAAGTCTTTTCCGTCACCTTTGATATTCAATTAAGAAGACGGAAAATGTTCATTGTTTATTGATTGTTTTTAATCAATTTCCTAAATTCGTTTTCATCCAGTATACGGGTGTTGTGTTCTCTTGCTTTCTGAAGTTTACTTCCCGGATGATTCCCCACAACCACAAAATCAGTGCTTCCGCTTATGCTGGAGGTTGCCCTTCCTCCCAGCTCTTCCACAATGGATTTAGCTTCATCACGGCTATAATTTTCAAGTTCACCGGTGAAAACAAAGGATTTCCCCTCTAAAAACGGTTTCTTTTTAGGAGCAGAGGCTTCTTCCACATTGATTCCTGCTTTTTGAAGTTTTTCCAGTACTTTCTTATTTTCTTCCTGTTTGAAGAAATGGACCACACTCTGAGCAATTTCAGGCCCAATTTCATTGATTTGTTCCAGTTCCTCTTTTTTGGCATCCCGAATTTTATTCAGTCTTTGATATTCCCTGCTCAGAACACGGGCGACATGCTGGCCAACATGACGAATACCAAGTGCATACAGAAATCTGTCCAATCGGATATTTTTTGTGGCTTGAATCGCATCATACAAATTTTGGGCTGATTTTTGAGCAAATCCTTCCAGTTTGAGTAATTCCTCTTTTGAAAGATGATAGAGATCTGCGATATCCTGGATCATTCCTCTTTTCACCAGTTGTATGACAATTTTTTCGCCCAAGCCTTCGATATTGAGGGCTTCGCGGGAAGAATAATGGATGATATGACCAATGAGTTGAGCCTGGCAGGAAAGGCCTGCTGAGCAAAAATAATAAGCCCCTTCTTTGAGAATTTCTGAGTTGCAAACCGGGCATTTTTTTGGCATGGAAAACTTTTTTCCCCTCTTTTTGTCTTTGATTTCAACTCTTTCCACCACCTCTGGAATGACATCACCTGCCCGGGCAATCCTGACTTTATCACCAGGCCGGACATCTTTCCTAAGAACTTCATCTTCATTATGAAGAGTAGCCCGGCTGACGGTGACTCCACCTACATCCACGGGCTGAAGTAAAGCCACTGGAGTCAACATTCCAGTTCGTCCCACCTGAACCACAATATCCTCCATGATAGTGACTTCTTTCTTTGCAGGAAACTTCCAGGCAATAGCCCAACGAGGACTCCGCTGGCGAGTGCCCAGCTCTGACCTCAAGCGAAGGTCATCCAGTTTGATCACAATCCCGTCAATTTCATATTCCAGTTCGTCCCTTTTCGGTAAAAGATTGTTGTAGTATTGGACAACTTCGTCAAAGGAAGAACACAGAGTGTTATGGACATCTGTTTTGAGCCCCCATGCCGATAACTGCTTCAGCTCTTTCCAGTGGGAACTAAATTCTGCTCCCTCAATGCTCAATATTTCATAGAAAAAGATATCCAGCGGTTTGTCAGCGACCTTTTTGGAATCCAGCTGTCTCATTATACCAGCTGAGGCGTTTCTGGGATTGGAAAAGGGAACATCTCCTTGTTCAATCCTTTTTTTATTCAGCTTTTGGAATTCCTTTTTCGGCATAAAGACTTCTGCCCGCACAGCCAGAAAAGAGGGAAGATTGTTTCCGTTTTGTTTCCGCATTCGCATGGGAAGGGAACGGATGGTTTTTAAATTTTCAGAAATATCTTCTCCCACTTCCCCGTCTCCCCGGGTTGCCCCATACTGAAATATTCCATCCCTGTATACCACCTCTACGGAAAATCCGTCAAATTTAGGCTCCACCACATACTGGATATCGGTTTTATCCACATTTCTTCGGATGAAGTTATTGAATTCTCTGGCTTCTTTTTCATTCAAGGCCGCATTGAGGCTGAGCATGGAAGTGGTGTGATTGATTTTTTTGAGTTTATCCAAAGGTTCCGCCCCAACTCTCTGGGTGGGAGAAATATCTGACTGAAGCTCTGGAAAGGCATTCTCCAGGTCTTGAAGACGCCGGAACAATCGGTCGTACAGTTCATCTGATATTTGGGGATTATTTTTCACATAATAATAATAATTATGATATTCGATTCCCTCTCGAAGTGCTTCCACTTCTTCTTTAGCCTCTATCTTGGTCATATTTTTGATATCTTTAAAATCAGTCTTAGGATTTTTTTTGAAATCCATTGTATTCTCCCTATTTTTTTATTTTCTTTTTAAAAATTTCTTGAGTTCTTTCCAGTTTTTTGTATTCAGAACGACTTCAGGTTCCAGCCAGCCTCTCCTTGCCTGCCCAACACCAAATTTGATTAAATTCAGATCATTGATGCTGTGAGCGTCTGTGGTAATGGCTAATTTTATCCCCATCTCTTTAGCCATTTTACAGTGAACATCATGAAGATCCAGTCTGTCAGGGTGGGAGTTGAGCTCCAGGTAACAGCCCCTTTCTTTGGCTGCCTTCATCACTTTTTCCATATTGAGTTCATAGGGTTTTCTTTCATTTATCAATCTGCCGCTGGGATGACACAGAATATTGAAATAGGGATTATCCATAGCTTTGATAATCCGTTTGGTTTGTTTCTCTTGGGTCAGATTGAATTTTGAATGGATAGAACAAAGAACCAGATCCAGTTCTTTAAGAATTTCATCCGGGAGGTCGAGGGATCCGTCTTCAAGGATATCCAGTTCGATGGATTTCAGAATCTGGATATCCTTGATTTTCTGATTGACGCGGTCAATCTCGTCAATCTGTTTTCGCAACCTTTTGGCATCCAATCCGTTCGCCACTCTCACCTGCTTGGAGTGGTCTGTGATAGCCAAGTAATGATAGTGATGCTCTTTGGCTGCTTGAGCCATTTCTTCTATGCTGTAGCGGCCGTCTGTGTACTTGGTATGAACATGCAAATCTCCTTTAATGTCATCAAGAGTGATTAAACGGGGAAGTTTGTCTTTCTGGGCTGCCTCAATCTCTCCTCGATTTTCCCGTAATTCTGGTTCCATGTAAGGAAGATTCACCTGTTTGTAGACTTCTATCTCTGTTTTCCCGGCAATTCTTTTTTCCCCTTTAAAAACACCGTATTCATTGATCTTGAGTTTTTTATTGACTCCTTTTTTGCGGATGGCAATGTTATGCTCTTTGGAGCCAGTGAAATAATGCAAAGCAGCTCCATAGCTGACTTCTGGAACCACTCGGAGGTCGACTTGCAGCCCGCTTCGGAGGAATACGGATGAACGGGTTGTTCCTTTAGAAATCACTTTTTCCACATCTTCGTAATTGACAAACCTGTCCATCACCGGAGATCCTTTTTTGCAGGTTGCCAGGATATCCAAGTCGCCCACGGTTTCTTTTCTTCTGCGATAGCTTCCGGCGATGATGATGTCTTTAATCCCCTTTTCTTTCTTCAAGTGATCTAAGAACGGCTCTGCGATCTGCTCAGCTTTTGCCAGCTTCATTCGTTCCACTCCTCCCTTTTTCTGTTTTTGCATCCGTTCAATTTCTTCGATGATTCCTTTCTCTGTTTTTTTGCCAAAACCAGGAAGATTCTGAATTTCTCCATTCTTTGCCGCTTGGAGCAGGGCATCAGTGGATCTGATTCCCAGTTTTTTATAAATCACTTTTATTTTTTTAGGCCCCATTCCCTGGATTTTCATCATCTGGCTCAGTTCCAGAGGCACATCTTTTTCCATCTCCTTCAGCAGAGGAAGCGTTCCTGTCTCTACTATGGTGCCAATCTTATTAGCAAGATCTTTGCCAATTCCCGGAAATTTAGATAAGTCTTTTTCCTGTTCGATCATATCTGCCACAGATTTAGAAAGACTTTCTACTGTTCGGGCTGCATTTCTGTAGGCTCGGACTCGGAAAGGATTGGCATCTTTGATTTCCAGGAGGTCGGCGATTTTGTTGAATATTTCAGAAATATCACTGTTATGAACGGGCATGGTTCACTCCTTATCCAGTATTTGCTTGAGATGCAGGGCGTCCTGGGCTGCGTATCCCAATTGGTCATTATCAAAATAGCAGAAAACATCCTTTCCTTGTTTTTTCCATTCGGAAATAGACTCTGCCCAACCGGAAAGATTTTTTTTATCATACTGCCCTTGATAAGGTCTATCCGGACCGTGAAGTCTGATGTAAATGAATTCGGCAGTGACTTCTTTGGGGGAAAGGCGTCTGTTGAAATCATATATACAAAAGGCTGCACCCTGTTCCTTTAGAATGGAGTAAGTGTCCTCATGAAACCAGCTGGGATCACGGAATTCAAAAACATATTTATATTGAGAGGGGAGGGATTTGAGAAAAAAATCCAGTCTAGAAGGATTAATTTTCCAATGAGGAGGAAGTTGAAAAAGTATAGGACCCAGTTTTTCTCCGAGAGCCTCAATCTGGGAAAAAAATCGAGCAACCGGTTCCTGAGGATCTTTTAATTTTTTCATATGAGTGATATATTGGCTGGCTTTGGCTGAAAAAATAAAATGAGCCGGAACTTCGTTCTTCCAATTGAGAAGGGTTTGTTTTTGAGGAACTTTGTAGAATGTATTGTTGATTTCCGCTGTCAAGAATTTCTGGGAATAAAAACTGAGAAAGTCCTTTTTAGCGAGATTTTTAGGATAAAAAGGTCCCAGCCAGTGCCGGTAATACCAGCCAGATGTTCCAATCCGAATGTGTTTCTGTTTTTCCATTTCTGTTTCCCTTTTTATATTTGCTTATGAACCGGACCCCTTGGAGTTATCACAGGATGTTTTATCAAATGAATCCTCAGTTTTGTTTCTTTTAAAACAATCAATCTGTTTGTACTTATTATGAAGGGATTAGCTGTGAATTTCAAGGGGACGGCTTTTAGCAGTTCCCGCATTTTTTTTATAGGATAATGATAGTGAAATGCATCAGGTTAATGGGTTCAAGAAAAGGCAGAATTTTCCCCATCAGGTAGGGCCCGATCCATGCATTGGGCTTTATATTGATCATAAAGGACTATTTGGGAAACAGTCTCTACAATTGGAGAGACCATGCCTGCTCGGCCTTCAAACGGTTTTCTCATCCATAAAAAACAGTGAAACAGAAAAACACAAAAATAGAGAAGCAGAAATTTGAGATGTGGATTGGAATTTTTATTTTAATATAGAAAAAATATTTTTTTCAGCTTTCAATAAATAAGAAAAATGATAAAATTCCAGAAGAATATGGATTGCTATGAACCAGGTTAATAATCAATCAATTTTTATTAATTTTTTATTGTAAAGATAGGCGATAAATAAAAAATATGAATTTGATTCGATGCCCCTGGGAATAATTCCATGACTCTCTGAATAGAAAGGAGAAACTTGTTTCAAAAAGTTTGTTTGTGTGCTTCTTTATTCTGAACATCATCCGCCACGGTTCATTGGATTTAACACAGTGTCTTTTTTTGAAATCGCTTGATTCTTTTTAAAGGAATTTGAATGTCTGTTTTCAATCTTTTGTAAAGGACATAATCATCCTGTAGGATTTGATTTAATCATTGGAATTCAATTTTCTTGTAAGATAAAGACTTAAAAAGAAAATCACTATAAACCCTGAAACATTGACTAACTGAACGGCAAAAAGAGTCCAAGCTTGCCGTGGAAGTCCTGTATAAGAATTACGGTAAAGGCTTGCTATTCTTTTTATCATGGCTTTTCTGTTTTTGGATTTGTCTATCCATATAATCAAAAAATAGAATTAAATATATTTGACTGAAAGGAAAAATGCTAGAAATATTCAAGTCTTTGATGGATTGACATTTGAGAAGTATTTATATAAAAATAAAAATTCGCAATGTTTTTAAACTAAAAAAACGGAAGGAGGTTTCCATGAAAAAATTTAGCTATGTGTTATTTGCTGCCTTGCTTCTGACATTTTGTGTCCTGGCAGCAGGCACAGAAGGCATTGATACTGAGAACACAAAAATGTTGACCTATCCGGCAATAAGTAAAGCCAAAATTGCATTTGTTTACGCTGAAGATTTATGGGTAGCAGATAGAAACGGAGATAATGTCCGCCGGTTAACATCTGACGAAGGGATTGAAAGCAATCCTGTGTTTTCTCCAGATGGAAACTTCATAGCATTCAATGCCCAGTATGACGGAAACACAGATGTGTTCATCGTTCCAGCCAAGGGAGGTATTCCCAAACGTTTAACCTGGCATCCTTATTCTGATTATGTCTGTGATTTCACTCCGGATGGTTCAGCTGTTCTCTTTAGGTCAGGACGGACCTCATTTACCAACCGTTATTCCCAGTTGTACACCGTTTCTGCGGAGGGCGGTTTTCCTAATAAGCTCAAGATTCCCCGCGCCTATAAAGCGGATTATTCTCCCGATGGAGAGAAAATAGCCTATACGCCTCTTTATGAAGCGTTTAACCAGTGGAAGCAATATCGCGGAGGAACTATCTCAACCATAAATATTTTCACATTCAAAGATTATTCTGTTGAGAAAATTCCTCAACCAGAAGGAGGATGCAATGATACGGATCCGATGTGGATTGGAGATAAGATTTATTTTCGTTCTGACAGGAACGGAGAATTTAACCTGTTTTCTTATGATACAAACTCAAAGGAAATTGAACAGCTAACCCGGTTTGATGATTTTCCAATTCTGAATGCTTCAGCTTGCAGAGGAAATATCATTTTTGAGCGTGCTGGGAGATTGAGCACCTTTGATATCAAAACAGGTAAAAGTGAAAAGTTGATTATTGGTATTGCTGCAGACCTTCCCGAGCTCAGACGCAGATATGAAAAAGGCTTCAATTATATTCGAGATGTTTCTATATCTCCTTCAGGAGCCAGAGCGGTTCTTGACTTCAGGGGAGATATTGTGACCGTCCCTGAAGAAAAAGGGGATCCCCGGAACCTCACCCAAACAACAGCTGTTCACGAATGTTATCCTGCTTGGTCTCCAGATGGAAAGTTTATAGCCTATTTTTCAGATGAGTCCGGAGAATACGCTCTTCACATCCAGCCTCAGGACGGTAAAGGCGGAGTCGAAAAGATCGCTCTGAATGGAGCAGGGTTTTATAATGCTATCCATTGGTCTCCAGACAGTAAAAAGCTGACCTTTGCAGATAACGGACGGTCTCTTTATTTGGTAGATATCGAGTCCGGAAAAATCACTAAGATTGCTCAGGATCCTATTTATGAACCGGGTGCATTCGGGAGTATCGAAGGCGTCTGGTCTCATGATTCAAAATGGATTGCCTATACCTTGACCACAACTTCCTATATGAATAGAGTGCATGTGTACTCTGTTGAACAAAATAAGTCTTATGCCATCACAGACGGAATGAGCGATGTGAGCGAACCTGTCTTTGACAAGAGTGGAAAATATCTTTACTTTTTTGCTTCAACCGATGCTGGCCCGGTTAGACACTGGTTTGCAATGTCCAATGCGGATATGGAAATGAATCGAAATATTTATCTGGTGACATTGAAAGAAGAGACCGCGTCTCCTCTGGCCAAAGAAAGCGATGAAGTGGAGCCAGCCCAAGAAGAGGAAGAAAACAAAGACAAAGCCAAAGAAAAAAAGGACGAAGATACTTCTGTTTCCATTGATTTTGAAGGTTTGAACAATCGAATCATTTCCCTTCCTGTGAATGCCGGTCTGTATTTGCAGCTTCAAACCGGAGAAGAAGGACAAATATTCTACATGGAACAGATTGGAACTGACTTTAGAAATATTCAAAGAAAACTTCACAAATATGACTTGAACAAGAGAAAAGACACAGTTTTGTCGTCTGATGTCCGCTGGTATGAATTATCCGCCGATAACAAAAAGCTGATCTATCGAACGAGAAATTCACTGCATATTGTGAACGCATCAGGGAAAATAAAACCAGGTACTGGAAAACTGAAGACAAGTGATATTGAGGTTTATATTGATCCGAAAGAAGAATGGTTCCAGATATTCGATGAAGCATGGCGAATAAACAGGGATTATTTTTATGATCCCAATATGCACGGAGCTGATTGGGATGCCATGAAAAAGAAATATGAGGTGTTTCTGCCTCATTGTTCTTGCCGGAGTGATTTGAACAGAGTGATTCAATGGATGTGCAGTGAACTTTCAGTGGGGCACCACAGAGTTTTTGGAGGGGATAAGCCGGATTCACCGGAACGAATCCCGGGGGGTCTTCTTGGCGCTGACTATATCATAAAGAATGGGAAATATCAGTTTGAAAAAGTATACGGAGGGCTTAACTGGAATCCTTCACTCCGTTCTCCTCTCAAAGAGCCTGGAATTGATGTGAAAAAAGGAGAGTCCCTTCTTGCTGTCAACGGAAAGAAATTGAATCCTCCTGATAACTTATACAAACATTTTGAAAATAAGTCAGGAAAAATTGTTGAAATCACAGTAGGACCTGATCCCAGCGGAAAAGGAAGCCGGACACTTAAAGTAGTGCCCATTTCAAACGAAAGTTCCCTGAGAAACAGAGATTGGGTCGAAGGGAATATCAAGAAAGTCAATGAAGCCACAGACGGCAGAGTGGCTTATGTGTATGTGCCCAATACATCAACCCTTGGCCATACTTATTTTAAACGCTATTTCTTCCCCCAAACCCATAAAGATGCCATAATCATCGATGAGCGTTTCAATGGAGGAGGTTCGGTAGCAGATTATTATATCGACCACTTGAGAAGACCTTTCATCTGTTACTGGAACATGAGATACGGAAAGGATTTGGTAACGCCGAGTGCCGCTATTTTCGGGCCCAAAGTCATGATTATCAATGAAACAGCTGGTTCTGGAGGCGATCTTTTACCGTGGATGTTCAGAAAACTGAAAATGGGGAAACTTATAGGAAAAAGAACATGGGGAGGTCTCGTAGGGATACTGGGTTTTCCAACTCTTATGGATGGAGGATACATCACTGCTCCGAACCTTGCTATTTGGACTGAAGACGGCTTTGTGGTTGAAAATGTGGGAGTTCCTCCAGATATCGAAGTGGAGCAGACTCCAGCAAAAGTGATTGCCGGTCATGATCCTCAGCTTGAAAAAGCCATCGAAGTCGTTATGGAAGAGCTGAAAAAGAATCCGCCCAAAAAACCGGAACGTCCTCCTTATCCTGTTCGAGTCAGGAAATAAGTGGAGTGGATGGGAATCGTTAGCTTGATTTCTCAGTAAAGCTTTCAAAGAATGTTCAATCTAGTATAAAAGCAGGAGAAACAAGTCAATTCCTGTGACTTTATATCCGCGTTTTGCCAATTCGATGGCATGCCTTCCTGTTCCGCAGCCGATATCCAATATTGTCTTTGATTTGTCGTATTCTATTTCTTCTTCGATAAAATTGACTTCTTGGATGGTGCCTTTTGTGAACGATTCTTTATCGTAAGTGTTGGCATAATCAGCAAACAACTCCTCATACCATTTTTTCATCTGTCAAACTCCTCAATGTTTGTTTATCGAGCCCTATTACACTGAGAAAAGCAAAAATTGTCAATAATTGTTATCGCTATGAAAGGATAGGACTGATTGTTAATTATAGAGAAGATATTTGCTTCTGAAATTGCGGAAAAGACGTTCTTCCTCCTCCATTCTGGTCATTGCTTCTCCGTACGAAATATCTCCTTGAAGGTATTGGAGAAGGAGATCGCTGCCAAAGATTTTTTTTATCTGATTGAGGTCAAAGGAAATTTTATCCGGATAATGACTTTTCAAAATCTCTATAAGGGCAAGGCCGAAACGAAAAGAATAAAAAATAGGTGCTTTTTTAATCCGTATGTGTATTCCTCTGCAAAGTTTGTTTTCGTAGATTGGATTTGTGGCAATGCCGGGGAGTTTGCTGGGGACATATTTGACTGCTTCCATTTCGATACCGAATTCTTTTCCGTTATCAAGAGCTTTAATGATCAATTCAGAATCAAGCCAGGGAGCACCGAACTGAAGAAAAGGCTTAAAAGTTCCCGTTCCTTCATTGAGGTTAAGGGCTGATAAAATTGCGATTCCAGGATAGGCAATGGCTGTTTCTGGAGTCATCATGTTTGGAGAAGGTGGAATCCATTTGAGTTTTGTGTCCATCCAGAAATATTTTCTCTTCCAGTTTTTCATTTTGATGATATGAAGGTTCACTGAAGGGGGCACCCAATTTTCTCCTTTCATCATGAGTGCCAGTTCCCCGGCAGTGAGGCCGTATCTTACAGGAATGGGAACGATCCCAATTATTGATGTGTGTTTTTCCTGCATCAGAGGGCCTTCAACGATTTCTCCTCCTGCAGGATTGGGCCGATCAAGAATGTAAACAGGAATGTCAACTTTCGCTGCTGTATCCAGAACAAATTTCAGAGTATGTATATAGGTATAAAACCGGCTTCCCACATCCTGAATATCATAAATCAGGCAGTCTATATTGTGAATTTCTTTATATATTGATTTATTGTTATTTTTGTAGAGACTGTGTATTTTCACTCCCTGAAAATACCTTCCTTTGAATTTTTCCCCGGCTTCAGAAAGACCCTTGAAACCGTGTTCCGGTGAAAATATCGCCTTGATATTTTTTTTGCGAGCTTTGAGTTTTTCAAGCAAATGGCTGCCATCAGGGAGTACAGAAGTATGGTTAACAACCAAACCCAGTCTCTTTCCCTCAAGAGCAGGGGGAAAATGAGTCAGAAAATTTTCATTTCCCAGAATTACCCGGGTTTTGGGGGATCCCTTTATTTGTGGAATGAAAAAGATAAAGATAGTAAAACTGATGAGGAAAAGAAAAATATTTTTTTTTATCATTTGTTTCCGAAAGATTAATCATTGTTTGACGTGGCTTCGTGGAGGAACTGAGCAAGTCCTTTGTTGTTAACTATTTCATAGGCTTTTTTTTGTGAGATTCTCTTACTTTGTTTGAGGGATTCAAGAACATGGATTATTGAGAGGGCGACTTCAGCCGTTTGTGTTGTTTTTTTAGTTTTTAAATATTTAATAGCTTCAAAAAGAACGGCATTGGCTTCTCCATATGAGATTGGTTTTTTGACTCCATATTTTTCCACCCAGTTCGGGTGACGAATGACATCATTGATGTGTTCCTGGATTAGAAAAGTGGCTCTGCCTATAAGTTTAAGATTGCTGGGACTGACATTGGTCATGGTGTTTCCGATGACTTTGCCAAGCCGGGTCATAACGGCTGTGGAATGTGCGTTTAAAAGAATCTTTAGGGCAATCTGCTGTTTCAAACCAAAAGGGTCGTTTTTTCTTTCGATGTTTATGTTAACAAGAGAATCTTCTGCTTTAAAATGGAGTCCCTTAATTTTATTGACAATTCGATACAGTTTTTTTGGCTGTTTCTCTGAGACCAGAACGAGAGCAATATGAGCGTTGTTCTCAATGAATAAATTTATGAATTTCCTGAAATTTGAATTTTTCTTTTTAAGGTAATCTTCTTCCGGACTCAGGCACACCACAACTCCCAAATCTCCTTCCTTTGGTCCTCGGTTTTTTATATTGTGTTTAGAAAAAGAAAAATCGTATAAAAATTGCTGGTTGTCTCCAGCATCTTTCAGACTTTGAAGAGCTGCTTTCTTGAGATAGGAATCGGTTATTCCGCTCTCAAATGGGTTTTTGTAGAATTTGGAAGACAAACCTCTGAATTCCCTCCCCAGAAAGGCTTTCCAAGCTTCCTTCAGATCATCAGCAGGAGTCCAGACTTGTATCCAAGATTTCCTCTTTTTATCTTTTATGGTATCCAACGGATAGAGCCGGAAAGTCGGACTTCTTTCTGTGCTGTCAATAAAGACAGTGATCAAACCTTCTGAAGCAAAATAGGTGGAAAACTTGTTTTGTTTATAGGTGTTCGTTTCCAGTTGAGTGAATTTGGATATCTCAGGAATTGAATTTTTTATTTCTTCCAGAATTGATTCAAATTCTGTCAATGTTTCTTCCAGGAGATGTTTTTTTGTGAATCCAATCTTTTCCATCTCTCTATCGGTGAGAAATTTTCTCAGAAACTTGTCCAGGGCTGTTTGAAGGATATTTCCGATGACAAAAGTTTCTATTGTTGTTGCCTGCATTCTTGTGGATCCGGTTATTGCTTGAGGCCCTGTTGTTAAATTTATTTTTGTTATTCCTTTTTCTTCAAGGACTTTTCTGCTGCGGTCAAAAGGAAGAAGTTTGTCATCGGGATTGTTATATACAAAATATAGTTTTTTCCTGGATATTTGAGGTTTGAAAGAAGAAGTTTCTTTCCACTGATTGAGGGCAGCCATAATGGTTCCTATAACAGAAGAAGTCTCTCCTCCTTCGGTAACACAAATAACCACATCACCTCTTTGTATCCCTCTGTCTTTCAATTGAAGATGTCCGATGAGTTGCAAATCTTCAAATCCTTCCAGAGAACTGATGAGTGCCCGGTCGCCTCCGGTCATTTCTCCAATGAGTTGGTCTTCTATAGGGCTGGCTACATAAGTCTTGATTTTTGCCCATATCTTTTCGTTTTGCTTTACTTTTTTCCAGAAGGGACGCCAGAAAGCACTCTCCATTTGCTTTGCCAGACGGCCGGTTGCACCGCATCCATAAATATAGATTTTATTTTTGGAAAGAAGAGCTTCTTCTATGGCATTGACTGCCTGATAGAGGTTTTTGGTGTTCTTAACCAGAGATTTTAATTTTTTTACAATATCCTCGTCAACTGAGAAAAGCATATCCAATCCGTCAGAATAATCTTTTTGGATTCTTCTGCTTAAGTTCAAAGTTTTCGGATGCCTTTGTTCTGTGACCAAAGTATGGAGTTGGAATTGGGTTTTATTCAGTACATAATCAACAGACTCATCAGAAGGGATTATTCCAAGAATTTTAATCAGGGAAGTTTTTTCTGAGGAAATTTTTTCTTCTTGTTTCGATAAAGAGAAAATAGATCCAAAGAACAAAAATGGGATTGAATAGAAAATCAATAGTATTGTCAGTAGAGAATTTGTTTTTATCTTCATAGGTCACCTCTCCGAAAAATTGCAAGCAGTTAGAAAAGAGATAGAATATAGGGATAAGTAAGACATGTAAGATATCATACATAATTCAATGGCGTAAGGAAGTGATTTCACTGTGGTGAATCTGAGATTGATTCCTTCCTTCCAGGTTGTAGGGGACTCAGGACAACCACAACCATTTTGGTGAACATTCCCTATAAAAGGCAAAATTCTTTGCAATCTCCTTTATCTTTTTTCATGAACCATCCAGATCTCTATTTTAGCCGTATTGATGCTTATCATCAATGATATCTCTTTTCTGCCAATCTTTGACCCAGTCGCTTACTTTAAATATTTTTATTTTGTTCTCTTTTGTTGAGCATATAACTCGATTTAAACCGGCATTGATAATCATTTTTTTGCATAAGAAACAGGGAAAAGCATTGATAATTTTGCCCGTTTTGGCGTCTTCACCGTAAATGTAGATATCACCTCCCAGAAGGCTGACACCAGCTCTTGCCGCATTGATGATGGCATTTTGTTCAGCATGGGTGCTCCGGCATAACTCATAACGTTCTCCGTGAGGAATACCTAATTTGTCCCTTATACAGAAATTATGCTCAAAACAATCCTTTGTTTTTCTCGGTGCTCCGACGTATCCGGTTGAAATGATCTGATCATCGCGTAGGATGATAGCTCCTATGGTTCGTCTGTAACAGGTGCTTCTTTTTGAAACTTCTTTAGCAATGTTCAGATAATATTCATCCTTGGAAATTCTTTTCTTTGCCAAAAAAATCCTCCAGTTTTTTTTGCAGAGCCTCTATGGAATTCTTGTTATAAATTGATAAATTAGCCATTTTCATGCATTCTTGAAGCTGTTGTTTGTTGTGATTGTTTGTGTTTTCCTCTTTTTCTTTTTTTATGAATTCCTTAAGACTTAAGGCTGACTCATTTCTTCCTCTTTTCATAGTTCTTTTATACCGCAATTCAACAGGAGCGTCTACAGAGATGAGCATGAAATTTTCTTGTGCTTTAAGAAATTTCACTTCTGAGGGATTCCTTATACTGTCAATGATTGCTTTTCCATTTATTTTTTTTATGACCTTCCTGGCTAGAATGTCAGAACCAAAATTTTCTCTCATTTTGTTTCCCATTTTTATCAAATTATCCCGGGTTATCTCTATGTTTTTTTGTCTCAATTCTTCTCGAATCAGGTCAGAAAGTGAATAGTAAGTATATCCCATTTTTTTTAAAAAAGCCGCCACTTCTCCTTTTCCTGCTCCATTAGTACCTGTCAGTCCAATGAGTTTTACGTTTTTTTTCATTTTGAACGTTTGTACTATCCTGCTGGAGATTGTTTTTTATTATTTTTTTTCTTAATTGATTTGTTCTTTTTTTTGCCAAATAAAAAAGAAATAAAAATGCTTAAGCCATACAGGGCAAGCATCGGCCCTGCAATAATGGACTGGTTGATGACGTCTGGGCTGGGAGTAATGATAGCAGCTATTATAAAGACTATAAGAATGGCATATTTGAAATTTTTAATCATCCACTTGTGGGTGACTATTCCCATTCTCGACAGAAAAAAAACAAGAGTCGGCAGCTCAAATACAATGGCGATTCCGAGGAGAAGCTTGATGGCGAGGCTGAAAAATTGATCCACAGTCAAAACCGGGGTGAATTCTTGCCCCATTTGAATAAAAAAATTACATGCAAAGGGGAAAGCGACAAAATAACCAAATAGAGCTCCCCCTATAAAAAAAATGGAAGTAAAGAAGATAAACGGGAATAAATATTTCTTTTCTTTCTTATAAAGCCCTGGAGCCACAAAATACCATAGCTGGAGAAAAATATAGGGGGCGGCAATAAAAATGGCTGTAAGGAATGCCACTTTAATATAAAGAATGAACGGAGCCGTTAGATGGGTGTAAGCTAATTTTGTTCCTTCGGGCAGATATTTGGTTACAGGTCGGGATAAAATTTTATATATTTCCTTACTGAAAAACCAGGAAGGTATGGCTGCAATGATTATGGAAATGATGGCAAGGAATAATCTTTTTCTTAAGTCTTCAAGATGTTCGAGGAAGGTGAGTTCGTTAGGACTTTTTCTTCCCTTCCCCATATTCTTCAACTTCCTTTGAGATATCGTTTTTTATATCATTGAGTTCATCCGCTTGAATTTCATCTTCAATTTTTTCCCTGATATCATCAGATGTTTTGCGGAATTCTCTGAGTGTTTTTCCTATTGATTTTCCGATTTGAGGAAGTTTTTTTGGCCCAAAAATTATTAGAGCAATAGTGAGAATAATTATTAATTCAGGAAATCCAATACTTCCAATCATTTGTATTTTCTATGAAACACTTAGATAACAAAAGAAATATAGCTGTAAAACAGGTATAAGTCAATAGAGAATTGGAATGAAGTTCCCCATTTTTTTCTTTATAGGATAATAATAGTGAATGGATCAGGTTAAGGGGTACCGCCGCGCATCTGGCGCGTTATTTACTTTATTATTAATCTTTGTTAATATCTTTAAAGTAAGAGTATATTATGAAAATCAAGCATTTTATATTTTTCATTGTGATCGTTTCATTTCTGTTTATTTCTGCTCACAATGAAGATGTATGGGATTCCTCTATAAACAAAGTCTCAACCATTTATTCAGTTATAGAAGAGAATTACTTTAAAGATATCGATAAAGATCAAGCTATATATTCATCGATTAGAGGAATGCTCCGCACCCTGGATCCCCATTCTTATTTTCTGGACCCCAAAAGCTTTTTGCGTCTGAAGGAAGATTATAAGGCAAAGTACTATGGTTTAGGAATTTTAATTCAGAAGCAAGAGGATAGATTGGTGGTTATATCCCCGTTGGAGGGAACACCTGCTTACAGGCTCGGGATTCAGGCAGGAGATATCATATCCCATATTAATGGTGAAAGCACAAAACCCATATCAAGCCTTGAAGCGGTCGAAAAACTAAGAGGCCCCAAGGGAAAACCTGTCAATATCACAATTGTTCGAGAGGGATTGAGAGAACCTCTGGAATTGACGGTTGTGAGAGACGAAATTCCTCTTTACAGTGTTCCCTATGCTTTTATGATTGGAGATGAAACAGGTTACATTTTAATCCGGAATTTCGCAAAAACGACAACGGATGAGTTCGAAGAAAAAATGAAATCTCTTGTGAAACAAGGTATGACGAGATTGATTCTCGATATGAGATCTAATACAGGAGGAACTTTTTTTCAATCCATGGAAATCACTGATGAGTTTTTGCCTAAAGGTGATCTTATGGTTTCTATAAAAGGAAGGAAAAACTATTATAATAAGGAATTTCATGCTTTGCGAAATAATCAATATGAAGAGATTCCACTTGTGATTCTCATCAATCAAGGAACTGCGAGCGCTCCTGAAATTGTTGCAGGAGCCATAAAAGACAATGACAGAGGTGTTATTATTGGGCAGAATTCATGGGGAAAAGGTTTGGTACAGACAGTTTTTCCTTTGTCTTCCAATACGGCTGTAGCCCTTACCATTGCAAAGTATTACACTCCAAGCGGGAGAATGATTCAGAAATATTCTTCCATTGATGATTATATTTTAGGCCAAGCTGTTCCTCAAACTCAAAGGAATGTGCGTTATACTTCAGAAGGAAGAAAAGTATTGGGACAGGGAGGGATTTCTCCTGATTATGAAGTGGAATTCCAGTATAAAAATATCACAGCTAAATTGTTGCTGAAAGGATTGTTTTTTTCTTATTCAAGGAGATTTGCTGATCACAAAACACCTTTGTCTAAGAAATATATATTTGCTGGAAAAAACTCCACAGAATCAGAAGATACACAAGGAAAGATATTAATGGAAGAAAATTTTGTGGTAGATGATAAAGTCATAGATGATTTCCATAGTTTTCTAATTTCAGAAAATATTGAATTTGACGAAGATAAATTTAAAGACGCTAAAAAAGAGATAAAAAGGGAGCTTGAAAGAGAAATTTTTTCTTCTCTTTGGGGAATTGAAGAAGGGATAAAAATTTTTCGCAAAAATGACCCGGTCGTATTGAAAGCATTTGAAGTTTTCCCTGAAGCGAAACGACTTGTCGAAGAAAAGCAGCAATAATAATCCAGCCTTATCAAAATGATTGCCAAACTATACCATTACCTTTGTTTTTCATAGATTCTACTATTTCATTTTCTCTGTTTATGATTAGAAAGAGATTCTTAGAGAGAAGAATTCTTACAGACATTTCACCATAAAACAATTCAATTATATGATTGCTGTGTTGCTTATTGATTGTCATATTTTAGAGGATTGTCCGCTTTTGCCTATAGCGCAAAAGTTTGCAATTTGATGATAAAAGAGTTTAGCAATTTTGTATGGTTTTAAGTTATAATAAGTTGGAACTGAAAAGTATTTTTTTCAAGAAAGGAGGAGATAATGAAAATTGCTATAGCTTCGGATCATGCTGGTTTTAATCTTAAAAAAGGCATTCTCACTTATCTTGCCAAAACCGGGGTAGAAAACAAAGATTTCGGTTGCTATTCTTTAGAAAGCGTCAATTATGTGGACTTTGCTGTGAAAGCCGTTGAAAATGTTTTAGCCGGTGATTATGACCGAGCTATTCTTATATGCGGGACAGGATTAGGAATGGCTATAGTTGCCAATAAATTTAAAGGGGTGAGAGCCACCCCCTGTTGGGATGAATACACGGCAGAACTAAGCAGGAGTCATAATGATTCCAACTGTTTAACATTGGGGGGGAGACTTCTTCCACTCGACGAAGCTATCATTATCACAAAAACATGGCTTGAGACGGATTTTGAAGGAGGCCGTCACAAAAAAAGAGTGGATAGTATTTATAAATATGGAGAAGAGTTAAAAAAGGGGGAAAAGGATCAGTAAAATGACGATGTTTAATGAAAAAATCCATTCTCTATATGAAAAAATTGAAAAAAATAACAAATGGAGACAAAGACAATCGATAAATTTAATACCTTCAGAGACGACTCCTTCTCTGCTTGTGAAGATGTGCGAGATTTCAGATCCTTCAGGGAGATATGCGGAACACCGGACGATGAAAGGAAAAGAGATTTATTTTTATCAAGGAACAGATTTCATCAAAGAAGTTGAGCAAGAGGTGATGGAGGAACTCAAACGTTTTTTTAATTGTTCAAATGTTGAATTAAGACCTATCAGCGGACAGATGTCGAATGAGATTGTTTTTAAGGCAATGGTCCGGTTTGTCAATCGAAACCGGTCAGAAGGAGAAGTGGCAAGAAAGATGAAGTTGGTAATGAATAACGACTTGAACAAAGGAGGACATCTCAGTTCTCAACCAATGGGAGCTCTTTTTAATTGCGTTGAGGAAGATCCAGATACCGGAAAGGAGAATGTTATTAATTTGCCTGTGTTAAAAAACAATCCGTATAAACCTGATTTAAAAAAACTCGAAGAGATACTGGGAAATTTCAAACCTGAGCTGATCGTATTTGGGAAGAGCATGTTTTTATATCAGGAACCTGTTGATTTTGTTTGTAGTTTTTTTAAAGATAATGATTCCTCTCCTGTCATTATGTATGACATGGCCCATGTTTTGGGATTATACGGAGCCTTTCAAAAACCTCTGGAAGAAGGAGCTGATCTTATAACAGGGAGCACTCACAAAACTTTTTTTGGTCCGCAAAGAGGAGTTATTGCCGGAAATTTCCCAAAAGGAAGCCGACTGCGCAAACTCTGGCTTGATATTAAAAGCCGGGCGTTTCCAGGAGCAACAAGCAATCACCATCTGGGAACTTTATTGGCACTCTTAATGGCTGCTTATGAGATGAACGAGTTTAAAGAAGAATATCAGATGCAAGTTAGGAAAAATGCCAAGGCATTTGCCCGATATTTGAATGATAAGGGCATTAAAGTTGAGGGAGAGGAAGGAGACGGATTTACCGAGACTCATCAGGTGGTGATGCGGGTGAGAGATTACGGGGATGGCCAGGAGATTGCAAGACGTCTTGAGAACAATAATATCATAACAAACTACCAGGCTTTACCGGATGATGCTTCTTTTCTTGAATCAAGCGGAATACGGATGGGAGTGCAAGAAATGACCCGTTTCGGAATGATGGAAAAAGATTTTGACATTCTTTCTGGATATATCACTGACGTTATCAAAAAAGACGTGGAGGCAAGGGATGAAGTTAGCAAGTTCCGGGAAAACTTTATGGATATGAAATTTTGTCTTAGCCCTAAGGAAGCTGTGCCTTTTGCTGCGGGAATAATAAAAAGTGTTTTTCCTAATGAGAATTTTTCGGATTTATTTCTTGAACGCCTGCAAAAAAGAATATAGTGAATCAAGAGATTTAAAATTCATTATCAGAATGTTAATTTAGGAGATTTGAAATGAATGTTTTGATTATTGGGTCTGGAGGAAGAGAGCACGCTCTGGCATGGAAAATATCTCAGAGCCCTCAGGTGAAAAAATTATTTTGTGCTCCCGGTAATGCAGGAACCGATTCCATTGCTGAGAATGCAGACATTAAAGATACCGATATTGATAAATTGATTGATTTCGCTACCAAGAAAAAAATTGATTTAACCGTAGTGGGCCCTGAATTGCCTTTAACCTATGGAATAGTCGATGCATTTGAAAAAAAGGGAATGAAGATTTTTGGCCCTGACAAGAGAGCTTCCAAACTAGAGGGAAGTAAGGTTTTTGCCAAACAATTTATGGAGCGCCATAGGATTCCCACCGCATACTTTGATATCGCAGATTCTGTGGAAAAAGCACAAAAAATCCTTAGATCTGGAGATATTTCTTTCCCTCTTGTTATCAAGGCAGATGGATTAGCAGCAGGAAAAGGGGTAATCATCTGCAGTGATAAAAAGAAAGCAGATGAGGCTCTTAATAACATTATGATTGAAAAAAAATTTGGTGAATCAGGTGATCGCGTGGTTATTGAAGAATGTTTACAAGGGAAGGAAGTGTCTTTTATTGTTTTTTCAGATGGAACAAAAATTGCGCCTCTTGTCACTACAATGGATCATAAACCGATATTTGATGGAAATGAAGGGCCTAACACTGGGGGAATGGGAGCCATTTCTCCTTCGCCGTTCATTGATAGCAATCTTTTTTCTGAGATTGTTCATACAATTGTTTTTCCCACTGTTCTGCGGATGCTAGAGGAAGGAAGAAAGTACAAAGGTATTCTTTATGTGGGATTGATGTTAACAGATGAAGGGCCCAAAGTTCTGGAGTATAACTGCCGTTTTGGCGATCCAGAGACTCAGCCGCAAATGCTGCGAATGAACAGTGATCTGATTGATGTCCTTTTAGCGGTTATTGAGGAAGATATTTTGAATATAGAAATCAAATGGAGTAAAAAGCCTTCGGCTTGTGTTGTATTGACTTCTAAAGGGTATCCTCTTGAATATGAAAAAGGAAAAGAGATCCAAGGAATTGAAGAACTTTCTAGTTCGGAAGGAATTACAGTTTTTCACTCGGGAACAAAGTATGAACAAAACAAGTACTTCACAAACGGAGGCAGAGTCCTGGGTGTTTGTGCATCAGAAGGAACTTTAGCCGAGACTATGGATAAAATATACACTTCTATATCAATTGTTCATTTTGATGGGATGCACTACCGAAAGGATATAGGAGTGTATTAGGAAAAGGAGGAGGAAGAAGAATGAAAGTAGGAATTTTTATTGGCAGTGAATCTGATTATGATATAGTTAAAGAAGCATTGGTGCTTCTTAAAGAATTTGATGTGTCTTTTGATTTGAGAATAACTTCGGCTCACCGGACTCCGGAGAGGACAGTAAAGCTTATAGAAGAAATGGAAAAGAAGGGAGCAATCCTTTTTATCGCCGTTGCAGGAAAGGCGGCTCATTTAGCAGGTGTGGTTGCTTCTCATACCTGTTTGCCAGTTATTGGTGTGCCGGTAGGGAGTTCTTCTTTAAATGGATTGGATGCGCTTTTATCAACTGTGCAGATGCCCAAAGGAGTGCCTGTTGCTACCATGGGATTGGATAAGTCTGGGGCTGCGAATGCAGCTCTTCTGGCGATTGAAATATTGAGTGTGAAAGAGGAAAGTTTGAGAGAAAAAATGAAAAAGTACAGGAAGGAAATGGCTGTTGAGATTGAAAAAAGTTCAGAGAAACTTAAGCAAAAGACATGAGAAATTTTTCAATCAAATCCTTTGGATGCAGGGTCAATCAAGCGGAGGCGTTTGTATGGTCTGAGGAATTTCAAAAACATGGTTTAAAACTTGAAAAAGATTTTTCAAAAAGCGATCTGGTTGTTGTTAATTCCTGCACATTAACAAGCCGTGCAGATAGGGATGTCCGAAAGTTTATAGGAAAAGTATCACGGGAGAATCCTGAAGCGCGAATTATTTTAACAGGATGTTACGTTGAAAGAAGAGACAGGGATGTGAATGAACTTGCTTCCTTGTGGCATGTTTTTTCAAACTCTGAAAAGAAAAATTTGACTTCAAGAGTACTTTCTTCTGTTTCTAAGAAAAAAAAGATACCCTTTTCAAATTTCCGTTCGAGAGCTCTAGTGAAAATCCAGGACGGCTGTGATTTCAGATGCTCCTTTTGTGTGATCCCAAATGTCAGAGGGAACAGTATAAGCTATGGAAAAAAGACCATTACGGACAGGATAAAGCAATTCATATCCAGAGGTTTCAAAGAGATTGTTCTAACCGGAATTCATATTTGCTCGTACGGTAATGACTTCATTCCCAAAAGCTCTTTTCTGGATTTGCTTTCAGATATGGAACAAATCCAAAATTTGGAAAGGATCAGGCTGAGTTCTCTGGATCCCAGATTTTTAGACTCTTCAATACTGGATTTTTTTTCAAAAAGCAGGAAAATATGCCCTCATTTTCATCTGTCCCTTCAACACGGGTCTGATTCGATCATTAAATCGATGGGAAGGAATATCCGTACAAGCGACTATAAAAAGATCATTCATTATTTGCATAATAAAATCCCGGATGCTTCTTTGGGAGCTGATATCATAGCAGGATTTCCGGGGGAATCAGAAAAGGATTTCAGAAAAACATATCAATTTCTTGAGATGTCCCCCCTGTCCTATTTTCATGTGTTTTCTTATTCCCCTCGTTCAGGCACAGCTGCTGCTTCCTGGACCCAGGTGAAAAGCAAGATTAAATCCGAAAGAGCATCTTTGTTGAGAGAATTGTCAAAGAAAAAAAATATGGGTTTCAGACAGCGTTTTGTGGGAAAAGTCCGGAATGCAGTTGTTATAAAAAGAAGAAAAGATTCCAAAGAAGTGTTAACGGATAATTACATCCAGGTTTCAGTACCTGTTTGTCATTCTTTAGAAAAAGAAAATGTCAATGTGAAAATCAGGGAAGTTGATAGGAAAGAAACAAAAGGGGAAATCATTTCGTAAACGAGGAGATTGCATGGAAGTCAATCGATTAAAAATATTTTATTATCTTTTAACAGTGGGACTAATCATCTGTTTGGGCGCTTGCAGTGGGAGAAAATGGGAATATGAGAATGAGCCTAATCTCATTTTAATCACTCTGGATACACTGAGATCTGATCATTTGGGTTGCTACGGATACGGGAAAAACACAAGTCCTGTCCTTGATGAATTGGCTTCGGAATCGATTGTTTTTTTCAATACGATTTCTCAATCTGCCATTACTCCTGTTTCTCATGCTTCCATAATGACAGGGAAAAATCCTTTTAATCACCAGTTGCGATCTCTTCACGGAGGAGTTGGTTTTAAACTCCCGGAAAATCAGGTTACGATTGCCGAAATAATGAAAACAAATGGATATCGGACCGGAGCATTTGTGAGTTCTTTTACCGTATCAAAGCACTATGGATTGAATCAGGGATTTTCAGAATGGGATGAGGATTTCGAATTCAAAAATAAGAACGACATTTTAACTGATAAAGGAATTGTTAATAATGGAAAAGCCCAACGAAGAGCAGATGAAACCACAGATAAAGCCATCACATGGATAAAGGATAACCATCAATCAAAGTTTTTTATGTGGATCCATTATTTTGATGTCCATGATCCTTTAATATTGCCTCCGAAAGAATACCTTAATAAATATGTCACCGGATCAAAGGAAAAACCGGAAATATTGCGTTCTGTTTATGATGCTGAAATTGCCTTTATTGATTTTCATCTGTCGCGTTTGTTTTCAGAACTCGAAAAATTGAAGATCAAGGATAATACAATCATTGCTGTTCTTTCTGACCATGGTGAAGGACTTGGAGAACATGATTGGTGGGGCCACTGCATCCTTTATCAGGAACAGATAAAGCTCATATTTATTCTTTCTTTGCCAGACCATACAAAGGGACAATCCATTCATCCTGTGGTGCGCAGCATCGATTTTGTGCCCACTATGGTTGAACTGCTAAAGCTCAGAGTTCCTTCTGATATTTCTTTTGATGGAAGAAGTTTGCTGGATTTGATAAAAGGAAAAGAAAAAAAACCGAGACTTGCCTACAGTGAATCTATCAATGACCTGATAGCCTACTACGGTTCTCCTCTGCGAAATGAATCACTTTACGCCATATCCGGAAAACGGTGGAAATTAATTCTTCACCGGGAAAAAAATAAAGAAAAAGGTATGGAGCTTTTTGATTTGGAAGCTGATCCGGATGAATGGAATAATCTTGTTTTGAAAAAGCCTGAAATTGTTCAACAGCTGAAAAATGAACTGGAAAAAAAGAAGGCTTTTCTTTCTGTCCCCAACAAATATCAAATGGAAGAAAAGGCTAAAGAGAGGCTGAAGTCCTTGGGATATGTGAAATAGTTTCAATTTAAGATTGTTTTTATAAAAGTGGTGATGGGGAGAGAACAAAAAGGATAAAAATGAAAGGAGAGGCTCATTGATTCTGAAGAGGGAATACCTTAGTCCAAAGATGGTTTTTTCCTTTAAATTTTCATAGAAAGCCCGTAGAATAAAAAGAGAATGAATAAAATATTACGCCTCCCTACTGAGTTATCTCAACAAATTGCAGCAGGGGAAGTCATTGAAAGGCCGTTTTCTGTAGTGAAAGAACTCGTGGAGAACTCTCTGGATGCAGAGGCAACGGAAATAGCGGTTGAGCTGGTATCCGGGGGAAAGAGCCTCATTAAAGTAACGGATAATGGCTGGGGGATGAGCCGAGATGATGCACTTATCTGTTTTGAACGCCATTCAACCAGTAAAATTTCCCAACAGGATGACCTCGGTCGAATCCGGACGCTTGGATTCAGAGGAGAAGCTCTTCCCAGTATTTCTGCGGTGTCAAGAGTTCGCCTCAAAACTAAAACAGCTGAAAGAGAGACAGGCGTCCTCATAGAACGAGAAGGAGAAGAGTTAGTAAAGGTCAGCGATACAGCTTTTCCTCTGGGGACTTGCGTGGAGGTTCGTGACCTATTTTTCAATCTGCCGGCGAGAAGAAAATTTCTCCGTTCAGAGAGAAGTGAGCTTTCAATGATCATTAAGTATTTGACAAATGCATCACTTGCTTTTCCGGAAATTAAGTTCACTTTGGTTCACGGGAAAAGAAAGAATATCAACTATCCTGCGGTTAATAGCTTGAGAGAACGAATATTTCAAATCTACGGCAGATCGGTGCTGGATAATCTTATGGAGGTAGACTATGAGGAAAACAGAAGCAAGGTTTATGGTTTTGCATCCCGTCCTCCTTCGGGAATATTGAATAGAAAACATCAGATCTATTTTATTAATAAAAGACCGGTTAGAGAATCCAGTATACAAGCAGCAATCAATCAAGCTTATGAAGGCATTCTGGAAAAAAATCTCTTTGCAGAAGCTTTTCTTTTTATATCTGTCCCTTTGGAAGATGTGGATGTTAATGTTCATCCTGCCAAATCAGAAGTGAGATTCAAAGATTCCAGTTCTGTATTTCTTCTTGTCAAAAGGAGTATTGAAAACGCTGTGTTAAGGGAAAGCGGGGTTAAAGAAATATATCCGTCTCGGGGCCAAACAATCGAAGGTTCTGGAATTAGCGAGAAAGAAATGTCAACATATTTTAAAATTACTGAAGACAGAGGTTCTGGAATCCAGAAGTCTTTTTTACCTCAGGAGCCAAAAGTAGAAGATTCTGTGAATGTTCTGGGACAGTTTAAGGAATCCTATATTATAGCTGTAAAAGATGAAGGGATTTATATCATTGACCAGCACAATGCTCATGAACGGATTTTATTTGATAAATACATGGATATTGATAGAAAAAAAAACTGGCCACAAAAGCAGCCTCTTTTTTCAGTGGTTTTTGATCTCACTCCTCATCAGATTTTTTTACTTGAACATAACCAAAAGCTGCTGGAAGAAACAGGATTCAAGATCGAACCGATGGGAAAGCAGAGTTTCGTTTTGAAAGAATTTCCCGATATATTTAACGATAAAGAGGCTGAGGAGGTTCTTATATCCATTCTGGAAGAATTGGATGGTGAAAAGGGCGAAGGAAAGAAAAATAAGCTTCTAGCCACTCTGGCATGCAAGACTGCGGTAAAAGCAGGACAGCCCTTGCCTCAGGAAAAAATGGATTATCTGGTGAGGAGTCTTTTTAAAACATCTAATTATTCTCTGTGTCCTCACGGGAGGCCGGTTCTATTAAAGATTGATCAGAATGAAGTTGAAAAAGGCTTGAAAAGAAGATAAAAAATTAAGTTTCATAAAAATACTTTTACAAGAACTCAAGCCAGCTACTCATATTATTTGTTGTTATTTTTCTTGTTGCAAAAATAGAATCAGAATGTAAAATTATGATTTGAACGTTTTTATCTTATCTCGGGGAGTAGCGCAGCTTGGTTAGCGCGCCTGCCTTGGGAGCAGGAGGTCGTCGGTTCAAATCCGATCTCCCCGATTGCGGATAAACCCATTGAGAGAAAAAGTGTTTTTTATTATATAGATATAGAGTGCTTAAATTACGCGCCTGTAGCTCAGTTGGATAGAGCAGCTGCCTTCTAAGCAGCGGGTCGGGAGTTCGAGTCTCTCCAGGCGCGTTGTTTTTTTTATATAAAGTGAATGATTGGGAGACTAAAAGAGAAAGAAGTCCAGTAAAAGTCTATTATAAAAATGGCACAGAAAAAGGCAAATAAAAACCTGTTTTCTAAGTTTTCTGAATTGTATTCCGTATTGAAAAGGCATAAAAAATGGCTGCTTCTTTTTGTGATCGTTCTTGCCCTTGTTTTGCGTATGTCCTACTGGCTGGAAGTCCGGGAAGAGCCTTTTGTTGCTCACCTTATAATGGACAGTGAGGAGTATGACCAGTGGGCTATGAAAATTGCCGGAGGGGAATGGTTTGGTTCAGAGGTTTTTTTCCAGGCTCCTTTATATCCCTATTTACTCGGTTTGATTTACTGGATTTTTGGCAGACATCTGGATATTGTCTATCTGTTTCAGATCATCATTGCCGCTGGAGGATGTTATGCCCTTTACCGGGCTGGGAAAAAGCTTGCCGGTGAAAAATCAGGGCTAATCGCCGCATTTCTGGGGGCAACTTATAATGTTTTTATTTTCTATGATGTTCAAATTCTTAAAGAGAGCCTGGCTGTATCTGTTGCCAGTTTTCTTCTTTGGGTTCTTATTGAGGCAAGAGTAAAAGATAAATACCGCCTGTGGATGCTAGCCGGTGTTTTAAGCGGGATGCTTATTCTGTTGAGGGAAAACATGATGCTTGTTTTTCCTTTTTTGTTGATTCTGGCAATCAAATTGAGGGAAAAGAAATCCGTTGTTCTGAAAAAGTGGGTTGTTATGATTTTAGGAGTTGTCATTATTCTTTTTCCGGTTGCTTTGCGGAACTATCTGGTGGGAGGAATTTTTTTACCAACCACATTCCAGGGAGGAGTGAATTTTTATATAGGAAATAATCCGGAAGCAAACGGGACCTATAAGCCAATAGTACCGGGGAAGCAAATCCCTTATTATGAACGAAGAGAACCTATCCGTATTGCAGAGATGGAAACAGGAAGGGAGCTTACTCCCGCTGAAGTTTCCAATTACTGGTTTGAGAAATCTCTGTCTTGGATAAAAAAATATCCTTTGGATTTTATCAAACTGGAGCTAAAAAAGCTTAAAATGTTCTGGAGCTGGTATGAATGGCCTGATGCTGTGGACTATTACTATATGAAAACAAAGTCTCTGGTGCTTCGGTTTTCTTTGTTTGAATTCGGAAGTGTGTTTTTGTTAGCTTTAGCAGGATTGTGGATTGTCAGAAAGAGGATTTCTGACTATTCCCCTGTATTGATTTTTATTTTTGCCTGGATGGCTTCCACGGTGATTTTTTTTCTGTTTTCACGTTACCGTTTGCCAATGGTTCCCGGGCTGATCATTCTTGCTGCTGTTCCTGTTTCTGAGCTCAGTGAAGCTTTGGAAAAAAGTCATATTAAAAAAGTTTTAATCTGGGGAGCTTGTTGTCTCATCGCTTTTTTATTTCCAAAGTTTATGAATTACGAGCCAAAAATGGATTTAGTTCATTACAATCTGGCGCTGGTTCATGAACAACTGGGGCATATTGGAAAGGCGTCCAAGCACTACAAAAAAGCTTATTCCATAAATAAGAATGATTTTCTTTCTTGCAATAATCTTGGAAATATTTATATTGAGAAGGAAGAATGGAAAAAAGCCCTTTACTGGTACAAAAAAGCAGCAGAGATCGAGCCGGAATCAGAGGGAGTCTATTTAAATATTGGAATGACATTCATTTATCTCAGACGATTTGAAGATGCGGAAAAATATTTGATCAAAGCACTTAAAATAAATCCGCGAAATGTTCTGGCTCTTCATAATATGGCAGTGTTAATGGCTGTGAGGGGAGAGATTAATGAAGCTCTTCAATTTAATGAAGAAACCTTAAAGTTTTCGCCTGAATTTGCTCCTGGTTTGCAATTTAAGAAAAAATTGGAAAGGATTTACAAAGGTAACGAGAAATAAAAAAGACGGCAGTTCTTGAACAGCCAACCAAATTAATTATTGAATCTGGCTGCAAAAATTTGCAAAGATTGATTATTATAAATTATAATATTTTAGAGAAAAAACAGGATGGCATGACGTCTTAGTAGCGAAGAAAGTCTTAAAAATCTATTGTTGACAAAAAATGTCAAATAAATTATTTTAATAGTGATAAAATGGGTTCAACGTTAGCCGAAATTTTAACCAAAGAAAAGCTTATTAGCCAGGAGCAATTAACAAAAGTAAACCAGTACAAAAAGAAACACGATGTGATATTTGCATCTGCGTGCATTTCTCTGAACTTAATTTCAGAAGAAGAATTAGCTGAAGCATTGAGCCGCCAATTGGGTTATCCTCATATAGATCTCAATCAGTTTGAACTTTTTCCAGAAGTGATAGAGCTTGTTCCTGTGGAAGTAGCAAAAAGAAATCTCATTATGCCTATTCACAGGATACGGTCTTTTATGACCTTAGCGATGGTAGACCCCACAGATCTGGATGTTATCGAGGATATTAGATTCAGAACAGGGCTCAGTGTTCAGCCTGTGGTTGCCTCTGAATCAGCTGTGTTGAGTGCCATAGAAAAATATTATGGAAGTTCACAAAATATAAGAGTGAAACAGATACTTGATGAGATTGAAACAACGGATGATTCTCAGATCAGTGTTTTGGAGGAAGAAGAGGATAATTACAGCGTTGAGGAGATTGTCCAGGCTACAGAACAAGCTCCGGTTATCACTTTGGTCAATACAGTATTTATAGAGGCGATCAAAAAAGGGGCCAGTGATGTCCATTTTGAGCCCTATGATGAGTCATTCAGAGTGAGGTATAGGTTGGATGGCACGCTTTATGAGATGATGAGTCTTCCTTTGAAATTTAAAAATCCAGTTCTTTCACGAGTGAAAATACTTTCTAACATGGATATTGCTGAAAAGCGGTTGCCCCAGGATGGACGGATTAAATTAAACGTTAAAATGGAAGGCGGAAACAAGAAAGAAGTTGATATGAGGGTTTCCTGTTTGCCCACTATATTTGGAGAAAAGATTGTTTCCAGAATTCTTGACAAGGAGAGACTAAACCTGGATCTTACGAAATTGGGATTTGAACCAGATTCTTTGGAGATCTTTAAGCGAGGAATCAATAGGCCATGGGGAATCATTCTAGTAACCGGTCCGACTGGTAGTGGAAAAACAACAACCTTATATTCAGCTATTTCTGTTTTGAATGATATGGACAGGAATATTATGACTGCCGAAGATCCAGTGGAATTTTATTTGCCAGGAATAAATCAAGTCAACATTAAGGAAGAGATTGGTTTGAATTTTGCTTCTTCCTTAAGAACTTTTTTAAGGCAGGATCCTGATATTATGCTTGTTGGTGAAATGAGAGATAATGAAACGGTTGATATAGCCATTAAGGCTGCTCTGACAGGACATCTTGTTTTTTCCACCGTTCACACCAATGATGCAGCAAGTACAATTACCAGGCTTGTCAATATGGATATAGAACCTTATTTGATTGCGGATTCATTAACCACAATTGTCGCCCAGAGACTGGTGAGATGTTTATGTAAAAAATGCAAGGTCGAACAGAAAGTGCCTGAAGATCGTCTTTTTAAACTGGGTTTTTCTAAAGAGGAGGCGAGTTCTATGACTGTTTACGGGCCAGGAGGATGTAGCAGTTGTAATGAAACAGGTTATAAAGGAAGATTAGGCCTTTATGAGGTTATTGAAGTGACAGATAAAATAAGAGATCTGATTTTAAAAAGAGATCAATCAAGTGAGATTAAAAAAGTTGCTATCAAGCAAGGTATGACTACTTTGAGAAGATGCGGACTCAATAGAATAAAAGAAGGAGTGACATCCATTGAAGAAGTCATAAGAGAGACAGTTGTGGATGAAGAGATGAGTTAAAAATGAAAAAAACAATTCAAGAATTATTAAAAATCACTGTGGATGAGGATGCAAGTGATTTGCATCTGACCACCCATATTCCTCCTCGGATTCGAGTTGATGGACGATTGATATCTCTTGATCATCCTCCTTTAACCAGTGATGAAACAAGGTCAATGGTTTATGGATTGCTATCAGATAAGCAGAAAAAGTATTTTGAACAGAATCTTGAGCTTGATTTTTCTTTTGGAATTAAGGGTGTGGGGCGATTCCGGGGAAATGTTTTTATGCAAAAAGGATCAGTTGCTGCTGCTTTTAGAAGATTTATGTCACTGGAGTGGAGTTTTCCCGAACTCGGCATTCCCCAAAGGCTATCCCAGCTTTGTTTTTTGCCACGGGGGCTTGTGTTAGTGACAGGTCCTACAGGCTGCGGTAAATCCACGACTCTAGCTTGTATGCTTGAACATATTAATAAAAACAGAAGTGTTCATATTGTGACCATAGAGGATCCGATTGAATATTTTTTTGTTCCCAAAAAATGCATAGTCAATCAAAGAGAACTGCTTGTTGATACTCTTACTTATCTCAATGCTCTGCGTTCCGTTTTGCGTGAAGATCCGGATGTTGTTCTGGTAGGAGAAATGAGAGATTTGGAAACAGTAGAGGCAACGCTGCGTGTAGCGGAAACCGGCCATTTAACGTTTTCGACCCTGCATACAAATTCCGCTTCAGAAACAATTTCAAGAATCATAGATATCTTCCCCTCTCAGTATCAAACTCAAGTAAGGATTACTCTGTCCTTGATACTGGAGGCAGTTATTACTCAAAGTCTCCTTCCTCGTGCAGATGGGAAGGGAAGAGTGTTAGCGATGGAAGTTCTCATCCCAAATCCTGCTGTGAGAAATCTTGTCAGAGAAAATAAAATTCACCAGATATACAGCACAATGCAGATGGGACAAGAAAGATATGGCATGATGACGTTCAACCAATCCCTGGCTAATCTTTTTTTAAGAAATCTTATTACCATGGAAACAGCAATGAGTGCGACATCTAAACCAGAAGAGTTAACAGATATTATCCAGAGGAGGGAAGGTATTAAGGGAGTTGTCTCAAGTGACTATGAAAATAGAAGGAAAGGAAAATAAGGGGGAAATATGCCAGTATTTGTGTGGAAAGGAAAAAATCGTTTTGGTGAATTGGTATCCGGAGAAAGGGTTGCCGAAAATAAAGAGGATATTGCATCAGCACTTAGCAGGGAACAGATTACTGTTTTAGATGTTACAAGAAAACAATTTGAGTTAAATATCCCCTTTCTCAGAAGAGAAAAAGTTGCTTTAAAAGAGCTGTCCGTTTACAGCAGGCACCTTTCAGTGTTGATAGATGCTGAATTGCCTCTCATACAGAGTTTGAATATTCTTGCCGAAGAACAAGAGAAAAATAAATATTTTAAAAAAGTAATAAAAAATATCAGGGCTGATGTTGAAGCTGGTTCGGCATTGCACCAGGCAAAAAGAAAACACCCGAAAGTATTTGATGACCTTTACTGTAATCTTGTGGCGACTGGAGAACAAAGTGGTTCTCTTGATATTATGTTGACCCGTTTAGCTGACTACCAGGAAAAAATTGTAAAACTGAGATCTCAGGTAAAGCAAGCCATGATTTATCCTGTTGCTATTGTGGCTTTTGCTATTATTGTTACAATTTTTATGATGTGGCAGGTTGTTCCCACCTTTGCTAACATTTTTATGGAACTCGGTGCTACTTTGCCAGGGCTTACATCCTTTATTTTAGCAGTGAGTAAATTTGTTCAAAAATATATACTTTATATCTTTATAGGCATCATTGTTTTAATTATTGGATACCGGTATATGGGGAAAACGCCAGGAGGAAGACGTATTTTGGATAGGACATACTTGAAGTTGCCCCTTTTTGGTAAGCTTCTCGAAAAAGTAGCCCTTTCGCGTGTTACCCGGACGTTAAGTACTCTTCTTACTGGAGGAGTGGCAATGCTGGACAGTTTAAAAATCACAGCTGGAACGGCTGGAAATGTGGTGATGGAAAGTTATATTCTTGAAGCCAGAAAAAAAGTAGGAGAAGGTCAAAGTATGGCTGATTCTTTTAGAGAATCTGGAGAATTTCCTTTTATTTTTCTCCAGATGGTAGGAGTTGGAGAAGCGACGGGAACATTGGATGAAATGCTGAATAAACTGGCTGATTTTTACGATGATGAAGTGGAGGTGGCTGTTTCAGGCCTTCTTTCCATGTTAGAACCTATACTCTTGATTTTTGTGGGAGGACTTGTGGGAATGATTGTTATCTCTATGTATCTGCCTATATTCAGTATGATTCAGCAGTTTTAGTTCCAATTGTCCAGGAAATATTAATAAAAGTAAAGGGATTCCGATGAATTCAATCAGTAAAAATGTCTTTAGGTTGATTATTTTTAGGCTGATAATCATAACATCCCTTTTAATCTCAGCTGTCATCATACAGTACAGCACATCTGTGTTTCTTCCGATTTCATCTTTTTATTACTTAGTATTCTCTTGTTATTTCCTCTCTGTATTGTATCTGTTGATATATTTCTTTGACAGGCATTATATATTCCAGGTCTATCTTCAAATATTTATTGACCTTCTCATCATTACTGCTCTTGTGTATATATCAGGCGGATTGAGAGGATCTTTTTATTTCTTATACATTTTCGAAATCATTGCAGCCAGCCTGATTCTTTCCAAGCGGGCAGCCTATTTGACCGCTTCTTTATGTGCTATATTTTTTGGGATGCTTGTGGAGGGAATGTTCTATAAAGTTATCCCAATTCCCGGTTCCCTTTCAGATATAGAGATGTCATTTGGACATGTCATAACCAATATTTTAATTGCATGGAGTGTTTTTTTTATCATTGCTTTTTTGATGAATTCTTTATCGGATAGCTTGAGAAAGACCAGGGAAAAACTCCGCGAGGCTGAAAAAGAGCTGGAAGTTAAAACCAAACTTGCCATAGCAGGAGAAACGTCAGCAAAACTTGCTCACGAAATAAGAAATCCACTGACTGCAGTGTCAGGCTCTGTCCAGCTCCTTAAACAGGAATTGAATCCTAAGAAAAAACAAAAGGAATTGATGGATATTATTATTAATGAATCTCAAAGAATTTCATACTCTATAGATCAGTATTTAAACCTCATTTCCCCCGGCGAGAAAGCTTCTCCTGTTTCTGTTGACCTTTCATCTGTAGTCAAAGAAACTCTGACTCTGCTTAAAAAGAACGGCAAGTTAGATAGAAATATTCAGATTGGAGGAAATTTCAGAGAAAAGAAACTCTATTATTTTGGAGATATTGTTCATTTCAAACAGATTTTTTGGAATCTACTGAGCAATTCTATTAAAGCCATGCCTGATGGAGGAACAATTGATGTTGATTTTAATGATAATGACAAGAATAAAATTCAGCTGAAATTTGCAGATACGGGAAAAGGAATGTCTCCTGAAGAAAAAGAAAGAATCTTTGAGCCTTTTTATTCCGGATTTCAAAAGGGAAAGGGGATTGGAATGGCAGTTATTAAGCAAATTGTTGATGAATATAAAGGAGATATTGAAGTGCTGTCAGAACCAAACAGGGGAACTGAAATTATTTTGACATTTCCCAAAAATCCAGGGTAACTATGAGTTATTTAAGAAGAAATCGGATTATTTTAGAGAAAGATACAGGGAGATAAGAGAATGGAAAAAATTTTGATACTGGATGATGAAAAAAGCATTCTGGATCTTCTTGTTATGGTTTTCGAAAAAGAAGGATATCAAGTGAAAACAGCTTTGTCTGCTCCTAGAGCTCTGGGATTGATTGAAAAAGAGGAATTTGATCTAATCATCACAGATATCAAGCTTCCGGAAATGAGTGGGCTAGAGGTTTTAAAAAAAGTAAAGAATAAAAAATCGGATATCCCTGTGATCGTCATTACAGCCTACGGAACGGTGAAACAAGCAGTTGAAACCCTCAAAGCTGGAGCTATGGACTATATACTTAAACCTTTTGATGTGGATGAGTTAAAGATCGTTGTTTCCCAAGGTCTGGAGAGAAAGAGATTGCAGGAAGAAAACTTATTATTGAGAAAAGAGCTTAAGGATAAGTACAACCTGGAAAATATTATTGGCAAGAGCAGAAAGATGAGAGAAATATACGGATTGATTGAAAAGATTGCCAGTGCGGATTCAACGGTTCTTATTTCTGGTGAAAGCGGTACGGGTAAGGAAATGGCAGCCAGAACAATTCATACTCTCAGTCAACGGAGAGACGGACGATTTGTTTCAATAAACTGTGGAGCTTTACCGGAAAATCTTTTAGAAAGCGAACTATTTGGTTATGTCAAAGGAGCTTTCACCGGAGCCGTTTCTAATAAAAAAGGTATGTTTGAAGCTGCTGAAGAGGGATGCTTGTTTCTGGATGAAGTTGGAGAAATGGCTCCGTGGACTCAGGTCAAATTGCTTCGCAGCCTTCAGGATAAAAAAATCAGGAGAGTTGGAAGCACCGAAGAAATTCCTATTGATGCTCGTATTATAGCGGCGACCAATCAAGATTTAAAACAAAAAATCAAGAAAGGTCAATTCAGAGAAGACCTGTATTACCGTTTGAATGTAATCTCTTTGGAAATGCCTCCCTTAAGAGAAAGAAAAGAGGATATTCCTCTCCTTATTTCCTACTTTTTGGACAAATATTGTCAACAAATGAATCGAGTGAACAAAAGAATCACTCCCAAAGTAATGAAAGTCCTGGAAGCTTACCCCTGGCCAGGGAATGTCAGAGAATTAGAAAATTTAATGGAAAGAATAGTGGCGATAGAAGAAAGGCAAACAATAACCGAAGATTGCCTGCCCGAAGATATTTTAAATCCAGATAAAGCATTTGAAAGTGAGCTTAAACTGATGACAGGATTTAATCTGAAGGTATTTCTGGACGGAATATCTAAAAAATATATTAAAGAAGCATACAAACAGTCGGAAGGAAATCTCAAAAAAACATCTGAACTTTTGGGGATAAGCTACCGTTCATTAAGACATCTTATAGAGAAATATGAGTTAAAATTTGATAAAAAGAATGAATGGAATGATGATGAAAGATATATAGAGGATTTCTCTAAATGACAAAAATTGTCAAGCAGATGACAGTAATTGTGAATATATCTGTTTTTTATTGGAAGCTAAAAAACTAATTTGTTTTATTTCAACAACTTAACTTTTGGCATAAAATTTGCAATAATTATAGAGAGTTATGAGAGTTATGATTAAATTTAAAAATTATTTCAGGCGGAACGAATGACCGTTCTGAAAAGGAGGAATGAATGATTCTAAAAAAAATGAGAGGTTTTACGCTGATTGAATTGCTCATCGTTGTCGCTATTATCGGAATTCTAGCTGTTCTTCTGGTTCCCAATGCCATAACCGCTATTCAAAAGGCAAAGCAGAAAAGCACGATGAAGAGTATAGCCACAATTGGTACTGCTGTTGCGGATTATATCACGGATAACGGAAATGCTCCGGCTTCTTCAGGAACCTATAGTGCTGGAGATGAGTTTTATAGTGCTTTATCTCCATTTTATATCAGGGTTCTCCCTGAAAATGATGAATGGGGAACCCCGTTTAATGTGTGGTGTAATGAAAATGCCACGGAGTATGGAATTTCTGACCCACTGGATGGTGACTTTCTGATTTCGTCATTCGGGCGAGGTGGTGCTCAAGAAGATTGGAATTTTCTTGATACTGATCCAGAAGCAGGCAGGTTTGTCGTAAACGAAATGGAGGATTTCACTTATGATCTGGTGTCGTTCAGTGGTTCCTGGATTCGTGCGCCAAAAACGGGAGGTACTGGCACTTAATAATAACCGTATTTAAGAACTTAAGTCATAAAGCAACAGCTTTTGAAAAGGCATCACATCTTTAAGGTGTGGTGCCTTTTTTGTTTATAAGAATAGACATTATTGTTAATTTTTATTGACACATTTGTGTTATTTTTGCAGGGGATTGCATCGTTTGTTTTCATTATATTATTATGTCTTCATTGTTATGTTGTCTGTAGGGATAGAGTTTAATCTCAGATCTAAGATGTCCCACAGAAATCATGGAGAAATATAACCATCCCGCTACTGATTCTTATGAGTTCCATCGCTCTGCTGTCCATTTTTTTTATTAAATATCATCTGACTTCCGAAGCATTCCATCTTACATTGTTTTATATTTCTTCTTACTTCTGACGTCTTACGACATCCGACATTGTTTCTTATTGTTTCTTAATCTTTATATTTTTGTATGCATTAAATATGGGATCGTGTAAAATAGTATTGAATCAATGAGAACAATCATTCTTTTAATTGTGTATCTGATTTTATTAATTCCTCTAATGATATTTATGTTTTTTTGCTACATCGCAAGAGTGACCAATCCGATTATTAAAATAGGGAAATATGCCATGTCTCTAAGCCGATTTATTTTAGGGATAAAGGTCGAAGTGCAAGGATTGGATCATGTGGATAAACATTCCCCCTATATTTTTATGGCAAACCATGCCAGTTTTATTGATGGGCCCCTTTTGTTTATGCTTATTCCTCAATTTTCACGAGTAATATTGAAAAAGCAAATTTTTAGGATTCCTGTGGTTGGTCTTGGCATGAAGCAAATTGGATTTATTCCAGTTGACCGAAAAGGCAGACAAGGGGGGAGAAAAGCCATTGAACGGGCTTCTTCTCTTATAAAAAAAAGAGGTTATTCTTTTTTGATATTTCCAGAGGGAACAAGGACTTTGGATGGCAAATTACAGGAATTTAGAAGAGGAGGTTTCTTTCTAGCTTTAGAAAGTAAAGCTCCCATAGTTCCGGTTGCCCTGAAAGGAAGTTATCAAATTATGCCTAAGGGAACATTTTTTATCAAAGGAGGAAGGGTCAAGGTGAAATTTCTTCCTCCTGTTTCGTTGGATGGATACAATGAGAAGAATATCAACCAATTAAAAGAAAATGTCAGAGGCATGATTAAAAATCAACTGGAAAAAGAGAGGTGATTTTTTCTGGAGGAAGAATGGAATATGATAAAATTATTAAAGAATTTAAAAATATTTTAGATGATTTGTTTATCTTTAAGCTTGAAACTTTTAATAAGATTATTCAGTTATTGATCGAATGTTTGGAAGCAGGAGGGAAAGTATTGATTTTCGGCAATGGGGGAAGTGCCGCCCAGGCCCAACATTTTGCAGCTGAACTTGTTAATAAATTTTGTAAAGAAAGACAGGCTTTTAATGTTCTTTCCTTAACCACGGATACTTCTATTTTAACCTCTGTTTCCAATGACATTTCGTTTGATTTTATTTTTAGCCGTCAAATAGAAGCTTTTGGAAAACAAGGAGATATTGCTATAGGCCTTTCCACAAGTGGAAATTCTTTGAATATAATCGAAGCCATGAAAGCAGCTAAAGAAAAAAGGATGAGAACGATTGCCTTGACAGGAAACAAGGGAGGAACAGTTTCTTCTTTTACGGAATTTCTCATTGATGTCCCTTCAACCAACGTTGCAAGAATACAGGAAATCCATCTTGTGCTTTTGCATATAATGACTCAGGAGATTGAGAACAAGCTATCTTACAATAAGAAATAAAACAACATATTAGTTGGACCTGAAAAAACGCAGATATGGACTTGTTATCTATTCCCCTTTTTTATATCTAATCAAGAAATAAGTTTACCCCTTCTGGCTTAGTACGAAACAATCTAACAAACTATTCAGTTTTAAGTGGTTTTTAGTTTTGATAAAGCTTCAATTATTCTATCCATGCCTTTTTCCAGATTTTCCATTGATGTGGCATAAGAAATTCTTAGGAAAGCATCCGCACCAAATGCTTCTCCTGGAACGACTGCGACTTTAGCTTCTTTTAAGAGATAGTAGGCTAAGTTATAGGAATTTTGTATAGGGGTGTTGTTGAATTCCTTTTTATAATAAAACGAACAATCGGGGAAAATATAAAATGCTCCTTTAGGCTTAGAGAAAGAAATAGCCGGTATTGTTTCTAGCCTCTTGAGCATATAATTTCTTCGTCTTTGGAACTCTGATGCCATTTCTGAAACTTTGTTCTTAGGTCCATTTAAAGCTTCCACGCTTGCTTTTTGGGAAATAGAGCAGGCGTTTGAGGTTGAATGGCTCTGGATTTTAGCCATTCCCTTAATAATATTTCTTGGTCCTGCGGCGTAACCTATACGCCATCCTGTCATTGCAAAAGATTTGGAAACACCGTTTATGGTGACCGTTTTTTTCTTGATTTCTTTTCCCAGGGATGCAAAACTGAAAAATTTGAAATCATCATAGACCAGCTTTTCATATATTTCATCTGAAAGAACATATATATCGTTTTCAAGAATAATTTCTGCCAGAGGTTCGAGTTCATTTTTTTGATAAGCTGCGCCCGTTGGATTTGTGGGATTGTTGAGTATAATAGCTTTGGTTTTAGGGGATATAACCGATTTTAGTTGTTCCGGTTTCAAAATGAATCCATCTTCTATATTCGTTGAGGCAATAATTGCTTTAGCCCCGGCTAAACAGACCACTTGAGGATATGTGACCCAGTAAGGAGAGGGAACAATCACTTCATCACCTTCATTGATAATGGTGTGAATAAAATTATAAAGTGAATTTTTGGCTCCGGATGAAATCAATATTTCATCTTTTGAATAAGTGAGGCCGTTATCATATTGAAATTTATTTATAATGGCTTCTTTAAGCTCGGGAATTCCATCGCTTTGGGTATACTTTGTGAAATTATCTTCAATGGCTTTGATGCCTGCTTTTTTTATATTTTCTGGAGTTGGAAAATCTGGTTCTCCAACACTAAGATCGATTATATCGAAGCCTTGGTTGTTCATCGCTTTGGCTTCTGCTGTGATTTTAAAAGTGAGGGATTCTTGTATTTGATTTAATCTTTTTGATATCATTTTATTTCTTTTTTGGAGAAGAATTCTCTATTATAAAATTTATGAACTTATTTTGAAAGGAAATATTTAATCTCGTTAATTTATCTGTATGCCATAAAAAGAATACTTTTCTTTTTAAGAACATCTTTTTGTATATTTTGAATTTCTATAATTCCTTTATGGGCTAATTTTAACAAAGAGTCTAGTTCTCTTCTGGAAAAACTGTATTCCTCCCCTGTGGCTTGAACTTCCACAAGACGTCCGTTATCAGTTTCGACAACATTGATATCAACATTAGCCTGAGAATCCTCATTATAATCGAGATCAAGAAGAACGTTGCCATTCATTATTCCAGCACTCACAGCACTCACCAAATGTTTGAGGGGAAGGACATCAATCATCTTGTTATCAAGTAATTTTTTTAAGGCAATAGCAAGAGCGATACAGCTTCCTGAAATGGAAGCTGTTCTCGTTCCACCATCTGCTTGAATAACGTCGCAATCGATGAGAATCGTTCGTTCTCCTAAAATACTCAGGTCTGTTACTCCTCTTAACGATCGGCCTATAAGCCGTTGTATTTCCTGATTTCGGCCTGATATGCGCAGTTGATTTCTTTCCCGCACTGTTCTTTTCTCAGTGGCAGAAGGGAGCATGGAATACTCGGCGGTTATCCATCCTGTTCCACTGTTTTTAAGAAAAAAAGGAACTCTTTCTTCAATAGTGGCAGAAGTTATAATCCTTGTCTTACCGATTTCAATGAGAGTAGAACCATCTGCAAAGCCAAGATAGTCTGCTGTTATTTTTACCTTTCGTAATTCATCAAAAGCGCGATTATTTGCTCTCATTTTTTTAGGGCCTTGTTTTCCATCTTTTATGGATCCAAAACCAGTAGTCAGGATTCTTCCGTATTCTTTCCTCTATAATGTTAGTGCATATTTGAGTGATTTTCAATATATCTTGGTGGTAATTTCCGGTTCGTTTTATTTTAAGGGGTTTGAGTATGTTTAGATGATATCGAGAGCGAGGCGCAGGATAGCAAAAGACCGGTATGATGGGAGAATTTGTTCTCAAATGGAAAGCAGCAAGGCTGGGGGTTGTCGAAGCTTTTTTTCCAAAAAAATTGACAAATATTCCTTGGCTTTTTAAAACATTCTGATCTATAAGAATGGCAATCATCTCTTTTGAACGCAAGGATTGTAGTGTTTTTTTTGCCGCCTCATTTTTATAAATAACGTCAGCTCCCAGCAAGGTGCGTAGATTATGAAGTTCTTGTTCAAAAAAATCAATGTCCAAAGGTCTGGCAATGACTTTTGTTTTTTCAATACGGGAAAGATATGATGGAGCGATTTCCCAGTTACCATAATGGGCTGAAAAAAGAAGAACTCCCTTTTTTAGCTTTAGGGCTTCCTTTAAATTTTCTTCTCCCTCGACAATAAATAGGTTTCTTTTCTTTTTTTCTGATAAGTGGGGAAATTTTAGTATTTCCACGAATGCACGACCGAAATGGATATTGAACCTTCGAAGGATCCCTTTATAAAAGCTGGATGGTAAATTCATGCCGTAAGCTGTTTTTAAATTATCGAGTGCAATATTTCTGTGTTTTTTATCGAGAAGGTAGATTAAAAAGCCCAGAAATTTCCCCAAGTATAAGCATAATTTTCTGGGAAGGATAAAAATTATAAATTTGATCGACTGAAAAATTGAAAATTCAAAGAGTCTTTTCAAATTGTTCATTTGTCAATCAATTTTTTTCTTTTAAGGAATAAAGACAAATCAGAATAAAAATTATTTTCTATTTCCAGGTCTATTTTCAAATAATAAACGGGAATATTAATAAAAGCCGGATGCTTTTTTAGTTTTACGGTATCTTTTTCAGTGGTGATGATTGCCTGAGCACCGATGTGTTCATATTTCTTTAAAATTCTTTTTATTGAAGAAAGAGGATAATGATGATGGTCAGGAAAGTTTATGGAAAAATATGATTTGATTCCTGAGTTTTGAAGCATGTTGTGAAACCTTTCCGGTCGAGCAATACCGGAAAAAGCAAGAATTTTTTTGTTTTTTAATTGATTTTCTGCTAAAGGAGTCGTTTCTCCCATGGGGAAAAAACCTTTTTTTATCACTTTGTATTCATATATATGTTTTTTTTTAAATCTATGGGATAATTTTTCTTTTATTTTCCCTGAGTTCTTTTTAATTAAAAGAATGTTCGCTCTTTTTAAACAAATAAAAGGCTCCCTTAAAGCGATTTTTTCCAGAGGATTTATGAGAACAATATCAAGATCTCTGCAGAGTTGTCTGTGTTGGAATCCATCATCCAGTATTGCCAAATCAAAACCTGATTGGGCAGCCTTTTGGCAGGAATGATAGCGGTTTTTTCCTATAAACACCCCTGCCTCAGGAATATTCTTTGACATCATGAAGGGCTCATCCCCGGCATCTTCCCAGCTTCCATATAGTTTTTTTCCATCAGAGAGGACTCCTCCTTTGTTTTCCCATTTTCCCTTATATCCCCTGGAGATGATGCTTACTTTTATTTTTTCTTTGTTAAAAAAAGAAACAAGATGGATGGCTAGAGGGGTTTTTTCAGTTCCTCCGAATGAAATATTCCCTATGCTCAGAACAGGTATTGGTGATTTTTTGCATTTAAAAATATTTCCAGCATACATGAGGTTCCTTATCCAAGATGCACAGCGATATAAAAAAGATAAAAGAAAGCAAACTGTTTTCATACTCCTGCGAATATACATTATATTTCTTTTCCTTTCAATTGAATGACATTTTTTTTTTTTCATCTTGAATGCATGTTTTTCATATGATAAAAAAGATTTATCCAATGATTTGAGTTTATTTTAACCGGTTAAGGCAGTCATTTGAGTGCTTTTTATATAAAAAAATGGAAGAGGAGACCAATGAGTAAAGAATATAAACATTTTATGACCAAGGCGATTCATTCGGGAGAGAAAAAGCCCAGAATAGAGGGGGCAGTGGTATTGCCTATTTTTCAATCTGCCATGTATGAGTTTGAAGGAGAGAAGGATTATAGTTATCTTAAGTATGTTCGTTTAAATAACACCCCGAATCATGACCTTCTTCATAAAAAACTGGCTGATTTGGAAAATGCGGAATCTGCGCTTGTCACTTCAAGCGGGATGGCAGCCATTTCAACTGCTCTTTTGACTGTTCTTTCCCAGGGAGATCATTTGCTGATACAGGACTGTATCTATGGAGGGACTTATAATTTTATCAATAATGATTTTAGAGATATGGGAATAACCTTTGATTTTATTGATGGGAACAATCCTTCTTCATGGAAGGGAAAATTACAGAAAAACACCAAAGCCATTTATGTGGAATCAATCTCAAATCCTTTGCTTCAAGTTGCTGATTTAAAAGCTGCAGTGGATTTTGCCAGTATGTATAACCTAGTTTCCATCGTAGATAACACATTTACCAGTCCGGTGAATTTTCGTCCTGCTGAATGGGGGTTTGATCTTTCTTTGCATAGTTGCACTAAATATTTAAACGGACATTCCGATATTGTGGCTGGAACAGCAATCGGTAAAGCCAATCTTATTGAAAAAATGAATGAGAAACTCAAACGGTTTGGAGGTTCTCTTGATCCTCATGTGTGCTTTTTACTGGACCGCGGGATAAAAACGCTTGCACTTCGAGTAAAATATCAGAATGAGAGTGCGTTAAAAATTGCGGAATTCTTGGAGAATAATCCAAAAGTTCAAAAAGTCAATTATCCTGGATTGAGTAATCATCCTCAGTATGAGCGAGCCTGTGAAATTTTTGACGGATTTAGCGGGATGTTGAGTTTTGAAGTTAAACAAGGATTGGAAACAGCGGTTAAGATAATGAACAAAGTCAATCTTCTAACCATTGCTCCAAGTCTCGGAGGGGTCGAAACTCTGATTACAAGGCCTGCTACAACTTCTCATGCTGTGATTCCACCTGGCCAAAGAAAGAAAATGGGAATCTCAGATAGTCTGATCCGTTTGTCTATAGGACTTGAAGATACACAAGAACTTATAGAAGATCTGGATCAAGCTTTTAATTATTGTAATTAAGAAATAAGAAGTTTATTAAAGGGATAAAAGGGATCGTTTACTCAACGATCCCTTTCTTTTAATTGACAAATTGCTAAGTACTTTTTTATCTGAAATAAAGGAAAGAAATTTTAACTCCCAATTCTCTATCATCCATAGAATTGGGTGAAATTTCAGATGGTACGAAAGTTTTATCTGTGCTTATAGTGAGATAAAATTCGTCTTCTTCCCCGAGCATTTCCTTTTTTATGTTATAAGACTTTTCAAAAAAGCTTGTTTCAGGTATAAATTCGTCTAAAACAAAATCGTTTATCTTGAATGTAATTTTCTGATCATCCAGAGCTTCCAGATTTATTCCGCCTTTGATGACAAGTAAAGCATCCCTTCTCGGATTATCAATGATGCATCTTCCTTCTTTTGACGTCCAACGCCATTGTTTAAGATAAGAACCAGGGTTTATTTCCAGATCATACCAACCGTCTTCATATATTATTTCGGGAGTATTCAGAGGAGGCGGCAGTATTTTGATCTTTTTGACCAGGATGTCTTTTTTAGATTTATTGGTTTTATCATAGGGAGATGAAATCCCCACAACTAAATTCAGTTCCTCTTCCCCCTTAAAATCAGGATCAAATTCATCTATAAATTTTGGAATATAGATTTGTCTTTTGTAGCTGTATTCTTCTCCAGGTTCCCATTTTGAAGTAGGGAGTTCTGGAAAATGATCGGCTTGAAAAAGAAGATTATTTTCATGCCAGAAGTGAACAAATATATTGTAATCCCGTCCGAACTTCTCAAAATCATCGGTTATTTTCCAATTGTATTCCATTTTTGTTATTAAATTATCTGAAAGAGGAGTGTCTGAGAAGTTGACCTCCAGTTCAAGTCCTTTAACTTCAGTTTTTTTATTGCAACTGAATAATAAGAATGTAATGGCAATCATTATAATGACAATGGATATCTTTCTTTTCATCTGACTTCTCCTTTTTTTAATAAAAAATTTGATTGTATTATAAAAAAAGAATTTAAATATGTAAAGATAAAGATTAATTTATAATCCCTGTTGACTGAACTCATTCTCATATTTCATAGTGTTTTCCGGATAGTAATAGTATGCCCATCTGTTTTAATTTCTATAGCGCCGTGCAGGTCTGTTCTAAATACTCTTGCTTTGATTTTATCATACCTTTTTAAAACCTGTTTATTGGGAAAATGATACTGGTTATTCCTTCCGACTGAGATGATTGCAATTTTTGGATTGACTTCTTTTAAAAAAACCATTGAACTTGAAGTTTTGCTTCCATGGTGCGGTGACTTCAGAATCTGGCTAGATATATGTTTTGTATTTTTCAATATCTCTTTTTCGGCATCTGAACTTATATCTCCAGTAAAAAGGAATGATATTTTCCCATAGGACAACCTAAATACTAGAGAGTGATCATTATAGACGGTTGATACATAAATTTTTTTTCTTTCTGGATGAAGGATCTCAATTATAATGTCATCTTTTTTGTAAATCTCTCCCCTGAAGAGGTTTTTGTGATTTACAGAATCTGGAAGGTGTCTTCTGAATTCTGTATAATCATTGTTTTTTACTGGAGTATAAGCTTCCCAAAATTCCCCGATTTTAAAGTTTCTCGCAATAGATTTCAGTCCATTTATGTGGTCAGGATGAGCATGGGATAAAATGAGGTAATCTATTTTTTTTATTCTTTTTTTCCACAAGAATTTTGATACAGCAAATTCTCCGATATCGAAATTATCATTAGGGACTCCGCCTCCGTCAATAAGCATTTTTTCACGGCCTGGTAATTCGATGAGAATCGAGTCTCCTTGTCCCACATCGATCATGGTAACTTTTAAATTTTTGGATTTTTTGGGGAAGGGATGAAGAATTAAAAAAGTGAACATTACCAGAAAACAAAGAAACAAGATTAACTTTTGTTTTTTGATTTTGGTTGGGAATAAAAAAAGGAGGAGGAAAACATAGTATCCTATTATGACCATCAGATGTGGATTTGGAACACAAAGAGACAAAGAGGCGTTGGCAGAGAGTGACGTAAATTTTATAAGAAGATTTATTAAGAAATAAATGATTTTTGAGGATATTCTGGCTAGAAAAGGGATGGTTAAGGAAATCGGGAGGAAAATGTATCCCGATGCCATTATGAGGGCTACAAGAGGAAGCGCAATATAATTATAAACGATAGAGGAAAATGCAGCTCTATTAAAAAAAATGATTATTATAGGGATAACTCCCAGCTGGGCGCAGAGGGAAATTCCAAATATCTCACTTATTCTAAATTTTATTTTAGGCAGATATTTCATAATTTTTGGGAAAAACAGGATGATGGAAAATGTCGCTGTAAATGTCAGGAGGAAGCCGGAATTAAAGAGAAAAAAGGGATTGATGACCAGAAGAAAGAATGCACTGATTGATATGGTATTCATCAGATTGACATCACTGAATATAAGCTTCCCTATGAGAAAAGCAACAGCCATTATGGTGGCTCTTATAACCGAAGGCCGTCCCTCAACGAGAAAAGCATTGAACATAAGAAATGCAATAATGAGAGTATAAGAAAGGGAATTGCTCATTCTAAGCATTTTGAACAAAGAGAACAGAAAGAACGAGATGATAGCAATATGGGCTCCTGATATGGCAAGTAAATGATAGAGTCCTGTTTGTTGAAGGGAACGGGAGAATTCAGGATCTAATCTTTGTCTCTCCCCAAGCATCAGGGCTTCCAGGACGGCTCCCTCTGGAGAGAGGGCGTTTTCAGCTGGGGAGTGGAAGTATTGTTCAATTCTTTTTTGAATTTTATTCCTGATACGGGAGATAAAGTTTAGGAAATTGAATGTACTTGCTTTCTTTAATTTTTCAATAAGAAGGGGGCTCTTAGTAAAAGCCCTTTTATGGATTTTATTTGTTTTTAGATATAGATCCAGAGAGGATTGACCAAAGTTAAAGAATCCTTTATGGGAAACAAATTGTGCAGATGCTTTGATTCTGTCATTAATGAACAAGTCCAGGTTGTTGTTTTCCGGAGAGGAATTGAATACGGTAATTCTTAAATTGCCTTTGGCGGTGATTTCTTTTTTCTGGTAGTTGATTTTATGGACTTTCATGTAAAGATAGACTTTATTGTGACTTTTCCTGGGAGATTTATACAGAGTTCCGTAAATATCAGCATAGGAACTGTAATCTAAATTATGAAGAGCATTATTCTGGAAATTTTTATCTGAAGAAATCTGAAGGAATGCCCCAAGAAAAAATACAGAAAGAAGAATTAAGAAATAGGATATTTTTAATCTTTCCAGGCAATAGAAAAGCCAGGATGACAGCAATGAAATTATAAAAATGATAACCAGAAAGATTCCAGGCAAATGGAGAATTTTTGAAAAAAAAAAGATTCCTGCCGACAAAGATAGCAAAAGATATAAAAACGGAAACGCCATCAATTGTGTTTATATAGTTATTGATTCATTATAGGTTCCATATATTTCTTTCAATACAGATGAAATTTCACCTATTGTGGCTTTCTCTTTGACTGCCTCTATTAAAGGAAACATTATATTGTCATTGTTTTTAGCCGCTTCTTTCAAAAATTCCAAAGCTTCATTAACATTTTTTTGAGATCTTTTTGCTTTCAGGCGTTGAAGTTTATTTATCTGAGATTGTTCAAGTTTTTCGGGAGGACGGTAAAGTTTGAAATGACTGACTTCTTTGTCATTGCTGTATTTATTGAGTCCAACGATTATCTGGTGTTGCTTTTCTATTTGTTTTTGATATTCATAAGCACTTTCTTGAATTTCTTTCTGAATAAACCCATGTTCAATTGCTGAGAGCATTCCTCCCAGGGATTCAATTCTTTTAAGATAATTGTTCACTTTTTTTTCTATAGCGTTTGTCAAATTCTCGATGAAATAAGAACCTCCCAGCGGGTCTATGGTGTCGGCAACACCACTTTCATGGGCAATAATTTGTTGAGTCCGCAGAGCGATTTGAACAGATTCTTGACTGGGTAAAGAGAGAGCTTCATCTCTGGAGTTTGTATGAAGTGATTGGGTTCCTCCCAGGACTGCTGCCAGAGCTTGGAAGGTCACTCTGACAACATTGTTTTCTGGTTGCTGAGCTAGCAAGGTCACTCCACTTGTTTGTGTGTGAAATCTGAATTTTTGTGATTTGGGATTCTTTGCCTTGAATTTTTTGTTCATCAAATTTGCCCATATTCTTCTTGCTGCGCGAAATTTAGCTATTTCTTCAAAAAAGTTATTGTGAGAAGCGAGAAAAAAAGAGAGTCTTGGAGCAAAGTCATCGACATCGAGCCCTGCTTTGACAGCTGAATGGACATATGTGATCGCATTGGCAAGGGTGAAGGCAAGTTCCTGAACCGCATTGGCTCCGGCTTCCCTGATATGATAACCGCTTATACTTATTGTGTTCCATTTGGGAAGGTTTTTATATCCGAAAGCAAAAATATCGGTTGTGATTTTTAAAGAAGCTTCCGGGGGGAATATATAAGTTCCTCTGGCAATGTATTCTTTCAAAAGGTCATTTTGAATTGTCCCTGACAGTTTATCCCAGGGGATTCCCTTTTTTTCTGAAATGGCCAAATACATTGCCAACAAAATAGCTGCTGTTGAATTGATAGTCATGGAAACGCTGACTTTGTCGAGAGGAATTTGTTCAAAAAGGGTTTCCATGTCCTTTAAAGAATCAATGGCAACTCCTACTTTTCCTACCTCTCCTTTTGCTAAAGGATGATCTGAATCAAGCCCTAATTGAGTTGGAAGATCAAAAGCAACACTCAATCCTGTTTGTCCCTGCGAAAGTAAAAACCGGTATCTTTTATTGGATTCTTTGGCTGTTCCAAACCCAGCATATTGGCGCATTGTCCATAGTTTTTGTCTGTACATGGAAGGATATATGCCTCGGGTGAAAGGAAAGCTGCCTGGAAGACCGAGTTGTTTATCAGCATCGAAGTTTTTGAGGTCTTTGCTGTCATATAGGCTTTTAACTTCAATATTGGATAAAGTTGTAAATGTTTCTTTCCTTTTTTTATTAGAAGACATCATGCACCTCTTTTTTTCCGGGTTTTTTTATTGAAGTTGGGATATATCCCTTAGAGTTTATCTATTAAAAAAAATGGCAAATGAAACAAAATTATAATAATGATGTATGTATTGTATAAACTGCTGAATCAGTATTCCTGAGATTGGTTGTTAAATTTTCTTCGATCTGAATTCTCCAATTCTGTTGCACTTTGCCGCCCGTTCACTTTTTAAAAAAAACTGCTTTTATTTGACGTTCCTTATGAGTATGACCTTCTTTTTGCCTGGTATGATTAGAGGTGCCTGTTTGATTGAGTTTTGTTGAAATGGAGTCTCCTGTTTCTTTTTCAAGAATTGCATTCCTGCTTATGTTCGGATTCCCTTGTAAGTCCAGAACTTTTCTTATTCTTAATTCTCCTAAAGATGAATTGTTCATTACTTGGTTTGATTTTATCTCTTTTTATTTGAACTAGACCGATTTTACAGGACGGAAATCACAACAAATGATTGTCTTTTTCTTATTTATTCTCCTTGGGCAGATCTTCAGGAGTCTTTTTCCCATATTCTGTTTTCTTTTTTTCAACAAAATCTTTTATGGAATCCATTCCCACTTGCGCTTTTTCTTTTGCTGTTTTCATACCTTTTTCTGCTTCTGTTTGAACCTTTGAATATGTTTCTTTTGCTTGTTCGCCTGCTTTTTCAGCCCGGTCTTGTATTTTTCTGCGTGTTTCTTCTCCGCTTGCTGGAGCAAAAAGCACACCAAGGATAAAACCAGTGGCTGCACCCAGAAGGAAGGATAGAGTGACTTCTACAGAGCTTGAATTGTTACTTGCCATTTTTTTTCTCCTTTCTTTTTTTTATTAGACGCCACCCCAAACGTATTGCCGGATATATAAAAGGCCAATATTTTGAAGATGGTTTAAATATTTTTGCTGACAGAAACCAGGATAAATCAGCAATTCTGACTAAGGTTTTTTTTGTGGTTCCAACAAGTTCTCCAATATCATCAATTTTAGTATTGACCTTGTAGTCTGTCTGCTTCAGCATTTGGACCAGAGTTCTTATTTCAACCAGAGTTTTTTCCCCTTCTTTTGCTGTTTTTTTTAGTTGCAGGAATAAGGAAATGAAAAAAGTCACGGCAATCACCAGAACAAAGGTAATAACAAGCAGTAAAAATTGGTTTAAGGATAGCGACATTTCATAATAAAAATAAAATAAATAGAAGGGATTGTCAAATTATTAAATTAAAA